>JAGRIJ010000026.1 GCA_020443295.1 Alphaproteobacteria bacterium | reverse complement strand
CGCCATGTGTGAGGAGGGAGGGTTTATCCTTCGTCGGTTTGGTGAAGTTGCAGACGATCGCCACCACGGGGCGTTCGACCCTGCCGCGCCAGAGGCCCTGATTTCTATAGGTGGTCATCCATGCGCCCTGATTTTTCCCGGTGCGGGGGTGGAAATCGGCGTAGAAGGTGCCGACGAAGGCGCCGTCGCCGCTGTTCACCACGTCGAAGACCTGCACGTCCTTGTGCCAGACGGGATATTTACCCTCTGTTTTCACGAATTTGATGCCAAAGAGCCTGCTGAAATGATCGAAGCAGCCGGTGAGGACCTTTTCGAGCGAGTAGTAGGGGCGGAAATCCTCGGAGGTGAAATCGAAGAGTTTCTTGCGGAGCTTTTCAGCGTAGTAGCCGACATCCCACGGCATGAGTTCGTCCAGCCCGTGTTCCCTGGCGGCGTATTTCCTGAGTTTGGCGAGGTCCTTTTTCGCGGCGGGCTTGTAGACCTTCTTGAGCTTTTTCAGGAAGGCCATCACTTCGTCGGGGGATTTGGCCATGCGTTCTTCGAGAACATAGTGTGCGTGGGTTTTGTAGCCCAGAAGTTTGGCGCGTTCCTTTTTCAGCCTGACGGTTTCGAGGATGATTTCTGAATTGTCATATTGATCTTTCCATGCCTTTGAGCCGTAGGCGCGCCAGATTTTTTCGCGCAATTCGCGGTTGTCGGCATATTGCAGGAAGGGGCCGAAGCTGGGGTAATCGAGCGTGAAGAGCCATTTGCCCGCGTAGCCCTTTTCCTCGGCGGCGTGGGCGGCGCTTTCGATGGCGCTGTCGGGGAGGCCGGAGAGATCCTTTTCGTTGTCGATGACGAGTTCGAAGGCTTCGGCGGCTTTCACCGTGTTCTGCATGAAGGCGGGGGAAAGGGTGGAGAGGCGGTCGGAAATTTCGCGCAGGCGTTCCTTTTTCTTCTTGCTGAGCTTGGCGCCGCCGCGCACGAAGCCCTTCCATGTTTCCTCCAGCAGGGTCTTCTGTTCGGGGGTGAGGTTGAGGCTGTCACGCTTTTCATAGACGGCGTTGACGCGTTTGAAGAGCTTTGAGTCCAGAATCACGTCGTTGGAAAACTTCGCGCCGATCGGCCCCATTTCGGCGGCCAGCGCGTGCAGATCGTCCCCGCCCATCGCGGAGAGCTGGTTGTAGAAAACGGATGTGACCTGATCGACGGTTTCGGAGGCGGTTTCGAGGGCGACCAGCGTATTCTCGAAATCCGGCTCGGCCTTGTTGTTTCTGAGCTTCCTGATGTTTTTCTCTGCTTCTTCGATCGCCGCTCTCAGGCCGGGGAGGTAGTGTTCCGTTTTAATCAAATCGAAGGGCGGGGCCTGATTGGGGAGGGTGGATTTTTCTAGTAATGGATTGGCGGACATGCGAACCTCTTGGACTTCAGAAACATAAACTTAAGGAAATATGGAGCAAAATGGCAACCGTGCCAAGATCAGAGCGTTTTGACGATGTATATTTTTCCGCCGAAGACGGGTTGGCGGAGACGCGGCACGTGTTTATCGAGGGGAATTCCCTGACGGCGCGGTGGGAGGATCATGATTTCCGGGAGACATTCACCATCGCGGAGACCGGGTTCGGGACGGGGCTGAATTTTCTGGCGGCGTGGGAATTGTGGAACCGTCTGCGTGTGCTAAATAATCCGCGGCGGCTCGAATTTATCTCGGTTGAGAAATATCCCGTAAACAGCGGTTTTATAAAAGATGTTTTGTCTGGATGGCAGGATGAATTTGGCGATCTGCTGGCGCGTTTTTGCGCGCTGTATCCTGTGCCGAAGACGGGGATGCATGTGATCGACGTGGCGGAGGATGTGCGGCTGACGCTTCATATCGGGGATGTGGCGGAGGTTCTGCCGAAAATCGAGGCGCGTGTGGATGCGTGGTTTCTGGACGGGTTCAAGCCCGCGAGTAACCCGGAGATGTGGACGGCAGATGTTTTCGCGCAGATGGCGCGGCTCAGTCATGCCGGGACAAGCTTTGCGACCTTTACGGCAGCGGGCGAAGTGCGGCGCGGGTTGCAGGCGGCGGGGTTCGAGGTGAACAAGGTGCAGGGTTTCGGGCGCAAGCGCGATATGCTGACGGGCCGTTTCACAGGGGGCGTTGTATCATGAAAATCGCGATCGTCGGCGGGGGGCTGGCGGGGACGGCGTGCGCTTATATTTTCAGGCAGCACGGGATGACCCCTGTGATCTATGAAGCGCGGGATGAGCTGGGACCCGGCGCGTCGGGGAATGAGGTCGGGCTTTATAATCCGCGCTTTACCGCCGAGACGGGGCCGGAGCAGGAGTTTTATGCGGGCGCGTTTTTTGAAGCGCTGAAAGTGTTTGAAGTGCTTGAGGGGATCGCGTGGAACCCGTGCGGGGCTTTGCATCTGGTTAACGATGAGAAGAAGGCGAAGCGGTTTCCGCAGACCGCGCAGAGCTGGGGCTGGGGGCCTGAGCGGATGCGGATGGTGCATGCGCGCGAAGCTTCGGAGATTGCAGGGGTCAGGATTGATTACGATGCGCTTTATCTGCCGCAGTCGGGCACGGTGTCGCCGCGTGCGTTGTGCGGGCGTTATGCCGAGGGGGTTGAGGTTCATCTGAATCATCCCGTTTCGGATTTGGCGGACATCAGCGCGGATGCCATCGTTCTGGCCGGAGGGATGGGGCTTTCGAAATTTCCGGAGGCCGCGCATTTGCCGTTACGGGCGGTGCGGGGGCAGGTGACCTCCATTCAGGCGAGCGCGGAGTCGGCGCGGCTGCGCTGCACGCTGGGTTACGGGGGGTATATCGCCCCGGCGATCGAGGGCGTGCATTGCCTTGGTTCGACGTTTCAGCGGTGGCTGGATCACAGCGAAATTATCGGGCAGGACGATCTGGACAATATCCTCCGGCTTTATGAATACGTGCCCGCGTTGCAGGGCGAATACGCGGTCAGCGGTCAGCGGGCGGCGGTGCGTACGACTTCGCCGGATCATTTTCCCATCGTCGGGGCGCTGGATGAGGCGCGGAAGATTTATATCTCCACCGCGCACGGGTCGCACGGGATTTTGAGTTCGCTGCGGGCGGCGCAATATCTGGCGGCGCTTTTGAGCGGGCGGGGGGAGGCCGCGTTTTCGGAGGGCTTGAAGGAGAGGCTGTCACCCGGAAGGTTTCGTTAAACACAACGAATACAGCGCACACGACGTGGATCGCAGTATCATTCCAGTGACGGGCTTTTGCTTTTCCGGATCCCCGCTTTCGCGGGGATGCCAAAAAGAGAGGGCTGTTTGCGTTCAGATTTGACAGGCGGGATGTGGACGTGGTCAAAAGGGCGGTATGCGCATTTTTTATCTAAAACTTTTTGTCCTGATCGTCTGCGCGGCGGTGGTTTTGCCGGCGGCGGGGCGGGCGTATGCGCGGGACGAACACGAGACCTTGGACCATAAATCCATTCCAAAATTTGGAACCGTTGCTCCTCCTGCTGCAAAGCTTGACGCAAAAACGGCTTATAAAAAAATAAATATGCATGAAATCAGGGGCGAGCCGGATGACTGGGAAAACGCGGATAAAGAAATGCCGGAAGACTGGTTGAAGAAAGAGATTGAACCCAATCTCTCTTACTACATTAACTCTATCAAAAAGATCGGAGACGATGAATCAATTGTCGATTACAGGCTTCAAATACCTGTCAGTGACAAGAATATTAAAAACTCTACAAAAAAAGTATTCGGCCTGTTTCAGAAACAATTTATTGCAAAATTTCCTTTTGCCGAGAATATAGAATTACAGATTGTTTTTCCCGATGCTGATACGATCTTGGATTCATGCAGATATCTTAAGAAAAACTACTGGGAATTAGAAACCACAGTTGAATATCAAACGACGAAACTATTTGCTCCCGTTGTTGAAAGTTATAGAGTTTACGGGCTGGTCAGTGAAGGCCTTCCCGATCATCAGCTTTATATAAAAGAGTGGTCAGACCATAAAATTAACTTTTGTACCGATGGCAGAAATTCCGCACCTGTCGTAATCACGAGGGCGGACCTTCAATCGTGGATGCAGAGGGTTGATTTTTCAATTTTTGAAGACAATCCCAATTTTAGCGCAGAAGGGGCTTTATCCTTTCAGGAAGCCCACGGTTTGTTGGAAAATTCAACCAAAACCTTTCATATTCAGTCTGTCGGGCAGATCAGCATAAATAAAGAATGCTCTTTTTACGGAGAAAATTACTGGGATGTTTCCGTGCCTGTTACCTATTCAGAAAACAGCAAGCAACATGAAAGCATCATTCATGCCGGGATACATCAGAGGGCGTATGGCACGGCAAACGACGACTCTGTTCAGATCGATCGGTGGTCGATAAAACCCGAAGATTATTGCGGTCAGGTCAGAGCCAGGACATATAGCGCTGAAAATGCTCCCTTGACCGCGTTACAAGCACAGACCTGGATAAAAGAGAATTTACCGCAGAATATTGAGTTCATGTTGCAGCATGAAGATTTGTTTATATCCAAGACAACGCTTCACAGCATAAAGGATTCAGCTCATTTCATCAGCAATATTGGTCTAGCTGCCAAGAACAACGGGTATGACTGGAAGAGCTCTGCTCAGGGGCAAGTTGTACTGGAGAATAATCCCCTTTTTATTGCATCGTGTAAAAAAGCTCAGAAAAATAGCTTATGGCCTGATCAAGAGACTTATTACTGGGAAATGGAATGGCCCTCGGTCTTTACTCTTACGAGTGATAATCAACCGATTGAAAAAAAATATACTTATTGGATTACGCTAGAGCATAAAACCATAGAGGGGAAAACACCAAAAATCAGGATTTCGTGGTTCGATTTAAAACCGCAGCATATCTGCCTTGAATGATTTGTTGAAGTTTTAGAACAGTCTGAGGACCGCCTGCTGGGACTGGGAGGCCAGGGCCAGAGAGGTGACGCCCAAGGTCTGCCGGGTTTGCAGAGCCAGGAGGTTCGCGCCTTCCTCGTTCTGGTCGGCGACTGTCAGCTTGTCGGCGCCTTCCTGGAGGTTGTTGATCGTGTTCTTCGTGAAGTCTTCGCGGGTCTGGATGATCGCCAAGTCGTTCGCGATGCTGTTCCCGAAGGAGCGGACCGTGTCG
>JAGRIJ010000025.1 GCA_020443295.1 Alphaproteobacteria bacterium | reverse complement strand
TGGCAAACGTTCCCGCGGTCACGCTTAAGGGGTCACCGTCCGGGTCGCTGTCCGCCCCGAACCCGTTATCGGCAAGAACGTTCCCGGTAATCGCGGCATCCTGGTTCCCCGTAAAAGAATCGTCATGCGCAACCGGGTCGTGATTGAGCAGACTGTGAAAAATTCCATCCGAAAAATACCCGTCGGCAAAGATGATTTTCTCGATACTGATCAGCGTATCAAGCCCTTCAGTGCCGATCAGGGCCTGAACGGTAATGCTGCTGGCCAGAACGGTCACCAGATAATCGGAGAAGATATTGACATAGAGGGCTTCATCCTGCCCGCCCGCACCGTCGATTGTGTCGTTCCCTCCATTGCCCTGAAACGAGTTATCCGCTGCGTTCCCGTATATGAAATCGTTTCCGGCCCCTGTGACCGCGTTTTCAATGACCGCGCCGTAAGCAATCGCGACGTTATTGGTTTCGGCGATCGAACTGAACCCGCCTTCTTCAAGATGGAGGGTCACGGAACTGGAAACAGCGCTGGTATCGAACGTGTCGATCCCCCCGGCATCCCAGATGGTCATGGGGGATTTATCGACGAACGTATAGGTGTCGTTCCCTGTATGATAGGTCATGTTCGCGCCGTAGATGGATTGCAGCGCTGCTATGTCATAGAGCATATAGCTCTCCGCGAACTGCGAATTGCCCCACGGCGACCAGTCATAGGCCATCACCGTGAATTGCTCGGTATTTTCCGGCCCGGTCAGCCCTGCACTGAAGGAATGCTGCAGCCCCAGCGCATGCCCGGTTTCATGCATCAGCGCATAAAATCCGTAAGTGCCGACGGCTACGTTTTGAGTCGAGGAGGGGTGGGCATCGTTCGTCCACACATCGCCGCTGAAATCTCCCTGATCCGGGTAATAGGCCCACGCGCCGGGGTCGGACTGAAACGTCGTCAGCCATGCCTGACCGTACGTAATCTCTCCCACCCCGGAAACTTCCGTAAAGGTGACGTTGGCGAATGTCTCGATCATGTCGACGATATCGCGGACTGCGTCTTTCATGGCTGCAGTAAAAGGCTGGAAATTCGTACGTTCCTGTGCGTTCGACGCGTAATAGGAGGGCACGGAGGTCAAAAAGCTGTAGGTCACGCTGGCTGCCGTGCCTCCGCCCGGTCCCCATTCATAACCGGTCAGCAGTTGCTCGGCGTTATTAATCCCGACAGAGGGAGGTGTCACCGTGCCGCCACCGCCCGGAAGAACAGCCAGATCCATCAACGGGCCGGAATCGCCGTGCAAGGCATTGGGATTGTTCTGACAGGCCGGGCAGCCGCATCCGCGCGGATAGTCATAGGAAAGGCTCGTATTGGTTTCCGAAAAGGTCCCCGGGGTACTGGTCATAAAAAACTCCCTCTTTAGCATCGGTAAAAAACGCACCGTCGCCATGCAAAAACAAGACCAGAAGCAAAGCATATTTCCGAGGGAAAAATCCAGCCCATTTTACAATAATCGGCAAAGTTTAAGCATAGCCGAGGCACTTTGAGGTGGATAATATTTGCGCCGGGAATCGCTTTTGCCTATAAGAAAACCCATGAAAACAAGCTTTGATCGCGCCGCCGAGGAAATCATCAGGGCCGGAAACCGTCTCGATACGCTGGGTCTGGCTCCCGCCACCGCAGGCAACTATTCCATGCGCCTTGAATCAGGCGAAATCGCCATGACCGTCTCCGGCGCCCATAAAGGGCTGCTGGAGAAAAAGGATATTATGCGTGTAGACGCGCAGGGCCAGCCGCTGGAGGACAAAAAACCCTCGGCTGAGACATTGCTGCACACAGTGCTTTACTCCATGTTCCCGCATATTAACGCCGTGCTGCACAGCCACTCTGTCCCCTGCGTGGTTCTCACCCGCCACTATCCGCGCGAAAAATTTCTGGTTTTGGAGGGCTACGAACTTCTGAAGATATTCCCGGGCGTCGAGACCCATGACACGCGGGTGGCCTTGCCCGTCTTTGACAATTCGCAGGACATGATCGTTTTGAGTTCTCAGGTGCAGGAGGTCCTGCGCGATAAGGCGGGTACGCCGGCCTTCCTGATTCGGGGACACGGATTGTATGGCTGGGGCCGCACCATGAAAGAAGCCGGGCAGGTTGTCGAAGGCTTGGAAGTTTTGCTATCCTGCGAACTTGAAAGCCTTAAACTGGGAAAGGACAACACGTAATGAGTCGCCTGACGATTTTCCCTGATAACAACCCCGACCATGCCGAACTGGATACGCAGGACGGCGCGGTGATCGCAAAAAAACTCGATGAGATCGGCGTCACCTTCGAACGTTGGCAGCCCAAGGCGATTTTGCCGAAAGAAGCAGGCGATCAGGCCGTAATGGAGGCCTATGCGGATGATATCGAGCGTCTGAAAAAAATCGGCGATTATAACACCGTCGACGTAGTGCGTCTGGCCCCGGACAATCCGAAAAAGAACGAGGCGCGCAACAAGTTTCTCTCCGAACACACTCACGCCGAGGATGAAGTCCGCTTTTTTGTGGAAGGTGAAGGGATATTCTATCTCCGCACAAACGGTAAACTCTTTATGACGCTCTGCTGCCGCGGCGATCTTATCAGTGTCCCGGCAGGCGTGAAACACTGGTTTGACATGGGCCCGGAACCGGATTTCACCTGCATCCGCTTTTTCCAGACGCCCGAGGGCTGGGTCGCGGAATTCACGGGCGACGACATCGCAGAAAAATTTCCAAAATTCGAAAAACACGCAGCTTGAAACAGGCAGATCATGGCAAAGTCTAATATCAAGGCGGTCCTTACCGACATCGAAGGCACGACCAGTTCCATCTCTTTCGTCAAGGACGTGCTCTTCCCTTATGCCTACAAGCACCTCCCCGAATTCGTGGAGGAATACAGCGAGGAAATCACGCAGATCCTCGATGATGTCCGGACCGAGGAAAAAAACCCCGGCCTGACTCAGGAAGAAGTCGTCGAAGTTCTCCAGCGCTGGATCGAGGAAGACCAGAAACTCACACCCCTCAAAACCCTTCAGGGCATGATCTGGCAGGCGGGCTACGAAGCGGGCGAACTCCACGGCCATATTTATGATGACGCGGTTGAGGGTCTGAAGCGCTGGAAAAAATCGGGCCTGAAACTGTATATCTATTCCTCTGGTTCCATCGCGGCCCAGAAACTGCTTTTTTCCAACACCGCGGCAGGCGACCTGACCACACTGTTCGCAGGGTATTTCGATACGACCACCGGCCCGAAAATGCAGCCGGAATCCTACGAAAAAATCTCTCGCGAAATCGGCCTGCCTGCATCGGAGATTCTCTTCCTGTCCGATAACATCCAGGAAATCGAGGCTGCCGATAAAGCCGGCATGATGGTCCTGATTCTCGACCGGGACGGCGTTTTGGAAGACCCGCGCAAATATCGGGTCGCGAAAAACTTCGACGACATTGCGCCTGACAAGATTGCAGCCTAGGCAAGGGATTCAGGAAAATGAAAATAAACGGCAAACATTACCGCTCGATCGAAGTTCTTGAGAATGGCTGGTCCGTTCGGATTTTCGACCAGCGCAAATTGCCGTGGGAACTGGCCTTCGTTGAACTCACGCACCGGGATCAGGCCGCGCGCGCGATCAGGGAAATGTGGACGCGTGGCGCGCCGCTGCTCGCCGCCACCGGGGTTTATGGCCTGTGCCTTGCCTTGCGGGAGGATGCTTCCGACGGGAACCTCAAAAAATCCTACGATCTCCTTCTCGCCACACGGCCTACGGCAGTAAATCTGCGCTGGGCTCTTGATGAGATGATAGCGGCGGTCAAACCCTTGCAAGGTGACGAACGCGTGAAAGCGGCCTACAGGCGCGCGCAGGAAATCTGCGACGAGGATGTGGAGATCAACCGCAGGATCGGCCTGAACGGTCTGCCGTTGTTGCGTGAACACGCAAAAAAGAATCAGGGCAGGCCCGTAAATATCCTGACCCACTGCAACGCGGGCTGGCTGGCCACCGTTGATTACGGCACGGTCACTTCCCCGATCTATATGGCCCATGACGAGGGTATCAGGGTTCATGTCTGGGTCGACGAAACCCGCCCGCGCAATCAGGGCGCATCGCTCACCGCCTTTGAGCTCGCGCAGCACGGCGTTCCCCATACAGTCATCGCCGATAATGCCGGCGGCCATCTCATGCAGCGCGGCGAGGTGGATCTGTGCATCGTCGGGACCGACCGCGTAGTCAGAAACGGGGACGTCTGCAACAAGATCGGCACCTATCTGAAAGCGCTGGCCGCCTACGATAACAACGTCCCCTTTTATGTCGCCCTGCCATACCCGACCATCGATTACACCTTGGAATCAGGAGAAAAAATTCCTATTGAGGAACGCAGTGCCGAGGAAGTCACGCATATCGAAGGACAAAATCAGGATGGAAAAATCGAAAAAATAAAGATCACGCAGTCACCGGCGGCCAACCCGGCCTTCGATATTACCCCCGCCCGCTATGTCGCTGGATACATTACCGAAAGGGGCCTTTTCAAACGCATTCCCGAATCAACGGGCCAACCGTTGAAAGCCGCTTCAGGTATGGTCTGAGCACCTTCGATTAATTTTTGCCAAAAATTTGCAAATCATGTAGAATTTTGTATAAGTTAAAATAATAGGGGAAGTGCGCACAAAAAAAGAACAGGCGCACTATATACGAAATAAAAGGAAACTAAAAATGTCTACATTATCTTTCCAGATGCCTGATCTTACGGGGGTAGACCTCACAGAAGATTCGACGAAGGGCCCCACCGATTTGGCGCGACATCAAAGAAACGTAGAGGAAATGGCATTGGCGGGAGTAGGCGCAGAAGACATTCTGGCCTCCGGGGTGGATCTCGATCAGGACCTTGCCGCGCGCAATGCTTATTTTAATGAAGCCCTTTTGAATGTGGACCTCAGCCGGACCGATATTGATATGGTCTCTTGGAAGTTGGGATATACAGGGAACGAAGGCGCGGCCGGGGACCTGTTCGCGGCGGCGAGCACGACGTCGGACAAGCTCGGGAACCGCAGCGGTGTGGTCTCCGAAGATGTCGATGAGCTTCAGCAGGGCCGGTTCGGCAGTGAAGAAGTGGCCTTGAGCGTAACGGCACGGGAAGACGGCTGGGCGACCTATGATCCTTTCAATGAAGAGGGCGGATGGGAAAATTGGCATATCCAGCATCACGATACCGACGGTATAGACAGCGATTACCGGACGGCAATCAATGCGGCAGCTATCAGAATGCACGAAATGGGCGAAGAATGGGGCCCGATCAATCAGGCGCTGGCGATGGGTGGAACCATGCTCGGCGTCGCTCAGATGCGTGAAGCCTTGGTAGGATTAAGCGATATCGCCGCATCACGGGCAGGGTTTTCAGCAATGGGGGCCTTCTTTGAACGACTCGACTCTGATCTTCTGGCGATGCAGAAGGCTGATGACCCGAAAGGCAATTACAGGCCCGCGCTTGGAACCGAGCCGGAGACGGAGGCCCCTGCGATGCAGGCGACCTATCGTCCCCCGGAAAACCAGCCGGACGGTCCAAACAGCGGCAGACCGGGCATGGCCCCGAACGCGCCGACAATCATGGTCTAGGCCGGATAAGAGATTGCAAAAACCGGGCTTCAGGCCCGGTTTTTTATTGAGCGGAGAACATTGTTCCGCCGCCGCGAATCTTCTACCCTCAGTCCAGCACCAATTTCTGGAGGGAAAGACCGTGAAGCCGTATGTAGCGATCATATGTATTTTGGTTTTTGGAGTGTATTCAAATCCGGCAGGGTCGCAGGCCGTTCCCTTGAACGCCCCCGTCACCCGGACGATCAGCGTTAACGGCGAGGCTGAAATCCGTGTCGTCCCCGATCAGGTTCTCATCTCCCTCACCGCCGAAAGCCGGGGACCGGATCTCATTGCCGCGCAGAAGAAAAACGATGATATCGTCAAGGCTCTGGTCGCGTACGTCACTCAGACTCTAGCGGTAAAAAAAGAGCATATTCAAACCGACTATACGACAGTTACCCCGACTTACCGAAACTGCCGTTACGAAGATGAAATGAGCGGCCAATGCAACCCTCTGGAAATTGTCTATTACAGCGTCCGTAAGGGCATTCAGGTCCGCCTGACCGATCTCTCCCGGTATGAGGAACTCATCACAAGAGCCCTGCAGCTTGGCGTCACCAACATCGACAATATCCAGTTCATAACGACCGAGCTTCGCAAATACCGTGACGAGGCCCGGGAAAAGGCGGCCAAAGCGGCCAAGGAAAAAGCCGAAGCGGTTGCCGCCGTTCTGGGTGTCAAGGTTGACAAACCGGCAAGTATCAACGTCCAGAATTATTCCTCCTATTACTGGCACGGTTATGGCGGGCAGCGGGGCATGAACCAGATGACCCAGAACGTCATTCAGGAAGCTCCCGCCAGCTCAGGCGGAGAGGGTGAAGGGGCTCTGGCATTAGGTCAGATCAACATTACCGCCACGGTAAACGTGACGTTTGAGATTGAATAAACCAAGCGCCATTTGCAAAATCTCTCGCGGGGGACTAAATTTCCGAAACTACTTTTTTTCAGAGGCCCACTATGAAAAAATTTCCGGCTCTCTCTGTTTTTTTATCCTCCCTGATCATAGCAGGTGCGATCGTCTACCACGCCGAAACCGGCCGCTACCAGATTGAAAGCGTGGGAACGATACCGGCCGCCTACCGCGTCGACACGCGCACGGGTGAAGTCTCCGTCTGCTCGCCGTTATCTTCAAATGCGGGCTGTCAGTCCATAGAAAGCATTCAGGATAGCGTGCTGGAAACAACCTCCAGCCTGCAAAACCAGATCAGCCAGTCGCAGGACCAGTTCATGGAAAGCGCGCAGCAGATGATGTCCGGCCTGATGGGCATGGTGAACATTCTGGAGGATAAGAAAAATGACAAGGAGCCCGATAAATCCGGGGAATAGCCCGTTTTAAGGCGTCCAATCAATAAAAATTGTCAGTTTTCGGTAATATCGCTAAACTGCGCGAAAGAAACAGGCAGGGGTGACATGACGCGGAGATTTTCCACACCGTCAGGATTCGATCGGGTCCCGGAAAAGGACTTGCCTGTGGCCGTTGGCGTCTATTGCGACGTGAGCGGGACCTTAATTACTTATGATCAGGGATCGCCGGAAATTCGCACCGATGAGGATGTGGTCGCCTTCCTGCGTTACGTGCGTGATGTGCGCCGGCGCCCGGTGACCCTGTGCTCGCGGGTACAGGAAAACGCGCTTGCCCCCGGCGCGCTGCGCGAAGAGTTCGGGTTCATTGTCGGCAAGGCCGTCTACAGGGATCAGCGCATGGAAGTGCTGATTGACAACAACCCGGACGAATATCTCAGCGCCGAAAGCAAATTCGGCCCTGAAAAACTCCGGGGCTTTGCAAACCTTACGCTGGACAGGCAGCATGAGATCTACGCCCGCCTGACGGGCGATACCGCCCCGCCTCCGGTTCAGGACCGCGATTTCGCGGCATTCGAACAGTAAAACTCAGACCGGAACGACCGGACACTTTTCATCCGAGCACGGATGAACCTCGACCGTCAAATGCCGGATCCCCAGCTCGTCGGGCAGCAGGGTCTTGTAATAATCCGGCTCCTTGGGGTCATGCGTGATAATCCCGATAATCGCCGCATAGGTTCCCGGCGCGATCAGCCAGACATGCAGGTCGAAAATCTCCGTGCCCTCATCCGCTTCGATGGCCCGGTGCACCGCGTCGTAAACGGCGGAGGGTGCCTGATAATCCAGAAGCCGCAACCCCGTTTGCTGCAGCAGGCTCCACGACCAGCGCAAAATCAGGACGGCGCCGACGAACCCCATCGCGGGGTCCATCCAGACCGCGCCGAGATATTTTCCGGCCAGAAGGGCGATAATCGCGGTCACAGAGGTGAGCGCATCGGCCAGCACGTGCAGGTAAGCCGAACGCAGGTTCAGATCATCCTCGGAATGGGAATGCGCATGATCGTGAGCGTGTCCATGTCCTTCGTCATGGCTGTGCCCGTGTCCATGGTCGTGTCCGTGCCCGTGGTTGACATCCAGAATCAGAACCGATGCCGCATTTACGGCAAGACCGATCACCGCAACCGCTAGCGCCCAGTCAAACGCGATCGGCTGCGGGTAAAGCAGGCGCTTGCCGCCCTCCCACGCCATCGTAACGGCAAAAAACCCCAAAAGCACCGCGCCCGTATAGCCGCCCAGCGCGTTGATCTTTCCCGTACCGAAAGTAAAGCGCGGATCGTGGGCATATCGGCGGGCGTAAATATAAGCCAGCGTGTTAATGCCCAGCGCCGTGGCATGCGAACCCATATGCAGCCCGTCCGCGAGCAGCGCGATCGACCCGAAATGCATGCCCGCGGCAATCTCGATCACCATCATGATGATCGTGATGGCGAAGACGAGGAACGTACGCCGCTCCCCTTCCTGCTTCTGGTCCAGCCCGAACGTATGAAGATGTCCGCATTGCTTGTGGGTGTGGGTTCTCATGCGCGCAGGGTAAAGAATTTGGGCAAAGGTTTAAAGGGAAAACAATGTCTTGCTATTGGATAGAGCTGAAAATTTCCAGAACAATTTGCCAGCCCTGCCGCTTTTCACTAGACTGCCAAAAAGCGGCGATAAATCGGGTGCAACGCATGGCTGATGACGAAAATAACGGCGGGTTTGTCTATTTTTACCGCGATGAATGGTTCAAGCATTGGGACATGACCCGCTTTGGCGAGTTCCCCGAAGGGTTGCGTCCGCCCGGAACCGACAACCCCAACCTGACCCTTCGCACCTACCTGACCGACGGCAGCACGGGCGCATGCATTCCCGTTTACGAGTATCAGGGCACGATAGAAACGTGGGAGCGGGATGCGCTCTCCCACGCCGAAAACACCATGGGCGATCCCAAGGACGGCACGGTGATGACCCTGCATGTCGGGCGGGATAACGAATACCACGTCAATGAGTTCCAGGTGCCCCCCGGCGCGACCCTGCATAATGACCATCCTTATTTTCAGGGTTTTAGCTATGAGGAGCTGATTGCCGGCTTCAAGGAGGCGCGCCGTAACGCGGAAAACGATGCGACGGTGGAATCTCCCTGCGACATGATCTCCCGCGATCGGCAGGAGCCAGCAGCAGCGACGGAAGACACCGCCTTCCTGCAAACGCGCCTCAGACCGGGCGGATAATCGAACGGAAAAGAAACTGGCAGGGGCAGAGGGGATCGAACCCACGACCTACGGTTTTGGAGACCGTCGCTCTACCGCTGAGCTATACCCCTGCAAAGGCCGCTTAAGGCCACGAAGTCTTACGCATTTCTACCACAAACCACAAGAGTTTTCTATCTTGGCCCGCTTCGGATCACTTCCTCTTGATTTTCCTGCCCAAAACCCTATAAGAATGATCCATCGGCCTTCTGCGGGTGTAGTTCAATGGTAGAACACTAGCCTTCCAAGCTAGATACGTGGGTTCGATTCCCATCACCCGCTCCAGCCGACCCTCCGTTCCCGTTCATTCATATTCGCCGATCCACAGCATAGCTATGAACCTGCTTCAGCTGGAAGGCAGGAGGCTTTCAGGAGCCTTCAGAGCCCAGAAACTGTTCGATATTAATGGAACTCCCGTCGCCTTGCCGAACGACCGCATTCTTCTCATCCAGGAGAATAACGGTAGGAAAGCTGCGAACGGGCCTGATCCCGAGAGGTGAAAGAGCGTTATCAAGACTTTGCCCTGCTGTGTGCTTGACGATAATCACTTTTAGCGGGGCGAGGTTGCGGTGATCCAGATACGCCCTGAGCTGCTCAAGATCTTCGTCAATCGAAAGCATCACCATGGACCCGGGATGATTTTTTTCTGCCGCGATATATTGGCTCATATCCTTTCGGCAATAAGGACACCATGAGGCCCACACGACGACCGCTCTCTTGCGGCCTTTTTGGCCCGCGATATACGAGGCGATATCGTTCGGCGGCACATGATAAACGCTTTGCGGCGCGGCATAAGCTGAAGGATTGCCCAAAGGCGAATACAAAAAAAAGACCCCCAGAAAGACAACCCTTAAAAGCGCAAGACGCATCATAATCTCCAAAACGACACAGTAATCTTAACAGACCGGACGGGCCGGCGCATCAATGGATCCAAAAAAGGCGCGGAAACGGGGCAGGCGGCCCTAAAAACCCGTTGACAGAAGGCCTCTCTTTTTCTAAACCACTGGGGTAATTAAGGAACCGCGGCAAAGCGGAACGGCAAAGAGTTGACGCTATTTTGATGTAAGGAGCTTGTAAAGCGATGGCGAAAGAGAAGTTTGAGCGGAATAAGCCGCACTGTAACATTGGGACGATTGGTCACGTGGACCATGGGAAGACGACGCTGACGGCGGCGATTGCTGGGATGTACGGAGCGGGAGAGTCTGTGG
>JAGRIJ010000024.1 GCA_020443295.1 Alphaproteobacteria bacterium | reverse complement strand
TCCGCTCGCCGACGCGCTGCGGAACAGCAAGCTGCCGTTTTACGTGCGGAATGGATCGCATCGCCGTGCGATGGAGGTTCTCGATGCCGCCCTGCACGGGCATGAGGATCCTGAAAGCGACCCGAACTACGTTCCGTTCATGGAGATGCTCAGCCTGATTCTTTATAACGGTGATAGTCTTGTTCAGGCCGATGCCATTCTTGATAAGGTCAAACTTCATGCACGGGCGCATGGACAGGCGCTGTCCCCGTTTGCGGTTACGCTCGATCAGGCGCTCCGGCAGAGCGCTCTTTACCGCCTTCAGCACACGATGGAGCATAGCGGCGTTGATTTTGACGTCTAACACCATTAAAAAAAGCCGCATGAATAAGACACTTCACATTATCGGGGCCGGGCTGGCAGGAAGCGAGGCGGCATGGCAGGCGGCGCAGACAGGCGTTCGCGTCGTGCTGCATGAAATGCGCCCGCATGTTGAAACGCAGGCGCACAAAACGGACGGGTGCGCGGAACTGGTGTGCTCGAACTCCTTTCGCTCGGACGATAAGGATTACAACGCGGTTGGTTTGCTGCACGAAGAGATGCGGCTGTGCGGTTCGCTGATCCTGCGCGAGGGGGACAAGGCCGCAGTGCCCGCGGGCGGGGCGCTGGCGGTGGACCGCGATGCTTTTTCGCAGGGCGTGACGCAGGCGCTGGAGGATCATCCGCTGATTACCCTCGCGCGCGGCGAGGTCGCCGGGCTGCCCCCCGCGGAATGGGAGAGCGTGATTATTGCGACCGGGCCGCTGACCTCCGATCCGCTGGCACAGGCGATCCGCTCTCTCACGGGCGAGGATGCGCTGGCGTTTTTCGATGCGATCGCGCCGATCGTGCATACGGAAAGCATCGATCTGAACACGGCATGGTTCCAGTCGCGTTACGACAAAGAAGGTCCGGCGGGAACGGGCAAGGATTATATCAACTGCCCGATGGACAAGGCGCAGTATGAGCGTTTCATTCAGGAATTGCTGCAAGCGCAATACGGCGACTTCAAGGACTGGGAAAAGGATACGCCCTATTTCGAGGGGTGCATGCCGATCGAGGTCATGGCTTCGCGCGGTCCGGAGACGCTGCGGTTCGGCCCCATGAAACCCGTGGGCCTGACCAACCCGCACAAAGAGGAACGCCCGCACGCGGTGGTGCAGTTGCGGCAGGATAACGCGCTGGGTACGCTTTACAATATGGTCGGGTTCCAGACCAAGATGAAGTACGGCGAGCAAATCCGGGTCTTCCGCATAATCCCCGGATTGGAGAACGCGGAGTTCGCGCGGCTGGGCGGCTTGCACCGGAATACTTTTATCAACTCGCCCAAGCTTCTGGACGGGACCCTGAAACTAAAGGCTCAACCCCGGCTGCGGTTTGCGGGACAGATTACGGGCTGCGAAGGTTATGTCGAAAGCGCGGCGGTGGGGCTGATGGCCGGGCGGTTTGCCGCGAGCGAGCTGCTTGGAGAAGCCCCCCTTCTTCCCCCGGAGACGACGGCGCACGGCGCCCTGCTGCGGCATATCACGGGCGGCGCGGATGCCGAAACCTTTCAGCCCATGAACGTGAATTTCGGTTTGTTCCCGCCGTTAAGCCAGGATGAAGAATGGTTTACCGATGAAAAGGGGAAGCGAAAAAAATATAAAGGTAAAGACCGGAAGAAGGCCCTTTCCCAGAGAGCGCTGAGCGACATTACGCCGTGGCTTTCCCTTGTGAAGAAAGCTGCGTAAGGCCATGAGCGATACGAATTCAAGCGATGTTCCCAAAGACCTTGTTATCCTTTTGCACGGGATGCTGCGGAACAAGCTCGATATGCTTCCGATGAGTTATTATCTTGAGGACCAGGGCTATAAGGTCCTGAATATTCTTTATCCCTCCCGTAAAAAAAGCCTTGAGGATCTGACTACATTTGTGCACGAAAAAATCACGGCCAGCCCGGATTATGCAGAGGCTCCGCAGATTCATTTCGTCACGCATTCGATGGGAAGCCTTGTCGCACGGTATTACATCGAGATATACAAGCCGGATCGTCTTGGAAAGGTTGTGATGCTGGGGCCGCCGAATACGGGCAGCGAGTTTGCCGACTGGCTTTCGGAAACCAAAATTCTCGCCCCGCTCTTCAAGAAAATATATGGTCCCGCAGGGCAGCAACTCAAAACGACCCATAAGCACATTGACGGTGCGATTACCTATCCTCTAGGCGTGATCGCCGGAAATTTTTCCATTAATCCGCTGGCCCCGTGGGTCCTCCCCGGCGAGCACGACGGAATCGTCCCGGTCGAGCGCACAAAAATCGAGGGGATGGCCGATCATATCGTCGTGACATCGACCCATACGTTCATGATGTTCAACCCGAGCGTGATGAAGCAGGTGCTGACTTTCATACAAACTGGCAGGTTTCTGCGCGACCCCGAATCTTCGACTGAAGAGACTGCTTAAAATCACTGAGTTTTCAAGCTTCTAAGATTCAACGGGAACGCCCGGCTCTTCCTTGGCGGAACGGATTGATAAAGAAGACTTTACAGAGGTGACGTTCGGGGCGCTTGTCAGTTCGTTCTTCAGAAACTCCTGATAGTCGTCCCAGTCTTTTGCCACGATCTTGAGAATAAAATCCACTTCCCCGGCCAGCATATGGCATTCACGAACCATGGAAAGCTTTGATACGTGCTGTTCGAAGCGGATGAGGTCGGTTTCAGCCTGGCTGGTCAGGCGGACCATCGCAAAGACCGTTACGTTGTACCCCAGAAGGGCGGAGTCAAGCCGTGCCCGGTAGTTCCTGACATACCCCGATTCTTCCAGCGCGCGGACGCGCCGCAGGCACGGGGGAGCGGAAATGCCCACTTTTTTTGCCAGATCCACATTCGTGATCCTGCCGTTTTCCTGTAATTCCTTAAGGATTTTGCGGTCGATTTTATCGAGTCTGGATTTCTTCATGACAAGCCTACGCTTACTCTCTTTCTTCTCCGTGGAAAATTCATGTTCGTCTTGTTTTGACGATAGATTTGTATAAAGTTGCGTTGTGCAGTGCGCAAGTCTTTTTGAAATATAATTACAAATCGTTTGCAGCCACAGGCGCTTTTGTCGTTTGAGCACAGGGTTTTTGGAAACCCGGATACCCGCAACTACGAATAGATCAAGACCGTACCCGTGCCGGGGCGGTTCATGGAAAGAGTATTATGAGTGAAGCCATCCATACCAAAGTTCTGATTATCGGTTCCGGACCTGCCGGGTATACGGCCGGAATCTACGCCGCGCGGGCCAATCTGAACCCTCTGATCGTCACGGGCCTTGATCAGGGCGGTCAGTTGATGATTACGACCGATGTTGAAAATTACCCGGGGTTTGCCGACGTTATTCAAGGTCCCTGGCTTATGGAGCAAATGAAACTTCAGGCCGAACATGTCGGAACGAAAATACTTAACGATTATATTACCCGGGTTGATCTCTCAGCGCGGCCCTTCAAGGCTTACGGCGATTCGGGAACGCTTTACACGGGAGATACGCTGATTATCGCCACCGGTGCCAAGGCCCGCTGGCTGGGACTTGAGTCGGAAGCCACCTTCAGAGGCAAGGGCGTTTCCGCCTGCGCGACTTGTGACGGATTTTTCTTTCGGGGGAAAGACGTTGCAATTGTCGGCGGGGGCAATACCGCCGCCGAAGAAGCCCTTTTTCTTACCAATTTCTGCAACACGGTTACGCTGATTCATCGCAGGGATTCGCTCAAGGCCGAGAAAATTCTCCAACAGCGCCTGTTCGAAAATCCGAAAATAGAACCTCTTTGGGACAGTGTCGTCGAGGAAATCCTCGGGAATGAGAGCGGCATGACCGGACTGAAGGTCAAAAATGTCAAAACCGGTGCCACCAGCACCCTGGAGAAGAACGGGTTGTTTGTTGCCATCGGGCATGATCCTGCGACCGATCTGTTCAAGGGGCTGCTGGATATGGATGCAGGCCATTACATTACCACCGCACCGGACTCTACCGCGACGTCCGTTCCCGGCGTCTTTGCGGCAGGAGACGTGACCGATTCGGTCTACCGTCAGGCTGTGACCGCTGCCGGTCTGGGCTGTATGGCCGCGCTTGAGGCCGACCGGTTTCTGGCCCATCAGGAAAAGCAGAGCCACGAGGACCGGGCCGCCGAATAAGAATATACGCTCATGGATTGGGACAAGCTCAGGATTTTTAAAACGGTCGCCGAAGTGGGGAGCTTCACCCATGCCGGGGAGACGCTTAATCTCAGCCAGTCCGCTGTTTCCCGGCAAATCAGCGCTCTTGAAGACAATCTGGGGCACCCGCTTTTTCACCGCCACGCCCGCGGGCTGGTCCTTACCGAGCAAGGCGAGATTCTGTATCACGCGGCCCGCGATGTCTTTGAAAAGCTGAAGGATGCGCAAACGCGTCTTTCCGATTCGCGCCTTCTGCCGGAAGGTCTTCTCACGATTACCACCGTCGATTTTATCGCTTCGAGCTGGCTGGCGCCCAAGTTGCCGGAGTTCAAGGCCCTGTATCCGAAAATTCAAATGCGCATGCTGCTGGATGACCGGCTTTACAATCTCCTGAGACGGGAGGCCGACGTGGGAATCCGCCTGCAGAAGACCGAGCAGGCCGATGTCATTGAAAAAAAAATCACGACCCTGCGTTTTAATCTTTATGCCGCCAAATCCTACAAGAAAAAATACGGATTGCCGAAAGATCTCCAGGATCTGAAGAACCATATCATGATCGGTCACCCGGAAGGTCTGGAGACCCCTTTCGTCCGCCCGAACTGGATTTTTAACACGGCAAATATCGAACCCGAGAACAATCCGAACGTGATGATGATGAATTCCATGAGTGTCCGGTACAGCGCCGTCAAGCATGGGGTCGGCGTTGCCGTTCTTCCCGACTATGTCGGCCGCGACGATCCGGAACTTGAATGTCTGTTTCCCGATCTTTCCATTCCCGGCGTGGATATGTTTTTTGTCTATCCACAGGAACGCCGTAACTCTAAAAGAATTGCCGTTTTCAAAGAGTATTTGTTTGAGAAAGCCGCGCGCTGAAAAAAGCGGTTGCCGTCTGGTGTTTTTTGTTACCTTCCCAATTTTCGCATAATCCTACTATTGTATTATGCGCTTTTTGCATATCTCTTCTGCAAAATTAGCATTGGTTTTTTATTAGGCGCTTCGGATATGCTTCTCTCAGCAATCACCTGATTGCTGAGGGTCTCAATGAGATCCTACGTCTCCCAGACGTGAAACCTCCCTGTTCAACTTGCCGGGCTATTTTGCCCGGTTTTTCTTTTTTGGCTTCGATTTCAGCAATTTCGTGTATCCGGCGGTTTGTTTTTGATATTATTGCAAATACCATTTTAAAAGCCGGACAGGGTATGGGTGATCTGTTTACGCCTTCGCACAGGCCAGAAAAGGACTATTCTCTCAGACAACTCTGGCGCACTCTCAGAGGCCTGCCAACGGCGGCCATGCAGGGTGTTAGTTCCATGTCCCCGCTCAATCTGAGAATGCCAGACGACTGGGACACGACCACACTTGATTATGAAACGCCCCATGGCATCAGACGGGCGAATGTTACCGTCATACCCGCCAAGGATCCTCTGGGCGTTGTCGGTTTCATGCCCGGCTGGAAAACCAGCGTCCTTGACAAAATCGAAGCTATAGAAGATTTCCGCAACTCAGGATATTCGGTTGTTTCGATCCGTCTTGTCAATCCGGGGCTGGAGACAGGGTCCCTCGCTGATTCGCTGCAGCGGATCAAAAGTTTCGGCTTTTCCGATGATTCGCCTCTCTACAACGCTTATTCCAAAGATCTGCCTCGCTTTGTCGTCACGCATTCAACCAGCGGAATGCTGTTCCAGCATGCTTTGATCGACGCGCGATATCACGGGCAAAAACTTCCGTCTATCGCCCATGCGTTTCATACAGCGCCGTTTTTTGATACGTCAGGATCGTCCGAAGAATTTCATCCCCTGAGCCACTGGCTTTACAAGCGCCATGCCCGGCGGCATTTTAACGAGCTTGCCGGCACTCCTTTTATGGACAGGCTTTATTACTATTTTCGCGGCATCAGCCATATGCTTTTCGAGGAAGACCCTTCTGGTCGCCCTACTCACGGGCAAATTCTGGAGATTTCCCAATATGGCAAAAGTTATTTTGCCCGCAAGGAACAGGAGATTATCTCCGGCTGCTCTCCTCTTACGATTCCGCAAACCTTTGTCATCAGCACCGATGACAGTTTTTCCTGCCCCGACACGGCTGAAAAAGCCGCTCTATATGAACGGGCTGAAGTGCGGTTCTGCGAGGCGCAGCACAATCCCCTCCTTGCTTTTCCCGTCCGGCGCTGGGTTATCGATCGCATGAAAGAACTGACTGTTCCCGCAGAATTGTTGCGTTCAGTCGAGGATTCGCCGTTTATTTCCGAAGCGGATCTGCAGCATGCCGATGACGGCGCCCTTCCTTTGCACCAGTTTACCTGATCTCAGGCCGCCTGCGCCTTTCCGTTCAGAGCCTTACAGGCGCGCTGGATGCGCTTGCAGGCCTCCTCCAGAGCTTCGGTCGAGGTGGCGTAGGAAATGCGGAAATACGGTGCCAGACCGAAAGCCGTCCCCTGCACACAGGCCACGCCTTCGGATTCCAGCAGGTAGGTCACGAAATCCTCGTCCGTCTTGATCGTTTTTCCATCCGGGGTGGTTTTGCCGATGCAGCCCGCGCAGGAGGGGAAGACGTAGAACGCGCCTTCGGGGGTGAGACACTCAATCCCTTCAGCGGCATTGAGCATTTTGACCACCAGATCGCGGCGCTGTTTGAAGACGTCGTTGCGTTCTTCGAGAAAGGACTGGTCGCCGTTCAGGGCGGCTACGGAGGCGGCTTGCGAAACCGAGCACGGGTTGGACGTGCTCTGGCTCTGCATCTTGGCGATCGCCTTGATCAGCGGCGCGGGACCGCCCGCATAGCCGATGCGCCAGCCGGTCATCGAATAGGATTTGGAGACTCCGTTCACAGTCAAGGTCCGTTCGTAAAGTTTCGGTTCGACCTCGGCGGGTGTGCAGAATTTAAAGCCGTCATAGACCAGATGTTCGTACATATCATCGGTCATGACGAAGACATGCGGATGTTTCAGGAGCACGTCGGTCAGGGCCTTCATTTCATCCCATGAATAAGCCGCGCCCGTCGGGTTCGAGGGGGAATTCAGGATCACCCATTTGGTTTTGGGCGTGATCGCCTTTTCCAGATCAGCGGGTTGGAGCTTGAAGCTGTTTTCCTTCGGGCAGTCGACCGGAACGGGCGTGCCTTCGGCCAGCAACACCATATCGGGATACGAAACCCAGAACGGCGCGGGGATAATCACCTCATCGCCCGGATTGAGAGACGCCATCAGCGCGTTGAAAAGCACCTGCTTTCCGCCGGTGCCCACCGTGATCTGTTCGCGCGTGTAGGTGAGTTTATTATCGCGTTTGAACTTGGCGACGATGGCATCTTTAAGCTCAGGTGTGCCGTCCACGGCGGTGTACTTGGTCTGGCCTTCCCGGATCGCTTTATAGGCGGCTTCCTTGATGAAGTCCGGCGTATCGAAATCGGGCTCGCCCGCACCGAGGCCAATAACATCGCGACCGGCTGCCTTCAGTTCCTTCGCCTTGTTGGTCACGGCGATGGTGGGGGACGGTTTGATCCGGCTCAGGCGGTCGGCAACGAGCGACATTGGTTTTCTCCTTACAGTTTCCAATCGTTTAATTTCAAGACGCTAAGTTCCGGAATATATCCCGGATCGCGTCGCCATTCAATTCCTTTACGGGGCTTAAATCAACCCCTTCCTTGTTAAACCAGTCCTGCAGAGGTTCGAGGACGGGATGCTGAAGATGTTTTTCAAGGTATTGTTGCAAGCGGCTGATGTGGATCAGGTATTCGTCACGGTTTTGTTCTGCGGCGAGCTTGATAAACAAACCGATCACGCGGGAGTGGAACTGGGTTCCCAGAACACGGTACCAGAGATCGAAAGCCTGTCTTTCCTTTGCGTTCATCCCCTCGCAATAGCGATCGATCAACTGGAGTTGCAGGTCTTCGGGGACGTCCATGCGGGCATCTTCCAGCAGGTTCACCAGATCGTAAGGCACCGGCCCCCGCAGGGCGTCCTGAAAATCGATCAGGGCGCAGCGCTCTATCCCCTCTCCTGTTTCCTGCAGCATGAGGTTTTCAAGGTGATAATCGGCGTGCAAAAACCCCTGCGGACACGGCGGCAAGCTCTGCTCGATGGCCGTCCAGACCGACAGATACCGATGAATGGAGGTTTCGGGCAACCGTTGACCCCGGATAAAAGGAGCGTAGTAATCCACCAATTGCCGGATATTTGCGCGGATGCGGCTGTCGCGAAACGGAGGCAGATAGGAGGGAGCCTGACATTCCTTAAGGCGGCGGAGCACATCCGTGGCCAGAGTGTAAAGTTCCACCCTGTCCTGTCCTTCGCGCAAGGCCCTGCCAAAACTCGTGTCGCCGAGATCTTCAAGAAAAGCATGACAGCGTTCCATATCTTTTTCGAAGACGAGCGGAGCCCTTATCCCGTTTTCCATCAACCAAGCCGCAATATTGAGAAACTGCTTTAGCTCCGCGCGGTTTTTTTCATCCGCGACAGGGTATCGCATGAGGATGAATTCCTCGCCCTTGCGTATTGCGCGGTAATATTCGCGCGGGGATACATCCCGGGGCAAAGGCGTGAGGGACTCGCATCCGATTTCAGCGGCCAATGTCAACGTTTCTGGAGACATGGATCAGTTCTTATTATCGGTTTTGGATTTCGTGGTTTCGACGCTGGAGGCCATTTTCATCAAGGCATCAACGTGCTGTTTGGACGTTTGTTTCCGTTTGGACGGACCAGCCCCGGAATCCTGTCCGAAGACCACGGCATCCCTGGCGACAACCGCGCGAAGCAACTCCATACCGAAATCCTCGCCCTTCTGGAGCTTTGACGCAGGCGCGGATTTTTTTGCGTTTGCGGGCGCTTCGGTTCCAGTCTTGTCCACAGCCCGTCCTGAAAGCATACGGTCGATGTGATAAGCGATAATTCCGTCGAGGTGCGGGCGCGTGAGCGCATGGAGAAGTTTGGAGTCCTCATAAGTCCACGCAATAATCTGCTGGCGTGCAAGATGCTTGTTGCCCTTGGATTTCTTCAGGGCTTCGCGGATGCGGTTTTCAAGATACTGCCGGGACGACATCGACTTTACTACCTACTTTACCGACTCAGCATGGCATAAATTGGCATAAACGACAAACTGTTATGTCATGCGTTCAGGAAATTTGTGAGAGTTCTTTCATAAGGTTTTGAACCCCCCTGACCCTGTGTTCTGCGCTTTCCCACCCGCGTGAAACGACCAGCTTCTGATTGGGCCTGAGCTTCACGCTTCCCCGCTGGTCCTGTATCCAGCGCATGAGGGCGGGAATATTGGGCGGCGTGTTGTTATGGAACCCGATCACCGCGCCTTTCGGGCCGGCCTCGACCTGATCGATCCCCGCCTTTTTGCTGAGTTGCTTGATTTTGAGGATATCGAGAAGGTTTTCGACCTCCGGGGGGAGGTTGCCGAAACGGTCGATGAGTTCGGCTGCAAACGATTCGATGTCCGAGGGTTCGACCAGATCGCTCAGACGGCGATAAAGGCTCATCCGCACGCTTAAATCCTCGACGTAAGTTTCCGGAATCAGAACGGACATACCGATGGAAATCTGCGGAGACCAGCGCTCCTCTGATTCCACAACCTCCTCCAGCCCCCCGCCCTGCCGCGCCGCAGCCACGGCTTCTTCGAGCATTTGCTGATAAAGCTCGACGCCGATTTCACGGATGTGGCCTGACTGGCTTTCGCCTAACAGATTGCCTGCGCCGCGTATATCCATGTCGTGGCTGGCAAGTTGAAATCCTGAGCCGAGCGTATCCAGCGTTTCGAGAACTTCCAGGCGCCGGAGCGCGTTCGGATTCAGTTTTACGCCCGTCTGGTAGGTCATATAGGCGTAGGCGCGCAATTTCGACCGCCCTATGCGGCCCCTGATCTGATAAAGCTGCGCGAGCCCAAACATATCGGCGCGGTGAACGATCATCGTATTCGCGCTGGGGATATCTATGCCGCTTTCAATGATGTTGGTCGCCAGCAGGATGCCGTATTGACCTTCATAGAAGGCTTCCATCCTATTCTCGAGTTCGGCTGCAGGAAGCTGTCCGTGCGCAGCAATGTATTTGATTTCAGGAACAAGGTCTTTGAGCGTTTCCTCGATTTCCTGTAAATCCTTGATGCGCGGAACAACATAGAAACTCTGTCCCCCGCGGTAATGTTCGCGCAGCAAGGCATCACGAATAACCACCGAGTCAAAGGGCATGACGAACGTACGGATCGCAAGACGATCGACCGGGGGCGTCGTTATCAGGCTCATCTCCTTCACGCCCGTTAAAGACATCTGCAGCGTGCGCGGAATGGGCGTTGCGGTCAGGGTGAGCACATGAACATTGTTTTTCAGATCCTTGAGCTTTTCCTTCTGCCTGACGCCGAAGCGCTGTTCTTCGTCCACGATCAACAGGCCCAGATGCGCGAACCTGATTCCCGCACCCAGGAGCGCGTGCGTGCCGATGATAATCTGCACGCTGCCGTCTTTCAGGCCTTCCTTGATTTTTTTTGCGTCTTTTGCTGCAACAAGACGGGAAACCTGCTCAACCCGGATCCCCGTTCCCGCAAAACGTTTGATAAAATTATGATAGTGCTGGCGGGCCAGAAGCGTGGTCGGCACGATCAGCGCGACCTGCGCCCCCGACATGACAGCCGTGAAGGCCGCCCGCAGGGCCACTTCCGTCTTGCCGAAACCGACATCGCCGCAAATCAGGCGATCCATAGGATAGTCCGCGCCGAGATCCGCGAGCACATCTTCGATGGCGCGTTCCTGATCCTCGGTTTCCTGATACGGAAACCGTGCGGCAAATTCGTTGTAGACATCTTTTGATATCTGGAGCTTCTCCGACTTCGTCAGGATGCGGTTGGCCGCGACTTTTAATAACTGGCCGGCCATTTCCATCAGATCTTTTTTTGCGCGCGCCTTCCGTGCCTGCCAGCCCGCGCCTCCGAGCTTATCGAGTTCGACAAGCCCTTCATCGCTGCCGAAGCGGGAGAGAACCTCAAGGTTTTCAACGGGGACAAAGAGACGGTCGCCCCCTGCGTATTCCAGCTTCAGACAATCGTGCAACGTGCCCGCCGCTTTTACAGTCTCAAGTTCTACGAAACGGCCGATGCCGTGATCGACGTGCACAACGAGGTCACCGGGATTGAGGCTGGAAACCTCGCGCAGGAAATTATCGGCCTTGCGGCGGCTTTTGGTTTGACGGGCGATCCGGTCGCCCAGAATGTCCTGCTCGGTTATGACTGCAAGATCGGGAGCCACAAAGCCATGCTCCAGCGGCAGGATGGCCATGCCGATTTGCCCCGGTTTGAGTTTTTTGACATCCTCCCAAAGCGCACAATTTTTCAGCGGACCGATCCCGGCATGATCCATCAGGCCCGAAAGACGCTGGCGCGATCCTTCGCCGTAAGTTGCGATCACGATTGTTTTTTGTGCGCCGGAGAGCGCGTTCAAGTGGGTTTTAAGCTCCCGGAAAACATCGCCGTCCGCCTGAGCACGGATGTCGGCAAAGTCGCGCCCCTTTTTTGCGGCATGCGATTCCTCGCGTTCATCGGGGGCACCGAAGGAAGAGAATTCCACGCTTTCCCGTGTTTTTTCCTGCCACTCCTCTTCCTCGAGATAAAGGCTTGCGACGGGTACCGGGTGATATGGCGCGGATGTCGCAGTCATTGTTCCCTTTGTTTTTTTCGCAGCTGTTTGCTGCACCATCTGGCGGGACTGGAAGAAATCGCGGATCTGTAAAATCCGTTCGTGATAGGCATCGGACATGTGGGGGTCCATGGTGACGGACGCACCGGGGACATACTCAAATATCGTATCCAGTTTTTCGTGAAAGAGCGGGAGCCAATGTTCAATCCCGCTTAAACGGCGCCCGGCGCTTACAGCCTCGTAAAGAGGATCATTTGCCGAAGCGGCGCCGAACATTTCGCGGTATGCGGCACGGAAACGCGCGATCGATTCCTCGTCGAGGAAAAATTCCGTTGCCGGCAGAAGAGAAAATTCGTTAACCGCCCGGTCGCCCATCGTGAGCTGGCTGAGAGGGTCGAAAAGACGGATGGATTCGATTTCATCGCCGAACAAGTCGATGCGGAGCGGGTTTTCATATCCGGCGGGAAAAAGGTCTATAATCCCGCCTCTTTGGGCATATTCTCCCGTTTCCCTGACCGTTTCGGTTCGCAGGTAGCCGTTCTGGGATAAAAAGATCTGGAATTTCGCCAGATCCAGCTTTTGGCCCTTTTGGGCAACAAAGCTCGATTGAACCAGGGTTTCATGCGGAATCACCCGCTGCACGGCAGCGTTCAGGCTGGCCAACAGAATGCGGGGATAGCGTTCCTTTTCGCGCTGCCATTGTATCAATCCCGCGAGCGCGGACACGCGTGTGGCCACGATGTCGGCATGGGGGGAAACGCGGTCATAGGGAAGCGAATCCCATGCCGGGAGCGTAATGACCCTGACCTCAGGAGCGAAAAAAGCCAATTGCTCCTGCAGGTTAGCCAATCGATTGCTGTCCATGGCAATATGAACCAATACCCGGTCATCCGGCATGATTTCACGCGCCTTTTTCGCCAGAATCCGGGCGTCCTGCCCCTCCGGCACACCGTAGAGGACCTGTTTTTTGTTTTCTGCGGCCATGTTCGCGACCATACTATGCACAAGCGTTAATCCGGTGTGAGCTAATTGATATTTGCCATTCCGGGGATTTTTATATATAGGTTTCTGTCTATTTCAAGGGATAGTCAGGTTTAAGAGATCCAGATCAATGAGCGCCGAAGCCTCCGCCACAGGGCACGAACACACCGTTGCGAACAAAGAACTGCTTAAGAGCGCCGTTCACGGCGATAAGCCCGCTCTCAAGCGCAGCCTTGGCGACCGGCTTTTTACAATGATGTTCAGCGGATTCGTTTACCCGCAAATCTGGGAAGACCCGGAAGTCGATATCGAGGCGATGAAGATCGGTCCGAACTCCCGGATCATGACGATTTGTTCGGGCGGCTGTAACGTTATGAATTACCTGACCGAGAAGCCGAAGGCCATTTACGCGATTGACCTTAACCCCGCGCACGTGGCACTTGGCCGTCTTAAGGTCGCGGCTCTTAAGCATCTTCCGGATTATGAAAGCTTCTTTCTTTTCTTCGGCCATGCCAACTCTCCTAAAAATGTGGAGAATTACGATCGTTATATCGCGCCGAATCTTGATTCCTTCACACGGGATTTCTGGGAAAAACGGACGCTCCGGCACGGGCGGCGGATTAACTTTTTCCGCAAGAATGTTTACAAGCAAGGGCTGCTCGGAAGCTTTATTGCGACCGTTCATTTTCTTTCCAAGCTTTACGGGCAGGATCCGCAGGACATCCTGAAAGCCCGCACAATGGACGAACAGCGGGAGATCTTCAACCGGACGCTGGGCCCTTTGTTCGACAAAAAGATGATACGGATGCTCTGCAACATGCCTGTTTCTCTTTACGGTCTTGGCATTCCCCCGGCCCAGTTCGAGGAACTCAGCGAAGCTGCGGGCGGAGATATGGCCGGGTTGCTGAAATCCCGGCTGGAACGCATGGCTTGCGATTTCCCGATCGAAACCAATTATTTCGCGTGGCAGGCGTTCGGGCGCCGTTACGATACAGAAAAGAAGCTGGCCCTGCCCCGCTATCTTCAGGAACGGCATTACCAGACACTGAAGGACCATATTGGCGGCGTTCAGATTATCCACGCCTCGATTACCGATTTTCTGGCCGAACAAGGGAAAGAGAGTTTTGATAATTATGTTTTTCTTGACGCGCAGGACTGGATGAACGAACAGCAGCTGACCGACCTCTGGATGGAGGTCAGCCGCACGGCAGCGCCAAAAGCGCGTGTTATTTTCCGCACAGCCGGAATCGAGAGTCCGCTCGGCAACGCCTTGCCGACAGAGCTTCTGGGCCTTTGGGACTACAATCCTGTCCGTTCACCGGAAGCGGTCGCAAAAGACCGTTCGTCGATTTATGGCGGTTTTCATACCTATATCCACTCCAAGCAGGAAAGCGAGCAGATCGCTGCCTGATTTTACAGGACACGCACTTCATGGGCAGTCTGAGCCATAGCGAAGAGCAGATCAAAAAGAACATGGACCGGATGTACCGGTGGACACGGCATATTTACGATGCGTCGCGTAAATATTACCTGCTGGGCCGGGATGTGTTGATTGACCGGCTTTCGCCGGAAGCCGGGGAAACCGTTTGCGAGGTTGGCTGCGGGACTGCCCGCAACCTGATCCGGATGAAGCAAAAATATCCGCAGGCCCGTTTTTACGGGCTGGATGCGTCGGATGAAATGCTGAAAACCGCGCAGGGTAATCTGAGCCGTTCCGGGCTTTGCTGCTCCGTCATGCTGAAGCAGGGATTTTCCCAGACCTTTGAACCGCAGAGCCTGTTCGGGCTTGAGCGGCCTCTGGATAAAATCGTCTTTTCCTATGCTCTTTCCATTATCCCGCCGTGGCAGGAATCCATCAATCATGCGCTGGACCTGCTTTGCCCCGGCGGGGAAATTCATATCGTGGATTTCGGCGGACAGGAAGAATTGCCTGTTTTCTTCCGGAAATTTCTGTTCTGGTGGCTCCGGCTCTTCCATGTTTATCATAAACCTGAGATACTGGAGTACCTGAAGCGTCTGGAGCACGAGAAAAAAGGCGCCCTTCGCACCGAGCCCCTGTTCCGGGGGTATGCGTACCGGGCTGTTTTCATAAAATCCCCCTAGGCGTTTTGGCCGACATTGCCGCTTAACCCAGTTCCGGGGGTCTTTCTGTGACGATTATTGTAATCACGCTTATTGTTGCCCTTATCGGCGTTGCCGCGTGCCTGAACATGATTTCGCCCGGCCCGGAATTCATGCCCCTTGTAACGGACCCGGATGAGCCCCTTCTGAAAGAGGCCATGGAGAAGGCCCAAGGAACACTGGAGACTTTTTACGAGCTGCTGGGAAAGTTTCCGGAAAACGCGCTTGTTAAGCTTTATTTTGTTTCCAATACCGATCAGGTCGAACATCTCTGGGCCGAGGTTCTTGAGCGCGAGGGAGAGGGCGAGCTGAAGGTGCGGCTTGTGACACCTCCCGTTACGCATAAGGGCCAGCTGGACCGCCTGTACACATGTACAACAGAGGAGATCGAGGACTGGGCCGTGCGGGATGACGAAGATTGCATCTATGGCGGATTTACGGAACGGGCGATGTTTGCGATTGCCGAGCGGGACGGCGTCAAGCTGCCCGAAAAACTGCTGGAACGGAAAGCCCAGTACAGGGAGATTTAACCCCTGCCCGTTACCTTATGATTCATGAGCTTTTCAAACACATTATCCCGGATGTTTGCCGGCGGTTCTTTTTTGCCGGAGATCCAGTCATATAAATCAGGATCGCTGTAACCCAGAATTCTTTCAAACGCCTCCAAATCAGATTCTGTAAAACCCAGCACCTGAATATCGGCGAACGTGCCAAGGATAATATCCATTTCCTTGGTTCCCCGGTGCCATGACCGGAAGATCAAGCGCTTGCGGCGTTTGTCCAGTTCTGAAGGTGCTTGATTATCGGTCATCGGCGCTTTAACTTTCAATTATCACAGCATAGCAGGGTTCCGGCACCATGAAAGGTTTTTTGAAAGAGCATTTTGTCCTGATGATCGGGGTTTCACTTCCGCTGATTCTATCCCTGATCTTTTTTCTGTCGGCGAACCTTCCCTTTGAGACCATTCCGCCACCGCAATATGCGTTTGTTTTTGCTCAGGATTTTTATTACCGCAATAATCCTAATTATCCCTATCAGCTTGTTGTGAATGAACAAAAGGCCCTGGAATTACATTATTCGCCTCCAGAAAAAGACAATATGAGCTGGACCGCTCCCATGCTTTTTCTCTGCGATCCTAAAAGCAAGAAGGTGGAAAAGATTGACCTGCCCCAGTTCGATGCGAAGGAAGCCGTCGTTGTTCCCTTTCCTGCGCTTAAAGATAAACAATTCGATCCTTCCCTGACCAGCCCGGACGGTTTTACGTTCAGGACGGAGTATCAGGGGAGCGGGAATCTGATGACAGAACTTTTCGGAGGCGGGTACAGCGGGAGAAGCCGGATTATCCTGTCCAAGGACGGACACGATTTCCCGATCAAAACGGATGCGCCTTATTATTACGGGCAGGGTGACCTGATCGGCTGGGTGGTGAAAGAGTAAGCGATGGAGCGGCAATCACGATATCCCACTGAACGTCTTACCAAGGTTGAGGCTTTAGAACAAATCGCCGTTCTGGCTACGGCTCATCACCTGACGATTGATGAGATCAGCGCGCATCTGACACAAACCTCTCTAAAAGACAAGAGTTCGGCCTGGCTTTCACGTTTGCTTGGATATCTCGGTGCGGTTTTTGTTTTTGGCGGGCTGGCGCTTTATATCGGTATGATCTGGGATGACCTGAACAGTCTGGCCCGGGTAATCATCACGTTCGGTCCGGGACTTGTCGCTTTTATCCTTGGGATTGTCACGCTGCAGGACCCGCGCTTTACACGCGCATCGACCCCGTTGTTCCTCAAGGCTGCCATCCTGCAGCCTGTCGGAATGTTTGTGTTTCTTGACGAATACGCTTCAGGTGACGATACGCAGTTAGCCGCCATGGTGGTGTTCGGCATTCTCGCGGTGCAATTTCTTATCTGTTTCCTGATTTTCAGGCGGACGACTCTCCTGTTTTTCGGATACCTGTTCTGGAATGCATCGATCGGCATTCTCATGGATCGATGTAGAATTCCTGATGACACACTCGGGATTACACTCAGTCTTTCGATCCTTCTCGTTGCATGGAGCATCGATAAAACAAAACATAAGCCGATTGCCGCGTTCTGGTATTTTATCGGCGGGGTCGGCTTGTTATGGTCGGTCTTCCATAGTGTCGAGCATGAGCCGTGGGATGTGATCCTGCTGCCGATCAGTATCGGACTGATGTGGGTGAGCGTGCGGATGCACAGCCGGACGATGCTGCTGGTCGGGACGTTTGGGTTGCTGGGGTTCCTGGCCTATTATACGGATGAGTATTTCAAGGATATTACAGGCTGGCCGCTTGCGTTGATGCTGATGGGTTTCCTGCTGGTCGGGATCAGTTACACGGCTGTGCGGCTGAGCCAGAAAATCAGAAGCGAAGCGGCATCCTGAAGCCGTCTGTTATAATTAAAGACAAACCCATGAGCAGACCTTTCGATCTGGACCCGTTGTTCCGCGCGCTTGTTGCGCTGCCCGGCGTTGGGCCACGCAATGCGAAACTTATCGAAAAGCTGGTCGGCGGGCCGAAAATTCTTGATCTCCTGTTTCATGCGCCGGTGGATTTTGTTGACCGGAGGTTCAAAGGAAATATCTCAGAAGTTCCGAACGGGCGGGTGGTCACGCTCGAAGTTGTTGTTGGAAAGCATTTTCCCAATGCGCGGAAGAACCTGCCGTACCGGGTGAGCTGCAGCGATGATTCCGGGACGCTTTCTCTGGTTTTTTTTCACGCGAAGAAAGACTGGATCGTTAAGCAGCTTCCTGAAGGGCAGAGGGTTATCGTGAGCGGCCGGGTCGATTATTTTCAGGGTAAGCCCCAGATGGTCCATCCCGATGCGCTCGGCAAGCCCGAGGATCGCGCAAGCATCGAGCGGGTCGAGCCGATCTATCCGCTCACGCAGGGGATCACCAATAAGCTTCTGAACAAATGCATTGCTGCGGCTGAGAAGATGATCCCCGATTTGCCGGAATGGCTGGAGGAGAATTATCACGCCCGGCAGAAATGGCCGGCGTGGAAAGAAGCTCTTACAAATTTTCATCATCCCGAGTCAGAGAAAGATTTAGACCCTCTTTCACCTGCCCGTGCGCGGCTTGCTTATGACGAGCTTCTTGCCAACCAGCTGACGCTTTTGATTGTGCGCGACCATCAAAGACTGATCGAGGGGAGAAGTCTTAATATTTCAAAAGTGCTGCGCGAAAAAATATTGGCCGCCTTGCCCTTTCAGTTGACCGTGGCGCAGCAGCGCAGCCTTTCAGAGATTGACGAGGATATGAGCAAGCCTGCGCGCATGTTGCGGTTGTTACAGGGAGATGTTGGAAGCGGGAAGACGATCGTCGCCTGTCTTGCGATGCTTAACGCTGTCGAATCCGGAAAGCAAGCGGCCCTGATGACTCCGACGGAGATTCTGGCGCGGCAACATGCGGATACCCTTGCGCCCTTGTTGCGGGAAGCGGGGGTGCGGGCCGTTACACTGACCGGGCGCGATAAGGGGAAAACGCGCGAGACGATGTTGCAGCAGATCCGCAACGGAGCCGCGCAAATCATAATCGGGACTCATGCGATTTTTCAGAAGGATGTGCAGTATGACGATCTCGGGCTTGCGGTGATCGACGAGCAGCACCGTTTCGGCGTGCAGCAACGGCTGGAGCTTTCCAGCAAGAATAAGGGGATCGACCTGCTGGTCATGACGGCCACGCCTATCCCCCGCACGCTGGCGATGACCGCCTACGGCGATCTGGATGTCAGCAAGCTGGATGAAAAGCCGCCGGGACGGAAGCCTGTGGAAACACTTTTACTGCCTTCTGAAAAAATGGATACGCTCATCGACCGGCTGAAGAAAAAGACAAGCGAGGGAAGCCGGGCGTACTGGGTGTGTCCGCTGGTTGAGGAATCCGAACTTGTTGATCTTGCTGCGGCGGAGGAGCGCTTTGATATTCTTAAGCAGACATTCGGTGAGCGCACCGGACTGATCCACGGGCGCATGAAGCCGCCTGAAAAAGACGCGGTGATGGAAAAATTTATTGCGGGACATCTTGATATTCTTGTGGCGACGACGGTTATAGAAGTTGGCGTTAACGTTCCGGAAGCAACGGTTATGGTCATCGAGCATGCGGAGCGTTTCGGGCTGGCGCAGTTGCACCAGTTGCGCGGGCGTGTCGGGCGCGGCGGCGATCAATCCTATTGTTTCCTTTTATATTCCGGACCTCTGGGCGAAACAGCGAAAGCGCGGCTTTCGACTTTACGCGAAACGGAAGACGGGTTTGTTATTGCGGAAAAAGATCTGCAGCTTCGCGGCGCTGGCGATCTACTGGGGCTGCGGCAAAGCGGCATGGCGGAGTTTCGTCTGGCTGATCTTTCCGTGCACGGCGAATTGCTGGCGGCGGCGCGCGACGATGCAAAGCTTATACTCTCAAGAGACCCGAGGCTTGCCACGGAACGCGGCAGAGCCCTGCGAACCCTGCTTTACCTGTTTGAGAGAGATCAGGCGATTGCCTATTTCCAGAGCGGATAGCGGGTTTATTCTGCTGCGCTTTTCTTTTCGTCCCGCAGAGATTCCGGCGCACACTCTTCCTTGCCCGTGTTCAGGTTCAGTTCTTTTTTGATGTGTCCCATTTCACGGATGAGGCAATCCATGGTGCTGATAAGGTCGGCCATTTCCTCGCGGCTGGGCATTCCATAAGCGCGGGCCTTGTCATCGCCGCCGACAACGCGGGCCGGTATGCCGATCGCCGTGGCATGGGCAGGAATGTCTGTCGTAACAACAGAATTCGCGCCAATTTTTGCGCCTTCACCGATCGTGATATCGCCCAGAAGCTGCGCGCCCGCCCCGATAATTGCGCCGGATTCTATGGTCGGGTGCCGTTTTCCCTCCACATTGCCGGCCTTGCCTACCCCGCCGAGCGTCACGCCGTGATAGATGGTGACGTTATCGCCGATAATAGCGGTCTGGCCGATGACGACGCCGGTTCCGTGGTCGATAAAGAGATTTTGGCCGATCGTGGCCTCCGGGTGGATTTCTATTCCTGTCAAAAAGCGCGTCAGGTTGGCAAAAAAGCGCGCCAGTCCCCTGAGACCCAGATGCCAGATAAAGTTGTTCATGCGGTGCAGAACTACCGCGTGAAAACCGTTATAAGCAAAGAGCACTTCCGCGAAGGTGGGGTTTGCCGGATCGCGCTCGCGTATGGATTTTATCAGTCCGCACATCTGTCTTCTCTCTTTATTCCAAGCTTTCCGTTATTGCTTATTCGCCAGAAGCTTTTCATCCGTTTCTTTTTGTATCTTATTCTGTTTTTTGGGTTCAGGGGCAATCATACCTCCGGAAACAACAAGTTTTATCCCCTCTTCCACGGTCATTTCCAGAAAAATCAGGTCTTTTTTGGGAATAAAGAGCAAAAAGCCCGAGGTCGGGTTCGGGGTCGTCGGCAGGAAGATGTTCATCGTTTCCTGCTCGGTGAGATCCTGGACTTCCCCTTCCGAGGTGCCGGTGACGAAACCGATGCTCCAGATTCCCTTGCGCGGATATTCAAACATCACGACTTCGCGAAAGGCGTTGGACTGGCTGGTCATGACCGTTTCAAAGACCTGCTTGGTGGCGCTGTAGACCGTGCGGATAATCGGCATACGGGCCAGAATTCTTTCCGATATATGGATGATAAAGCGGCCCAGAAAATTGGTGGCGAACCAGCCAACCAACACAAAAAACAGGATCGCGACGATCAGACCGACGCCGGGGATGGTCGTATGGCCATAGAGTGCGCGATACCACTCCTCGGGAAGGACGTGCGCGACATTATTGTCTACGAAGGCCAGAAAATTATAAGTGAGGTAAACCGTTATCGTAATAGGCGCGGTTACAAGAATTCCAGCCAGCAGATACCCGCGCAGGCGCGCCATCGTGCTGCGATCTCTTCCTTTGATGTTTTCCTGAAAGAGCTTATCGGCGCTGCTTTTATATAAAGGCTGCTTAACTCCCGGATTTTTATGATCTTTTTTGCTCATCGCCTTGCCTTATTCATACCGTACTAAGCCTGTTGACAGGGCATTGAGCGGACAATGACAGACTTTGTCAAGATGGTAAAGCTAGGCGGCCGCCGGGGTTTCTTCCTCCATCTTCCTTAAAAAAGGGCGGACGACGGCGGGTGTGAGGATGCAGCTGATCGCAGATACGAAGACCAATCCTGCAAAAATCTCGTCCGGAAGTACCTCGGGACCGTAAGCCTTTGCGCTTCCTGCTATTACCAGCATGATTTCCGCTCTGGGGATCAGGCTGATCCCCAGAGCCAGAGCGCTGTTCCAACTCAGATATTTCAGGGCCGGAAGAGCGCCTCCCAGAACCTTGCCCAAAACAGCAGGACCGAGGAGAAGCAGGCCGATTCCAAATCCCTGCAAAAACAGTTTGGGTTCGATAGCCATACCGATTCCGATAAAGAAAAACGGCGCGAAAAGGTTGTATATCGGGATGATCATGTGGTCGATTTCCCTGGACCGCGGGTTCCGGCTGAAAACAAGACCTGCGAACAACGCTCCGACGGCCAGGGAGATTCCCAGTCCCTCTGCTATTGCGGCGATCATGAACCCCGTTCCGGTAGTCAGAAGCATCAGACATGAATCTGTTTTTGAGACCCGCTCGAACAGATCGGTGATCGGAACCTCAAGATAGCGCGCGAACAGGTAGCACCCGAGACTGAAAACAACAAGACTGAGCGTGAAATATCCCAAGGTTTCAAAAACCACAGGACTGAAAATATTCCCGCCCGCTTCAAGAATTGGAACCAGTGCCAGAAGAAGAGCCAGCGCCGCTACACCTGAAATGTCGTCCATCTGAGCGACATTTAACAAAAGGTTTGACTCCCGCCTGTTCATCAGGCCCGCTTCGCGCCAGATACCGACGCTGACCGCGATCGACGTTGCGGTAAAGCCAGTGGCAATGACAAGGCTTGTGATCAGACTTTGCCCGAGAAAAAGATATGCGCCAAGGAAGCCGAAAATTCCACTCAGAAAAAAATTGCCAAACCAGATCAGACCTGCCGGGGCCAGTTCTTCACGCAGGGCGCGCGTATCGCTCTCAAGCCCGGTCCGGAACAAAAGGACAATCAAACCGATATTTGCCATGAAGCGCATCACATGCTCCGCGCCATCGCCCATCATCTGAAACTGGCTGTTCAGGGCCGCGATCGCTATGCCCATCAGCAGATAGGAGATCAGGCTTTGAATGCCTATCTTTTCAAAGATGTGGCGCAGGAGGAACGACCCCACAAGCAAAGCCCCTACCATAAAATGCAGAAGATGGGGACTGGCTTCAGACTCCATGGCTCGTGACGCTCCTTTTCCCGGGTAACGCGGCAGATCTATGTTCTTAAAGAGGGCTTACCAGCCTGAGCGTCCGAAGGCAAATAATGACAGTTTTTCCCAGATATTTTGTGTGGAAAGGCATCCTGTATGTCTGGAAACAGATTAAAGTTTGGGAGCTTGCGTGGAAAGCTCGGCCCTGTCTGCGTTATTTTCCGCCCAGCCATGACCGTCGGGAAACGGCGCTATGGGAGCTTCACGCATGTGCGATCCCGGCCGGGCTTCTTCCTCACGGACCTGATCGCGCATTTCCCTGATCTGTGAATGGCTGAGACCGATAAACATGTCGCCATTGCCATCGTAAAGGTGGAGAACGATGCCGTGCCGGCTGTTTTCTATGATATCCGCATTCAAGGGCGGGTCTGAGGGTCCTCCAGTTAAGGTGAACTGGTTATAGGATTCCGGGGGGTGGTCGATATCGAAATGGTGCTCGTGGCGCATACCATCCATAATCTCGAGGCTCGTCAGGTCCAGTTTCAGATTGGTACGCTCAAGGATGGCAAGAACACGGCGCTGCCCGTAGTCGTCCTTGTAAGATGCCAGTGTTCTGAATTGTTCATCAATGACCGGAAGCTCTTCCGTCATGCTCTGCAGGGCTTCAGCCGCAGTCGCCCGTGGCTGCTGGTCTTCCGGCTCAGTAATCGTGGTTGTGGCAGACACCCGTTGACGCTCCCCGCTTTTTTATACTGTAGCAAGAAACCATAATCTTATGCAAATAGAGTTTATTTGCACTCGCTCAAGGACTTACGGAAAGGAGCAGGCCGGGCTTTATCTCTTCAGGAAGTCCGAGACCTGTTTGTTCATCTCGTTGGCTTTTTCCGCCAGTCCCGAGGCCAGGGCCAGAAGCTCGGTTGAAGCCGCGCCGGTCTGGCCGGATGCTTCCTGAATTCCCGTCACGTTGGACGATACCTCGTCCGCCGCCTTTGACGCTTCCTGAACATTCCGCGATATTTCTTCAGTCGTCGCGGCCTGTTCTTCGATCGCCGCAGCAATTGCCGCGCTGGATTCGGATATCTGGCTGATGATTTTCTGGATCTGCGTGATGGTTTCAACCGCCTCGCTGCTGATCGTCTGCATTTCCGAAATCTGCGTCTTGATTTCATCCGTCGCCTTGGTGGTTTCGGATGCCAAAGACTTCACTTCGCTTGCCACGACGGCAAATCCTTTTCCGGCCTCTCCTGCCCGAGCGGCCTCAATCGTTGCGTTCAGCGCCAGAAGGTTCGTTTGTTCGGCGATGTCGTTGATCATGTTCACAACATCGCCAATCTTGATTGAGGCATCGCGCAGACGTCCCATTACCTGGCTGGTTTCGCTGGCCTTATCCACGGCCTCCAGAGAAATTTCATTCGAACGCGAGACCTGAGCCGAGATTTCCTTGATCGATACAGACATTTCTTCGGCTGCCGATGCGACCGTCTGGACATTTGCCGAAGCCTCGTTCGCCGCTGCAGCAACCGAGGTGGCCTGGGCGGCGGTTTCCTCTGCAGCTGCCGAAAGAGACTGGGCCGTTGATTCCATCTCATGGGCCGAGCCTGAGACAACACCGGTAATTTCCATGACATTCTTGGACAAGGTTTCCTGTGCCGTAATTACCGACCAACTCACCATCGGGCCAATGTAATAGTTTGACCGGTCCACGATCGCCGCAACATTCAGGTCAAGAATTTCCTCTCCCAGTTTAATTTTCGATCGATATGGAAGGTTTTTTGGATCCGATAAAATGCGCCGCTGGTGCGAAGGATCCTTGTGGAACCGGTCGATACACGTCCCCTTTATATCGTCGGCTTTGACCGGCAGGAGATGTTCGATGGTTCGGAGCGTTTCAACGCTTGTGCGGTTGACATAGTTGATTTCAAAGGTCTTGGGATCCGCCATCATGATGTTGATCGGCATGTTATCGACCATGATTTTCAGGCGCTCGCGCTCAGTACAGACCGACCAGCTCAGGACGAGTTTACGGATTCGGTTTCCTGAGAGAATTGCATCGACGTGAAGGTCCAGCTGTTCCGGTCCCAAACGGATGACTGCGCTATGAGGAAAAATGCTTGGGTTGGACAGTAATTTGCGCTGATGAGACGGGTCCTTGTGAAAAATATCGATGTTCTGCCCGACAATGTTATCGCCCTTGACTCCCTTGGGTAAGAGATGGGCCAGCTTGTTGAGTGTGTTAATGCTGCTGCGGTTCGCGTAATCAATCACGAAGGACCGCGGGTCGCAGGTCAGAACGTTAAGAGGAAGCAAATTAAGGATCGTGGCGTACTCGGGCTTTGAAACCAGACGCGAGAGCGATGAGGCAGCCTGCATGAAATTATTCTCCTGAATGTGTTCAAGACTCGAAAATTCTTTTTGAGTCGCAATAGAAAAATTGTGTTGTAAAAACAGATGCTTGTAAAAAGAAAACTCTAAAAGATACGGATTTATTTGAGGATATTTACCGAAGGCTCATACAGTTGCAACCAGATTGACGACGAAATGGTGATCGCGGAGGGATTCGAACCCTCGACCTACTGATTAAAAGTCAGTTGCTCTACCGGCTGAGCTACGCGATCATCGCTGCAAAGGGCTGCGCCCGTGCCTTGGAATTCGGGAACAATATGTATTTCACCCCCCTGCGTCAAGCTTTCTTCTTCCCCTTACCGTACTTTTTCTTCAGTTTTTCAGCCACCTGCGGGGTGACGAACTCCTCCACGCTGCCGCCAAGGCTAGAGATTTCCTTAACAAACGAGGCTGAGACAAACTGCCATTTATCCGCAGCCATCAGGAAAACCGTCTCGATGGCCGGGTCCAGCTTGGCGTTCATCCCGGTCATCTGGAATTCATATTCAAAGTCGGAAACCGCGCGCAGGCCGCGGAAGATACAGGTTGCCTTCACCTCGCGCGCAAATTCGACCAGCAGCCCGTCAAATGCCTGTACCTCGATCTCACAGCCTTTTTCAGGCAGATTTTTCAGATCCAGACGCAGCATCGACAGCCGCTCCTGAAGCGTAAAAAGCGGCCCCTTGCGGCGGCTTGGCGCGACGCCGACAATCAGCCTGTCTACCATGCGGCTGGCCCGTCGGATGAGATGCAGATGCCCCTTTGTGACCGGATCGAACGATCCGGGATAGACCCCTGTCAGGTATTTTCCCTTGGTTTTGGTCATTTATTACCGTAAAGGCGCCGCAGATAAGGCTGGGAAATTGGCAGGAGGCGCGCGCGAGTCTCTGCATCGAGGTTGGGAAAACCTGTGACCTTACCCCGGCATTTCGGCGAGCCGCACAGGCAGTCCATGAACCATTCCGGGTCATTATCACAGGTGCTGTAATCCCAGCATAATTCCTCGTCCTTTGCGATATCGCGCAGGGCGAAAAAGGATTGGCCGTCGGGCGTAAACCCTACGTTCGGGTCGCAGCTGTGATTCAGGAAATCGTCGATCGTGCCTGTTGCCATCAAATACCAGTCCGTATCGACCTGCAGCAAGGACAGGCTGCGATTGACCTCTGAAATTTCGGACTCATGCAGTTTTTTTCCAGTCACGGGCAAAACAACCTCGTCCTTCTTTATAGGACGCTTTGCAAATACCCCCGTTCCGGCAATAGGCGACTTGCGGACTTCGGCAGCCTCCGTGTCCGCGACCTCATCGACTTTCTGGTTCCAGTTATTGTCAATCGCCTGATTGTTCTGGCTCATCCTCATCGCTCCCGTTATTGCCGTTGCCGTTTTCTTCCTCTTCCTGAATCAGCCAGGCCACCGAGACGACGTTCTCGCCCTCGCCGACCTTGAAGATCGTTACCCCCTGGGCGCTGCGGCCCGTGATGCGGATATTTTCAACCTTTGTACGGATGAGTTGCCCCTTGTCGGTCACCAGCATGATCTGGTGCGAATCCGTAACCGGGAAAGTCGCCACGACCTCACCGCCGTTTTTCTGCGTCAGGGCCATATTGGTGACGCCCTGCCCGCCGCGTCCGGACACGCGGTATTCGTAGGCGGAGGTTCGTTTACCGTATCCCTTGTTGGTTACGGTCAGGAGCAGCTGCTCGTTCGCCAGAAGCTCCCTGTAACGCTCGTCCGACAAGCTGATGCCATTTGCAGAGACTTCGTCGGCTTCCTCGTCGGTCTGCGCCTCTCCTTCTTCAGGGCTGATAATACGGTTCGCCGCCTTCATATAGGCGCTGCGCTCTTCGGGCGTGATATCGATATGCTTGAGGACGGACATGGAGATAACCTCGTCGTCCTTTTCCTTGAGTTTGATCCCGCGCACACCTGTCGATGTCCGTCCTGAAAAGACCCGGATATCCGAAACGGGGAACCGGATGGCCTTGCCATTCTTTGTGGCCAGCATCACATCCTCATCCTCCTTGCAGATTTTCACGGAGACCAGACGCTCGTCCTCGCCCAGCTTCATCGCGATCAGGCCGTTGGAACGGATGTTCTTGAAGTCCGAGAGTTTATTGCGTCGGACCGTTCCGTGAGAGGTGGCGAACATGATGTCGAGCTTATCCCAGAGATCTTCGTCCTCGGGCATTCTGAGGTAAACGCTGACCGTTTCGTCTTTTTCAAGGGGGAGAAGATTGATCAGCGCCTTGCCGCGCGACTGTGGCGTTGCGAGGGGTATCTGGTAAACTTTCAATCGATGCACGATCCCGCGGGAAGTAAAGAACAGCATCGGCGTGTGAGTGCTGGCGACGAAGAGATCGGAAACGAAATCCTCGTCCTTCATGCTCATCCCGGTCCGGCCCTTGCCGCCACGACGCTGCGCGCGGTAGGTATCGAGCGGGACGCGCTTGGCGTATCCGGCGCCCGTGATCGTCACGACCATATCCTCGCGCTGGATCAGGGATTCAATATCGACTTCAAATTCAGCATCCACCAGCTCTGTGCGGCGGGGGGTGCCGAATTTATCTTTAATTTCCTGCAACTCTCCCACCAGCACTTCGAGCAAAAGTTCGCGGCTGGCAAGAATGGCGAGATATTCGGCGATCTGATCGGTGATCTTTTTCAAGTCTTCTCCGATCTGGTCGCGCTCCAGACCCGTAAGTTTATGCAGGCGCAGATCAAGAATTTCCTTCGCCTGAATCTCAGACAGTTTGTAGGTACCTTTCTCCGATACGGGGTATTCGGGATCGTCAATCAGTTCGATCAGCGGGGCAACATCGGAAGCCGGCCAGTCACGAGCCAACAACCCTTCTTTTGCCTCAGCCGGATTAGCTGCATTGCGGATCAGGGCAATGACCTCATCGATATTTGCAACGGCGACTGCAAGACCCGCCCATTTATGCGCGCGCTCACGCGCCTTGCTCAGTTCATAAACCGTGCGGCGCGTGATCACTTCCTCGCGGAACTGCACGAATGCCTTGATCATATCGCGTAAAAGCATGATCTGCGGCTTGCCGTTATGCAGGGCAACCATGTTGCAGGGAAAGTTCGTTTGAAGCTGCGTATGCTTGAAAAGCTGGTTCAGGACGACATCGGCATTTGTTCCTGTTTTCAGTTCGACAACGATCCGTACGCCTTCGCGGTCGGATTCATCGCGGATGTCATGAAGCCCCTCGACAATCTTTTCACGCCCGACTTCGCCCAGACGCTCCAGTAATTTCCCTTTGCTGACCTGATAGGGAATTTCATGAATGATGATCGCCTCGCGCTTTTGAATTTCCTCGAAAGACGTCTTTGAGCGCATCGTAATCGACCCGTTGCCGGTCTGGTAAGCGGAGCGGATGCCGTTACGCCCGATAATCAGCGCGCCGGTCGGAAAGTCCGGGCCGGGGATAATCGCGTTCAGCTCTTCGGTGGTCAGCTGCGGATTGTCCACGAAAGCGCAGCAGGCGTCGATGACTTCACCCAGGTTATGCGGAGGGATGTTGGTAGCCATCCCCACCGCAATCCCCCCCGCCCCGTTCACAAGAAGATTGGGAATGCGGGCGGGCAGGACAGTCGGCTCGGACTGGCTGTCGTCATAGTTTGGTCGGAAATCAACGGTTTCCTTGTCGATATCCTGCAGCATGGCCTCGCCGGCCTTGTCCAAGCGCGCTTCGGTATACCGCATCGCCGCCGGGGGATCGCCATCCAGCGAACCGAAATTCCCCTGTCCGTCGACAAGGGGAACACGCATCGACCATGGCTGCGCCATCCGCACGAGAGAATCATAAATCGCCTGATCACCATGGGGGTGATAGTTACCCATAACTTCTCCCACGACCTTCGCGCTTTTCCGGAAAGCCTTATCGGATGTATACCCGCCCTCCTTCATCCCGAACAGGATGCGGCGGTGAACAGGTTTCAGCCCGTCGCGCGCATCAGGAAGCGCCCGGCTTACGATCACGCTCATCGCGTAATCGAGATAGGATTGCTTCATTTCGTCTTCAAGGGAAACTTTCGGAATATCCGATTCAGGGGGGACCATATTCTCACTGCTCATAATTCAAGAAACCTACAAAAGATGTTAGGAGTTACGCGTATTGATCCTGTTCTAGTTCGGCGCCCCTGTCCGAACACGCATAATTGCGCGGTCGATGATCCTGCTGATCTGGGGCTGAACGAGTTTTGCCCAATCGCCGATTTTGGCCGTTGCGCTTTTTGCCTCCGGCTTGCCGTAATAATCCACCATCGCCTTAAGCTCGGGGAGAGTATAGACTTCTGCCATTGTCTTGATCGACACCTGTTCTATGGCCTTGTAGTTAATCACCGTGGTCATCGCCGCAATAAACGCTTCGCGGTCCTTTAACGGAACGGTCGTCGACGCGCGGCGAATCTCGCGGTCGATCTGCGGATTCAGAGGGCGGATCTGATGCATTTTCCCGGCGAGTTCCATCCGCTGATCCAAGGTCGCGGGATCCTGTTTTTCTTCAACGGCATCCTTTTTCTCAGAGGTCGCCGCTTCAGTACCGTCTTTTTTCTTTTCGGCATCGGTGGTCGTGCGGTTCTTGATCAGCTCATCCGCGCTGACTGCTTCGTCCGGGCCGGGTTCCGTATTTTTTGCGGACTTGTCCTGCAGGGCTCCCGTGCGCACACGCATCATGGCCTTGTCGATTACGCTGTTGATTTCATCATTTACAACCGCGCTCCATTTTTTTGATTTTACGGACGATGCGCTTTTGGCCTCCGGCTTGCTGTAATAATCCACCATCGCCTGGAGTTCGTCGACCGTGTATACCTCGGCCATGGCATCAACGGAAATACGTTCAATCGCCTTATAGTTCAGAACAGACGTCATCGCGGCGATAAACGACTCTCTTTCCTCCAGAGGAACGGACTGGGAAGCGCGTTTTATTGCGCTTTCAACCTGCTCACTTGTCGGGCGGATATTGTGCATTTCCTGCGCCAGCTCCACGCGCTTTTTCAGAGTTGCAGGATCCTGTTTCACGGACGGTGAAGACTCAGCTTCATTGTCTTCGGATTTTTTATCTTCCTCCATGCGTTTATGGATGAGTTTATCCGCGTTAAACGGTACGCCCGCGCCCTGATCTTCAGCGAACGCCTGCATCGGCGATAAAAGGAAAAGGCCGCCCAAAAGGGCGATAAGAGGTTTTTTTGTTACGCGGGACATCCGGGCACTCCTAATAAAAATTCTTACTTTCGCATCGCTTAGAACGGGATCTCGTCCTCGAACTCTTCGACCATCGGAGCGCGGGAAGGTGACTGGTCCATGCCGAACCCGGAGTCTCCGCTGTCGCGGAACGAACGCCCGCCGCCGCCGGAAGACGCCGAGGCGCCGCCTTCTCCGCGCGTATCGAGCATTGTCAGTTCACCGCGGAAGGGTCTTAGCACCACTTCGGTTGAATATTTTTCGATGCCGTCCTTGTCCGTCCATTTACGGGTTTCAAGCTGGCCTTCGATATAAAGCTTTGCGCCCTTTTTCAGATAGCGCTCACATATATTGGCTATGCCCTGATTGAAGACAACAACGCGATGCCATTCGGTCTTTTCCTTTCGCTCTCCAGTTGCCTTGTCCTTCCAATTCTCGCTCGTGGCGATCGAAAGGTTGACGACCTTGTCGCCGGACTGCATCGCCCGAACTTCGGGATCACGCCCCAGATTTCCAACCAGAATGACCTTGTTAACACTGCCAGCCACTTTACGAATCTCCTCACTATTTCTCGAGTGTCTTAATATAGTCCTCCGGACAGAGATTCTAAAGGGTTTTTTGCTGTTTTCCGGGTGGTGACCGAAAGATATCCGAGAGCGATTCAGAGCGCCGGCTCATGCCCGCCAGGGTCGGATTCAGAGGGCGCAGGACTACCGAGCCTTGCCGCACGCTCTTTTTTGATCTCCGTTCCTATCCTGTCTATTGCGCGGGCTTCGACCGTCATGTGTTCCAGTTGAGCGTCGTCCTGAACCAGATCTTCACTCATACTTTGGCCATAGAGAAAGTCCCAGTTTTCTCTAAGACGCACGTCCAGTTCCGTATCGTCCAACGCTTCAAGTTCCTGCCTTAACGAACGCCCATCCACATAAAAAGTATTGCGCGCCATTTTACATGACTCCCCATTCAGGGTCTGAGGACAGCATTTTAACCGTTTCTTCCAGTTTTATCCTGTAATCACGATCGAACGGGTCTTCCTCGCTGAAATCCCCGATCTGGTCCGACTGGTCCAAAGTTTCAAGGGCCGCTTGCGCCTGCGCCAACTCCGCTTTCCGCTCGCCTGCGGACATGCCTGCGAATTTCTGCCTCAGGGCGATACGCATCTCCGGGCGCTCGCCAGCCAGCCTGCTTCTTGCCTGCTGCCAGTTTTCCCTTTCTGCGAGGGACATTTCTTCGAAAGATTCAGGAGCTACGTGCTCATATTGATCCATTTTACTCTCACCCTGACTGGCTTGTTATGAAAAGAGTATTGTATCCTTCCCGGACAGAAAACTCAACTTTATCAGCTATAAGAAAACCTTGTCTTTGTTTCGCAAATGTTCCATAGAATTTCCATGCTCAAATCCATCAGTATCCGCGGGGCGCGGGAACATAACCTCAAGAATATCAACGTCGAACTGCCGCGCGATCAGCTGGTGGTGATAACGGGCCTATCCGGGTCAGGGAAGTCTTCACTGGCCTTCGATACGATCTACGCCGAAGGACAGCGGCGGTATGTGGAAAGCCTTTCGGCCTATGCCCGCCAGTTTCTGGAAATGATGCAAAAGCCCGATGTCGATTCGATCGAGGGCCTGTCCCCCGCCATCTCCATCGAGCAGAAAACGACCAGCAAGAATCCCCGCTCGACCGTCGGAACCGTTACGGAGATATACGATTATATGCGCCTGCTCTGGGCGCGGGTGGGCATCCCCTACTCTCCGGCCACGGGCCTGCCGATCACCAGCCAGACGGTCTCCGAAATCGTCGACCGCATCATGGCCTTCGAAGAGGGGACGAAGCTTTATATCCTCGCGCCGATGGTACGCGGACGCAAAGGCGAATACCGGAAAGAATTCAAGGAACTTCAGAAAAAAGGTTTCCAGCGCGTAAAGGTGGACGGAACTGTCTATGAGATCGCGGATGTGCCCAAGCTGGATAAGCAGATCAAGCACGATATCGAAGTCGTCGTCGACCGTCTTGTCATCCGCCATGGCAAGGGCGAAGAAACGCAGACTCTGATGACGCGTCTGGCCGACTCCATCGAAACCGCTTTGCAACTGGCCGAGGGGCTGGTGATCGCGGAAAATGCCGACAGCGGCAAACAGACTCTTTTCTCCGAAAAATTCGCCTGCCCCGTTTCCGGTTTTACAATTCCCGAAATCGAGCCGCGCCTGTTTTCCTTCAACAACCCGCACGGCGCCTGCCCGACCTGCGACGGGCTGGGGGAGAAAAACGAATTTTCCGAAGACCTTGTTGTCCCTGATGACAATAAAAGCATAGCGAACGGTGCGATCGAGCCATGGTCGAAGAGCTTCGCACCTTTTTATATGCAGGCGCTCGAAGCCGTCTGCACCTATTACGGGATCAACATAAAGTCTCCCTGGGCAAAACTTTCCCGTGAACATAAGGACATCATCCTGTTCGGTTCCGGCAAGGACATCATCCCCGTGACCTACACCAGCAAGAACGAAAGCACGTGGAAGAGCAACAAGCCCTTCGAGGGCGTCATCAACAATCTCCGCCGCCGGATTCTGGAGACGTCGAGCAACCTCGCCCGCGAGGAAATGACCAAATACCAGATCAGCACACCCTGCGATTCCTGCGAAGGAAAACGCCTGAAACCCGAAGCGCTGGCGGTGAAGGTGAACGCAAAAAACATCGCCGAGATTTCCGTTCTCAGTATCGAGGACTCGCTGGAATGGTTTTCCACCCTGCCGGAAACGCTGAATACGCAGCAAAGCCAGATCGCCGACAAGATTCTCAAGGAAATCAACGAGCGCCTGGGATTCCTGATGAATGTCGGGCTGGACTACCTCACCCTGTCCCGCGCGTCGGGAACCCTCTCCGGCGGGGAAAGCCAGCGCATCCGTCTCGCCTCGCAGATCGGCTCTGGCCTGACCGGCGTTCTCTACGTTCTTGACGAGCCGTCCATCGGCCTGCACCAGCGGGATAATAACCGCCTGCTGGAAACGCTGCGCCGCCTGCGCGATCTCGGCAATACCGTGATTGTCGTCGAACATGACGAAGATGCCATCCGCGCCGCCGATTATCTGGTCGATATGGGACCGGGCGCGGGCATTCACGGCGGCGAAATCGTGGCGGAAGGCGCACCCGAAAAAGTCTTCAAGGCCAAGAACAGCCTGACCGCGCAATATATCCGCGGCGATAAGGAAATCCCGATTCCCGAAAAACGGCGCAAGGGCAAGAAAGGCCAGTCCATCGAAATCAAGGGCGCCAGCGGGAACAACCTGCAACATGTGAATGTGAAAATCCCGCTCGGCACGTTTACCTGCATCACCGGCGTTTCGGGATCGGGCAAATCGACTCTGACGATTGACACGCTTTACCGCGCGGCCAGCAAGACGCTGATGAAATCGAAAGAACATCCTCTGCCGCACGACTCCATTACGGGATTCGAATTCTGCGACAAGGTGATCGACATCGACCAGTCGCCGATCGGACGGACGCCCCGCTCCAACCCCGCGACCTACACAGGCGCGTTTACGCCGATCCGCGAATGGTTCGCCGGGCTGCCCGAATCGAAAGCGCGCGGATACGGGCCGGGACGATTTTCCTTCAACGTGAAAGGCGGACGCTGCGAATCCTGTCAGGGCGATGGGGTCATCAAGATCGAGATGCACTTCCTGCCCGATGTTTACGTGCAGTGCGAATCCTGCGGCGGCAAGCGCTATAACCGCGAAACGCTGGAGGTCAAATTCAAGGGCAAGTCGATCGCCGACATCCTCGATATGAGCGTCGAAGAGGCCGCCGAATTCTTTCAGGCCATCCCTTCCATCCGCGACAAGATGGAAACGCTACGCGCCGTCGGGCTCACCTATATCAAGGTCGGGCAACAGGCCACGACCCTCTCGGGCGGCGAGGCCCAGCGGGTCAAGCTGGCCAAGGAACTCTCCAAGCGCTCGACGGGCAAGACGCTTTATATTCTCGACGAGCCGACCACGGGCCTGCATTTCGAGGATGTCCGCAAACTGCTTGAAGTCCTGCACCAGCTTGTCGATCAGGGCAATACGGTGGTGGTCATCGAACATAACCTTGATGTCATCAAAACCGCCGATTTTATCGTGGATATCGGCCCCGAAGGCGGTCACAAGGGGGGGACAATTATTGGTTCCGGCACCCCGGAAGACCTGTGCGATAACAAAAAAAGCTATACAGGTCAATATCTTAAAGACCTGCTGAACCGTCATGTGAAACGGGTCAAGACTGCGGCGGAATGACTCTAAAACCTTGATTTTTTGACGTATGTTATGGTATTGGTTAAATAAGGTGAAAAATTTAAGAATATTTCATAAGGGTTGTGGAGAAACGTAATGGCAAATAATCCTATTAGTGCAGCGGGCAATGCAGTCTCTAGTACTGTGAGTGCAGGTGGTGGCTTGTTGAGCGCCGCGTGGAAGGCCGTTAGAACTATTGCCCCGATTTTAGCAGTCAGCACAGTCATAGCCGCCGCGACGGGCGGATTAAGCATTCCGCTGACGGCAGGCGCTGTTTCGGCCGCCGGCACTTCGGTTGCCACAACAAGCGCCGTTCACGTTACGGCTGCGAATATGGCCAGCTTTACACTTCAGGGGCTGGTTCATAACTTCCACGGTCTGGCTGACGGCGTTACCTGGCTTGCGAATCATATCCCGGCTGTCGGTTAATTCTTCGCCTTTCCCTTCATATTACTGCCCGGTTGTTCTTTTTTTGTCAGCATAAAAAAGAGCAGGCTTACGGACGTGCATAATTCCGCTGCATGAACAACCAGCTTGTCTTCGCGTCCAAACATCATCAGAAGCAGTATTGATATCAGCACAAAGATTGCGAAGTACCCTCCATAGAACAGCGGGTTTTCGTTGGCAGGGTTATTGATATAATCCTGTATTCTGTTTCTGTAGTAAATCAGGCAACCCAGGCCATAGAGCGGCGCTGCAATGAGAATGAATCTGCCGATTCCTATTGCCATTGCCACCTCAAGACCAGCCTTGTCCGGAAGATTGCGCAAGGAAAGGACGATCAAGTCTTTAAAAGTGAAGAACACGTAGGATTGGGGATCCTTGACAAGCACGGGGATCAGCCACTGCAGTTGCTCGCCTATCATCAGCACACTTAACAGAATCACCCCCAGGTTCACCCTTAACATGCTAAAGGTCTCCCGCATTTTTTGCTGCTGCATATGTTTTCGGATCTCATCCTGCCTTTCATAGATTTTCCATGCAGCCAGCGCCGCAGCAAGCCCGTAGAAAATCACGGCCATATTGCTAAAAACTCCAAATCCCCCAGCAAAAATCCGGCCCAGAAAGGTCCCCCTGAAGGGATAAATCACCCCCGCGAGACATAAGATCCCCAATATCATTGCCGCAAAAATCGTACGATCATTGCCGATATGAATAACAGCCTGTTTCTTTTCTACGGTGTTTTCGCTCATTCGTGCAGACCCGGACCGGGTGAAGGAAGATTTGTTTTTTGTACCTCTTCTGTGCCCCTATTTTATCCGCCAAAGATTGATTTTGTCTTTACGGGCATTCTAAAATGCGGTTCTAAAAGGTTTTTTGGAGGTCCTACATGGAAGGTTTACGCGCACTTTTGAGTATGGTCGGACTCGTTCTGGTTATAGCGGGTGCGGGTTTTTTGCTTTATGTCGGTTTTACCGTCATTAAAATCATCGACACCCCCGAAGATATCAAAATTTTAAGCGTCCTCTTCGAGAATATAAAAGGTGACGAAAAAGTGATTTACGGCAATGCCGGCCCACAGGATTTCAATGTTTATTTCTCTCCACGGTTGCAAAAAATCATTTATTCCGTCCTTGGCCTTATGATCCTCGCCGTCATGACCCAGCTTATTGGCGGATTGCTGTCCGCCGGAGTTAGAATTATCAGGGCCGCCTATCCTGCTCCGCGACCCGATTCGTTTAAAAAAAGCTTTGATAAGCGGGATGTGTTGTAAATGGCTCTGCACCTTGCTTTTCCTGTAATCCACGGTCACAGCGAATTAGCGGACCCAGGGGAAAAACTATTTGACTTTTGCAGTGCAATATTAGAAAAATAGAAGTACGGAAAATAAAGACTTACACTTACGGTTTGAAGCTGCCTTTTTGCCAATAAAGTCAGCATATTGCTACGGAGAAAATAATGCCTGTTTTGCAAGCTATTTTTGGTGCGGCCGCTCGACTCTACGGTTCTTTTGGAAAGGCCGTGATGTGGAGGGGTGTTGCACGTGATTATACCGCTCACTTGGGCGGAAAACGTCAGTTTTGGGATAGTCCTGACAATCAACATAACATGGATTAAATCCCTCTTTTATTTTCCTTCCAGACGCTCCCTTTTGCCACCTCCGGTTGCAGGGCTGTTTTTGTTATTATTGACTTTCTTAAGCCTTAGGATTAGTATTAAGGTTTAGTTAGGATTCTTTATCATAACAAAATAACAATAAAGTGTTCTGGGAGGTTGAAATGTTTCAGATTGGCGCAATTTTCTCGGTTGTTACGAGTGGCGTGTCGGGGCTTGGAAAGGGCTTTGGCATGTTTAATTTCTTTTCCGAACAAAGAAAGAAAAGTGCCGAGAGTGTTATCCGAGATGACGGTCCCTCGTAACAAGGGCCTGTTTATATTCTAAGCACTAATTAATTTTGGAGACTGGCATGGGTTTTTGTCAGTCTTTTTTTTTGTCTTTTCCGCTCTCTTTTTTTGAAATTTTCTTTTTGCTTTTTATTGCTTAGTGTTAGATTGTTTCAAACTATAACTAATTATTGGCAAATAGGGTGCTTATGGTCATTCCTTTTGAGGCGGCAACGCAGTCTTCAAACTCCCCTGAAAGACTTCCTATACACACGTTACGCGGGGTTGCCTTTCAAGCCGAGGAAACGATGCGGCAGTGGGCCCACGCTATGGCAACCACGGCCCAGTTCGCGTTTAGCAATCCCTTCAACCCTTTTGCTGCCACGCTTCCCGTGAGAGTCACGCGAGGCTATATCGAGTTTCTCGAACATCTTTACGCCCCGCATAAAAAACATGAATTTGATTTTACGATCAGCGATACGGAGCGACAGAACGATCTGGCTGAAGAGCTGGGCATGCCCGCCGCAGAGATTATTCCCCGAACGATTGAAAATGAGGAAGTCGGTCTTGAGATCGAAATCGTCGATACGTTGCCCTTTGGGCGACTGAAACACTTTAACGTCCTTGACAGCGAAGGGCAGCCCCATGAAACGCCGCGACCGCCCCTTTTGATCATCGCGCCAATGTCCGGACATTTTGATACATTGCTGACGGGAACAGTCTACCGCCTGATGCATGACTACGATGTCTATATCACCGACTGGACCGATGTGAAGGATGTGCCGCCGGAGGCGGGAAAATTTGATCTGAATGATTACATTTCCTATCTCAAGGATCACTGGCTTCCTTTGATTAATGCACGGCACCAGCCGCAGAACGCCGCAGACATCCGCCCGACCGTTCATACGCTTGCCGTCTGTCAGCCGGGTGTGCCTCTTTTCGCGGCCGTTTCCATGATGGCTGAGGATGGCAGTCCGGATACGCCTCTGAGCATGACCCTTATGGGCAGCCCGATGGATACGCGGATCAGCCCAACAGAAGTGAATGAAACGGCAACCGAGCATTCCCTTTCCTGGTTTGTCGAGAATACCATATCCGAAGTTCCTCTTGGCTATCAGGGTACGGGACGATCTTATTATTCAGGAAGGGCCCAGCTCTTCGGAATGGTCATGATGAAAGCAGAAGACCATGCCAAAGCTTACCAAGAAATGGCTACAGGTTTAACCTTCGGGCCGTGGAACGAAGTGATGGAACAAATTAAATTCGACCATTTAACGCTCGGCAGCCGGGAGACCGCTTTACGCCGACGCGAGTTCTATAATGAATTTCAGACTGTTATGGACATGTCTGCCCCTTATTACCTGCAAACTATTCAGGTCGTCTTTCAGGAACATCATCTGCCTCGCGGGATGTTTGAATACGCAGACCCGATGACTGGCGAAAAGCGCATCATTGATCCCTCCTTTATTACTGATACCGGTTTGATGACTATCGAAGGAGCGAAAGATGATTATACGGGCGCCGGGCAAACCCAAGCCGCGCACGATCTGGCCGTCAATATCCCGCATATGATGCGCCACCACCGCACTCAAGACGGCGTCGGGCATTACGGTCTTTTTGCCGGAAAGTCCTGGCGGCGGCAGATCGCACCGGACATGATTGCTTTTACCCGCCGCATCGACCAGATTAACGGACTGACCTACCCCTTGCGCCTTGAAACCGTTCGCTCCCTGAAATTCGCAGGGCTGTGGCAGGACGAACGGGCCAGTGTAGCTGCGATCGAACCGGAAGCGTAACGTTTACATTATTTTTCATATTCTTAAAAAAATTGTTCAAAAAAATTTCTGATGAAATTTCTCAGCGACTCGGCTATGAGACTCCTGACCTTATCTCTTACATCAAGGAGTAAAATATGAGCAACAATGTCACGGTTGGATTTAGCAACGGCGGGCAAGCCTCGCACTATGTCGTCGACAACGCAACGCTGGCTTCGGAGCTTGGGGTCGTGTCCGGGTCCATTCTCGGTTCTACCTATATAACGGAGAATGTTTCTGGCGGAGCCCTTTCCGATCCTTATCTTCTGCCCGGCACCTCGTTGTCCGACGGGGGGACCGTCTCGGCGGATTACACCACTGTTTCTTCCGTCGATGAAGCCTACCGTTTTATTTCCAGCGGCTGGAACGCTGTCAAAAATATTACCGTGCATGCCGAAGGCGACAGTTCCATTCTTTTTATTGCCGACAATTTCGTGCAGGCGGATATGGATTTTTCGGGCGTTACGAATACTGTTGAGCTGCGGATTTTCGATGGCAAACGCAGTAACGTATGGACCGGGGACGGCGATGACCGGATCGAGATCACCACAGCCACTAACGGGGCCGGATGGTCGAACCTGCATATCGTTCATACCGGGGACGGCGATGATATCGTGATCCTGAAAAAGGGCGATCTCTCTCTGGACGGCGTTACGACCGTTGACGGCCATTATACGACTGTGGAAGCCGATCTTGGTGCCGGCAACGATATCTATACTTCAACGAACGATAATCTTCGCACCGTCGATAAAGTCGATGGCGGTTTTGGCAATGACACGATCTTTACCGGGGATGGAAATGACATCATTACCGGTGGCGAGGATCATGGCGCGGTATTTCAGGTCAGCGATCATCTTTACGATTTGCTCGCCGAGGGCGACCGCCTGTTCGGCGGAGCCGGCCATGATACGTTCAATTACAGTAACGGCGACGGTTTTGGCATTATCGGCGACGGTTTCGACCATATCGTGGATTTCAGCACGGATGATATCGTTGTTCTCGACCTGCTGAATCCGGGAACCGATACCGTTGAAACGCAGATTGCGACCCTTCACACGGCCGGCGGCGATCTTACCGGGACGATGATCCTGATTAACGGCGAGGCCTCTATGTTCCTGGAAAATTATACTGACACCAGCGACATTTTTGTCTGACGCGCGCGCTTCATGGCTCATGCAAAAGACCCCGCTTCAGGCGGGGTCTTTTCGTATCGGTAAACGTTAGCCGATGATCAGGTTCGCGCGCGGCGATTCCTCCCAGAGTTCATCATAGGGGGCGGCGCTGTGCCAGACGGTTTCGTCGAACAGGCCGATCTGCCCGGTGCGCAGCTTTACCTTGTCCGCAAATGTTTCATCGCCGTAAACCACGCAGCCGTCGCCGGAGAGCGCGAGAGCCAGAAAATGGCCTCCGCGACGCGCGATCCTGCCCGCTTCGTCTTCGGCAAGATGCCGGTGCGGTCTCATGGGGTAATCGGAGTTCACGCGGGCATGGACGGTAATCATCTCACCCGCGCCGGATTCCGCG
>JAGRIJ010000023.1 GCA_020443295.1 Alphaproteobacteria bacterium | reverse complement strand
TTTGAAACACGGCGAGAAGCTCAGGATACTTTTATAATGACGTACTATTCCCCGTGTCCCTTTGCGAATTTTGCGCAGGGTTTAATCAAGGGGTGCATCGCTTATTTCGACGAGCCGATTGAAATTAGTTCCACTGATCAAAGCTCAGGAGATGAATATGTCAGGATTTTCGAGCTAAAGCGGAGATTACAATGAAAGATCGTACCTCTCAGGATATGACCGACAGGATTGCACGCCTGGAAAAAAGACTGGAAAGAGAGAAAAAAGCCAGGCTGCAAGCCGAGAATATTCTCGAGCAGAAAAGCCTTGAACTTTATGCCCACAATAAAAGCCTTAATCAAAATGCAAAGCTTATGGAGGCGGCTATTGTGAACGCGAAAGACGGGGTGATTATCACAACGGCCGATCTTGATCGTCCGATTATTCTATATGTCAATGAAGCCGTGACACGGATTTCCGGGTATGACGCAGGGGAGCTTATCGGACAAACACCACGAATTCTTCAAGGCGCTGATACTGATAAAAGGATCCTTGCTGAATTGAAGAGTTGTCTTAAACAAGGAAAATCTTTTAAGGGAGAACTTAAAAACTATACCAAGGACGGCATTCCATATTGGCTGGATATCAGCATTACGCCGGTCAGGGATGAAAATGGAGCGGTAACACATTTTACAGCGATTGAAAGAGATATCACGCAACGCAAGGCCTTTGAAAAAGAACTTCAAGTCAGCAGGGAAGCTGCAGAAGTGGCAAAACGATCCATGCGGAATTTTCTGGCCAATATGTCCCATGAGCTGCGCACACCGATGAACGGGATTATCGGGTTGTCAGAGCTTCTGGAAGATATGAACTTGAATAAGGAGCAGGAAGAGCTTGCTTCCGCTATCCATCTTTCGTCGCGCAACCTGCTGATCCTTCTTAACGATATTCTTGATTTATCAAAAATCGAAGCTAATGAGCTTATTCTTGAAAATATGCCTTTTGATTTGCGTGTATCTGTGCAGCAAACCGTTGATTTGCTTCGGCCGATCGCATCGCGGAAAGGCATTATACTGGAATCTTTTATCAGTCCGCACGTTCCTGAGCGCATCGTAGGGGATCCCGGACGGTTTCAGCAAATTTTGAACAACCTGATCAGCAACGCGATCAAGTTTACTGAAAGCGGGGCTGTTCGTCTTGATATTTCCAACAGCGTTAATGCCGACAGCGCGGCTCATGAAATCCAGATCCGGGTAGAAGATACGGGAATTGGAATACCGGAAGAAAAGCAACAAGCCATCTTTGATAAGTTTATGCAGGCGGATGTCTCGACCGCGCGGAAGTATGGCGGTACCGGCCTTGGTCTTTCTATCACGCAGGAGCTGGTCGATATGATGAACGGTTCTATAGACCTTGAAAGCACTGAGGGAAAGGGAACGACTTTTTATGTTCATCTGCCCGTTGTTCCAACAACGGTCAATGCTGATTCTTCGCTGCAAAGAGTGATTACAAGCACGCATAACAATATTAACAGAGCCGCACGGATTCTTGTCGTTGATGACCATCCTGTTAACCTGCTTTTTATGCGTAAAGTTCTGAAAAAAATAGGGCTCGATTGTGTTGATGAAGCGCATAGTGGCCGGGAGGCTATTGCAGCGGCAGAAAAGAACACATATGACCTCATTTTCATGGATTGCCAGATGCCGGAGATTGATGGTTTTGAAGCGTCAACCATTATCCGGGAAAGAGAAAGCGCGATCGGCGATATTATTATTGTTGCCGTTACCGCCGATGCCATGCGTGGCGCTCGCGAAAATTGTCTTGATGCGGGGATGAATGATTATATCAGCAAGCCTGTGGACGTGGTTAAATTAACATCCGTGCTTGAGAAATGGTTGCCTGCGGAAGAAGGCGCTTCCTGTAAATCTGAAGAAGAGTTCATCGAGCCAAACCAAAAGAATTTTTTCAAATCTGTTTCTGATGCAAATGTTCTTGATTGGGAGCGTCTCAAAATGTTTGCGGAAACGGAGGAAGAGGAAAAAGAACTGATTGGCATCTTTATCAATTATGCCGAAGATTCTCTTCAGACCATGAAGGTTCATCTTGATGATGGAGACGAGGATAGCTGGAAGAAGGCCGCGCATAAACTCAAAGGATCAGCGGCCAATCTTGGAGCGCAGCGACTTTCTGAATTATGTTACGAAGCCGAGAAGGCCGCTTACCAGACCAGCGGTTCCGAAAAGGGGCTACTGTTTGAGAGAATTGAAGGCTCGTATAGTGAGCTGCTTGCCGTTCTTAAGGGCAGGGCGACGGAAACGCTTGTGTCTATTCATTGATGTTTACTTGAAAGAAAGCCGCGGTTGATCTATGTTTAGAAGATTGTTTTTGTGTGATAATGTATATTATGGGAAATAATAGGTTAGGCTAGGCTACTAGGCTTGAGTATTCTCTGAGCCCAAGGATGGCGCCGACCGCCAGTATTTGCTCAGCGCTATTGAATCCTTTTACATGATCCGAATATAGTGACGTATCTCTTTGTCCTATTAAAAAACGCAAAGGATTTTTCCTTGAAACCAGAAAACCAGAAATACAGTTTTCACGAGCTTGTGGAGATTATGTCGCGCTTGCGCGATCCTGATACAGGGTGTCCATGGGATTTGCAGCAGGATTTTAAAACGATTGCGCCTTACACACTTGAAGAAGCCTATGAAGTTGCCGATGCTATCGACCGCAATGACATGACGGATTTATGCGAAGAACTCGGCGATCTTCTTTTGCAGCCAGTTTATCATGCGCAGATGGCATTCGAGGCCAGTTATTTTTCTATCGATGATGTGGTGGATAGCGTCGCCCGGAAAATGGTTGAGCGTCATCCTCATGTCTTTGGAGATGCGCGCGCTGAGAGCCCTGAGGATGTCAATGCGATCTGGGACGAAAAAAAACTTAAATCTCAGAAAAAACCGAACGGCAAAAAAGCCAGCGCGCTGGATGGCGTTACGCAATCTCTGCCTGCTTTGTTAAAAGCACAAAAACTGCAATCCAAGGCGGCCAAGGTCGGATTTGAATGGCCGAAGATTGAGAATGTTCTTGATAAGCTTGAAGAAGAGCTTTGTGAATTGCGAGATGCTTGTCGCAGCGGCACTCTTGAACAAAAGATGGACGAAATCGGTGATGTGTTTTTTGTCCTGGTGAATCTGGCACGGATGCTTGGTATTAACAGTGAAGAAGCCCTTCGGCAATGTAACAACAAGTTTGAGCGCCGCTTTCGCGGGCTGGAATCAGAATTAACGGCACACGGTCAGAAACTCACGGAGATTACCCTTAAAGACATGACCGAGGCCTGGAACCGCCAGAAAGAGGAAGAAAAAATATATTTTAAAACAGATGCTTAGCCTCTCATTTTCTTACCGCTTATTTTCACTTTAGACATAATCATAAAATTCGCTTTTCCTCCCTAACAGGTTTGTGCTAGCTTTTCTGATTAAAGAATGAAGTACAAAAAGTAATAAAATATAGAGTTGTGTTGCAGGCGGTTTTAAGTTCAGGGGAAGATTAGATGGCTGATGACAGGCATCCATTGTCTCAAGAGTCTCAAGCGGGTGTGTCTTATGAACATCATGATGCTTGTGGGGTTGGGTTTCTTGCAAAAATCAACGGCGAGCCCAGCCATGATATTGTCGCGGATGGGCTTACCATGCTGGGGTGCGTCCAGCATCGCGGTGGAATCAACCCGGACGGCAGTGGTGATGGCGCGGGCCTGCAAACGCAGGTTCCCCAAGAGTTGTTCGAGGCAGAATACAGTCAACTGGCCGGGTTTGAGGCTGAAACGCCTCTGGCTGTCGGCGTGTTCTTTTTACCTCGCAAGAATACGGCGGTTCGCGATGCCTGCGTTCGAATCATTACAGATGAAATGCAGCGCAGCGGTTATGAGGACACTGTCTGGAGGGAAGTTCCAGTTAACACAGACACTCTGAGCACGCTGGCCAAACAGACTATGCCGCATATCGCCCAGCTTCTTGTGCCTGCCAAAGACGGTATGAGCGCTGAGGATTTTGAACGGGATTTATTTGTTGTGCGCCGACGGATTGAAAAAGCCGTCGAAGAGTACGGGTTATCCACGGGAGGAAGCGAGACGTTTTATTGCCCTTCCCTCAGTTCAGAGAGAATCATTTATAAGGGCATGGCTCTGGCCCCTTATCTAGGTGATGTTTTTCCTGACCTTAAAGATGAGCGTTATAAAAGCGCCTACGTAATCTTTCATAACCGTTTTTCAACCAACACGATGCCCGTGTGGCCGTTGGCGCATCCGTTCCGCATGCTTGCCCATAACGGAGAGGTGAACACCGTTGTCGGAAACCGGAATGCGATGTCTATGCATGCCGCCCGTTTTGCGGATCGGTATGGGGTGCATTACCGTGACGTTACGCCCGTTATCGTCCCCGGCCGCTCCGATTCTGCGGATGTGGATGGGGCCATGGAGTTTTACAAGCATGCCGGATATTCGCTTCCGACGATCAAGACGATGATGGCGCCGGAAGCTTTGCGAGGAAGTTCTCAGTTAACTGATGATGAACGCCGTATGTACCAGTACGTGTATGCGACCTATGATCAATGGGACGGGCCGGCGATGTTTATTGCCAGCGACGGGAATATGGTTCTTGCTGCCGGTGACCGCAACGGGTTGCGGCCGACGCGCTATGTCATTACCAGTGACGGGCGGATGATTGCAGGATCCGAAGATGACATGCTGACTTTGGATTCTTCCTTGATTATTGAGAAAGGCAATCTGACTCCCGGGACTATGATTGCCGTCGATTTAGGGCAGCAGACTATTTTGCGTGACCGGGAACTAAAAGCGATTGCTGCCCGCGAATTAAAGGATGAAATTGCCCTCACCTCTTACATTCAGGAAGTTTCCGATCCTAAAAAGCCGTTTTCTTTTAAATACGACCCTTCTAATGAAGAAGACGGTAAGCAGTTGCGTGCGGCACAGAGGACCGCCGGATATACGACTGAGGACGTTGAATATATCGATGATATGGTCAGGGATGCAAAAGACCCGCTGGGAGCGATGGGAGACGATACGCCGCTTGCTGTCCTCTCCCGCAAGCGCCGGGCATTTACGGACTTTTTCCAGGAACAGTTTGCCCAGATTACAAATCCGCCGATCGATCCGATCCGCGAAGCTGAAAGCATGAGCCTGAGCAGTTATTTAGGTTCGCTTCATGATGCGAACGGGCACCCCTCACAGAAGCCTGTCTTTTTCCTTAATGAAACCCCTATTCTGTCGGAACAGCATAAGCGGAGCCTGCACGGCAAGATGGGCAGCGATCATTTGCATGTTATCGATTGCACTTATGATGTGAGCCGCGGCGAGTCTTTACGTTCCGCCATGGATAGAATTCTTCGTGAAGCCGCTGATGCGGCCAGAGAGGGAAAACATATTTTCCTGACCGATGAGTTTGCGGGCGAACAAAAAGTAGCCGTTCCCATGATGCTGGCCGTCGGTGGCACGCATACCCATCTGGTTAAATCTGAATTGCGCAACCAGACCTCTATAGGGTTTAACGATAACTCGGCTTATGAAACACACAGGCAGAACTGTGTTTTCGGGGTCGGCGCCGATTACGGAACCTGTCAGCTTGCCGAGCGGACTATTTCTGCACGCCATGCAGAAGGGGCTTACGACAAGGACGGAAAACGGCCTGAATTACAGCAATGTCTGGACAGTTTTTACCATGCACTTCATGGCGGGCTGGCCAAAACCATGTCAAAAATGGGCGTTTCGACGCTGGCTTCATACCGGCAAGCACGCCTGTTTGAAGCTATCGGGATTTCAAAGGAAATTCTTGACGAATATATGCCGGGAATCCCCTCCCCTATCGGCGGTCTTGATATGGACACTCTTGAAGAGCGTCTTACTTATTTTCACAGACGTGACATACGGCGGGCTGAAAAAGACACGCTGTCGGATGGAGGATTATTCAAAGCGCGGGCTCACGGGGAATATCATGCGGATAGCGGCTTTGCCATCAAACTCTTACAATATGCGGTAAGCGAAGGGGACGAAAAGGGCTGGGAGTTTTATAAACAATACCGGGACATGCTTGAAAGAAACAGAGCTGAAAATCCAATTGATATTCCTGACCTTTTTGATTTTCTGGAAGTTGAGCCTATCGATATCAATGAAGTCGAGTCCGAAGAAGCCATTATGGCCCGGTTTATGAATGGTGCCATGTCTCTTGGCGCTCTTTCTCCGGAAGCTCATGATGCCATTACGGTGGCCATGAATCGTCTCGGCGCAAAATCGAACAGCGGTGAAGGCGGTGCGCGGCCCGAGTTTTATGGCACAGAGCATGATCCCGTTGTCAAGCAGTATGCTTCGGCCCATTTCGGGGTTAACGCGGCTTATGCCATCAGTGCCCGTGAGATTGAGATTAAAATTGCTCAGGGAGCAAAGCCCGGTGAAGGCGGGCAGCTTATGGGCGCTAAAAACCACGGAATTATTCCCCGGCTGCGTTATACAAAGCCGGGTGTGACCTTAATCTCCCCCCCTCCGCATCATGACCAGTATTCCATCGAGGATCACGCAGGGGTCATTTATGAGCTAAAAGCGATTAACCCTGATGCCCGGATCAGAACCAAGCTGGTTTCGACAACCGGTGTCGCCACCATTGTTTCCGGCGTTCAGAAGGCAGGGGCAGATGTGGTTCATATCGCAGGGTTCCGTGGAGGCACCGGGGCTTCGCCGAGAAGCTCCATTAAGCATACAGGTATGCCCTGGGCGATTGGGCTTGCATCTGCCAACCAGCTTTTGCACAGAACGGGAGGTCGGGAAAAGATTTCCCTGTCAACAGATGGCGGGCTGAGAAACGGCCGCGGGATTGTTATTGCGGCGCTTCTTGGTGCGGAAGAATACAGTTTTGGCTCTCTTCCCATGTATGCCACCGGCTGTCTTCTCATGCGGCAATGTTTCAGCAATAAGTGCGCTGTCGGGGTTGCCACACAGGATAAACAGCTGCGCGCCAAGTTTCCTGTTCTCGATGGGAGGGTTTCTCCTCAGGAACGCGCTGTTTCCATGGTTATGAATCTTTTCCGCTATCTGGCCCGCGATGTGCGGGAACAACTGGCCGCTTTGGGTTACCGTTCGATCGACGAGGCTGTCGGACATGGGTTTGAGAGATTAGAGCAAACGCACGGAAAGCAGGTGGGAATTAATCTCGACTGGATGATCGAGAACCCCAATCCCTCTGGTTCCCCACTTCGCAGCCAGCTTAAAGTCGGCCAGCGCAATGAGTATTCCGATCCCAATCATCCGGCCGGAATGTATTTTGATGAACGGCTTATGCAGGATCATGGCGCGGAAATTTTAAGCGGGCGTCCTGTTGAGTTTTCCGTGCCCGTTACCAATACGGACCGGGCTGTGGGTACCCGTCTGGCTTACCATTTAAGGAAAGCCTTTAATGGTGTTGCTCTGGATGAGGATCACGTGATCGTTAATCTGGATGGTATCGCCGGACAGGGATTGGGGGCGTTTATCGAGCCGGGCCTAACGCTTCGCGCGCATGGGGCCAATGACGGAGTGGGCAAGGCCTTGTCGGGCGGAAAAATTGTTATTTCGGCAGACGAGGCCAGTCCGATTTCGCAAAATCCGCAAGATAATGTCCTGATTGGCCAATTTGCGTTGTTCGGGGCGACGAAGGGCGAACTTTACGTTGCCGGAAAAGCTGGAAACCGGTTTGCCATTCGTAATTCAGGCGGCCTTGCTGTCATTGAAGGCATGCAGGATAACGGCTGTAATTATCAAACCAATGGACGTGTTATCTGTCTTGGAGAAGTGGGCCATAATTTCGGGGCCGGAATGACCGGAGGCGATGCGTTCATATATGATATTGCCGATACTCTGGAAGAACGCGCCAATGAAGACGTTGTTCTGCACGGCGTGGTTTTGGGAAGCAAGGAGGAGCAGGATCTTCGCACTCTTGTTGAAAAACATGTTCGTGAGACCGGGTCCCGCCACGCTCAGAGACTATTAGAGAACTGGGAAGAAGAAGTTCAGCATTTCCGCCATGTTCTGCCTTCCTATGTACCGCCCGACCATCCTGATGTTGAAGAGACGCCGGAATTTGCGCTGCGGAGTTAAGGGGAAATAAGATGACACAAGAAAAAACTGTTGGTGATGTTTCTGAATTAAGGCGCCTGGTTGAACAGGCCCAGAGACTCGTGGCCTTTCCCGAGGTGAGCCGCGAGAATCCTCTTACTATTTCTGCTGACGAAGCCCGCCAGTCCTTTGTCCCTGTCGATACGCTGTATGAAACGCAGATCGCCATGAAACAGGCCGGACGTTGCGGGCAGTGCGCCACACCGTTTTGCTCGATAGGGACGCCTATACATATTTCGGGATGTCCGCTGAATAACAATATTCCCGATTGGCTGCAGAAGCTTGCGCAGGGACAGGTTGAGCTGGCTATCGATCAGGTGTACCGAACCAATCCCATGCCGGATGCAACGGGATTTGTCTGTCCGAAGGCGAGCCTGTGCGAGGGAGCTTGCGTTCTCTACCAGTCCGATTGGGGCGCTGTTTCGATAGGAAATATTGAAAAATATCTTGCCGATACGGCATGGAAATATGGTCTGGTTCCGCCGATTAACAGGAGCGGACTGGACAATGATTTCAGGGTTGCGGTTATCGGCAGCGGGCCCGCAGGTTTTGCCGCTTCAGCGGCTTTGGCGGATGTAGGGTATCACGTGGAAATGTTTGAGCGCAGCGAGGCTCCCGGCGGGCTTTTGCGTTACGGTATTCCGGCATTCAAAATGCCCAAAGAAGTTACGGACCGCAACTATGCGCGGCTTGCTGCCACTCCCAATGTGGTTATTCATACGCGTATGGCGATCGGCCAATGCGGAAACGGCGATGATACTGACGGGCATAAGCACATTCCCTTTGCTGACCTGGTTAAAGAGTTTGACGCCATCGTTATCGCGACGGGAACGTATCGCTCAAAAAGCGCACGGCTTGAGGGTGATGCTTCTCAGGAGGTTCTTCCGGCTATTGATTATCTTTCTACGCAAGATCGTGTTTCCGAAGGGACGAAGGTTCCAGGTTTCATGGATGACGACGGGCATCCCGGCTGGTTGAATGCCAAGGATAAGCGCGTTGTTGTTATCGGGGGCGGCGATACCTGGATCGATTGCATGAGAACGGCCAAGAGGCAATACGCGCGTGAGATTACGGGGCTTTATTATAAAGGTCCGGATGATGTCAAAGCGAACGATAAGGATCTCGGGTATGCGCTTCAGGAGTTTCAGGACGACGACCAGATCCGTTATTATTCAAAAGCCAAGAGTCTTGATTACGGTGAAGACGGATCTTACCGTCTTACTGTGGCCAAAACCGAGATGCGTGACGGAAGGCTTGTGGAGGTGGAAGGCGCTGACGAAGTGATTGAAGCCGATCTTATTCTGAGCGCGGTCGGGTTTGAGCCTGAACATTTGCCTACTCTTTTTAATATTCCTGAGATGCCGCTTAAAGCCGACGGTACGCTAGAGGTCAATCCTATTCACCACCCTGATCCGTATGCTCCGGGTTCGGGCATTGTCGGGCGGGTTCATAGCGGAGATCATAGCGCTCTTGTCGTTGCTGCCGGCGATATCGTTCGCGGACCTTCTCTTGTTGTTCAAGGACTTCGCGATGGAAAGGATGTCGCAAGCTTTTTACACGATGCCTTGCGTCATCCCGAGCGGATCAAAACCAAGTACAAGCAGGATCATATTGAACTTCAGGCGATAGAGCCTCAGGAGCCTCAGGTCTAGGCAGAGCGTTTTTTTCTGCTTTTTCTTTCTGTTGTTGAAATCGACTTGTAGTTAAAGCGGGAAGTGAATTTCTGAAGTTCGGATTCATGCAAGCGTACTTTGACCTTCGTTTCCTTTTCCGATGCTTTCTTTTCGATGACTTCGCCATGAGCATAGAGCCAAGCCAGCGCTTTTCCGTCTTCGGGTTTCAGCTTAAAGATAATTTCCGTGCGTCCGGCTGCGGTCAGTTTTCCGATTTCCTTTAAAAGAGTATCCATCCCCTGCCCTTTTAGGGCGGACAGCATCACGCCCCTTCTCTTTCCGAACGTGCATTGCCGCCTGAGATCGGCATAACTGTCTTCATCAATCTTATCGACTTTGTTGTAAAGTTCGATGATGCGATCATCGCTTTCGTAATGAACCTGCAAATCCTCAAGAATGGTAATAACGTCGTCTTTCTGCTGACGGTAATCCGGGCGGGATACGTCGATGACGTGAAGGATGACATCGGCTGTGATGATTTGTTCAAGGGTGGCGCGAAAGGATTCAACGAGGTGCGTGGGCAGGTCGGCAATGAACCCAACGGTGTCAGAAAGAATAACGTCCTGCTTATTTGGAAGTTTCAGTATCCGCATTGTTGGATCAAGTGTGGCAAAAGGCAGATCTTCGGCGAAAACCCCAGCTTTGGTCAGGCAGTTAAAGAGAGTTGATTTTCCGGCGTTTGTGTAGCCTACGAGTGATATGATCGGGTAAGGAACGCGCTCGCGGCTTTTGCGGCCCAGGTCACGCGTACGACGGACATCCCTGAGTTCCTTTTTGAGTTTTGTAATGCGTTCTGAAATCAGGCGGCGGTCGAGTTCGATCTGTCTTTCTCCGGGGCCTCCCATGAACCCGGCTCCGCCCCGCTGCCTTTCCAAGTGCGTCCAAGATCTGACCAACCGGGACCGCTGGTATTCGAGGGCGGCCAGTTCGACCTGAAGGCGTCCTTCTTTTGTGCGTGCGCGTTCTCCAAAGATTTCGAGGATCAGGCCTGTCCGGTCAATGACTTTCGCTTTCCATGCGTTTTCAAGATTTCTCTGCTGAACGGGAGATAATGACTGGTTTACTATGATTACTGAAGGCTCAAGTGTTTCCGTTTGTGCGCCAATTTTTTCGACCGTGCCTTTGCCGATGAAGGTTGAGGGATTGATTTTGCCGTATTTTGCAATCCGCGTTTCGAGAACCTGTAAGTTAATCGCCCGGGCCAGACCTTCTGCTTCTTCCACTACGTCCTCAATAAGACGTGCGGGAGGTTTTGCCGTGCTTAACGGCTGTACGATATAGGCTGTCTCCTGCTCTTCGCTCGGAGAACCGAAGGTATTATGATGACTTTTCCCGGAGGGTTTTTTTTGTTTCAAAGGCGTTGCCGAAACAATATTTTAATCGTCAGAAGAGTCTTTTCCGTTATCTTCATCCTTCAGATTCAAGGGGCCGCCGGGCATAATGGTTGACACGGCATGCTTGTAAATCAGCTGGATGTGAGAGTCGCGGCGCAAGAGGATGCAGAAATTGTCGAACCATGTGACTATTCCCTGCAATTTTACACCGTTAACCAGAAAGACTGTGACCGCCATTTTTTCTTTACGGATTTTGTTCAGGAAAACGTCCTGAACGTTTTGAATTTTTTCTGACATTACTCTTTTCCTTTTTCTTATCTTTGTTGTTTTTTACTTTAGCGTCAGGACTTTATCTTTTTAAAGAACGGCCTTCTGTCCTAGTTTTTAGCGATTTATGCGCTTAATGCAACCAAAAACTCGTGAAGCTCCTGACAATTTTTAAGGGCTAAAATAGGATTATATTCTTTAACGATATTTGTCATTTCTTCGCCATGCGTGAGCAAGACGGCTGGACAACCCGCTTCTTGCGCAGATTTCATGTCAATTTCCGTATCACCGACGTACCAGACACTTGCCTGCGTTCCAGTGTGGCCGGTCCGTGACATGGCCAGCAAAAGCGGCGCCCCGGAGGGCTTGTCCGAAGCAGCTTCGCCGGCGGCCACCACGACTGTAAAGAAGCTCTCCCACCCGAAGTTTTCTATTTCCCTGCGGACTATTGAGCCTTTCTTGTTGCTGACAATGCCAAGAGTTACATTTCTGTCATCAAGGAGTTTGAGGATGGAGTCGGCGTCCTGCATGAATTTGAGCTTATCGGTGTTTTGATTTACGTACTGTTCGAAGAGAGTTTTTGCTTCTTCCGACCGGTCTTTATAGATCGTCCTGTATAGAATTTCCCGGGGCTTGCCAAAATACTGTTTGAATTCGTCTTGCCTGAATGGTGCAAAGCCAAGTTCTGTGAGAACGTGGGAATGTGCATCGTTTAAAAATCCGTAGCTGTCTACAAGCGTTCCGTCCCAATCGAAGAGAACGGTCTGAGGATGTGTTGGCTTAAGGGTCACACGATTTCTCCGAGGCTAGATTTTTTCAATTTTAATTTCGTTACCGTACAGGTTTTTTGCTGAAGCTAAATAATTATCCGTTAAATCGCTTACAAGAAAGCGGGTTTGCCCTCCCCTTTTAATATCGTTGGCAATTTCAGAGTGTCTGTTCAGATAATCGTTCAGTTTTGCGGGGATGATTTCATCCTGGGAAATGAGAAGAATCTTTTGCCCTGCAATGGCCGTTATCTGGCTTTTGAGCAACGAATAATGGGTACAGCCCAGAATCAGGCATTCGCTTTTTGCATCCAGAAGCGGTTTAAGATAGTGCCTGAGAACCGGATCAATCCATTGTATTCCATCGTTTTCGATCATTGGTACAAGTAGAGGCGCGGCATTTTGCGCAATCTCGATACCCGGATCAAGTTTCTGCAGTTCATGTTTGTAGACGTTTGACGTTACTGTATAGTGAGTGCCCAGAAGCCCAATTTTTTTGCATCCTTTTTCAAGGGCCTCTTCCAGAGTCGGTACGACAACGCCGAGAATTCTTCTTTCAGGCCAAGGTGAGGACGGCAGATATTCCTGCTGCAATCTGCGCAGTGCGGAGGCGCTGACTGTGTTGCAGGCGGTGATAACCAAGCGGCAATCCTGTTCAAATAAAAACTCCATGGCCCTTCTGGAGTATTCGTAGATGGCTTCGCCTGAGCGGTTTCCATAGGGTAAATGGAGGGTATCGCCATAGTAAAGCATATCCATATCAGGCAAGCGTGCGCGGATGGACTTTGCGATGAGCAGTCCACCCAGACCTGAATCAAAAACGCCAAGCTTCATACTCTAAGCTCTTTTAAGTTTCTTGATATTATCGGCATCGGTCTCAGGTTTGTCGTCAGAAAAGATGCCAAGGGATTTCATTTTGCGGTGTAAGGCTGAACGTTCCATACCGACGAATTGAGCCGTCTTGGAAATATTACCCCCGAAGCGTTGAATTTGCGCCTGCAGATATTCTTTTTCAAATCCTTCACGGGCCTCCCGTAACGTGAGATGAATAAATTCCTGCGGGTTGTTTCCGGTAGCTGTGATTGGGCTGTGCCCCTTTATTTCAGGTGGCAGGTCGTCTACCCCATATTCGGCCTTTTGGGCACTCCCTGTCATAATCAGGACCCATTCGAGGGTGTTTCTGAGCTGTCGGATGTTTCCGGGCCAGTCGTAAGCCTGTAACGCGCTTAAGGCCTGCAAGTTAAATTTCGGGATGGTTGTTTCATTCTGGCGGGCCAGAGTTTTCATGAGATTATCGATTAAGACGGGGATGTCGTGACGGCGTTTACGCAAAGGCGGCATTACGATCGGGACCACGTTCAGGCGATAATACAAATCCTGCCGGAAGCGGCTGAGTGCCATCATTTGTTCCAGATCCTGGTTGGTGGAGGCAATAAAGCGGATATCGACCGGTATTCGTTCGCTGCTTCCAAGGCGCTGAAAGGAATCTTCCTGCAACACGCGGACAAGCTTGCCCTGCATTTCGATCGGCAGGTCCGCCACCTCATCAAGAAGCAAGGTTCCCCCATTGACGAAATCCAATATGCCCAGTTTTTCAGGTTCGTTAAGGTATCCATTTACGTTTCCGAAGAGTTCCTTTTCCAGTCGCTCGGGATGAAAGGTCGAGCAATTCAGAATCATAAAGGGGTTTTCCGACCTTTTGGAATGGCTATGAATGTAACGGGCGGCCAGATTTTTTCCTGTTCCCGGTTCACCGCTGAGAAGCACGCGACTGTTGGTCGGCGCCACGCGGTCGAGCATGCTTTGTAGATTCTTGATGATCTGAGAATCTCCGGCGATTTCGTCTTCAATACTTTCGGCCCGGCGTTTCAGACTTTCATTTTCTTTTTTCAGGCTCACGTGCTCATAGGCGCGCCGGATCATGACCAACAAGCGGTCAGCCTTAAAGGGCTTTTCTATAAAGTCATACGCGCCTTTTTTGATTGCGGATACAGCGGTTTCAATTGTGCCGTGTCCGCTGATCATAATTACGGCCGTATTGGGATAGCGTGATTTAACTTTATCAAGAATGTTTAATCCATCTTCCGAGCTTCCCTGAAGCCAGATATCCTGAATAATGACGTCAGGAACTTTTGCGTCGATCGCTTCATAGGCAGTTTTGGAACTTGATGCCAATCGCGGCTTGTAGCCTTCGTCTTCCAGAATTCCTTTAATCAGATTTCTGATATCTTCTTCATCGTCGACAATTAAAATATCCGCTTTCATCGTCAGGCCACTTCTTTTTTCTCTATAAGATTGAGGTCGTGTTTTATCGGGAATGTAATGATTACCGTCGCTCCATCGAGGTTGCTCCAGTTTTCGGTTTTTGTCAGCCAGTCCGTTGTGCCCAGAATTAATTCACCCCGGTGATCTTCCATGATTTTTTTGACGATAGCCAGACCCAGGCCAGTCCCTTTGGGTTTGTGGGTTACATAGGGCTCTGTGAGTCTTTCAGGGCGTTCATTCTTCGGCAAACCGAGACCGCTGTCGGTTATGGCCACGTAAATTTCATCCTGTCCGTGACCGGAAATCAGAATATCGATTTTCATCTGAGTGGATGGCGCGTTCTGAACTCTGCTTTTGATTGAGTCAACGGCGTTTTGAATCAGGTTAATCATGACCTGGCGGATCTGAACCGTATCCAGATCGACACGGGTGTTTATATGACTGGGATCTACAGTCAGAACCATACGGATATCGCCATGAGCCTGTTGCTGAAGAAGGATCGCGTTCTGGATTTCTTTAGCAAGGGTTGCTTCTTTCAGATTTGGTTCGGGCATGCGGGCGAACGATGAGAATTCATCGACCATCCGGCGGATATCCTCCACATGGCGCATGATCGTTTCGGTGCAATTTGTAAAAGTTTCCTTGTCTTCGCTAATTTGGCTGAGATATTTGCGTTTCAGGCGTTCTGCAGCGAGGTGAATCGGCGTCAGGGGATTTTTTATTTCATGAGCAATGCGCCGCGCAACATCAGACCATGCCGCTTTTCTCTGAGCAGACTGCAACTCGCTGATGTCATCGAAGGTCAGAATGATTCCCTTCTCCTGTTCGGCCAAAGGCTCGAGACTCGCCCGGAAGAGGAATGTCCCACGCACAGTTTTTTTGCTCCGGTTGCGCTCAAGTATGATTTCCTGCTGTGCCGTTTTTTCAGGTTTTTTGTAAGCTTTTTCGATGAGGTCCTTGATCTCCGGCAGGATTTCAAAAATGTGTTTACCGGTTAAATCGGTTAGATTGTCACCCAGAAGCACAAGTGCAGAAGCATTGGCCAGATTGATCTTTCCTGTTTCGTCCAGACCGATAACCCCGGAAGAAACGCCTTTTAGAACGCTTTCCGTCAATCTTCGTCTTAGGTCGATTTGACGATTTGCGCTGATGAGTTCATTGCGTTGTTGTTGAATCTGCTGGGTCATGCGGTTGAAGGATTTTGCCAAGTATTCAAATTCCTCGAAGCTTTTTTCTTCCGGAACCCTTGCTGTCAGATCTCCTGAACGCACTCGGTCTGAGGTTGAAATCAATTCGCTGATCGGTGTTACCAGTTCGCGCGCCAGGATCAGGCTGAACCAGATCGCGGCCAGCAGCATCAGAAATCCGACGACGACAAACAGCATCGTTACGGTGATCTGCATTCCGGCGTAAGATGCCTGAAGGTCCGAGTAATCTTCGACAGCAGCGGCTGTCGAGGATAGGTGAGCCAGCACTTTTGAGTCCACCATGCGGCCGACAAATAGAAACGAATCTTCAAAATTATCCAGCTTCACCAATGCCCTGACCCGGTCCTTTTTTTCTCCCGTCATCAGGACAACTTCACCGTCATTGGCTTCGCGCAGGGCATAGGATGGCACGGATTCGAATGCCAGAGACATCGTCAGGCTGGAACGCGCGATCACATGCCCGTTTTTCTGGAAGATGATGGCTTCGGGCAAATTTCGCAACTGAGACTGAGTTTCTATGACTGCTTCGAGTGCTTTTGGATTTGCAAGAAAAAGATCAGCTTGCCTGTCCAGGTCAGAGGCCATGGCCATTGTATCGGCGCGGATCACCTGCTTGTGTTCTTCAAGGTATGATTCTGCGACAGCCAAAGATTCGTTAATGGCCGTTTTTACATGTTCGCTGAACCATGTCTGGACACCGAAGTGAAAGAAGAAAGCTGAAAAGACCGTCATGATAATTGTCGGAACGGCGGCCAGAAAACTGAAAATGTAAACAAGGCGCACATGCAGATGGGACCCTGCCAGTCCTCTTTTGCGCCCGCTCCAGATGGCAACGATGCGTTTGGCGATCAGTGCAACAAGAAGAAGCAAGAAGACAAGATCGATGTTCAATAACCAGATGACCGTCTGCGGGTCGTTGCCCAAGGGCGGGGTTTTGGTAAGAGCGGCGTATGTCGCGAAGCCGCTGATAATTGCAGCAATCACCAGAAACAAAGATGCCTTCGTGCGCCATGAGCGTTTACGGAGCGTTGAGAATTTCAGGGATGAAAAAAATTTTATCGCCAGTGTGCGCGGTCCGGGAATCCAGGCCGAGGGCTTTTCATTTACGCTTTCTTTCACGGAAATAGGCGGGTTTTCTGTTGTTTCTTCTGTCAAAGCGCTTCTGGTCTGTGCTAGTAGTATTTCCTGCCCTCTAATGGGTGTTGCATAATTATCACATTCATGAAGCAAAGACAACACACTATGACAGGCCTTGAACCTTTTCATGTGATCGTGGTGGCGGCCGGACGTGGAACGCGTTCGGGTTCTTGTGTCCCCAAACAGTATGCCCTGTTAGGCCAAAAGCCGGTTTTGCGGCATTCTCTTGAGGTTTTTTTAGCTTTTCCCGAGATTTTGTCGCTAACCGTTGTTATTGATCCTGAACATCAGGGATATTATCAGGATACTGTTAGGGGATTGGCTCTCCAGCCCTCTGTTTTGGGAGGAAAGACAAGAAAAGAAAGTGTTTCCAATGGGTTATCCAGCATTATTGGCTGTGATGATAATGCTCTTGTTCTGATTCATGATGCCGCCCGGCCTTTTCTTAAAGCCGAAGATATCTGTTCTCTGGTTGCGGCTATGAAGAATGCGCAGGCTGCCACATTGGCTTTACCGGTTGCGGATACGGTTTTGTATGCAAAAGAGACGGACGGCAAGGCTATAGCCGGTCAACGGCTTAGCCGAGAACATCTCTGGGCTCTTCATACTCCACAGGCTTTTCGATACAGTGTGATTAAAAAAGCACATGAGAATTTGCCTTCCGATGGTTCTGCCACGGATGATACTGCGCTTGTCTCAGCGCTGGGGATCGAAGTAAAACTGGTTGAAGGTTCGCGGCAGAATTTTAAACTCACTTATCCGGATGATTTCAGAATGGCAGAACGGATTCTCATGCAAGGGGATGGAATGGAAGTGCGGACAGGTCTGGGGTACGACGTTCATCGGTTTGCCGATTCTGAGATCAGCCCGAAGAGCATCCGGCTGTGTGGCATTGATATTCCCTTTGACCGCAAGCTTGAGGGCCATTCAGATGCGGATGTCGGTTTACACGCTCTTACAGATGCTTTGCTGGGCGCGATTGGCGAAGCGGATATCGGTACGCATTTCCCGCCCTCCGATTCAAAGTTCAAGGGAGCAGACAGCGCTGCTTTTCTTAAGCATGCGGCTGATCTTATGAAAGCGAAGGGCGGCAGGCTGGTGAACGCCGATCTGATCCTGATTTGTGAAGCGCCTAAGATCGGTCAGCACAGGGAAAAAATTGTTGCGCGGATTGCGGAAATTCTGGATGTTTTGCAGTTTCGCATTAATGTTAAGGCCACGACGACAGAAAAGCTTGGATTTACAGGGCGCAAAGAAGGAATTGCTGCGCAGGCGGTGGTGAGTGTTGCCCTCCCCTGCTCTAGAGATTACGATCAGAACAGCCCATGAAGATTGTCTATCATTGTCCCGAGAAGCTTGACCGCAGCCAGCATTACGTCCGGCTTGCGTCGTGGTTTGGATGCGGTTTTCTCTCACCGGCTCCGGGAACATGGGGAAGCCTGGGCGGTCTTGCCTGGGGTGTTGTGGTTGCAGGGCTTCTTGGCGTTTATGGGCTTTTTATTGGAATCTTTATTGTCTCGGTTATCGGGTATTGGGCTGCGGGGCGGTTTGATGACGCGCTGGGGACGCAGGATTCAAAAATGATCGTGATCGACGAAGTCGCAGGACAATGGATCGCGATGATCCCGGCTTTGGGCAGCCTTACCCTGATCTTACTTTCGTTTCTTTTGTTTCGCCTGTTCGACATTACCAAGCCCTGGCCTGTTTCCTACTTTGAAAATGATGTGAAAGGGCCTGCGGGCGTGATGGGCGACGATATCGTCGCGGGTATGATGGCTGCAGTCTGTGTGCTGGTGGTGGGTTATGTTTTCTGATCCGGAACTGATTGCGCTTGTTTCCGAGCTCTCCGAGCTTTTATTGATCCAGAAGAAGAAACTGGTTCTTGCCGAGTCGTGCACGGGCGGCTTGATGGCTTCGCTGGTGACCGAACTGGCCGGGTCCTCAAAAATTTTTGAGCGGGGCTATGTTACATATTCAAATGCAGCCAAGCAGACCTTGCTGGGTGTTCCTTTGACGATCCTTGAAACCAAGGGCGCTGTCAGCGCTGAATGTGCTGAAGCGATGGCTACGGGCGCCCTTAAGAACAGCCGGGCCCATATCGCACTCTCTGTGACCGGGATTGCCGGTCCCGGGGGGGCTACGCCCGTTAAGCCGGTGGGGCTGGTTTATATCGGTCTGGCGACTGAGGGCTATTCACAGGCCTATGAATACAGGTTTACAGGAACTCGGAGTGATATTCGTGGAGCCAGTTGCCGGGAGGGGTTCAGACTTTTGATTGAGGCTTTAAGTCCGAGTCTGATGGCGTGATCTTGTCCAATCCGTTTTCGCCGTAGATTTCTCTTGCCCGTTGCTCGAAGGCCGAGACCATGCGGCGTACCAGTTCATTAAAAAAGACGCCCATAAGATTTTGCAGGATGAGGTTCTTGAACTCGAAGTCGACATAAAAATCGATTGTACAGGAGCCATCTTCCTCCCGGATGAATTGCCAGTAATTAGAAAGGTATTTCATCGGCCCGGAGAGATATTCCACGTTAATGCGTTCCGGATATTCCAATGAGACTTTAGAGCCAAATTTTTCACGCACCATTTTGTAGCCGATAATCAGGTCGGCATAGAAAACATCCCCTTCGCGACGCTTGATTACGCTTTTTTGGCACCACGGCAAAAATTGCTGATATTTGTCGACTTCGGCGACGAGAGTGAATAATTGCTCAGGCGTATACGGCAGGTTGCGCTTTTCGATGTGCTTGGTCATACCACTATCAACCGCGGCTTATTCCGCGGCTTTAGGTGCAGAAAGCTTTGCTTCGCGTGCGGCCTTCAGTTTCAGGAAATCATCGCCAGCATGATGCGAAGAGCGGGTCAAAGGAGAGGCTGAAACCATCAGGAATCCTTTGGCTTTTGCCATGCGGGTGAGCTGTTCGAATTCCTCGGGGGTCCAGAAACGGTCCAGCGGCGCGTGTTTGGGCGTGGGCTGGAGGTACTGGCCGATCGTGATAAAATCGATATCGGCGGCGCGCATATCGTCCATCACCTGTCCGACTTCTTCTTTTGTTTCGCCCA
>JAGRIJ010000022.1 GCA_020443295.1 Alphaproteobacteria bacterium | reverse complement strand
CTGGAGCATCGAGGCGCGGCTGCACACACCGGACGGCGCGCCGTTTACCGCACGGCTGACCCATCTGGCCGGGAACAAACTGGACAAGATGGATATCGGCAACGAGCAGCAAGCCCTGCAGGCTGTGGAGCGGATCCGGTCGAAAAAACTGTCGGTGCAAAAGATCGAAAAGAAACAGGCGCGGCGCAACCCTGCCCCGCCGTTCATTACATCGAGCCTGCAGATGGAGGCTTCGAGGAAGCTGGGGCTTTCGGCTTCACGGACGATGCGGATCGCGCAAAATCTTTATGAAGACGGCTATATCACCTACATGCGTACAGATGGGACGACGCTTTCGGAAGAAGCCGTTCAGCAGTGCCGCAGCGTGATTAAAAAGGAATATGGCGAAAAATACGTCCCGGATGCGCCGCGCCTTTATAAATCGAAGGCCAAGAACGCGCAGGAAGCGCACGAGGCAATCCGACCGACCGACCTTTCCGTTTTGCCCGGACGCTCCGGCGCGCCGAGAGAAGAGGAGCAGCGGCGGCTTTACGAACTGATCTGGAAGCGCACGATCGCCTCGCAGATGGAAAACGCCGTTCTGGAACAAATGAAAGTCGATCTCTCCGACGGAACGGATGACGTGATTCTGCGCGCGAACGGATCGGTGATCCTGTTTGACGGGTTCCTCGCGCTCTATCAGGAAGATACGGAAGATGACAAAGCGGAGAACGAAGATAACCGCATCCTGCCCCCGATGAACGAACAGGACGCGACAAAGGTCGTGGATATCACGCCGAACCAGCATTTCACGCAGCCGCCGCCGCGTTATTCGGAAGCCTCGCTGGTCAAGCGGCTGGAGGAGCTTGGCATCGGGCGACCCTCTACCTATGCGTCGATCCTGCAGGTTTTGCGCGACCGGGATTACGTGAAGCTGGAGAAACGCCGTTTTATCCCGGAAGACCGCGGGCGGCTGGTCACCACGTTCCTGACCAAGTTTTTCGCGCAGTATGTCGATTACAGTTTTACCGCCAATATGGAAGAAGAGCTGGATGCGATCGCGTCCGGGCATGTGGCGTGGAAAGAGGCGCTTAAAATCTTCTGGGCCGACTTCAAGGCCGCCGTCGATGAGACGAAGGATCTGACGATCACCAATGTGATCGATCATCTGGACGAAGAGCTGGGGCCGCATTTCTTTCCGCCGGAGAAAGACGCAGACGGAAAATCGATAGATCCGCGAAAGTGCAAAGCATGCGCGGAAAATACAGCCCTGCCCGATGGAAAACTTGGCTTAAGGCTGGGGAAATTCGGCGCGTTTATCGGCTGTTCGAATTACCCGGAATGCAAATTCACGCGACCGCTGATCGTTCCCGATTCTGAAAGCGGCGAAGGCGCGGCGCTGGCGAACGAACCGAAAATTCTGGGGACCCAGCCGGGCACAGGGCGCACTGTATCCCTGCGGCGCGGACCTTACGGACCTTATGTCCAGATCGACCCGCCGCCCGAAAGCGCAGAGGAGATTGCCGCCGAGAAAGCCGAACTCGCCGCCTATGAAGAAGCAAAAGCCAAAGCCAAGGCGGAAGGCAAACGTGCACCGAAGAAGCCCAAGAAACGCGTCAAACCAAAACCCAAGCGGCAAGGTTTGCCGAAAGGGATGGCGATAGACGAGGTGACGCTGGAGGGTGCGCTTAATTTGCTGGCGTTGCCGCGCGATGTGGGAATCCACCCTGAGACGGGCGAGATGATTCAGGCCGGGATCGGGCGTTTCGGCCCTTTCCTGAAACATGCCGGCAAGTTTACGTCGCTGCCCAAGGACGATGATGTCCTGTTTGTGGGCATGAACCGCGCCGTCGAGGTTCTGGCTCTGGCAGCCGAGAAAGCCGCCCAGCGGGAAGCGGCAGGGAAAAAACCGCGCGCCCGAAAACCTCCGGGCGGCAAGAAAAAGAAAGCCGGCAGCAAAAAGAAAAAAGGAGAAGATTCGTGATCCCTATTCACGTGATCGACGCCTTTACGGATGAAGCCGGAAAGGGTAACCGCGCGGGCGTGGTTCTGGAAGCCGACGGGCTGGACGAAAAAACCATGCAGGCCGCCGCAGCGTTTGCAGGGTTCTCGGAGACCGCCTTTGTGATGCGCGGCCATTCACCCGATTACGATGTGCATGTGCGCTATTTCACGCCAACGAAGGAAGTGCCTATCTGCGGGCATGCGACGATCGCCACGCATTTTCTGCGTTCGGCCAATCTCAACCTGCCGCCCGGACGTCTGCTGGCCAAAACCGGCGCGGGGATTCTGCCGGTCGATATCGAGGGCGAAGGCAAGGATCGGCGGATCGTAATGACACAAGGAAAGCCGGAATTCGGGCCTGTCCTGCAAGGCGCCCAGAAAGCCGCGTTGCTCTCCGCCCTCAAACTTTCCGAAGATCAGGTGCATGAAAGCCTGCCGATTGAAATTGTTTCTACCGGACATGGCAAAGTCATCATTCCTATTCGCTCGCAAGAAGTTTTAGATTCCCTGCAACCCGACATGGATGCCTTGCTGAAGATCGGCGATGAATTGAAATGTCCGGGTTATTTTGTTTTCTGCATCGAGGAGGATGAAGACGCGCCGCTGCGCACTTACGGGCGAATGTTTGCGCCGGGCATCGGCATCCATGAAGACCCTGTGACGGGCAACGCCAACGGTCCTGCGGGCGCGTATCTGGCACATCACGGGGTTCTGGATTTTAAGGATACTACGCATTACCCCGGCTATCAGGGCATTGCGATGGGCAAGCCGGGTGTTGTCGATGTGCGGCTGAAGCGTCTTCCCGGCGGAGGCTTGCAGGTGCAGGTTGCCGGACAGGCGGTTGAATCCGGCCTTCTTTCCTTTGAAGAACACTTGCCATGACTGCGTTCGGCAAGGATGAAATCCTTGAATTCATCCAATCTTCCTCTGCTCCGGTGACCAAGCGCGAGGTCGCGCGGGCGTTCGGAATCAAGGGCGGCGAGAAACGTGTCGCGCTCAAGCAGATACTCAAAAGTCTTGAAAAGGACGGGCTGATCGCGAAGCAGCCGGGCGGCGCGTTCAGCGCAAAGGGCGGGCTGCCCGCCGTGGGTGTGATTGAAGTCAGCACCATTGATGCGGACGGGGATGTTTTTGCGGTTCCGACAAGCTGGGACCGTTCTTCCCCCGGAGATCCTCCGCGCATCGAGGTGGCACCGGATAAAAAACTTTTTCCGAAGCTGACGGAGGGTGCGAGGGCGCTGGCCCGGTTTGAACGGCTGGATGACGGATCGTACGCGGCGCATATCATCCGCATGATCGATACGGCGCAGGGCAGAATTCTCGGCGTGCTTCGCGCGACCAAGGGCGGGGCCATCATCGAACCCGCCGATAAAAGGGCGAAGACCGATTACGAGGTGGCGCTGGATGACCGGAACGGGGCGGTAGACGGCGATCTTGTGATCGGGGAGATGTTGCCTGCGCGCGATGCGCGAAGGAAAAAGGCGCGTGTTGTCACCGTGCTGGGACGGCGGGACGATCCGCGCGCGATCAGCCTGATCAGCCTGCATGAAGCGGGCTTGCGCGAAGAGTTCCCCGAGCGCGTTGTTGCCGAAACCGACAAAATGACCGTGCCGGACCTTAAGGGGCGGGACGATCTGCGCTCCTATCCGCTCGTTACGATCGACGGGCCGGATGCGCGGGATTTCGACGATGCCGTTTTCGCAGAGAAAACGGAGAACGGTGATTATCACCTGATCGTCGCGATTGCCGACGTCGCCTATTACGTGCGGCCCGGTACGGCGCTGGACCGCGAAGCGCAGAAGCGCGGTAATTCGACGTATTTTCCCGACCGGGTTGTGCCCATGCTGCCCGAGGCTTTGTCGAACGATCTGTGTTCGCTGCGCCCGAACGAGCCGCGCGCGACCCTGGCCGTTCATTTATGGATCGATAAAAACGGGGCGCTGAAAAAATATAAATTCGTGCGGGGGCTGATGCGCTCTGTGGCTCGTCTGACGTATGAGCAGGTACAGACCGCCAAAGACGGATCGCCGGATGATCTGAGCGCTCCTCTTGTTGAGACCGTGATCGAGCCGCTTTACGAAGTTTTCAAAATTCTCGACCGGGCGCGCACCGACCGCGGCGCACTGGAACTGGATATCCCGGAGCGGCAGATTATCCTCGATAAAGAAGGAAACATGATCGGGGTTAAGCCGCGGGCGCGGCTGGATTCGCACAAACTGATCGAAGAATTCATGATCCTTGCGAACGTCGCCGCCGCTTCGGCGCTGGAAGGGAAGAAATCGTTTCCCTGCGTTTACAGGGTGCACGACCGCCCCTCCTATGAGAAGCTGGAGAGCGCACGCGAATTTCTGGAAAGTTTTGGGCTGTCGCTTCCCAAGGGGCAGGTCGTTCAGCCGCAACAGATCAACGGGATTCTGAAACAAGCCGCCAAGCTGCCCTACTCCCACCTGATTTCTCAGGTCGTGCTGCGTTCCCAGAGCCAGGCGCTTTATTCGACTTCCAATATCGGGCATTTCGGACTGGCCCTGCAGAAGTACGCGCATTTTACCTCTCCTATCCGGCGGTATTCGGATTTGCTGGTTCACCGCGCCCTGATCGGCGCGTTCGGGCTGGGCCCTGGCGGGATGGAGGAAGAGGAAAAAGCACGGATCGAGGAAATCTGCCAGCATATTTCGGGGACCGAGCGTACCTCCATGGAGGCCGAGCGGAATGCGATCGACCGGTTTACCGGAGCCTACCTTTCAGAGCATATCGGCGCACAATTCGCGGGGCGGATCAGCGGGGTGACGCGCTTTGGCCTGTTTGTCGAGCTGGAGGAGACCGGGGCGGACGGGCTGGTTCCCATCCGCAGCCTGAACGATGACCATTATATCCATGACGAGAAGGCCCATGCGCTGATCGGGCGGCGGCACGGAAGGGTTTTCCGCCTTGGCGCGCCCGTCCTCGTTCGGGTCGTTGATGCGAACGGCATGACCGGAAGCAGCCTGTTTGAACTGGTCGATCCGCTGGCCGGGGCCGACCTGCCAGGGATGAAGAAGCCCCGGATTCCCAAGGGACACGGCGGGGAATACGGACGCGGAGACCGGCGCGGCCATAAAGGCAAAGGCGGAGGTAAACGCCGAGGAAAGCCCGGAAAAGGGCCAAAAAGGCAAAAAGGGCGGAATTGAGCGGGTTTGAAAGACTTGACAAATGCGGCCAAAGGCGGCATAAACCTCACTTCAAAGATTAGGAGTTTATGGCGATGGCTAAAGCCACATACGTAAAAGTCAGGCTGGAGAGCGAAGCGGGAACGGGCTACCGTTACTACGCCAAACGCAGCGCACGCGCGGAATACAAGATCCAAAAGAAGAAATACGATCCCTGGGCGGTTAATCCTGAGACGGGCAAAAAAGGCATGCATGTCATGTTCGTCGAGAAGAAAATGCCCCCCTCCAAGAAGCAGTAATTGTTCTAAAGGGTTGGTCTTTCATTTTAAAAGCGCCTTCCGGCGCTTTTTGCTTTTTACAGGATTGCCGAGATTTCTCAGCTCTGCGATGCGACGCCCTGATCGTTTTTTACTTCGTCTTCTTCGAAATTTGCCCGCGTACTTTCCTTATATTTATCAGGATCAATTTTTCCAACGCCTTCGAATACGGTGCAGTTCCGTCCGCCGCGTTTCGCTTCATAGAGACACTTATCGGCGCGGTCGATGACTTCGTGGATCTGGTGGCCGCCATGCTCGATTACCGCGCCTCCAAAAGAGGCCGTAATCGGCAGAGATCCGCCTTCAATACTGCAGGGAAAGGGTTTGTCGGCAATCGTCCGCCGCAGGCGTTCTGCGACCAGATAAGCTCTTTCATTCGTAATATCGGGAAGGAGGACGACGAATTCTTCCCCGCCCAGCCTCGCCACGAGGTCGAAGCTTCGCAGGCTGGCCGTCAGACGCTCGCCGAAGATTTTTAAAACTTCATCGCCTACATTGTGGCCATAGGTGTCGTTCACGCCCTTGAAATGATCGATATCAATCATAATCACCGCCATCGCCTTGCGATTAACTAGGTTCTTCTGCAAGAGCTTTTCAAGGTGAACCTCGAAATAGCGGCGGTTATACAGGCCTGTCAGGCTGTCCGTTAAGGCCATGTTGATGCTGATTTCGTAAGTCGAGCGCAGCCTTTCCTGGAATCTCTTCCGGCGGATCTGCGTGCGGACCCGGGCCAGCAATTCGTTCTTATCCAACGGGCGCATAATGTAATCGTGCGCGCCAATCTCAAGGCCGTGAGCTACGTAGATCATGTCGTCCTGTTCGGCGATCATCACAATGGGAACCGAGCGCGTGCGCTCGTTGGACTTGAGATGAGAACACAGACGCAAGCCATCCTCGTTCTCCATATTCAGGCTGACCATTATGATGTCGAATTCATATTTACCGATCAGTTCGATGCCCTTGGCACCGCTATCCACGCCCATGACAATGTTATGGTCGCGCATCAGGGTTTCGGCAATCTTGGTTCTTTCGTATTCCTTGTCCTCAATAACGAGCACGCGCGCGCCTTCCACCGGCTCGGTCATCACGCTGGGGGACTCGCTGACGGCGCCGAACTGGTTGGCCGCATTTTCGCGCAGGCGCCATTCGTCCAGCGCCATTTTCAGACGAACCAGAGAGCGCACGCGCGCCATCAGGGCCGTGTCATTAATCGGCTTGCTCAGAAAATCATCCGCCCCTGCTTCAAGGCCGCGGACCTTGTCCTGCGCATCGGTCAGGGCGGTCACCATCACCACGGGAATATGCGCCGTTTCCGGATTGCGTTTGATAATCGAACAGACTTCAAACCCGTCCATACCGGGCATCATGACATCAAGGAGCACAATATCCGGATTTTCGGTGGCCACTTTCTTAAGAGCTTCCGCGCCGCTTGTGGCCGTCAGCACTTCGTAATATTCCGTGCTCAGCTTGGCTTCAAGAAGCTTTACGTTGGGGAGAATATCGTCAACTACCAGAACCCGTGCGGACATTTTACACTACCCCTTTTTCCTGTTTTTCTTCTCCGGCCTCGTTCAAAGCCTGAGATTTTTCGAGATAGCGACGTACGATTTCAATAAACCTGGAGACGGAAATAGGCTTGGAGATGTAATCCTCGCAACCGCCTTCGCGTATTTTCTGCTCGTCACCTTTCATGGCAAACGCCGTGACGGCGATGACGGGAATGGTTTTAAGGTCCGGGTCTTCCTTCATCATTTTTGTTATGTCCAATCCGGAGACTTCCGGCAGCTGTATATCCATAATAATCAGATCCGGTTTGTGGGCCTTGGCCAAGCCAAAGGCCTGGCGTCCGTCCCGTGTTTGAATGGTTTCAATGCCGTGCGCCTCAAGAAGATCATGGAAGAGCTTCATATTGAGTTCGTTGTCTTCGACAATGAGAACCTTTTGTTTCATGACTCGTTTTTGATTAAAGACTTAATCAACCTGCATCCTTTTGCATCCTACGGGTAAGGACTTTCTAATTCGTTAATATTACACAGATAATCAGGGTTTTTTGATAACCGGCCCGGTTGTTCCGGATTCCTGCTTTTTTAGGGAATTCGGCTCGCCAGAACCGTCGTTACAGGCACTTCCCAGTTTCTCAAGCGCCAAGAGCTTCTGAGAAACCGAAAAATCTTTATAATCGATCATAATATCGCTGATTACCCCGTTTTCATGAAATACAATGCTCATTTCATAATCCGCACCTTCATCCTGTGAATCAACCGGGAAAAAGGCCAGCCGGATTTTCCATGCCTTTGATCTCAGCAACTCGCTATCAACCCCCGCCGCGACCTTGACGATATCCGAAGATTCTACTGGTTTTCCGATAAAAGTTGTTACCAGCATGGGTCCGTCGCGGTCACTGCCATCAAAAATCGTTGCGCGGTGAAACTTTCCTCCCGACCTGATCTTTTCCAGCACCGCCAGCGTGTGGGACATGGGAAAGAGCGTGTCTGCCGGCAAAGTCTGGAACAGCCCTTCCGGAATGGTATATTTGGCCCCGGATTCACCGGGTTTATCGATAGACGCACTGCCCCTTATTTCTTCGAAAATCTGGCCGTCGCGCTTGCGCTGGGAGGTAAAATTCATGCTTTTGCCGTCGAACGGCTCGTACGTCGAATAATCGCTGGTAATACGCATCGACGGGCTGTCCGTATATTCGTAAACCAAATTAAACCTGTGGTTGGATATCCAGGCTTCGCAGGAGGGCTGCCATTCATAGTACATCTGGCCGCTGATGTTCAGAAATTGCGCGCTGCTGTGGTTTGAGACCATCTTGATTTCATAAAGCGCCTTATGCGGCGCCAGCCCGGCTTCGGTAGCACGATCCGTACCTGCCAAGGCCTGAACTCCCGCTCCTGCCCAAAAGGCGATCCCCACCAAAAGACCGTAAACCAGCCTGCCCAAAACGTGCGTTCGTACCATAATCTTATCCGAAAACCCTGCTTTTATCTGAATTACAGTCCTCTTGTCATGATACCGCAAAGAGGCCGCAGCTTAAAGGGCAAAGCACCTTCGCGTCCGATCTTAAACCGGGCAAAGTCTTCCACCGGACCCGGAAATATTATCCATATTATCTTTTCTTTTTCTTGCCTCTCAAGATAACACCTAAGAGAACTTTCTCTTATCTTACTGATAATCAACAATATTTATCAATTCTTCTTTTGGCACACCCTTCGCAATACTCCTCACTGAGAGAGACTTCCCCGGACTTCCGGGCTTTTAGGGAAAGGGTAGCTGTTATGACTTCTGATCTTGTTCAAAATTCCTATGCCAGCCGGTTGAAAAAAGTATCAGGCCGGAAACTTGAACTCACCCGTGCCGAGGGGTTTTTAACCGGCACGATGGATATTTTCGATCTTCTCGGCGGGACCAAAACGGAGGGTGCGCCCGGGCTTGATGTCAAAGAACTGCTGAAAGCCGCTTACAGGGCCATTGCGCGTTCAGAAAAGACAATATCCGAGCAGAAACAAAGGATTGAAGCTTTGGAATCACTTCTGACCACTGATGAACTCACCGGAATTACAAACCGGCGCGGCTTTTTTCAAAATCTTAGCCGGGAACTGGACCGCGCCAACCGCGACCAAAACGAAGGCGGGCTGCTGATCATGATCGATCTGGATCATTTCAAGACTATCAACGATACGCACGGGCACCTTGCCGGAGACGCCTGTCTTAAAAAAGTGGCCGATTTCCTGATGGGCGAAATCCGCGCCATGGATACGGCCGCACGGCTGGGGGGGGATGAATTCATCCTTCTGTTCCCGCGCACCACCCGCGAAAAGGCCATGAAGCGCGCCCAGCAACTGGCTTTGCGCCTGAACAGTCTTACCGTGGAATGGGACGGGCAGCAGATTCCCGTGCATGCCAGCGTGGGCTTGCGAAATTTCGGCGCCGGCGACCGGATCGAAGAGATTCTCGAGGATGCCGACGAGGACCTGTATCTGCAAAAATATGAAAGGAAAATGCACGCCGTGTGAGCTTGGATTTTACCCGTTTAGCGTCTGCCGCCCTGACATCCCCAACCCCCCGATCCCCAAACGGCAGACGTTTCCCTACAGGCCCGGACAGCGACCCTCCCTCGCTATCCGGGCCTAAGTCTTTCTATACACGGGGTCTTTCGCGTTTCAGCCGCTCTTATTTTGACAAGGAAGGACGTTTTCTTTATTCTTCGCGCAGTTTAAAAAAACCAGTTTAAGGTGATGAAAATGGGGTCCGCACTCGCACTTGAAGAAGAACGCGTTCTTGACCAGAGCGATCTGGAGGGGGTTGACGATCTTATCCGGTATCTGGAAGGGCCGAATTCGTTCGGTCTCGACCAAATGCCTCAGAACCTGAGAAATATGATTCTCTATATGCTGGAGCTGCAGGGGTATGATTACGGGTACATGCAGCACCAAGTCATCGGCTTCGGGCACGACTCCCTGATTATGGACGGACTTGTGCCGAATCTCAAAAAGAAGCGCCAGCAAGCCGAAGATTACTGGATCAGGCTGTATAAGATGCTTGCCGAGCTGGAAGCCAGTTTCGAAGCCATTTTTATCGAGGTCAGTTCGAGGATCGTCAGAGCAAAGCATGATATTACCAGCCAGGTCGAAGCGATCGATGCCCAGATTGCCGCCTCTGCCTCTACGACCGCGCAAGCGGAAGCGATGAAAGAATCCCACCCGCATCGGGGCATTCTCAAATGGCTCAAACGCAGACTTGAAAAGCATGAAGCCGACCTTGCGGAAGCCGATACCGCCGTTGAAGCCATTCAAATCCACCAGAAAATGGAACAGGATCTGGAGGACGTCAAAACCGGGAATGTCAGCCCCAACCGGGCGGCAAGCCGTCCTTCCCCTCTCGTACGCATTTCCGATTTCGTCAAAAGACGTGTCGGGGACCTTCCCGAAGAGGAAGCCGATCTCGACCTTCATCAGGACAGCGAAGAAAAAAAGGGCTCGGGCAGCGGCGGCAAAGGCAAGGGCGGCCGCGGCGGTTCAGACGATCAGGGTTCGATGGGCGACAGCGAGGACGAGCTTCCGCCGCCCCCTGCTCCGCCGGTCGGCGATTAACAGTATATGAGAATAAGCACAGAGCCCGCTCCGCCTCCGGTTATTGGAACGGCGGTTGCCTCTTGGGTTTTTTTGCTCCGCAATTTCCGGCATGCGTTGTGGCTGGGGTGGCCCTTTTTTGCACTGATTTTCTGTCTTTATGTCTGGGACTATTCCCTTAGGGATATGAAGCAACCTCGCTGGCTGGAATATGCTCTTATTGTGCCCGGCATGGCGTTTGCGGTGATTCTCCTATTATCATTAGCCGCAATGTGTGCCGGATGGATGCGCGCTGTTATTAACGGTGTTTCGAGGAAAAACTTCTGTCATCCCCTCAGAGAATGGAAGATTGCCTTTTGCCTGTTTGCACAAATGATCAGTATTGACTATTTTAGCGGGTTGATTGCTCTCACCATGGCGGCTGCTTGTTTTTTTGTTTTCTATGGGCTGAGCTTTATTCTTCCCGCAGGAATTTATGATTTCATCGTATTGCAAGTATCGAATATTCCCTCTCTGCTGATATTTAATTTTGTTATCAATATCGCGGCGGTTGTGCTGATTATGGGACACTGGCTTTATCTTCCTGCCATTTCCACAGGAACGATTCTATTAAACAAGGATGCCCGCGAACTCTTAAAAGGGTTGCGTATCTCTTTCTGCTTTTGTCTTGTTGTTGCTCTTTTTCCTTTGTTTGCTATAGATTTTATTCCCGTGGAATTCAGGGAACTATCAGAAAGGTACTTCGGTCGCGATAATACATTTTATGTAAGGGCCTCACTGGACTTTTTGTCTTTTATTTTGATTCCATACATTTTCTACGGCGTTCTGAGCGCTTATTATCTTTGGGTGCGTAAGAACAGGATGAAGCCAACATCGAAGGGACGCACCGCTGTTCCCGACGATCCGTTCAGCGACGAGGGATGGGACGGGCCGATGTGGGAGGATTTTGGGTAAATTAATAAATATAATTTGTTTCCAAACGCAGTTTTGTTCAATAATCGAACATTAATGAATTGAAGAAAGCGTGTAATGAAACCCCCGATCCTCCAAACGGTTATCGCTTCGTATGTCTTTCTCATCAAAAATTTTACATATGCTTTAAAAGTGGGCTGGCCTTTTATCGTTTTTGTGCTCTTTATTTCTGGCTTATTGGATTATGCAGTGGTCGAAAGACACAACGCGTTTCTCCAGAATGCGGAAGATTTTGAAGCGTTTGAAAATTCTTCAATTTTGAACAACCCTTTCTTTCCAACTTTTTTGTTTTGTGGAAATCTTCTGATTCTCTATTTTCTAACGTCTTTTTGTATTAACTGGATCAGGGCCGCCACGCGCGGGATCGGAAGGTTTTCCACCTGTAATCCTTTTAAAGATTATAAACTTGTGCTGTCTTGCTATCTCTATACGTTTTTTTATGTACTCATGATTATTCCTTTTTTTAGTCCTCTGTTTCTCGGGCTTGCGGCGAAGGCTAATAATCAGACGATTGCTTCTGATGAAGCGTACCGGTTTTTTAACGGGCTTAAATTGCGCTTTTCCTTTACGCTCCTGCTGTGCTATTTGCCGTTTCTTATTTTAGAGTTTGTCGATAGCAATTTCTTTTTTGCCCCTACAGATTTCAGTAGCGCTTTCACTTTCGAGCCAGTTTTTTTCATTATAAACAGCGTCGGGCTTATCATTGTCTCCGGCCTCTCCTGTGGCGTACTGAGCGCCTATTATTTATGGTATTTACGGAATCCTGACTGGATACAGGAGCAGGAGGAAACCTATTACCCAACAGAGTTAGATTTTTAGCCAGTCCCCGAGCGGGCGGATCTGTTCGGGCTGCATCAGGTTGGGGACGTGGCCGCATTGGGTGAAGGTGAGGGTCAGCATATCCGGCCCCTTGTAGTCGCGTTGCATGCGCTGGGCGACCTCAAGCGGGAGGATTATCGACTTTCCTCCGCGGATGAGAAACAGGGGCTGGCGGATTTGTTCCCAGAGTTCCCAGAACGCGAGCGTTTCGTTGCCCTTCACTTTCGAGAGGGCGCCTATGGCGGGGTCATAGTGCATATGGAATGTGCCGTCCGCCTTGCCGATAATATCGTGCGCGGTCAGATGATCCCATATGGCGGGGTCGGTGATGCCCCACCCGGCGCAGCGTTTTTTGAGGAAAGCTATGGCTGCATCTTTCGTGGCGTATTGCACGGGCGCACGGGCGAGGGTTGAGACATGATCGAGCGCGGGGCCGGGGATTTCCGGGCCAATATCGACCAGCACCAGACGCTGCATGTTAAAGCCCGGCATGTTGTGCAGGCTCATGCCGATCATGCCGCCGAGAGAAACGCCCAGAAAATCGAAGGGCTTGCCGCCGAAAATCCGGTTTGCGAATTCGATGCAGACCGGGAGATAGGACGGGAGCGCATAGAGTTTAGGGTCGGGGAACCAGCCGCTCTTGCCCCTTCCGGGTAAATCTATCGCGACGACGCGGAAACCTTTTTCGGCCATGGTACGGGCCAGCGCATCGTAATCCCGCCCGTTAGAGAGCAGACCGTGAACGCAGAACAGGATGCGGCCATCCTCCGGCCCGGTGTCGGTGTATGCGATGTCGAGGCCGTTGATGGAGAGAGTTTTCTGAATGATTTCGATGGTCATTTTTACTTTTTCTACTTCTCTTTCAACAAGTTCATAACATATGTAGCGGTGGCGGTTTTTTGTACAGCATATTGGTCTGCAAATTCTTCGACTTGCT
>JAGRIJ010000002.1 GCA_020443295.1 Alphaproteobacteria bacterium | reverse complement strand
TGGATATTATCGCAAACGCGGTGAAAGTGACGCTCGGTCCCAAGGGCCGGAACGTCGTGATCGAAAAATCTTTCGGCGCGCCGCGCACCACCAAAGACGGCGTTACCGTCGCCAAGGAAATCACGCTGTCCAACAAGCACCAGAATCTGGGTGCGCAGTTGATCCGCGAAGTGGCGAGCAAAGCCAACGATCAGGCCGGCGACGGTACGACGACCGCGACCGTTCTGGCGCAGGCGATCGTCCGCGAAGGTCTGAAAGCCGTTTCTTCGGGCCGTAACCCGATGGATCTGAAGCGCGGCGTGGACAAGGCTGTCGAAGCCGTTGTCGCCGACCTCAAGAAACGCGGCAAAAACGTCAAAACCAACGAAGAAATCCGCCAGATCGGAACCATTTCCGCGAACGGCGAAACCGAGATCGGCGATATGCTGGCCGAGGCGATGGAAAAAGTCGGCCACGAAGGCGTGATCACCGTTGAGGAAGCCAAGTCGCTGAGCAACGAGCTGGAGATCGTCGAAGGCATGCAGTTCGACCGCGGCTACCTGTCGCCTTACTTCATCACCGATGCCGACAAGATGCAGGCGGTTCTCGAAAACCCCTACATCCTGCTGCACGAAGGCAAGCTGACCGGTCTGCAGGCGATGCTGCCGATCCTCGAAGCCGTCGTTCAAAGCTCCCGCCCGCTTCTGATCATCGCGGAAGACGTGGAAGGCGAAGCGCTGGCGACTCTCGTGGTCAACAAGCTGCGCGGCGGTCTGAAAGTCGCTGCGGTCAAGGCTCCCGGTTTCGGAGACCGCCGCAAGGCGATGCTCGAAGATATGGCGATCCTGACCAGCGGTCAGCTGATCTCCGAAGATCTGGGCATCAAGCTTGAGAACGTCACGCTGAACATGCTCGGCACGGCCAAGAAGGTCACCATCTCCAAGGATGAGACGGTCATCGTGGACGGCGCGGGCAAGAAGAAAGACATCGATGCCCGTTGCGGTCAGATCCGTGCACAGATTGATGCGACGGACTCTGATTACGACAAGGAAAAGCTGCAGGAACGTCTGGCCAAGCTGGCCGGCGGTGTTGCGGTTCTCCGCGTTGGCGGTGCGACCGAAGTCGAAGTGAAAGAGCGCAAGGACCGTGTTGACGATGCCCTGCACGCTACGCGAGCAGCCGTCGAAGAAGGCATTATCGCCGGGGGCGGTGTAGCTCTTCTTTATGCGACCAAGGCTTTGGCCAAGCTGGAAGCCGAGAATGACGACCAGCAAGTCGGCATTGAGATCATCCGCCGCGCCATTCAATCCCCGATCCGTCAGATCGCGGAAAATGCGGGTAAGGAAGGCTCGGTCATCGTCGGCAAGCTGCTGGAGCAGAAGGACACGAACTTCGGTTATGATGCACAGGGCGACAAGTTCAAGGACCTGGTGAAAGCCGGGATCATTGATCCTGTCAAAGTCGTGCGCACGGCTCTGCAGGATGCCGCATCGGTTGCGGGTCTGCTGATCACCACCGAAGCGATGATCTGCGAAGCGCCGGAAGATAAAGCTGCCGGCGGTCACGGTCATGGCGGCGATATGGGCGGCATGGGAGGCATGGGCGGTTTCTAATCGCTCCCGTTCTTGGAAGGAATACAGAAAGCCCCGCATCGCGCGGGGCTTTTTTCTGTTAAAAACTTTTGATCCGGGCATATACTCTTGGTGTTTGTGAAGGCGATAGTTTGCTTATGCGGCTTTTCATTTTTCTTGTTTTTGCGATGTTAGTTTTCTCTTCACAAGTTTTCGCTTGTGAAAATATGCGCAGTATGACTCTTGAGCAGAAAGAGATTTGCCGTACTCATCCTTATGAAAAGCTTTACGAGGAGTTGGAAAAAGGAAGCTACGAATCTTTGGTGACTTTTATTCGATGTTCAGATTTTCATGGTGGAGGTGATCTTGAGGATTTGCACACATTATCAGGTTTTTTTCTTTTAAAAGATGCCTTTCTTTACGTTTATATCCTTGAACAGGAAAAGGTGAGAGAGTCTTGTCTGGCACCTTATTTTACTATGCTTAATCCTAACTTGGTGGATGATGCTGAAGGGCAAATAACTGAAATCCATAAGAGGATTAGTGTTCTTCAAACTCTGCAATCTTCCAGAATAAGGGATTATGGTCTTCAAGAGTTGCAAGAATACTTGGAATTTTTAGAAGGTACAAAAAATAAATAAATTGTTTATTGCTTTTGCAGTGTTCTTACAAATCCCTCGCAGGCGGCGACGAGTTCGTCGAATTCCGAAGCATCGCACGCGGCGCCGTCGATCATGCCCCAGCCCTTCATGGGTTTTCCGGTGATGTCCATGGGGCGGAGTTCGTCATATTTCGCGGAAAGCTCTTCAAATTTTTCGGGGCCGAGGCGGAGGATCAAAAATTCCCTGTAAACGCCCACGCATATATTGCCGCTGAGCATATAGCCGGTGCCGCCGAACATTTTCTTGCGCTCGAATCCCTTGCGGCCTTTTAAGGCGGCGCTCAGGCGGTCATCGAGTTCGGGGTCAAAGGGCATGTTCGCTTTCCTTGTTCATCCGACCATAAATCAGTCCCAGAGCGGCGCCAGTCAACAGAAACTGAATCGTCTGGAAGATTGTATGATACAGGAGAAAAGTGGAGATGGGGTTGATGTTCATTTTAGCGACCGTTGCAAAACCCATCACAGAGTAAATCAGTAAACCGGCTATGAAAGTGAAACGGACTCCCTCAAGGACGGGGGAACCGCCCCTGTAGCAGAACGGGTAGAGATATGCCAGGACCAGGCCCTGTATCAACATGGTCAACATCCCCAGAGGGATGATTGGTTCGGGGCGTGTGACCGCGCCCATCTGTAGATACAAGTCATGGAACCAGATCATATGCCAAGGATAGGCAATGGCCATGGTTAGCACGACATATGATAATGAAGCCAACACCATTTTTCCGGGAGTGTTCATTTTTTTTCTTTCGTGTTTATTTTTCAAATCGGTTGCTGTTCGTGTCTAATTAATTGCATAATGCAACTGATTATCCGGTGTCAATGTTAATTTTAACATGCAAGTAAAATTTTATGGTCAAACGGAACGAACATTGTTTGAATAGCGAGTGTCCGATCGCCTGTTCTCTGGATCTGATCGGCGATCACTGGACATTATTGATCGTGCGCAGTCTTATGTTCGAGCATCGTCATGAATATAAGGATCTGCTTGCCATACCGGAACGGATTTCCAGCAATATCCTTTCAGACCGTTTGAAGAAGCTCGAAGAAGAGGGGCTGATCCGTTCAGTCGGCCATCCCGAAAGCAAGCGGCGCAAGCTCTACTATCTAACGGATAAGGGTAAGGATCTTATTTTTGTTCTTCTCGATATTGCGCGGTGGGGGGTCAGGCATCTGGGGCGCGCTGATTCTATTCCACCGGAGAAACAGGCTGTTTTGGGTAGCCCACCCGAGCAAGTGGCAAAATTTATTTTTGAGGATCTGAAGGCGTGGGAAAAAAAATTCGTCAGGTGAGCGCCGATCAGGTGACGTCCGGGGCGGTTGCGACGGTCGTATCCGCATCGCCGGTTCCACCGCCGTGGTCGCCGTTTCCGTTCCCATTCCCGCCTCCGTTCCGGCCATTCGCGCGGTCGCTGCGAAATTCCGCATCTGTTTTCTTGCGGGCGACGACGCGGATATAGCTGGACATGATCGGCGCCCCGCTTGCGTCGAGATTGCCGATGGATTCGATTTCCTGTCCGCGTTCGAAGGCAAAGTCGGTAAACCGGTCGGAGAGGACGCCGATCAACCGGTCCTCGTCATAGAAATTGACGCGGTGAGTCGGGCGGTGTTTGTAGACTGCGGTGTTGGCGTCGATGCGGTCCATCTGGTCCGGGTTGAAATCTTCGGGGCTGCGGGCGCTCAAGACCAATGTTCCTTTCGATTTCAGAACACCAGCTATCCGGTTGGTCAGAGCTTTGATTTCGCGCGGGTCGGGCAGGTGGAACATGCGGTGGGTGGAGACGGCATCGAACGCGCCCTGAAGGATCGGCGCGCGGATGAAGTTGGCGCGCATGACGCCGGCGTATCCCGCCTTGATCGCTTCTTCCAACTGGGTTGCGGCATCGAGGACGGCGATCTGGGAGATGTCGACCGCCAGAACGTTATGGCCGTTTTCCGCCAGGGCCAGAGAGTCTCGTCCATAGCCGCAGCCCAGATCGATCACGCTGCTTGAAGGGGGCAGGGTGTCGAGCAGATACTGCCCGCAGGTGCTGGGATCGTCGCCCCAGAGGTGACCGCCTTCGAGATAGCGGCGGCTCCAGGGATCAAGCTGTTCGAGGATTTCAGGTTTCCAGTATTCCGCCCGAATTCCCGCTAACTGTTCTTCACTCACACCCGATTCTTTCAGGCGCGTAATGATATCACGCGCAAGAATCGCTTCGACCAGATCTCTGGTTGAGAGAGTCATAACCTTGTTACCTTACTCAAAAAATACCCGCTTATACACGAATCATAAACGCTATAAGCCTGTCGCCTAATTTTTCATATCCGTAGGGGTCATGGCAACCTTTTCCCATGCGATCAGGAAGAGATTGCGGTAGCCCTGTGCAAATTCCTTGTGGCGCATAATCATAATCTCTACATCGTCCGGCCTGAAATTCAGGAAAGCCAGCGTGTCGTGATAGGAGTAGAACGATTTGTCGCTGAAGATTTCCTCCGGCATCCATTTGTATTTCGAATAGGCGGAAGCCGGAAAGAACATATCCTTTTCACGAACGATAATCCGTACGTCCATCAGGTCGCGTGCCGCAGTCATGCGCTTGACATGGTTGTCCCACTTTTGCGGTCCCATCCATTTAACCCAGTTGCTGTGCACAACATTCGACAGATAAATCTGCGCGGGTTTTTCTGGCGTTCCGAATTTCACCGCCGTGTTATAGACGTCGTCCAGAAAGAAACTGAATCCTTCCGATCCGCGGTAGACCCTTACTTCACCTGTTTTCTTCTTAACGCCCGTTTCACCTATAAATTCCACATCGGCGCGGTCAAAGGCGCTGGTAATTTTCTCGATGGTGCTGGAGTTGGGCTGGTTGGTGCCGTTTTCAATGCGCGCAATTCCCGTTTGGGAGAGGCCTGCTTGTTGCGCCAATTCTCCCTGGCTCCACCCAATCAAAGCGCGGGCGGCACGAATCTGTTCTATCGTCGGCATCCTAAATAGTCCCAAACACTACAGATTTACTGCGTTATCAGCCATAACTTATATGTTTTTTGACGGGGTGTGTCTACTCGGCTTATATTAGAAAATACAGATAAAAGGTATTGTCGTACCAAAAAAATAGACATAAATCTTGACAATTTTATGGCAAAGAGTTAAAAACACATTACAGGTTAAGATTAGACATAATAAAAAAGAATGGCGTTTCCGGACGCATATTCGTCTGTACAAAGTCTTTTCCTGTTCGTGAATCCCCACACACACGATACTGCGTAAAAAAGTTGGCCTTCGTGCCAACTTTTCTTTTTTGGCGGAAACGCGCTATTTTCTGCGGTTTGAGACTTTTTTCATGATTGGTCGATTCGGCAGAAAGAATCCGGTATGGTGGTTTTTGAAACCAAGACATATTCTAGTCAGGAGCCTTTGTTACCGGAAGGGATGTTATGTCCGAACAATCATCAGAACCAAAAAAGACAGCCACAAAAAAGCCATCTTCTCGTCAGAATCCACGCACAGTCGGCCCCAAAAAAAATGACCTGATCGGCGTTATTCTTATCGCTATCGGTCTGGCTCTGATCGTCGGCGTCGGCGCTTATGCCTATCTTAAGCAAAATGGCTCTGCGTCCGTTGATGTTGCTTCTCAGGGAACCCAGCCTCAGGAGGCCCCAAAAAGTCAGATCCAGCCCGCCCAGCATGAAGACAAGCAGCCCGAACAGCAAACGACGCAATCGGCATGCCTGGGGTGCAGCAGCCGTCCCCAGTTCATTATGCCGCCCTTGCCGGATGACAGTCACCTTTTCAAGCCTACCCATCCTGAAATTAAAGGAACCTGGGTCACTCATCTTCCCGACGGCATTGCAGAGGTCATTTTCGCGGGGTCGGCTTTTCAGGTGATTTATTCAGGCCGTTCCGATTCCGATTTCAGAAAATATACGCGCGGCTATTATTCCTTTAACCAGAATACGGGGGTTGCCAGTCTCAGGCCCGCCTATAAACTCGGTCCGCCGGATGAACCTCGGGACGTCGTTTATCAGGTTCTTACCTTGCAGTATTTCGATGTCATCCTCCGCCGCAGTGAAGACGGGCGCAGTCTTTACTGGCTTCCTCCTCCGGAAAAGGTCGCTACAAAGCAGATTTTTCCGTTGATGCTGTATACCGGCGTGCAGGATCACCCGTTCCTGAAATGGGATAAGGTGAAGTAAGACAACGATGCCGGAATTGCCCGAGGTTGAAACTGTCCGTCTTGGTCTTGAACAGGCGATGCGCGGCAAGCGCTGTAGGCAGGTTCAGGTTTTCCGTTCGGATCTTCGGTTTCCGGTTCCTGCGGATTTTTGCGATCTTGTTCAGGGAAAAGTTTTTTCAGAGTTTAGAAGACGCGGGAAATACATTCTTGGTTTTCTGGATGATTCCCATCTTATCGTTCTGCATCTCGGGATGTCGGGGCGTGTGCGTATCTACTCTCCCGGTCAGAGCTGTGCCATCGGGACGCACGATCATGTTTTGCTGGAGACGGAGGACGGAACGGCTGTCGTTTACCACGACCCCCGCCGTTTCGGGTCTCTTGCCTGCTCGGATGTTTCCGGCTGGGAATCGCAAGCGCCTTTTTCTGCCATGGGACCGGAACCGCTTTCTGATTTTGATCTGTGCGGACATCTGGTGAGTGTTTTCAAAAACAAGAAGACGGATATCAAGGCTGCATTGCTGGATCAGCGTGTCGTGGCGGGGCTGGGGAATATCTATGTGTGTGAAGCGTTGTATGATTCCGGAATCCTGCCGACCCGCAAAGCCTGTTCTCTTTCTTATGAAGAGATCGACCTTCTTGTTTCCAGCATCCGAAAGATTCTCTTGAAGGCTATCAAGGCCGGAGGGAGTACGCTGCGGGATTATAAAAAGACCGACGGTTCTCTGGGGTATTTTCAGTATCAGTTTGCAGTTTACGACAAGGAAGGCGAATCATGTCCGGATTGCAACTGTGCGGAGGGGGCCGTTAAAAGAGTGGTGCAAGGAGGGCGATCGACATTTTACTGTCCCGTCAAACAAGTATAATATTGTGCCTGCATATCATCAGAGGGAATCGTTTCTTATGACCGGGACTTTTTCAGGCTTTAAAGCTCTGCGTCTTTTTATGGCTGCCTGTGTTTTATGTTCAGGTCTTTTTGTTTCTTTTTCCGCCTTTTCACAGAATTCCATAGGTTCGCCGGAGACCGTCTTTTTTTCGCAGCTTGAGGATGTTCCGCTTATGCCCGGGCTGACCGAGCTGGCTGATCAAACCGTTTTCTTCGATAAGCCCGAGGGCCGGATTATCGAGTCGGTGGCTCTTATGGGCGATGCCAGCCGCCGCGACGTCGAGGTTTATTACGGTGGAATTCTCGCCCAGTTTGGCTGGGGCCGTATTGATGACACGCGGTTTTTCAGAGAGAAAGAATATCTTGAACTCTCTTTTGAAAACCGGGATGGGGACGATGTTGTCAAAATCATGGTCCGGCCCTCTTTGTGACCATGTGATTCGTTTGGTTTTTTTGCCTTTCAGAAATGTACGAAAGTCTTGACAAACAGCAGGTTAGACGCGTATTACTCTGGCTCGCTTCATTTAAAGCCTTAGTATTTGAGAGCTTTCCCGGAGCGGAGTTTTTAGTTTGTATACAGTTTTAGGAAAAATTTCCTGTGGACTGTTTGGTGTATATCCCAGTTATTACAGGATATTAGGATAACCCTTTAGTGAATTGAAAAGGTTTAATAATGGCAAATCATAAGTCGGCAAAGAAACGGACCCGCCGCAATGCGAGCAAGGCCGAAGTCAACAAAGCTCGTAAAAGTCGTATGCGCAGCTTTATCAAGAAGGTCGAACTGGCCATCGAAGCGAAGGATGCAAAACTCGCGCAAGAGGCTCTCCGACTCGTTCAGCCGGAACTTTGCAGAAGCGTTTCGAAAGGCCTCATCCACAAAAATGCTGCAGCAAGAAAGCTCTCAAGACTTGTTGCAAAAGTGAAGGCTATCGCCTGATCTTTTTGTCCTAAAAATTTTTGTGAGCTCTTTTGTAAGCCTTGCAGATAAACAGTTTCAGAAACTCTTCGTTGTCAAACGAAGAGTTTTTTGCTGCACAAAAATTTTGCAGAAAAAATTTTTATTTTTTCACCGTTCTTTTTTTGTTCGTATTGCACTTTGAAGAAAATTTAGTGTAGGGTGAATCTATCACAGGGACATGAGCAAATACCCCTAAGGAAGCTTTCCAGGAAAGTTTGCCGGTGTCCTGTTTTAGTCTTAATTCACAGTGTGGATAAAATTAAATATTTTTACACTTTGATTTAAGATTTTCAGCCTCGCCGTCATTTGATGGTGTCGGCGTGCGTGTAGGGGATGGCCACTAAAACGTAAGTCTCTCGGGGAGCTACGGCAAGTTTTAGAACAGGTCTCACGTTACCAGATTTTAAAAGCAGGCAGCGGTGCGAACGCACTTTGCTGAAGGGTTTTCTTTACCTTGGCGAATGCCTGTTTTTGAGGTCTGCCCCGCACTTTTAGGTTTCTGCGTCATTCATTCAGCAGAAGTAACTTTATATTTGTGGAGAGAAAAATAATGCCGGAAGTAGTGGGAAAATCGTCGGTTCAGTCTAAAGCTGGTTCAGCCAATCTCGAAGCTATGCCACTTGAGCCGACTCCGGAGATTCAGAGTCTCTGGAACGATGTTCATGCCGCCATGCGTAAGGAGTTCGGGGAAGCTATCTTCCGTAGCTGGCTGAAACCGCTGACTTTAAGAGCCTATTATCACGGAACGATGGAAGTGTCCGTTCCCACCCGGTTTATGCGTGACTGGATTCACACTCATTATGCAGAGCGAATCACCCAGATGTGCGCAGCCGAGAATCCAGAGATCCGGCGCGTTCAGATTGTCGTTGTCCAGAATGCGATCAGTCCTGATTCTGAAAGCGATTCTGAAAGCGCAGAGCGCAAGGCGAATCAAAATAACAGAGAAGGCGTTGCTTCCATTTCATCGCCGCTTGATCCGCGGTTCACCTTTGAAGGTTTTGTCGTCGGGAAGCCGAATGCCTTGGCTCATGCCGCTGCACGCCGCGTTGTCGAGAGTATGAGCGTGCCGTTCAATCCTCTTTTCCTTTATGGCGGAGTCGGGTTAGGCAAAACGCATTTGATGCATGCGATCGCCTGGTCGATGCAGGAGAACTGGCCGGACCGGCTGGTCATGTATCTTTCGGCCGAGAAGTTCATGTATCAGTTCGTTAAAGCGCTTCGCGCGAATGACACGATGAATTTCAAGGACCAGTTCCGTTCTGTGGATGTGCTGATCATCGACGATATCCAGTTCATCGCCGGGAAAGAGTCCACGCAGGAAGAATTTTTCCATACGTTCAATGCGCTTGTGGATCAGAACAAGCAGATCGTTATTTCCGCTGACCGCGCTCCCAGCGATCTTGCGGGAATCGATGAGCGTCTGCGTTCCCGCCTGGCGTGGGGGCTCGTGGCCGATATTCATCCCAGTTCCTATGATCTGCGTCTGGGGATTCTGGAGTCCAAACGCGAACGTCTGGGAGCGAGCGTTCCGGACAGCGTTCTGGAGTTCCTTGCTCTCAAGGTCACGTCGAATATTCGCGAACTGGAAGGCGCGCTGAACCGGATTGTCGCACATGCTGAAGTTGCCAAGCAGGATATCACGCTGGAGTCCACGCAGGAGGTTCTTCAGGATCTTCTTCGCGCGCATGACCGCAAGATCACCATTGATGAAATCCAGCGGAAGGTTGCCGAGCATTATAATCTTCGCGTTTCGGACATGCATTCGGCGAGAAGAGCGCGCAATGTTGCCCGGCCGCGGCAGGTCGCGATGTATCTGGCCAAGATTCTCACTTCCCGATCCCTGCCGGAAATCGGCCGCAAGTTCGGAGGGCGCGACCATACGACCGTGATGCATGCGATTCGTAAGATTGAGCAGTTGATGAACGAGGATGCGCAGATCGCTCAGGATGTTGAAGTTGTGCGGCGGGCACTTACCGGTTAGGTTCCTCCTCGAATAACCAAGAGCCTAAGGAAAAACCCCACAAAGTTGTGGGGTTTTTTACGCAGATGTGCTCAGAAGCTGTGATCAAGAAGGGGGAGGGATTTCAGCGAAATCGGCTTCAACAGTCGGGGAGTGTTCTGCCAGCCAATCTCTGAGGAACGACTTAATGAATGCTTCATCTTCAGCGGGAGCTCTTTTTGCGGCCTGTTTCGTGGCTGCTTTTCTGTCGGCGCGCAGGCTGCCCAAAAAATCTTCGTTGGTCAGCAGGCGTTCTTCTTTCGGGGTATCCGATATTTTTGCGCCTTGGTCGCTGAATGCAGATCGCACTTTCTCAGCCAGTTCGTGGACGACCCTTCTGGCTTTTTTTCCTTTTTGGTGTGTGTCGAATTCCATTTCGGCGAATGTGATGGGCTCAACATCGTCAAACCGCGAGTGGATCGTCACCCGGTCCAAGGATACATTTATTTTTACGCCTTCGACGACAATCGCCGTTTCATGCGACGTGTAATCCATCATGCCCTGAACCCTGATATCCTTGCCGAGGGCTTTTAGCTGGCCGCGTAATTTATCGCTTTTGATTGCTTTGAAAACAGGTCTTGAGACCAGGCCGGCTATTTCGGATTTTCGCTCCGTGCGGACAAGGCTGTAGTCCAGGTCTTCTTCAGATTCCGGATCGGTTTCTTCCGGATCATCGTCTTCCAAATCCGCTTCCTCTGCAGAGATTTCTTCTAAATCGTCTTGCTCTTCAGCGGGGATGCGCGTTTTGAATCTCTGCGATGTTTTTCCATCTCCGTCATAAGTCAGAGTCAAAAATCCACCGACTTCGTTCATGATATCAAGATCGTTTGTATCGAGGATCGCCCGCAATTTGTGCGATGTCGTGACTTCCGGTCCCAAAAGCGCGTCGCTGCCGACGAGAATCTGCATGAAGTTTTCCGCCTGCTCGTTGCTTTCAAAATGCGCCGAGGGCATCTGGACTTTTGTCTCAGTTTCGCTTTTTGGTTTTTTTATTTTAAATTTAGGTTCGTCTTTGGGGCCAAGAAACGCCAAAGCTGCTGCACCATTCAGTCGGGGATAAGCAACGCCGTTGTGGCCGGGCGCGTGCTCAGACATTTTTCCCCTGCCTCTGGGCTACTGCCCATAAAGACTCATGGGTAGGCTTAGACTTCATGATAATTAACCGTTCTCCGTGGCAATGTGGCAAGTAGAGTGTAAGAAATATTCATGCTGCTTTGCAAGAAAAAAGAAAGTTTGTATTTTCTGCCAACGGGTTATATATTTTCCGTTTTTACGGGATTACTATTCTCTGATTCGTTTGCGGATTTTTGCGGTTTGCTGTTATTTTCCATCTTTCAGTTTTTTGTGTTTCCACTTACGTTCAGAGCATGACAAAGCAATCTTTATCCCTTCAAGACGTTGAAATTTTATATCACAAACCTTTGCTTGATCTCGTGTACGAGGCCGCTGCGGTTCACCGTGCCCATCATGATTCACGCGATATGCAGCTTTGTACGCTGCTCTCGATCAAGACGGGAGGATGTGCGGAGGACTGCAAATATTGTTCGCAGTCCATCTATAATAATACCGATCTTGAAAAAGAAATTCTGCTGAAGACGGATGAGGTTCTTGAAAGTGCCCGGAAAGCCAAGGAAGCAGGCTCTACACGGTTCTGTATGGGCGCTGCATGGCCGCGCGTTCTGGACGGGCGGGCGTTCGATCGGGTTCTGGAGATGGTTTCTGGCGTCAAGGCGATGGATATGGAGGTCTGTTGCACTTTGGGTATGCTTACCGAAGATCAGGCCCAGCGCCTGAAGGACGCCGGCTTGACGGCTTATAATCACAATCTCGATACGTCCGAGGAATTTTACGAGAATATCATTACGACGCGAACTTATCAGGATCGGCTCGATACGATTGAAAACGTGGCGAAGGCCGGAATTTCCCTGTGTTGCGGGGGTATTCTGGGCATGGGAGAGTCCCAGGAGGACAGGATCGCGTTACTTCATCGTCTGGCTTCGCTTGATCCGCAACCGGAATCCGTCCCCATCAATATGCTGGTCCCTGTCGCGGGGACGCCGCTGGAAGGGCTGGAGCCGCTGGATATTTTCGAGTGGATTCGCTGTATTGCCGTTGCACGGATTTTGATGCCTCAAGCCATGGTCCGGCTTTCCGCGGGGCGCTTGGCGATCTCCAAAGAGGCGCAGGCGCTGGCTTTTCTTGCCGGGGCGAATGCGATCTTTACCGGGGAAAAGCTGCTGACCACCCCCAATCCGGGTAAGGATGCCGATACGGATCTGCTGGCGGAGTTGGGCCTGCAGCCCCGCGTGCCGTTTAAGGAAGACGATTCGGCGCAGGAAGCGGCCTGACCGCTCTTTAGCGTAGTCTTTGCGGCAATTTTCTGGTAAATCATTAGATTATGATCAAGTTAAAGCAGGCACTTGACGAGTTGCGGCGGCTCGGGCGTTTGCGTTCCCTGACTTTCGGGAGCGGGGTGGATTTTACCTCGAACGATTATCTCCGCATGTCTTCTCATCCGGCGTTGCGGCAGGCGGCCATCCAGGCGCTCAGGACGGAGATGCCTTTAGGGTCCGGCGGGTCGCGGCTGTTACGCGGACACAGGTCCGAGCATGATGATCTTGAAATTTTAGGGCGCAGGTTTTTCCATGCTCCGGCCAGCCTGTTCTTTTCAACGGGGTTTCAGGCGAATTATGCTGTTTTCTCGACGTTGCCGGGGCGTCATGATCTGGTTATTTACGACTCTCTTATCCATGCCAGCGTCCGGGAAGGGTTACGCGCCTGTCCGGCGCGGTCGGTCAAATTTTCTCATAATGATATTAGCGCTCTTACGGAGATTCTAAGAAATGAAGGATCGAAGGCCGAGAATATCTGGATCGCAGTCGAGTCGCTCTATTCCATGGATGGAGATAGGGCTCCGCTTGAAGCGATTTATGAGCTGGCGCGGCAGTACAACGCTTTTCTGGTTGTCGATGAGGCGCATGCCACCGGCATTTATGGTGACGGCGGGCGCGGCTTATGCTGGCCCCTGATCCAGAAGCACGGATATCTCAACCTGATTACGCTTCATACCTGCGGGAAGGCGCTCGGTGTGGCCGGAGGTCTTATTTGCGCACCGGAGGTTATTATTGCCTCGCTGATCAACCGGTCGCGCGCCTTTATCTATTCTACTGCGCCGATGCCTGTGCAGGCCTTGCTGGTGAGGAAATCGCTGGAAATTCTCGGCAGCGCGGAGGGCGATGCGCGGCGCGCGCGTTTGTTTTCGATCTGCCAGTATGCGCAAAAATATCTGGGCGGGCCGGGAACGCCGATCGTTCCGGTCATTATCGGCGATGATGTGAAAGCCGTTGAAGTGGCGACGATGCTCCAGCGGGAGGGGTTCGATATCCGCGCGATCCGCCCGCCGACGGTTCCCGAAGGGACGGCCCGCCTGCGCATATCTCTGAGCTGCGATACGGAGCGGGCTGCGATCGACCGGATTGCCGCTCTTCTTTCCCCTTACATTAAACGGGATGTTGCGGCGTGATGAGACGGTGTGTCGTCACGGGAACGGATACCGATGTCGGGAAAACAGTTTTCAGTGCCGCCCTTATGTTGGGGCTGGAGAATGCGTATTACTGGAAGCCCTTACAGTCCGGCGTTTCAGACGGGGTGGATACGCGCACCGTCCAGACTCTTACCGGTTTTCCAAATGAACGTTTTTTCCCCGAGGCCTATATTTTCAGCGAGCCGCTCTCTCCACACCGTGCGGCGGAGATCGATGCGATCGAGATCGAAATGGAGCGGCTGGAGGAGAAGAATATTCCTGAAGCCGATGGACCGCTGATCATCGAAGGGGCGGGGGGGCTGATGGTTCCGATCACGCGCAAGAACCTGCAAATCAATCTATATAAGAAGTGGAATATCCCGGTGATCCTTTGTGCGCGGACGGGGCTGGGCACAATCAGTCACACGATGCTTTCGCTGGAGGCGCTGTGGGCGCGCGAGATTCCGGTTCTGGGGATCGCGTTTATCGGGGAGAGCAACCCCGATAATATCCGCACGATTTCCGATTTCGCGAAGGTCAAAGTGCTCGGACGCTTGCCGAAGCTGGATACTCTGGACCGCATGACGCTCAAGAGGGCGTTCGCGGAGAATTTCCAGGCGGGGGATTTTTTGTGACTTCTCCCCTCTGGCATCCGTTTACGCAGCACGGTTTGAAGCAGGAGATCATCCCTGTCGAGCGGGCGGAGGGGGCTTACCTTTATACCCAAGACGGGCGGCGGATCATCGATGCGATTTCCTCATGGTGGGTGGTGACTCACGGGCATTGCCATCCGAAAATCGTCGAGGCGGTTCGCGCGCAGGCGGGGACGCTGGATCAGGTCATCTTTGCGGGGTTTACGCATGACCCGGCGGAGGCACTGGCCGAGAAGCTTCTGTCCTTTGCGCCCGATACTCTTTCCCATGTGTTTTATTCGGATAGCGGATCGACCGCCGTCGAGGTCGCGCTGAAGATGGCGATCGGGTACTGGGCGCAGACGGGCCGTGCGCGGCGCAGGGTTCTGGCGCTGGAAGGCGGGTATCACGGCGATACGTTCGGGGCGATGTCAGCGGGGGCGCGCAGTGTTTATAACCGGATGTACGAACCTTATCTCTTTGAGGTGACGCACCTGCCGTTTCCGGCGGCGGGAGAGGAAGGGCGGACGCTGGAAGCGCTGGAGACTTTCCTGCGGGCGCATGGAGATGATACGGCGGCGTTTATATTTGAGCCTCTGGTGCTGGGGGCCGGCGGGATGTTGTTTTACACGCCGGAGGTTCTCTCCCAAATGGCGGAGATGTGCCGCGCGCACGGTGTGCTTTTGATTGCGGACGAGGTGATGACCGGTTTTGGCCGCACGGGCACGATGTTTGCGTGTGAGCAAGCGGGATTTGCGCCGGACCTTTTATGTTTGTCCAAGGGGCTGACGGGCGGGTTTTTGCCGATGG
>JAGRIJ010000021.1 GCA_020443295.1 Alphaproteobacteria bacterium | reverse complement strand
TGACATCGGCGGTGACGACGGTTGGCGAGTCGAAATCGGTAATCAGCACTTCCTTGCCGCCGACGCGCAGGCGCGTATTCTCGTGCCCCGCTTCGAAGATAGAAGCAGAGGCGGTCAGGCTGATGCTGCCAGTCGTCGCGCTGGGGGTTAGCGTGACTTCGGAATCCGCGAACTTATAATAAGGCTGATGCACGACATTATTGTCCGTGAAGAACGACCAGTCGGATAGCGTCCATGTGCCCCCGCTTCCGCGCGTGAGTTTTTTGGGCGGTACGTCGGGGTGGACGAGCAGCAGCGTATCGGCGCTTTGCGTCCAGGCGATTTGCGGGATCTGCGCTTCCTCCCACGGGGCCGGGATGGTGGCGACCTTCAGCCCGCCCGTATACACGTCGATCTGCAGATCGGTGAGCAACAGCAGCGCGGTCTGCTCCGTGTTGAATTCAAAGGCGATGATCTTGCCGTTGCCGGACGCGGTGTCGATATAGCCCAAACCGAAGCGGCGGCGCACCCCGCCCGTGGGGTTGATGAACACGTTGCGGAGCGTGAGCGCGCCGTTATCGTAGGCGCGCAGATCGCCGCGGCCCAGCAGCTCGCGCGAGACTTCGCCCGCCGTGAAGGTGGTTTTCATTTCGGTGATGCGTGTCATAGGGTTTCCTTTTTCGGGCATAAAAAAACCGCCCGGTGGGGGCGGCCGGAAGTAATATTTTTCTGCAAGCAGGATATTTATTGCTTTCTTAATTTTTGCCTTACTTTCATCAAGGCAAAGCCTAAGAGATTCTCGCCGGGCCAGTGTTCCGGATTTTCAATATATGGGTCGTTATCTGCCAACCCGCATCCCCATATTCTATCTCTCGGGCTGGATTCGACCAAAACGCGATCACCTGTCTTGAGTAAAAACTCGCCTAACGAGGGATTTTGAGAAAACTTTTCGATGTTCCCTCTGATCACGATGTCCAGTTTATGTTTATCCCACTTTTCCTGACTAAATCCTGTAATTTCACGACCTAACGCTTTTGCTTTTCCTGGATTGTCAGCACTTAAAACCGCCTGTATTTTTTCAATATCTCCGAAAAGCTTTGCCTTTTCAGCCATCATAAAATGTTCTGCGGTTAGGTAAGTTTTGCCTTCTATGGAGAATGACGATGGATACCATTGGCTTAGACAGGCTTTCGTAACATGCTTAGCGTTCTGCTCATGGCTCCAGAAACATAAGAACTTGAAAGTTTGCCCCTCTCCAAGCGCGGAAATCAGATCACTTTTGCTTATCGGCAGTGGCTTTTGCATTTCTCAGCGATAACAAACCCTTTGTGATCCTACAAGAACTTCTCCTAATCCCACACCTTCACAAGCGTGAAATCCTCGGTGCGGACGGAACTTCTTTCAACAGACATGGCGTGTTTCCTTTCTTTCCCGGCTTGTGGACGCGTGATAGTTTTGAGTGATGAAGTTTTCCTGTTTTCCGATTCTTGCGATCTTTTTTTGTGCGCTGACCGGCTGCGCGGGCGTACCGGCTCCTGCCTCAACATGCCCATGGGACGGGCAAAAGACCATCATAAAGGACGAGGCGGAGGCGAGGCTTTTGTTCGATCCTACGCGTTTAAGCAACCAACTTGACGGCACAATTCCGCGCGGGCAGCACGCTTTAGGACAGGGCGATGTTCTTGCAGATCCGGCACGCTCACCTAATCATCCGCCGGGCTTTGTTCTTTTTTCGAATACTGGCCCTGAAACTCCAGGATGTCCGCCTGCACCTTACAGAGTCATGGGGTGGCACGAATATCCCTGGGACGATCGCGAAACAGTTCAATCGGTCAATACAGGCCTGATTAGCGGGATTATCACTGAAATCAGACCTTACGAGTTTGACTTTAACGGCACTCTCAGCGGTACTTACGGTGAAAAGTTTTTGCGGAGCGGGGATTATGCTTTCACAAATGGCTTTTATCAGTTAGACGGCACTTACACCTTCTCGCGCAAAGATCATCCTGCGTACTGGAGTCTTGTCTCTATTTTTGATAAAGACGGCGACGCACAGGATTACTTACCCCCTTTGGATATCATGACCATCAGCCCCGCAAAAACCTTGCTTGAGGAATATCAAAAACAGGAGGCCGAGGGGACTTTGTGAGTTACCCAGAACGGTTATTCTCCGCCTCTGAAACGAAAATAATCATTCCGGGCTTTCTCATCGCTTCTTCTGGCATTGGCTGAGAACTCCAGAAAATTTTTTACTTTCTCAGGCTCTTTCGAAATTTCTTGCAGAGCTTGTAGCGTCATCGTGCCGAATGCAGCACCTTTGCCAGTGTCCTTTGTAGGGTCGGACAATTTTATTGCCTTCTGAATTATTTCCGTTCCTTTTGCTGGTCCTTCCCTGAACAGTATATCAGCTACCGAAGACGACACCTTATCGTCACCTATCAAGCTTAATATCTGATAACCTTGTATTGTTCTTTTAGGGTTTTTAGCGTTGTATGTCTTTGCCGGACCCTCGAAAATCTGATTAAAAAAACCTTTGTAGATATCTTTTACGTCATGAAAGTCCAAATCTTCCGTGTCAATAACTTTTCCTTTGCGGCTTACCAGGTCGTTCAATTTCTCCTTAAGAATCAGCTTATCCAAAGTATCTTGCAAGATTCCTGCGACAGCCGAACCGCCGGGCGCTTTTTTCATCCCACCCTCGGCGGCGAATATATCACGAAAGGCTTTCTTTTCAGCGCTTGAGAGCGATTTATCAAACTGTAAAATCCGGCTCCAATCGTCCCATTCCGTGCGGCGTTCGCCCTTGAACACGTCGCGGCGATAAGCCGGCGGCTCTATTCCAGTTGTGAGTTTTCGTTTCGGGACAGGGATTTGATATTCCTTGTCCCAATCGCGGATCATACGGCCCGTGGCGTCGGTGCGGACGGAACTTCTTTCAACAGACATGGCGTGTTTCCTTTCTTTCCCGGCTTGTGGACGCGTGTTAGTTTTGAGTGATGAAGTTTTCCTGTCTTCTGATTCTTGCGATCTTTTTTTGTGCGCTGACCGGATGCGCGGGCGTACCGGCTCCTGCCTCAACATGCCCATGGGACGGGCAAAAGACCATCATAAAGGACGAGGCGGAGGCGAGGATTTTGCCTGGGCGGCACGTCTTTACCGACCCCAGTGCCTTGGCCCATGATATTTACTGGAAGAATACGATGCCCGGTAACGCGTGGATCACCAAAAACAGCGACGACCGCTATGATATTCTGGCCCAGTATGAAACCCATGCCGACGAACTCTGCGAAGAGCCATACCCTTTCGGGGAAAGCCTTAATATCGTCGGCACAATTTCTGAAATCCGTTCGTATGAATTTGATGTTGCCGGAACTCTCTCCGCCGGATTCTACAGGAACCCCGAAGCGGAGCGCGTATCCGGCGTTTTTACCTTTTCAAGACAAGGGCACGACGATTACTGGTCCTTGCAAGACGACATCTCACCACGGTCAGTTGAATATTATTTCCGCAAGGCCATCCTGAGTGTTTCCGATGATCCTTCTCTCATTTTCAATAAAGAGAAAGCTTTAAAGGACGCCCTTGCCATAGAAAAGAAATGCAGAAAGCCCTACTAAGCCTTACTCCTTGTCCCTAAATCTGAAGTAATCGTTTCGTGCTTTTTCGTCTCCTCTTCTGGCGTTGGCTGAAAATTCGAGAAAGTTTCTTGTCTGGTCAGGGTTTTTTGCAATTTTCTGCAATGCAGAAAGGGTTTTGCTTCCGAAAACATTTCCTCTGCCCGTATCTGCGTCAGTATCTGTTAAACGGATCGCGCTTATGATCAGCTCCGAACCTTTTGCAGTGCCTTCACGAAATAAGATGTCAGCAATTGAAGAGGAAAGACGATCATCGCCAATCAAGCCAAGGATTTGATACCCCTTGAAGGCTCTTGCTTTATTTTTTTCATTTAACTTTTGCGCCGGTCCTTTAAAAGCATCATTGAAAAATCCTTTATACACTTCCTTTATATCCTGAAGCTCCAGATCAGTTGTTTTGGGATTTTTTCCGTACTTCGCGAGTATTTCGGGCGTATTTTCCAAGGACTTCGTTGTATCAAGCGTCTTTTGCAAGATTCCTGCGACAGCCGAACCGCCGGGCGCTTTTTTCATCCCACCCTCGGCGGCGAATATATCGTGGAAGGCTTTCTTTTCAGCGCTTGAGAGCGTTGGATCCAATTCTACAATCCGGCTCCAGTCGTCCCATTCTATGCGCCGCTCGCCTTTGAAAACATCGTTGCGATAGGCCGGCGGCTCTATTCCAGTTGTGAGTTTTCGTTTCGGGACAGGGATTTGATCTTCCCTATCCCAATCG
>JAGRIJ010000001.1 GCA_020443295.1 Alphaproteobacteria bacterium | reverse complement strand
CCTCGTTTCTTCTTCTTTTAAACTAACGCCAAATAATTATCTAAAATCTAACCTGGACCCATGATCTGTGGAATGCGATCCGGCCCGTCACCCGTATGCACAATCTCCGGAGGATCAGGCACATTATGCCCGCCTGGAGCTTCCATTTTAAGACCGCCTGTCAGCGCGGTATCGGCCTGATCGGTCAGGTAAGTCTGATTCGTATCAACCATGTAAACAAGATCGGGCTGGCCTTCCGGATGAGAAACGGGCACGTCTCTCATCTGATCTTCGCCAATATCGTAACTCGTCCGGTTGGCATGGACATCAACGACCAGAAGGGAACCGTTACTGCTCATCCGCGCGGCCAGTTCATCATGCCCCGCGCCATAGATGACCGCCGTTTTTTCACCGTTTGTGACCCGTTGGATTGTGTCATAAAGAGGTCCATCTTGCACCCTTGAAGCGATCACATCCTCAAAAATCATCTCTGCTTCACGCTCGGTAAAATAGTTATTTCTGTTCGCATGGACCCAGAAATCCCCGAAATCTTCGGGGGGCTGCGTTCTTCCTGTCTCGCTTATGTATCTCTCAATTGCCCTTTGCAGAATCTCCTGTGTTTCGGGGCGATAGGTCACCTGAAGCGTATCACGAATAGGATCGACGAAATGTACCTGCATTCCAAATTGGCGCGCATAATCGATCTGATCGGCGATCCTGTTGATCATATCTTCGCGCGAGACTTCACCGGGATTGGCGGGTTCGATATTCAGACGGTCCAAAAACTGCTCGCGGGTGATTTCACGCCTGTAATACTCCTGCGCCAGCCCATCATAAGAACTGCTGACCTCTAGGCAAAGATGAGACGCGCCGGCCTCCGCTAGACTTTGGATCAGTTCGCGGCCACCCTTGAAATTATTGACGGAATCCTTCGTATGATCGCCATCGCCGATCAGGATATTATCCGCAGCAAGCCCGGCGCTGCGAATTGTATCGAAGATAGACCCTTCGACCCGGCCTGTGGTTTTGGCTCTTTCGGCCACGCTAAACACCCCTTATAAATACCCGTAAAGCCTACCATTTCTATTATGGAATTTGCAACTTTTACACGTCAACCGGCATCGACCCGCAAAGCCCGGAATTTGGGCGATAGCGCCGTTACGGCGCCCACCACCACCAAAGTCCCCACACCACCGAGTATGATGGAGGGAACCAGCCCGAACAACGTGGCCGCCGTTCCGCTCTCAAAGGCGCCGATTTCGTTGGAGGAGATAATAAACATCGAATTCACCGCCGACACGCGCCCGCGCATGTGTTCGGGGGTGAGAATCTGCATCAACGTGCCCCGGATCACCATGGAAACGCTGTCGAACGCCCCGCCCAGCGCGAGAAAAAGAATCGCCGTCAATAGATGGCTCGAAAGCCCGAACGCAATCATCGAAACTCCGAACCCGGCAACCACAAACAGCAACTGCGCTGCCGTAACCTGCTTCAAGGGCCGTCCCGCAAAATAAAGCGCGGTCAAGACCGCCCCGAACGCGGGCGCGGCCCGCAGCAATCCCAGACCGATGGGCCCGATTTGGAGGATCTGGTCCGCAAAGGCGGGCAGAATGACCACAACCCCGCCGAACAACACCGCCAGCATATCCAGCGACATCACGGAAAGCAGGGAACGGTTTTCAAGCAAAAACGCCCAGCCTTCCTTGATGCTTTTCGCGACCGGGGGACGGTCGGATTTCGCCTTCGCGCTGACATCGGTATGCAGCAAGGTAATCGAAACCACGGCGCACCCCATCATCGCAACCGCGAACACCCATGCCGCAGCCGGGCCCCCGAACGCATAGATCACCCCGGCCACTGTCGGCCCGCCGATCACCGCCGTCTGAAACGCCGCCGTCTGCCAAGAATAGGCGGAAGAAATCTTATCCTTCGGAACGATACGCGGGAGCAGGGCGAACGCGCACGGCATGATAAAGCTCCGCGCCAGCCCGGAAATGAAAATCGCGCAATAAATCACGATCAGAACATGCGTCGTATCCAGCGCCACGAACCCGCCCGCCGTCACCAGCAGCATCAGCGAGTTCAGAAAAAGCGCGGAAAGGCAAAGCCTGTAAATCTTGCGCGGCGAACTGACATCCACGATATGCCCGGCATAAAAAGCGCACAGGATCGCGGGAATGGCCTCCGTCAGCCCGGTCAGCCCCAGCATCCATTCGCTCCCCGTGAGCGAATAAACCTGCCAACCGACGATCACGGCCTGCGCCTGCATCGCCGTCATCGCGCACATGCGCGTGAGCACCAGCAGCCGGAAATCCCGGTTTTTCAGGAGAGAAGTATCGTAACCCTTCATCAGGTGCGTCCCGCTTTGTGGACATTATTTTTAGACCCCGGCGCGGCAAAAGTATAGGCGGCATTTTTGCGTGAAACCACAGGCGCTTCATGCTATGAATCCCTGAAACTAGGCAGGAAAGGAAAGATCATGACAATAAAAGTAGGCGATACAATCCCCTCCGTAACCGTCAAGCGCCTCGGCGAGGGCGGCATGGAAGACCTCAACATCGCGGATTATATCTCAAAGAAAAAGGTCGTGATCTTCGCGGTCCCCGGTGCCTTCACCCCCGCCTGCTCGCAAAAACACCTGCCCGGCTATATCCAGCATGCGGGCGATATCAAATCAAAAGGCATCGACGAGATTATCTGCATCGCCGTCAACGACCCCTTCGTCATGCAGCACTGGGGCGAAAGCGCGGGCGCAAAGGGCAAGGTCACGATGATCCCCGACGGCAACGGCGAATTCACCAAAGCCATCGGCTTGGATTTCGACGGTTCCGGCTACGGCCTCTCCACCCGCTCCAAGCGTTATTCCATGGTGGTCGAAAACGGCAAGGTCACGAAGCTCAACGTCGAGGAAAAACCCAGCGACGTCGAACTCTCCGGCGCGCAGGCGTGTGCCGCGGGATTGTAAAAAAAGACAAGGCCTTCCGAAGATGAACAACGACCTTGAGGAATCTCTGGGCGAGGAAAGCAGGAAACAAATCCCGGAAAAAAGCTGGAAGAAAAAGCTCTGGGGAACGGAAAACCCATGGAGCATACTATGGTTGAATAGCCTGATTGTTTTAGCAAGCTTGATGCTCTACGGGGTGATGACGCAAGGATTCTTCCCTTCCGATCAGTATAGCGGCGCAACACAACCGATACTTTGGATTGTATGCATCGGTGGATCGGTTGCTTACTACTGGGCCTACGCAAAAGGTAAGATAAAATTTAAAGAAGAGCAAAAAAAGATAAAACCCTTCGCGTTGCTTATGGTCCCCTCCATATTTTATTTTACTGTATTTTTCTCTACCATCGGCCTTGGCCGCACCTACACGGAGATTCTTGGCAAACCGGCACAACGGGCGGTAACGGTTAAGATAAAAAAACACCCGAAAGCCAATGAGGAATGTCTGGAAAGCGAAGAGCTGGGAACCGGAACTTTCATCCGTCTGTGCATCCAGCGGGAAGATTATCTCAAGATAAAAGACGGTGACACGCTCTTCACCTCCGGCAAGGAATCCTGGTTCGGTTATGTCTTCCAGAAATACAGGGAACCCCGCTAAAGAAACGCCCCGCAAACAGGGAGCGCTGAAATGCACAAGCCGTAAATGCGGGATCATCCCCGCGCAGGCGCGGATCAAGACTCCCGCTGACGGAATTTCCGGCGCATCCCATACACGGCAAGCGCCAGAAGTTCCCCTATCCAAAGCAAAGTAACTGGAATAAGAAGAAAATCCAGAAAATACATATCCGAACAAGGAAACCTAAAAACAAAAGTAAGTATAGAGTACACCCAGAAGGCTAAGGGCAGATACCAGATATCGCGAACGCCTGCTTCCCGGTCGAGATACTTTCTTTTAAATGTTCGTCCCGAATAGAGTATTACGCCGATACACAGCAGGAAAACCGGGATATCCAGTGCGACAAAAGAATCCCAGAAAAGATCCCTGTAAAAAACCCGCTTTTCCCAATCATGCTGCACGTCCTCAATACGCGCATTGTCAGAGACGGTATAATCATATTCTTCCCCGCTACCCCAAGGTTCAAAATTATAGATTTTACTTTCGGAGGTTAGTGCAGCTTCAGGAATTGTCCCGGAATCTCTAAGGGACGAAAAAACCCAGTTTAGGTCATCTTCGGTCAGCGGCTCGATCAGGCTCTGCGGATCGCCGCAGTGCCGCACCCTAAACATGACACTGAAGCCAGAGGTACAATGTTCTAAATTACATTCGGCAAAAATAGTCCCGTGGCGTGCGCACTTCGCAAAAGCCGGTTCCGCCATTGAAAACATGGACAGGAAAGCAAAACAGACGAAAAACGCACGGCAGATAAAAAGATTCATCGCCGCAATATAGCAGAAAACAGGCCGATTGGATAAAAGGCAGCCCTACAAAACCTCCAGCATCTCCGCCACCAGCGGGTGCCGCACGATATCGCCCTGCGAGAGCTGACACACGGCCACGTTCGGCAGCGCCTCAAGCCGCCGCGAAATATCGCGCAGGCCCGACACGCCTTCCAGCAGGTCCGACTGGTCGGGATCGCCGGTCACCACCATCGTGGAATGCCAGCCCAGCCGCGAGAGGATCATCTTGAGCTGCGCGTAGGTGCAGTTCTGCGCCTCGTCGATCACGACAAACGAGTTATTGAGCGTCCGCCCGCGCATATAACCGATCGGCGCGATCTCGATCGTGCCCTCCTCGATATAGGACCGCACGCGCTTGCCGCCCATCCGGTCGCCCAAGGCGTCGTATAAAGGGCGCAGATAGGGGGCCATCTTCTCGTGCATGTCGCCGGGCAGGAACCCGATCGACTCCCCGGCCTCCATCGCCGGGCGCGAAAGCACGATCCGCTCGATCTTTCCCTGCTCCAGCGCTTCGACGGCGGCGGCAATGGCAAGATAGGTTTTCCCGGTTCCCGCCGGGCCGATCGCAAGCGTTAAACTGTAAGACTTTATGGATTTATACAGCGCGTCCTGTCCCTCGGAGCGCGGCTTGATATTTTTGACGTATTTTTTATCGCGCCGTCCGTCAATCTCGCTGTCCAGAGGATGCCATCCCTGATGGTCGAGAGAGTCGGATGAAGGGCTGAGGACATGAACGTTGCGGTGGGCTTTACGGGACTTTTTAGACATGGAACATAGGCTCCTTTTCCGTGGCTTTGGGGTTAAGAGGAGGAAAAAGTCTGCAGTCTGAAGGAAAGTCGTGGAGGCAAAAACAGAGATACGCAGTGCATCAAGATCACTCGGTCGTAAAAGAACAGGGATGGAGGAAATATGAAAAAAGCCAGTCAATCAGGAAGGATTGAAGAGACACACCAGCCGAAACTAAACGTTGAACAGCCATTTCAGTAAAATAGTACCAAAAACATGGAACCTAAGCTAACGAAATTCATGGCGACAAGCAGTTTTCCGGTAGTGTTTTACAAGTGTTGCCGAAAAAGGGTATGATAGGGGGAATATAAACTGCTTTATTCAAAGTTGCCGGAATGAAGAAACGCAAGCTTGTCATACTTTTAGGTCTGGGGATCGGGGCGGTATGCCTCTTTATGCAGGCAGGAGCGCAGGCGGTCAATTACACGGCGCTTCCTGATGAGGCCCTCAATCCCAAATCGTCCAAGAAAGCGGATAAAAGCGATCATTCCGAGCCCGAAGAACGGGTCTGCAATGTTGAGGATAAAAAGAATATCAGAAAATATGAAAAGAGATTTGAAAAGTTCGTTGAAAAACAGGACGATCTGCTCGCCAACCCGGGTACAGGGGGAATGGACGAAAACAGCGCCAAGCGCAGCGATCTGGAGCGTCTGGTGGAATCCTTCACAAAATACCTGAATTCCGACGAACACCAGCAGGTGATTAAAAGTTATAAAATCTGCGGCATGGAAATGCCTGTCCTTCCCGAACAACAACCCTTCTGGTTGCCATAAATTTTGAGAATGGGCGGGGCTGTTGCCGGCAAAAACTCTCCGCAAAAACCGTTGCCATAACCCTGAAACCTCTGTAGGTTAGCCCTTCTGTTTTTTAAAGAGGAAGGCATGGCCGTAACCTATCAGGACATTCTCAAAGCCCGCGAAGCGATCAGAAGCTCGACCATTCTGACGCCAACGGTCAAGGCCGTCCGCCTGTCCCTGCATATGGGCATAAATCTGTATCTCAAGCTGGAAAACCTCCAGCATACCTGCGCTTTTAAGGCCCGCGGCGCGTTAAACAAGCTTCTGACCCTGACCGACGAACAAAAACAGCGCGGTGTGATTGCCTGCTCGGCGGGAAACCACGCGCAGGGCGTGGCCTACCACGCCACACGCTTGGATATTCCATCGATTATCGTCATGCCAAACCTGACACCCTTCAATAAAATCAAGAAAACCGAGGATTTCGGGGCAAAGGTTGTCCTTTACGGGAACAGCTTCGATGAATCCGTCGGCGAAACTATGCGGATGGCGCAGGAAAAAGGCATGACCTTCATCCATCCCTTCGATGATGAGGCTGTCGTGGCCGGACAGGGAACGCTCGGCCTTGAAATGCTCGAGCAGCGTCCGGATCTCGACGTAGTTGTTGTACCCATCGGCGGGGGCGGCCTGATCGCCGGGGTGGCAACCGCCGTCAAGGGGGTAAAGCCGGAGATCGAGGTCATCGGTGCGCAGTGTGAGAGCTATGACGCCGTCAAAGCCCGCCGCGAAGGGCGCAATTTCACAGGCGGCGGCGCGACTCTCGCAGAAGGAATCGCGGTCAAGGAACCCTCGGAGAACAATATCAGGATCATCGATAAGCTGGTCAGCCGCGTAGACTCTGCATCAGAATATGAAATCGAGGCTGCGATTTTTGATCTTCTGAGCGACGAAAAACTCGTCGCCGAAGGGGCGGCAGGCGCAGGCCTCGCGGTCATTCAGAAGAATATCGATTACTTCAAGGGAAAGAAGGTCGGCCTGGTACTCTGTGGTGGAAACATTGATTCCCGACTTCTCTCCACCCTGATCCTGCGCGGTCTGGTCCGCGATGGGCGGATCACCCGTCTGCGCTTTGAAATCGACGACACCCCCGGCCAGCTCTCCGATATCTCCCGGATCATCGGCGAAGCGCGTGCCAACGTGATCGAGGTCATTCACCAGAGAATGATGCAGGCTGTTTCTCTCAAGAGAGCCGAGCTGGATGTGGTCATCGAGGCCCGCGATGCCCAGCATGTCGCGGAAATCGTAAAGACCCTTGAATCCAAGGGCTTCAAAGTCGATGCCACCCGCGACGTTTGACCCTGAAACCACAAAACCCGCAAGATAATAGATTAATAAATTAATTTTCGTTTTAAGCCGGTCTTCACGTATAGTCATAAAAAGACGGACAGGAGAAAATAAGGGGTGGACCCAACATCTATCATATCGGAAACCGCGGGCAGCGCTTTTGCTCAGCCTGAACCGGAACCGGGCCAAAGAAAAAGATTAATCATGATGCGGCACGGCGATCTGAAGAATATTGATGATTTGAAAGCTCAGGTTCGTCACAGTTTGCAGGAGTTATTTTTGGCTTACCCTGATCTGGCAATCGACGCGGTACTCTATTCCCCCCTGAAACGTACGGTTCGCACAGCAGCGGAACTTTATAACCTCCACGTGGATAAGTCCGCCGTTCAAAGACCCGGTTTTGCCTTTCCGTTTCAAAAACAGGATTGGCTCAGTGAAGATGCGTTCTCGATATTGGAATACGATGGATTGCGGGAAAAGGTCAGGGAACTGGACGAATCATGGAATACGGTTCTGCTCATCACCCATTCAACCACGGCACCTCCCTTAGCTAAAGCGTTGCAGGCTCAGGCAACGGATATGCAATTGGTTTTCACGATGTCGGATTTTGCATCGGTTCTGGTTCTCGATCTGCCCTCGGATAACTGGAAAGACGCTGGAACAGAACCGTCAGAAATCGCCAAGGTCATACTGCAGACCAAAACTTTAAACGCCGCAGATATCCCTCAGGCAACAGACGCTTATATCCAAGGTCTTGAGGCGGGCTAAACCATTCCTCTGGGAATAAAGGCTCTTTTTTTAGGCCGCTTTCGCGCGCTTCTTTTCGACCGTATGAAGAATGGGAACTTCTTTGCCGTATTCCTTGGCATAGACTTCGCGGTCGTATTCCACGGCCGTTTCGCCATGCAAGGCGAGATCCAGGCCGTAATACTCAATCCGCGTATCAACCCGCAGGCCTATCGTCGCCTTGATCGCCGCAAGAAGAACAAAGGTAACGACCCCGGAATAGGCGGCAACGACAACGATCGAAAGCGCCTGAGCGATCAGCTGCGTATCGCCGCCATACAGCGTTCCCGCGACATTTCCGATTTCAGGATTGGCAAGAACACCGGTCAGCAGCGCACCGGCAATCCCGCCGACGCCGTGCAGGCCGAATACATCCAGCGAATCGTCATACTTGAACCAGGTCTTCAGATAAGCAACCGAGACATAGCAGACGGCTGCGGAGATTACACCGATGACTAAGGATCCGGCAAAATCCACGAACCCGGCGGCAGGCGTAATCGCGACCAGCCCGGCGACCAGACCCGAAAGAGTCCCTTGCACGCTGGCTTTGCCCTTGTGCATCAGTTCGATAATCATCCAGACTGATGCGGCCATACCGGCAGCGGTATTGGTTACAAGCATCGCGTAACCGGCCGAGGAGCCTGCGGTTAACGCGGACCCGGCATTGAACCCGAACCAGCCCACCCACAAAAGCCCCGCGCCGATAACGCTGAGAATCAGGTTATTCGATGTGGAGGGATCTTTATCCGCTTTCAGGCTGCGCCCGATGATGATCGCGGCCACCAGCCCGGCCACGCCCGAATTGATGTGAACGACGGTACCGCCCGCGAAATCGATCGCGGTTCCCATACCCAAAAAACCTGAATACCCTTCAAGGCCGACCCCGCCGATAAAACCGCCGGAACCCCAGACCCAGTGAGCGATCGGGGCATAAACGCAGAGTACCCAGAGCGGGGTAAAAACCAGAAGGGAGGTAAACTTGATCCGGTCCGCGACCGCGCCGACCAGCAGGGCGGTCGTAATAACGGCGAACGTCATCTGAAACATGATAAAGACGGTTTCGGGGATCGTTCCGCTGGCCGAAGTAGGAGTAACCCCGTTCAGGAACGCCTTGCCCAGACCGCCGATAAAGCCGTTGCCTTCGCCGAACGCCAGCGTATAGCCAAGGACCGGCCAGACAACGCTCACGATCGCGCAGATCGCAAGCGACTGCATCAGGGTGGCCAGCACGTTATCGCGCTTGACCAGCCCGCCGTAGAACAGCGCCAGTCCGGGCACCGTCATCATAAGAACAAGCAGGGCGGAAACCAGCATCCAGGCCGTATCGCCGCTGTTAAATGCGGGGGCCGCTGCCTCTTCCGCGAAAGCGGGGGAAGCGCTCAAAAGGCCGCACAAAACCGTCAGAAAAAATGCTTTTCTTTTCATAGATAGACTCCCTGTCTGTTTCTGGCTGCGTTTCTGCACCGCAGCATTCTCATTTTCTTTATGTCTAGTTTTACTCATCTAAAAACGCAAGCTTTTTTTGCACCTGCGAAGAAAAAAACCCAAAACTTTCCGCCCTTCTCAGGGCGACAAGGGCGGAAAACAAAAATCCCGGAACAGAGCAGGCGTATCAGGCCGCCTCGCTCTCGCCATCCTTCGGCACGCCGACGACCCCGCCGATCTTCTTGCCGTAATTCCCGGCGAAGACTTCGTTGGAGAACGCTTCTTCCCAGTTCCCCTGTGTAGAGGCCTTGGCATACTCCGTCGCGCGGTTCTCGAAAAAGTTTGTATGCTCCGCGCCGTTGAGCATTTCGTCCATCCACGGCAGCGGGTTTTTCTCGATCCCATAGATCGGCTCAAGATTGAGCTGCTGCAGCCTCCGGTCGCCGATAAAGCGGATATAGTCTTTCACCTCCTGCCCGCTCAGCCCCTCGATACCGCCCATCTCGAACGCAAGGTCAATGAACGCGTCCTCGAAGCCGATGATCTTGCGGCAGGAATCGGTAATCTCGGCCTTCAGCTTTGAATCCCAGATATCGGGATTTTCCTGCACGAACGCGTTGAACAGCCGGATCATGGAAATACAGTGCAGCGTCTCGTCGCGAACCGACCATGTGACGATCTGCCCCATCCCCTTCATCTTGTTAAAGCGCGGAAAATTCATCAGGATCGCGAACGACGCGAACAGCTGCAAACCTTCGGTAAAGGCGCTGAACATCGCCATCGTCTTGGCGATATCCCGCCGCGAATCCATGCTGGCTGTCTGCATGTAATCGTACTTGTCCTTCATTTCCTTGTATTTCATGAAGGCCTGATATTCGATCTCCGGCATCCCGATCGTATCCAGCAGGTGAGAGTAGGCGGCGATGTGAATCGTCTCGATATTCGCGAACGCGCCCAGCATCATCTGCACCTCGACCGGCCCGAACACGCGCGAGTAATGCTTCATGTAGCAATTATTCACCTCCACGTCCGCCTGTGTGAAGAAACGAAAAATCTGCGTCAGCAGGTTGCGCTCGGCGGGCGTGAGTTTTTTCTTCCAGTCGCGCACATCTTCCGCCAGTGGCACTTCCTCCGGCAGCCAGTGAATCCGCTGTTGCGTCAGCCACGCCTCGTAACACCACGGATACAGGAACGGTTTATAGACATGCCGCTCCACGAGCAGGGGGGATTTTGCGTTGGCGAGATCGTTGGCGGACTGGGCCATGGGAATACTCCTTATAGAAAGAATCGGTTTAGGTTAGTGTAGAACGATCACCGCCCCTGCCGAGTCTTTTTCTCACGCGGCCTTGGGAATCACGGGGATAGTTCGAGAACGGTTAAGAAAATCTACATTTAGTAGATACAAAGGTAAAATGACACAACATGTTGTGATTTTCAAGGGTCAAATGAAACTTTTATCACACAAATTTTTTCTCAACATTCACAGGCTCTTACAAAAGCCGCTCGCGATTCTCACAATTTTTTCGCTGGGTTTTATCCTCTCTCTTCCTGCCGCGGCGCAGGAACCCGGCGCACGGGTCTTTACCGTCTTCCTCAACAACGTCCCCCACTCGGTCAGCGAAACCGTCCGCCCCTGCGTTCCGCTCATGGCGCGGTTCGACCACCCCGATCCGCACGTCACGCGCGTGCGCATGCGCTATCCGTATAATCACGAAATGTTCATGATTTTTCCGATGCGTCAGAACATCCGCCTTTCCCTGCACGAGGATTTCATGACGAAAGGGGAATGGAGCCTGAGCGATTTTATCGCCGAAGATGAAAGTGGCAAGACTTATGGCCAGATGACCCTGACCTTTCAGCCCCTCGACCCGGACAACAGGGGATTGTGTGATTCCTTCCCCGATTCCTGAAAGGTTATTTGACGACCAAAACAACCGCGAAAACCGCGAGAACGAGCCCGGCGATCTGTGTCGCCTTCAGCGTTTCCTGAAAGGAGAAGAGGCCAAGGATCACGGCCAGAATGGCAGGCAGGAGCCTCGCAATAGGCGTGGCCAGCGACATCGGCGCTCCTGCCTTGAACATATAAAAGATCCCCAGATGCGCCAGGGAAATACAAATGCCCACAAGCGCGTAAAGCACCGGCCCCCTGCTGAATGTAAGATTCTTGACCAGCCCGTCCTGCGCGGCCGGCAGAAAGCACAGCGAAAATGCAAACGCGGCGCCCGTTGTGATGACCAGTGCGATCATGGGATCGACCGTATCCTTCGCGAGTCTGGAAAAGAAATGAATCCCCGTGGCGGACACGACGACGAGCGCGGTGAAAATCGACCAGTGCATGGATAACCCTTCAATGATGAATATAAAGACCAGCTATATCAGATTTTCTGGTGAATCGAGAGAGCATAAAAATTCCGGGCGCCATGGGCGCCCGGAAAATCAAGTTATGCGTTCGCATGGATTATTTCTTCTCGTCTCCTGCCGGCTCGCTGGTCCCGTGACCTTCGAACAGCTTCGCGTATTCGCCGTATCCTTCCTTCTCCAGATCGGCCAGAGGGATGAACCGCAGCGCGGCGGAGTTGATGCAATACCGCATTCCTCCCTTATCCTTCGGCCCGTCGTTGAACACGTGTCCAAGATGCGAGTCCGCGTCCTTGGAGCGCACTTCCGTGCGCGGAACCCAGAGCTTGTGATCGACATTCTCCTTGACGCTCGCCTGATCGATCGGCTTGGTGAAGCTCGGCCAGCCCGATCCCGAATCGAACTTGTCGAGCGAGGAAAACAGGGGCTCGCCCGAAACCACGTCCACGTAGATCCCCGGCTCGTGATTGTCCCAGTATTCGTTCTGGAACGCCGGCTCCGTGCCGTCATGCTGGGTGACGTACTTTTGCATCTTGGTCAGATGATCCGTGTCCATGGCCTCTTTTCCTTCTTTCACTGTCTGTGGAGCCTGATCTTCCGCCTTGACGCTGGAAGCTGCGTTTAAAACGACTCCGCCCGTTACAAGTGCCGCGCATACGAGAACGAGCGGTAAAGCCGAAAAACCCTGTTTTGACATGGTCTTGCCTTCTCTTTTGTTAGAGTTTTCTGTTTCAAATCTTACCATAACCCTATTCGTGCCAAGCCAAAAAGGTGTTACAGGCCTGCCAAAAGAAAAGAGGCCCGAAAGAGCCCCTTTTCATTACGCAGTTTGAAGACTTACACAGTAAAAAAGCTGTAAGTTTTTACGCAGTGAGTGATACGCAGGTTACGCAGTAAAACCTTTTATTGACAGGCCAGACACTCCTCATAATTGCCGGACTCGCTGAAGCTGCCCTGTTTGGCCTCCGCAATTTCTGCTGCCGGAGCCTCCGCCTGCGAGCGCTTCCACGAAGCATCGCTCTCCGCCCGCTGGATGGATTTTGAACGGCAGTAATAAAGTGATTTCACGCCCTTTTGCCATGCTTCCCAGTGAATACGGTGCAGGTCGGCTTTATGCACGGTGGCAGGCAGGAAGATGTTGAGAGATTGCGCTTGGCAGACAAACGGCGTGCGGTCCGACGCATGTTCGATCAGCCAGCGCTGGTCGATCTCGAACGCGGTCTTGAACACGTCCTTCTCCTCGGGAGTCAGGAAGTCGAGATGCTGCACGGACCCTTCGTTGGTAAAGATCGAGGACCAGATATCCTCGTTATTCTGTCCGCGCTCTTCAAGCAGCTGCTCCAGATACTTGTTGCGGACAGGGAACGATCCCGACAACGTCTTGTGCGTATAGGCATTCGCCGCATTCGGCTCGATACCGGGGCTGGCGCCGCCACAGATAATGGAGATCGAAGCGGTCGGCGCAATCGCCATCTTGTTGGAGAAACGCTCCATGATCCCGTAATCGGCGGCATCCGGGCACGGCCCGCGCTCATGCGCCAGCTTGACGGACGCATCGTCGACCTGCCGCTTGACGTGCTGGAAGATCCTGCGGTTCCACACCTTCGCCATGACGCCCTCCATCGGGATCATCTTGGATTGCAGAAAGGAGTGGAAACCCATGACACCCAAACCGACCGACCGCTCGCGCATCGCCGCATACTTGGCGCGCTTCATGGAATCCGGAGCTTTCTGGATAAAGTCACTCAGTACATTATCGAGGAAGCGCATGATATCCTCGATAAAGGTCGGATGTCCCTGCCATTCTTCGAATTTCTCAAGGTTCAGCGAAGACAGGCAGCACACCGCGGTCCGGTCGTTGCCCAGATGGTCGCGGCCCGTGGGCAGCGTGATCTCGGAACACAAATTCGACATCTTGACGTTCAGCCCCGCCATCTTGTGGTGATCGGGAATCGCGTCATTCACATGATCGATAAAGATAAAATAAGGCTCGCCCGTCTCGATCCGCGCGGTCAGCAGCCGGATCCAGAGGTCGCGCGCGCTGACCCGGTCTACGACATGCCCGTCTTTCGGCGATTTCAGCGCCCACTCTTCGTCATTGCGGACGGCTTCCATGAAGCGGTTGGGAATCAGCACACCCTGATGCAGGTTCAGGGCCTTGCGGTTCGGATCGCCCCCGGTCGGACGGCGGATCTCGATGAATTCCTCGATCTCCGGGTGCCAGACAGGCAGATAGATCGCAGCCGAACCCCGGCGCAGGGACCCCTGCGAAATGGCAAGCGTGAGAGAGTCCATCACGCGGATGAACGGAATAATCCCGGAGGTCTTGCCGTTACGCCCGACTTTCTCGCCGATCGAACGGACGTTCCCCCAGTACGAACCGATGCCGCCGCCCAGCGAGGCCAGCCAGACATTCTCATTCCAGAGGGCCACGATATCTTCAAGCGAATCGCCGGACTCGTTCAGGAAACAGGAAATAGGCAAGCCGCGGTTCGTTCCGCCGTTCGAAAGAACGGGGGTCGCCGGCATGAACCAGAGATTGGAGATATAATCGTAAAGGCGCTGCGCATGGGCGCTGTCATCGCCGTAATACATCGCGACCCGCGCAAAAAGATCCTGATACTGCTCTTCGGGCATCAGGTAACGGTCGGTGAGGGTGGCTTTTCCGAAGGTGGTGAGATAGGCGTCGCGGCTACGGTCGATGCGGACGCGGTTCCCCCTCTCCATTTGCGCAATGTCAAACATGAGTATTGTCCTTACTCTTAATTGGGCTAGTATGATACTAGAATTTGTGAATGAAGTTAGACCAGATAAACCACTAGAACTAGCGGTTCGTCTCCAGTGAAAATACTATATCCAGTATTTCGTGCCAAATTGAATTTATTCCTACGCAACAACGATTAAATCAAAAACTGTCTGTTTTTTCTTCTAAAAACAGACATATCCCACCTTTTATCCCCCGGTGAAAAATTCGAAATTTGAAAGAATATTACCCAAAATAAACGTCTCCCTGTACCCTTGTTAAACGAGTCTTAGAGCCTTTTTGCTACAGTGTGAAACCGGGAAGATACTGGAATCCAAGAGAAAAAATCAGAGAATCGCCCATGAGAAAGAATCGGCAGACTAAAATCGTCGCCACCATCGGTCCGGCCACCGCAGATAAGGAAATGATAGAAGCGTTATTCGAGGCGGGCGTCGACGTTTTTCGCATGAACTTTTCCCACGGAACTCACGAAGGGCACAGGCAGGTCCTCGACCGCATCCGCGGACTCGAACATGAAAAAGACAGGCCGATCGGCGTGATCGCGGATCTTCAGGGTCCGAAATTGAGAATCGGCAGCTTTGAAAACGGAAAAATCGATCTGGTCAGGGGGCAGAAAATGCGCTTCGATCTCGATCCGGCACCAGGTAATGAAGGGCGCGTATGCCTCCCGCACCCGGAAATCATGGAGATTATGGAGAAAGGTGGAAAAATTCTATTAGATGACGGGAAGGTCCGCGTGAAAATTCTGGAAAAGGGAAAGGATTACCTGATCGGCGAAATCAGGACCGGCACCGAACTCAGCGATAAAAAGGGTTTCAACGTCCCCGGCGTAGTGCTCCCGATCCCGGCTCTCACAGAAAAGGATCGCATAGACCTTGCGGCGGCTCTTGAGATGGGCGTGGACTGGATTGCCCAGAGTTTCGTGCAAAAACCCGAAGACGCGAAGGAGGCAAGGGAACTGATCGCAGGTCGCGCCTCCCTGATGATCAAGCTTGAAAAACCCTCCGCGCTCGCGCGGCTGGATGAGTTGCTCGAACACGCGGACGCGGTCATGATCGCACGCGGCGACCTGGGGGTTGAAATCCCGCCCGAGGATGTTCCTCCCGTGCAAAAGCGTATCGTCCGGCAGGTTCGCGAAACGGGAAAACCTGTCGTCGTGGCCACCCAGATGCTGGAATCCATGATCCATAACGCCCGTCCGACCCGCGCCGAAGCCTCGGATGTCGCGACCGCTGTCTATGACGGGGCGGACGCCGTTATGCTTTCCGCTGAAACCGCAACGGGCGAATATCCTGTTCAGGCCGTCGAGATGATGGATCGGATTGCCCGCCGCGTGGAAGCCGATGAAAACTATCAGATGATGATGGAGGCTGAACGTCCCGATGCTCTCAACAGCACGGCGGATGCAATTACCACCGCGGCTTATTATGTCGCGCAGGATGTAGAGGCGGCGCTGATCGTGAATTACACCATGTCCGGGTCAACTTCACTGCGTACCGCGCGTCAGCGCCCGGACATGCCGATCCTCTGCTTGACGCCTAATATCGATGTTGCGCGCCGGCTCAAGCTTTCCTACGGGGTTTTCCCGGTTCATGAAAGTGAGAACATTGATGATTTTACGGGACCGGCCCGGCACGCTGCTGAAATCGCCCTGAAATGTGGCTTCATCGAAAAGGGGCAGCGCTTTGTGATGACGGCAGGCGTACCCTTCGGGCAGCCGGGAACCACAAATATCCTGAGAGTGGCCAAGGCATAACAGCCTCCCAAAAAATATGTGGCGAAAATGTGTCAAAAATGTGTTAAGATTAACAAGCCAGCTTGAATCAAGGATTATGAGAGATAACATGAACCTTTATGACAAACCCAGACTTGTAATCTTTCTCCTGCTATTTCTCTTAATCTGCGCAGATCCGGCATATGCGGGCGGCAAGCAGGCAGTTAACTACACGAAAACATACAGTATTGAAGAATCCTATGCATTCTTTAATCACGAGCGCACGCCTTTTGACACGAAAATATCAAAACTCTCTCCTTACGATGTCGCCTATCTGAAGCATTATTTCTCTCTCACCGACCAGGCCTTTCAGCTCCGGACAAACATGATGCAATATTTTTATGTAAATTCACAATCCTATAAGAAGCAGATCCGGAACTACGTCGATAAAATTAATGAAGTGCTGGACAACTTTATTTTGGTCAGGGCTCCGACAAAAGAATTAAAGGATATCGAAAAACTCACGATGCTTGCGATTGCAGAACAAAGGGACTTCTTCATAGAATGGTCGCAGGCCAACGGCAGAGAAGTCCTGACTTTAAGAGAGGGCTACAAATATAATAAACGGGTCATATCGTCCCATCTGAAACTACAAAAAGCGTATACGGAACTGATGCTGCTGTTTAAAGATGAAGATCCGTATAACCATAAAGCCTTCTATGATCATCTCTGCGCTCTGGACTTCATATAAACATCGCGATGGGGCTGTTTTTTTACTCTTATTCAGTTTGCCTTTTAGACAGCGCATAGGATAGAGTGCACCTGAGTAAATGCGGAGTGAAGAGCAAACCAGATGACCGGTCCGGAACTAGTCCCTTTTATCAAATCGATAGGATACCTGGGCATTCTCATCTCGATCATTCTTGAAAACGGGGTGATCCTGTTCTTCTTCATGCCCAGCGACAGTCTTCTCTTTACCGCGGGATTTTTGGCCTCTCAGGGCATTCTCGAACTGGGTCTGGTAATTGTAATCAGCTTTATCGGCTCGGTGCTCGGCTACATGGTGGGCTACTGGCTGGGCGAAAAGGCCGGACCGGCCATTCGGGCGGGCAAGGCCGGCAAGCATATCGATGAGGATATGCTCAATCAGGCCAAGCAGTTCTATAATCGCTATGCGAGCTGGGCCCTGGTGGTCGCCCGGTTTTTCCCCATCCGCGCTTTTGTAAGCCTGCTGGCGGGCGCTTCGGAAATCTCCTACCGGACATTCATGATTTACAACGTCATCGGCGGTGCGGTCTGGACGGTCAGCCTGACTCTTCTGGGCTATTACTGCAGCGAGTTCCTGGCGCCCGACGACCTCGACAAGTTCTTTATCGTGGTGTTCATTTGTTTCCTCGTTACGGTCGGAGCGATGATGACTTTCCTGCATCTGCGTAAGGCAAAGATCGAAAAAGCCAAGAAGGCGGCCCTCACCGCTGAAAACAGTGCGGAATAATCTGACGCTTTCAATAAAACGCCTGCTATACTGAAGTGCTTGAACAGAAGGCAGGAACATGAATGATTTTGTTCTTTGGGCTGTGGGACAGTTGGTGACGCTGGTGATTCTGACGGGGATGTTTCCCGTGATTAACAAAGAGCTACAAACGCCAGTCTCCACACCTTCTTATTGCATCGAATCCCACCCCGATTATGATCAAAAGAAATGCGAAACCGAACAGCCGCTTTACAGGTGGCGGCGCATTCAGGAGGAGCGGATTAAAAGGAAATCGGAATGGCGTGAGAAAGGCTGCAAATGCTCCGAAATTCCTGACAGTAGCAAATCTGAAAAAGAGGAATGTGAGCAGGCTTGCGGTCTAAGACCCTATCCTGATTATGAATTTGAAGATGCCCAAACAGACTCAGAATGTAACCCTGCAAGCCCGGATTACAACGAAGAAAAATGCAAAAAAGAAGACCCATTATACAGATGGCGGTCTCTGCAGCAAGAAAATTTGTCGAGAGGGCAAATCTGTGAAATGTGCAAAAAACCTCTGGTAAACGAGGCCATAGAAGAAGGCGAAGAAGATCCTTTGGCGCGTTGGCGAAAAATTAAATGTGAAAGAGTTTGTAACGAAGCTAAGCAGGAATGATCTCTGCAAGAGCCTCCGTCATCTCCCCGAAAACCCACTTTGCTCCCGCGTTCTTCAGCGCCTTTTCCTGTTTCTCAGGCGCATGATGCGTGCCGGTAAACCCCCACACGGTCGCGCCCGCCGCCACGCCGCCCGTCACGCCCACGACGGAATCCTCGATGATCAGCGTCTCCGCCGCCCGCTCGCCCAGCCGGTCCATCGCCAGCAGGAACAAATCCGGCGCAGGCTTGGCCGCCGCCATCAGCCCGGTAAAAATATGCTCCTCTGAAAACAGATGCCGCAGCCCCGTCATCTCCAAAGACATCAGCACATTATTCCGCTCCCCGTTTGAAACCACGGAGATTTTGCTGCGGGAGGAGGCATGCCGGACCAGCTCCTCCGCCCCCGGTACGGCTTTCATGTGCGTGGGTGCGAGCCGCCGCACGGCGGAAAGATAGCCTTTGGCGGCATCGGGCGGAAACAGGAATCCGGTATCCCGGTTTATAGTCTCCAGAATCTGGCTGAACCGCAGCCCCGTGAAATGCTCCAGTGCATGATCGAGGTCGTATTGCGCCAGTCCGAACCCCTGCAACACCTCGACCATCGCCATATTGTTCAGAAGCTCGCTGTCCACCAGCGTGCCGTCACAATCGAATATGATGAGGGGATGCTTCATGACCCAAGACTAAAAAATAATTGCAAATACGTTCAATTTATACACTTGCTCGCAGAAACCCTCAATTTACTAATGACTCTCGAATGCTTTGAAAGCATTGACCTCTGCCAACAACGACCAATAAAATCAAAAAATGAACCCACATCTTCTATTTCAGATCGTTTCGTTCATGACGTTCATATTTCCCAGTATTATGGCGTTTATATGGGTTTTTATGCCTTGGCCCCGCTATCTGCTTGTGCGTGCTTTTCTGGCGATCCTGCTGGGTTGGGTAGCAACTGTCTTGTTAGGCACCTGTCTGTACAATCCAGTGGGCACCATGACAGCAGACGCAAGGGGTGTTGCAGATGCAGAAATGCATTACGATAATAACATAGGGGCTATAGCCCTTTTGGCCGGTTGGGTTTTGCCGTCAGTAGCAGTAATAAACGCCATGGTTGTTCGCTGGTTTATCGCTTTTTGGAACCTGCTTTCTAAGCCTGAAAATCCTCAAGACATTTAAATCATCGCCAGGCCGCCATTGACATGGAGTGTCTGCCCGGTCACGTAAGCCGCTTCCTCGCTGGCCAGATAACCCGCCGCCGCCGCGATATCCTCGGGCAAACCCATGCGGCCCACCGGGATGTTCGCGCTGATCTTCGCTTTCTGGTCATCGGTCAGAACCTCGGTCATCGGCGTGGCGATAAACCCCGGCGCGATGCAGTTCACCGTGATATTCCGGCTGGCGATCTCCGCCGCCATCGCTTTGCTCCAGCCGATCATCCCGGCCTTGGAAGCCACGTAATTGCACTGCCCCGGATTGCCTGTCACGCCGACCACGGAGGAGATATTGATAATCCGCCCCCAGCGGCGCTTCATCATTCCGCGCTGCACCGCCTGCGCCAGCCGGAACGGCGCGGTCAGATTTACATCCAGCACGTTCTGCCAGTCCTCGCGGCTCATCCGCATGGAAAGCCCGTCTTTGGTCAGCCCGGCATTATTCACCAGAATATCGATCTGCCCCATCGCTTCTTCGGCGCGCTTGACCAGATCGCCGATTGCCTCGTCATTCGACAGGTCGGCGGGTAAAACATGGACGCGCTCGCCCAAAGATTTGGCCAGTTCGGCCAGCTTGTCGCCGTTGCGCCCTGAAATCCCGACCTCTGCGCCCTGGCTATGAAGGGCCTGGGCAATTGCTGCGCCGATTCCTCCTGTTGCCCCAGTTACAAGCGCTTTTTTCCCTTTCAGATCAAACATATCCTGCCCTTCCTCATGTGAGCTGTTCTTAACCCCATGTCTATAGGCTCCGATAGGGCTTGTAAAGGCTCCAAGATTGGAGCAATATGTCTCTCACTAGCCCACGGATAAAGAGTAACGGAACTTCATAAGGATCGTGCAAATGCGCTTTGACGCATTGACATTTGACATAAAAAGCCCTAGCGTCGTCTTTTCTCAAAGCTACATTTTATATAAAATGTGTTATATAATTAAGCATTTGGAGAACAAATACGGGTAAACTGTAGTCATGATCTCCGCAGCAGAAGTAAAACAAACGTTTTTTTTAGCGTCGTTGAGCGATCCAAGTTTGCATAAACGCCCGACGGTCGCTATAGATATGAGAGTTTTGATGTTTGTGTTCGGCCCTGCAAAGAGGCTTCTTTTAGAAGGCTATAACGATGGCAGATGAGCATACTCTTCGTGATATGGTAGAAACGATCCGCCAGGCCGTGGTCGAGGCTTTTTCCAGGGAGCATAATCCGGAAGAAGCTGAGATTCGTTCGGCCTTGGTGAATGCCCTTCAGGGTATCCTTGAAAAATCTTCTCCCAATGGACAGGGTCAGGCGGATCTCGATTTCGATGATTTATATGTCCTCGTTCAGCACCGCGCCACTTTGATCGATGCGGCATTAATTCATGAACGCCATTTCGGCAATACTGTTGTTGGCGATGTTTTGCGCCAGGTCGCCGACCATATCGAAACCGCTCAGAAATATGTCTGGCAACCGCCGCGTGATGGTATGGACTTCACGCATGAGCACGACGACCGGGACGACGATCACGACCTGCACCCTACGACCGAAGCGGTCCTTTAGAATATCCGGGTTTTTTATTTCGACAAAACGTCAAGCAACGCCTGAATCTCTTCAGGCGTTTCTGCGTTTCGGCAGACGATGCTCTTGTCGATCCGGCGGACCAGTCCGCTCAGCACTTTTCCAGCCCCCAGCTCGACAATTTCGGTGACGCCCTGTGCAGCCATCCATAGAACCGATTCCCGCCAGCGAACGGTTCCGGTAATCTGTTCGACCAGCAAGCCGCGCAATTTGGCAGGATCGCTTTCCGCCTGCGCGGTGATGTTGGTAACCACGGGCAGGGAAGGCGGCAGGAATTCGGTTCCTTCCAGCGCCCCTTTCATCGCCTCCGCGGCAGGGGTCATCAGGGAACAGTGAAAAGGAGCACTGACAGGCAACATGACGGCGCGCTTGGCACCGCGCTCGGTCGCCAGAGCGACGGCGCGCTCCACCGCACCCTTATGCCCGCTGACCACGACCTGTCCATCGGAATTGTCATTAGCCGCAGTGCAGACATCCGCGCCCGCGGCGTCTCTTGCTATGGCCTGAACCTCCGGCATATCGAGTCCCAGAATGGCCGCCATCGCCCCGACCCCGACAGGAACCGCTTTTTGCATCGACTCACCGCGCAGCTTTAAAAGCCGAGCAGTATCCTCGATTTTAAGCGTCCCGGTGGCAGTCAGTGCCGAATATTCTCCCAGCGAATGCCCGGCGACATAGACGCCGGTTTGGGCGAGATCCACGCCTTTGGCCTTGAGCACGTTCACAACGGCCATGGAGACCGTCATCAATGCGGGCTGGGTGTTTTCTGTAAGATTAAGGTCAGTGTCCGGACCTTCGAAAATAAGCGCACTGAGCTTTCTCGAAAGGGCGTCATCAACAGCCTCGAACGTTTCGCGGGCTTCCGGAAAGTTATCGGCCAGCGCTTTTCCCATCCCGACCGATTGTGACCCCTGTCCGGGGAATACATATGCACGTTTCATGATCATCCTGAGTGTTCTGAAAAAATCTTTTTTCTTACGCGCCCAACAATATTTTCCGGCAGCTCTGTGTCAATATAAAAACAGAGGCGAACACGCCACATTGCTGTGCAATATAAGAAAAGTTTGCAAATGAAAAGGATTTTGTGCGACCATGAACGTCTGTCCGTTATTAAACGCACAGAGTGGCTGAGCTATAGGCCCCGACCGTGTGGAGAAGGTATAGCACTTAAGCGCATTTTGACAAGTGATATTTTAGGTATTTGAGGGGAATTTCTGTCATGATTACCAAACTGGACGACTCGATTCATCGCGAGGTTCTTCATATTATCGAAGAAACCAGCGCAGCTTACCATTCCTTTTCCCGGCACGACTACACCAATTCGGATTACGCGGATTTTGCCGCCATGGCGCTCTCCCAGTTCAAGAATGCCTTGCGCGATCCGGCCCTGACCCGGGAACAGCTGGAAAAGATACTCAGGAAAGGAATGAAAAAACACCGCTCCATGGACCCGGATTCAAGCTGGTCCATCTTTATGGCCTCGTATGTGACACGGGCCTCGAACGGCAATCCGCCTGTGGACGGAAGCCACTGACCACCGAAAAGAGCCTTCAAAACAGCCCCTAAAGACGGGGTTTCCCGGCTTTTTTACAAAAAATCTTGCATTTCGGCAGGAAATACACAATAGTGCGCACACTTTGAAACCTCGCTGGCGGCGGGTCCGTCAGCTAAGCTTCGGGAAAAGGGGATCTGGTTTCGCCTTGTCTTTGAAGCGTTAACCGAGAGGAAAAAACATGCCTTTTTATGAAACCGTGTTTATTGCACGGCAGGATCTGAGTGACGCACAAGTCAAGGACCTGATCGAGCAATTCTCAAAAATCATCACCGACAACGGCGGCAAGATCCACAAGACCGAGCATTGGGGCTTGCGCACGCTGGCCTACCGGATCAAGAAAAGCCGCCGCGCGCATTACGCCCTGATCGAATCTGACGCGCCTGCCGCCGCCATCCATGAAATGGAACGCCGGATGCGCTTGAGCGAGGACATTCTCCGCTACCTTACCGTGCGCGAGGAAGCCCTCTCCAACGGTCCGTCCGCGATCCTCGACCGCGGCAGCCGCGACGACTATAACGACAGCAACGAAAATAGCGAAGACAAAGACAACAAGGAGGCCGCATAATGAGCGCCGATGTACCAGCCGTAAAACGTCCTTTTTTCCGCCGCCGCAAGACCTGCCCCTTTACGGGTCCCAAAGCGCCTGTCATTGACTGGAAAGATGTAAAATTACTAAACCGCTATATTTCCGAGCGCGGCAAAATGATCCCCAGCCGGATCACGGCCGTGTCCCAGAAAAAGCAACGCGAACTGGCTCAGGCCATCAAGCGGGCGCGCTATATGGCGCTTCTGCCGTACGTCCGGAACGACTCGGACGGTTCGACCGGTCGCCGCTAAGAAATAAGGAGTGAAAAAACATGTCCGCAACGAAAATAATTTTGCTGGAGCACGTTGAGAATCTGGGCGAGATGGGCGATGTCGTAACCGTAAAGCCGGGATACGCGCGCAATTTCCTTCTCCCGCAGAAAAAAGCTCTGCGCGCAAGCAAGGAAAATGTCGCTTATTTCGAGGCTCAGAAGAAACATCTCGCAGCCGAGAATGAAAAACGCAAGAAAGAGGCACAGAAACTGGCAGACAAAATCAATGGGCTGAAGATCCCGTTGATCCGTCAGGCTTCCGAAGGCGGCCAGCTCTACGGGTCCGTGAATGCCCGCGATATCGCGGATGCGATTCTCGCATCTTCAAAAGTGACGGTTGAGCGCAATATGGTTCGCGTAAACCAGAACTTCAAAATGCTGGGCCTGTTCCCGGTGGATATCATGGTACACCCTGAAATCAAGGTAACCGTGACCATCAATATCGCCCGTTCCCTTGAAGAAGCGGAAACCCAGGCCAAAACCGGTCAGGCGTTGATCGCTGGCGAATCCCAAAGCCTTGCCGAAGCGCAGGCGGAAGAAGTGCTCAAAGACGTCCTCGACGAGGAAGGTTTGGAAGCGCAGAAAGCCAAGAAGGCTCACGAGGAGGAAGAAAAGGCTGAGGAAAGCGAACGCGAAGCCAAGTCCAAGGAACGCGAAGCCAAAAAAGCTAAAAAAGCGAAAAAGGACGAAGCGTCCGCCGAAGATGAATCTGAAGCCGGAGCTGAAGAAGAAGGCGAATAAAACCTTTCTTCATGTCTATCCCCGTAATTCACACGGGCAAAAAGATCGGGAGCTAGCAGAGGCGTAAAGCGTTTGCTAGCTTTCTTTATGACCCTTGAAGTTCTCATCGATCCGTCCAAAACTCGTAAAGCCGCTTCGCAACACGCGGACGAGACGCTGCCCTACCGTGTTCTTCCCTATAATATCGAGGCGGAACAAGGGTTGCTCGGTGTACTCCTGATCGACAACCGCGCTCAGGAAAAAATCGGCGATCTGCTGAAATTCGATCATTTTTACCTGCCGGCGCATCAGCGTATCTATCGCGCGATCTCGACCATGATCGACCGGGGGCAAACGGCCTCGCCCGTAACGCTCAAAGGGTATTTTGAAAAGGATCAGGATCTCGCCGATGTCGGTGGGGCGGAGTACCTCTCGGATCTGGCGGCAGGCATCGTCAGCACCATTAACGCGGACGATTACGCCCGAACCATTTACGATCTCTACCTGCGGCGCGAACTGATCACGCTGGGAGAGGAAGTGGTCAACGAAGCCTTCGACCAGCGTCTGGAGGTCGAGGCTCAGGACATGATCGAAGCCGCCGAGGCTAAACTGTTCTCTTTGGCCGAAACCGGGCAGGTGCAGGGCGGCTTTGTAACCCTGCGCGATTCCGTGTTAACAGCCATCGACCTTGCGGAAAAGGCCTATAAGACCGATGGCCATGTGACGGGGGTAACGACCGGGCTGCGCGATCTCGATAAACTTCTGGGCGGTCTCCAGAAATCCGATCTCCTCATCCTCGCCGGGCGGCCCTCGATGGGCAAAACCGCTCTGGCCACGAACATCGCTTTCAATGCGGCCAAATCATACGCCGAGAACAAGGGGGAGGGCGCGGTCGTCGGGTTCTTTTCTCTGGAAATGTCCTCCGACCAGCTGGCCACGAGGATTTTGGCCGATTGTTCGAATATATCGGGAGATGCGATCCGCAAGGGAAATATCAGGCAAGAGGATTTCCGGGCCTTCGTGGAGGCCAGCCAGCGGCTTAGCCAGGTTCCGCTTTACATCGACGACACGCCGGCCCTTTCGATCAGCGCCGTCAGAACCCGGGCGAGACGCCTGAAACGGCAGCACGATCTCTCCATGCTGGTGGTCGATTATCTCCAGCTCCTCCGGGGCAACGGATCAAAACAGGGACAGGAAAACAGGGTGCTGGAAATTTCCGAAATCACCCGCGGCCTGAAAGCCATCGCCAAGGAACTCGAAATCCCTGTATTGGCGCTCTCGCAGCTTTCGCGGGCGGTTGAACAGCGCGAGGATAAACGCCCGATGCTCTCCGACCTTCGGGAATCCGGATCAATCGAGCAGGATGCGGACGTAGTGATGTTCGTTTACCGCGAGGAATATTACCTTTCGCGTTCGGAACCTGAGCCCGGAACTGAAAAACATATGAAATGGCAGGAAAATATGGAGCGCGCCCACAATATCGGGGAATGCATTATCGCCAAGCAGCGCCATGGTCCTATCGGCACGGTGCGGATGCAGTTCGACGGCCGCCTGACCCGTTTCCGTGATCTGGACCAGATTCACGCCCCCTCGGATTACTAAAAATCCTCATGTGCGCCCGGAGCGGAAATCTTGTCATCGACCTGGCGGCCCTGCAGTGCAATTACGTCCATCTGGATTCCCTATCAGACCGGAAATGCGAGACGGCTGCCACCATAAAAGCCGACGCCTATGGGTTGGGAGCGGGACCGGTCGCCCAAGCTCTTTACAAGGCGGGATGTCGCACCTTTTTCGTGGCGACCTTCGAGGAAGCGGCGGAATTGAGGACGGCCCTGCCGCCCGAAACCACGATAGCAATACTGGGCGGTTACGATCAGGCCTTTAAGGGGGAATACTCGCGTTTGACCCTCATTCCTGTTCTTAACTCCCTCTATCAGATTGAAAAATACAGGTCGGAACCGGCCGAAGGCAGTAAACACCCCGCATTCCTTCATTTCGATACAGGGATGAACCGCCTCGGCCTCGAAAAATCCGAAACGCGTCTGTTAAGTGAAAACAAAGAGTTACTGGCCGGGATAAATGTGGATAGCGTCATGAGTCATTTCGCCTGCTCGGATGAAAAAGATTCACCCATGAACCCGCAGCAACATAAAGCGTTTATGGAGATCGCAAAACTTTTTCAGGGCGTTAAACGCTCGCTTTGCAATTCTTCTGCAATATTCCGCTCTAACGATTACCATCTGGAGATGAATCGCCCCGGCATGGCGCTATACGGCCTCAATCCGACCCCGGAACGGACCAATCCCATGACCCCTGTGGTGCACTTGACGGTCCCCGTTCTGCAAATCCGGGAGGCGCAAAAAGCTGAAACGGCCGGGTATAACGCAACGCACCGATTCGGGAAAAAAACAAAGCTGGTTGTGGCAGGAGCGGGCTATGCGGACGGATTTTTCAGAAGCCTGAGCAATGAAGGCGTACTGTATTGGAAAGAGTATGCTTTGCCGGTGCGCGGACGCGTTTCGATGGACCTTGTGATCTGCGATCTCGAAAACGTATCCGAACACGAACACCCGGTTCCCGGCGATATGCTGGAAATCATCGGACCGCATCAAAGTGCCGATGATCTGGCGGCAGCGGCGGGGACCATCGGTTATGAAGTTCTCACCGCTTTAGGTCGACGATACAAACGGAAATACGCCGGGGAAAAATAAAGGCGGCCAAAAGCCGCCATTACTTTTAAGAATAAGAAACAAACAGCTCTCTACCAAGCTCCGCCGGCACCATGATGAGTCTCGGCGGCAACCTGTGTTTCCGGTGTTGCATCGTAATTGGGGATCATAACCGTCAGCCGGACCGGATCGTCTCTGAGCTGCGTAAAGGCGGCATTTCTCTCTCTCAAAGCCGCAGAGTATTCAACTTGCCGTTCGCCCATCACTCTAAAAGCACGTTGTGAAAGCTGTGAGGCTTCCTGCATCATGGCATTATAACCTTGCGGCTGGTCTTTCAATTCTTCAAGCGCCCTTAAACCCTCACGGCGCAGCGCAGCCTGACGGGTAGAGTCATTAATTTCCCAATAACCGACTTCTGCATAGATTTCATTCCAGGACATATGAAAAGTCTGTCCATCCACATGCACAGTCAGTTTTTGGTCTTGTAGGTGGTCAAGCAAAGCAGCCGCTTCTACTCGTTTGTCTGAAGCTTGCTGATAGAGCTGCGAACGCTCATGGCCGCGGTTAACCCAGGCGTCGTGGGCCCTGTTGTAGCGTTCGTCGATTTCCGTGAAGCCGTGCGAATCCGTATAACGGCGCCAGTTCTCATCCCAGGCGTCCAAAACAGCCTGCTCTTCAACGGACTTTAAGCCTTGCCCCTTAAGCGCCTGAATTTGATCGTAGGAATATGATGTGCTGTAGCGTGTCATGGGCACTTCCGCATCGTGCGGGGCCTCGGCCTCGGTCCGCCTGCTATCGTCTCTGGCTTCGCTGAACACGACGCTCAGAGGCCGTGCAGCCGCAACCGCTTCGCCTCTTTGGGTTCCGCTCAGGAGAGCCTCGTTTTGAATTTTGAACATGGTAAGGTCTGTGCCGCCCATCATGTACTGCTGGTCGAACACAGATCTTGTTTGTCCTCCGGCAGGTGTGTCTAAAGCCTGAATAGTCCCAGTGAGCTGATCGATCGTATCAATCCCGACTCCGCGATCTTTCATATACTGACGAACAAGCGCAATATTGGCTTCAGAATAGCCGCGCGTAATCGTATCGTCCGAGCGCCCCGCATGCAGTTGGGCCAGAAGAACGAGTTGCTCCAGCGCATCGCTCATGCCTGCGTCAATGGCGCTCTCTGAATCCCGCTGCCCGATCTGTGCAGCAGGCGTACTGATCCCAAGGCTCTCGCTCTGGTCCAGAAGAATGTTCCGTAAATGCTTGAAATGCTCGGCGTCCGTCGTCATATCACACCCAATATATCTTAATATATAGACCCAACTTTTATGCTATTGCGCGAAACAATTAACATAAACTTTATTTTTTTACCATTCTAAGCAAGATTCCATATTATTGCAAGCTTTTCGGTCAGGGCCTCTTTAGCCCCTAAGTGATTATAAAAAAAGGAAGATAAGAGTTTTTATTGACTGAGGGGCTGGAGAAGACACATCTCTGGCGGTAAATCACGCTCCGAAAGCGGCAAATATCTGCGGATAATATCTCCTGGAAGACGGTAATCCCACCATTCCTGCGGCAACGGCAATAACCTTTGCCCGGCCAGTCTTGCGCCCTCCAGCATAACCGAATTAAGAATTTTACGGTTTTGTTTAACCGCTTCGCTCTGGGGGTGCTCGCGATGGGCCGGGTTATAGGGCGCATCAGGCTTTTCAGCCAGAAAATCGAAAACCGTTCCCATATCCAGAGCCCGCCCGTCCGGATCAAGAAGACTGACGTCAACCGCCATCCCCCGCGGATGTCCCCCTTCACCGGGGCGGGACAGCAACCGGGGCACAGCATCGACCCAATGCGGATGGTCCTTCACCTTCTGCGTCTCAAGCATCCTTTGCTGTGCCTCGACCGTCCGCAGCCCGTCATAAAGAACCAGCGTTAACCCATGGTGCTCCCGGGCCAGAATCGCGGCCTGCTCGACAACATCGGCCAGATGAAGATGAAGATAGAGTTTGGCATCGGTCCGGTAGATCCGCTCTCCGAACAAAGTATTGTCATCGCGGGCATAGGCAAGATCGACCCGCAGGGGAACTTGGTCCGCCAGCAAATCCATACACACCAGATCGTCGGTATCAATAGTCTCCACAGGCAAAGTCTTGATCTTTTCCCTTGAATTGTAAACCATTTTTTGGGCAACTTGCGCTGGACCTTAAAAGTCATTTCCTCTAGTGTTTGCGGTCTGAGAGGAAGCGATGGTTGCGGATATTCACCAGGTCGAACAGGTAAAAGCAAAAGCGGAGCGGAATCCGATCGGGCTTCTGCTGAATTTCTGCCAGTATCTGGGGGGCGGCATTCTGGCCTTCACGGAAGCGATCGGAAACCTGACATTTTTTGTCATCCGCACGCTCGGCCATTGTTTCAGCCCGCCGTTTTTTCCCTCGCAGATCGCACGGCAACTTATTGATATCGGCTACTATTCCCTTCCAGTCGTCGGGATGACCGCTTTGTTTACCGGAATGGTGCTCGCCCTTCAGAGTTACACGGGCTTTACCCGTTTTAACGCCGAAAGCGCAATCGCGGGCGTGGTCGTGCTCTCGATCACCCGCGAGCTGGCTCCCGTTCTGGCCGGGCTGATGGTTGCCGGGCGCGTCGGGGCGTCGATAGCGGCCGAAATAGGCACCATGCGCGTAACCGAGCAGATCGACGCGCTGCGCACACTCTCGGTCAACCCTTTTAAATACCTGATCGCTCCGCGCGTGATCGCAGGAACGATTATGCTGCCCATACTGGTCCTGATCGGCGATATCATCGGGGTTCTGGGCGGCTATATGGTCTCCGTCTACCGCCTGGGCTTCAGCCCGGCCAATTATCTTCACCAGACATGGGATATTCTTGAATACATGGATGTGATGTCGGGCCTGTATAAGGCTGCGGCGTTCGGATTTATTGTCTCGGTTATGGGATGCTATCAGGGCTTCTATTCCCAGCGTGGCGCCCAGGGCGTAGGCGCAGCCACGACCAACGCCGTCGTTTCTGCATCCATCCTCATTCTGATCTTCAATTATGTCCTCACGCAGGTCTTTTTCTCATGAGGACCGCCGGCAATATGAAACACCTTCAAAACGAAAACAAACAAGCAGCCCCCGGCACGATGGAACATAAGATCGTCATGCGCGACGTCCATAAGTCCTTCGGTAAAAACCACATCCTTAAAGGTTTCAATCTTGAAGTGCCCAAGGGAAAGTCGCTGGTCGTCATCGGCGGTTCGGGCACGGGAAAGTCCGTCATGCTGAAATGCATCCTCGGCCTTCTGGAACCGGATTCGGGGTCGATCCTCGTGGACGGGGAGGAGACGATCCGCGTAAACGCGGCCAAACGTGACGAATTGATGCATAAATTCGGAATGCTTTTTCAGGGCGGCGCGCTGTTTGATTCTCTGAAAATATGGGAGAACGTGGCCTTTGGCCTTATCCACGGCCTGCGCACTCCCAAAAAGGAAGCCCGCGAGATTGCCATTGAAAAAATTCGCGATGTGGGCCTGAAATCGGAAGTGGCCGAACTCTTTCCTGCTGAACTCTCCGGGGGGATGCAAAAGCGAGTCAGTCTGGCGCGTGCGATCGCGACAAATCCTGAAATTATCTTCTTTGATGAACCGACGACGGGTCTGGACCCGATTATGGCCGATGTGATCAACGACCTGATTATCAAATGCGTTAAACAGCTCGGCGCCACGGCCTTGTCGATCACTCACGACATGGCTTCGGCCCGCAAGATCGCCGATGAAGTGGCGATGATCTACGAAGGCAGGATCATCTGGTGCGGTCCGGTGTCACAACTGGATCAGTCCGGAAACCCTTATGTGGACCAGTTTATCCATGGGCGGGCAGACGGACCGATTACGAGTCATCAGAAATTATAATTTTCATAACTTTACCCTTCCTTTTTCAAAAGAGGATGTGTTAGAACCGTCATTCTGTTAGGATAGGTTGGGCAAGTCGTTAAATCCGCTAAATATAACCATGAAATATCTCAGGAACGTATTTTTGGGGCTTCTCTCCCTCGCTGTAATTGGCGTGATCGTTGGCGTTGCGGGCGTGGCCTATGTCATCAGCTATTATAGCCGCGATTTGCCGGACTACACCCAGCTTCGCAATTACGAGCCTCCGATCGTCACCCGCCTTTACGCCGGGGACGGGCGCTTTCTGGCGGAATTCGCCGAGGAAAAGCGTGTCTTCATTCCCATTGAATCGATTCCCGACATCGTAAAGCATTCCTTCATCGCGGCGGAAGACAAGAATTTCTACGAGCATAGCGGTGTGGATTTCGTAGCCACGGCCCGCGCGCTCATAACCAATCTGAAAAACCGCGGAAAGGGAATCCGTCCGCAGGGCGCCTCGACCATCACGCAGCAAGTCGCGAAAAACTTTTTCCTGAGCAACGAAACCAGTTACGAGCGTAAAATCCGCGAGGCGATTCTCTCTTACAAAATGACGCAAATGATGAGCAAGGATCACATCCTTGAACTCTACCTGAACCAGATTTTCCTGGGCGGAGGATCTTATGGCGTGGCTGCGGCGGCTCAGCATTATTTCAACAAGTCGTTAGATGAACTGACGATCGCCGAGGCCGCTTATCTTGCAGCCCTCCCGAAAGCCCCGAACAATTACCATCCGGTTTACAACCACGACGAAGCGGTCAAGCGCCGCAACTACGTAATCGGCCGGCTGCAGGAAGACGGCTACATCACCAGGGCGCAGGCGGACCTCGCTTATGCGGCTCCCCTGGTCATGGCCAGGCGCGATGAAAGCACGGTTGTGGATGCGCCTTATTTCGCAGAAGAAGTGCGCCGCGAACTCTCGGATAAATTCGGGCAGGAAAGCCTCTACACAGGCGGTCTTGTGGTAAAAACATCGGTCGATCCCAAACTGCAGGAAATCGCCGAACGCAGCCTGCGCGACGGTCTGATGGCCTACGATATGCGGCACGGATGGCGCGGGCCGCTCAAAAAACTCGAAGCACTGGATGACTGGCGCAAACAGCTTAAGGACATTCCCCGCCCGCCCGCGATGCTCGAAGAATGGGAACTCGCGGTTGTTCTTGAAAGCGGCAAGGACTCGGCAAAGCTTGGCTTTGTTGACGACAAGCAGGGCGAATTGAAACTGGCCGATGTCAAATGGGCGCAAAAATACCTCAATCAGGGCTACGCTCAAGGACCTGCCGTTTCCTCTGTGAAGCAGGTGGCGGACGTCGGTGATGTAATCATGGTTGAAGCAAAACCGCCCGTACCTAAAAAACAGACAGACGAGGAAAAGAAAGCCGGCAAGGAACCTGAAATGGAAACCTTCGACGGAACGTATCTCCTGCGGCAGATTCCAGATGTTCAGGGATCGATCATCGCCATCGATCCCCACACGGGCCGCATCCTCGCCATGCAGGGCGGATGGAAATACGGTATCAGCGAATATAACCGGGCCACGCAGGCCATGCGCCAGCCTGGTTCGGCCTTCAAGCCTTTTGTGTATCTGGCCGCTCTGGATAAGGGCTTTACCCCGGCAACATTGATCCTTGATGCGCCGATGTGTATTGAGGACCGCCCGGGCCACCAATGGTGCCCGAAAAACTATACTGGGGAATCCTACGGCCCCACGACCATGCGTGTCGGCGTAGAAAAATCGAAAAACCAGATGACGGTGCGCCTCGCTAATTTTCTGGGAACGGACCTGATCGCCAAGTATTCCGATCACTTTGGGATCACTGACCACATGACCCCCTTAATGTCGAACGCTTTGGGCGCTTCCGAAACGACCCTCCTGCGCCTGACAACGGCTTATGCCATGCTGGTCAACGGTGGAAAGAAAATCCGCCCCACTTTCTTTGACCGTGTGCAGGACCGCCACGGCAAGACGATTTTCAGCCATGATGATCGCGAGTGCAAATATTGCGGTCCGAAGATCCGCTGGGAAGGGCAAAGCCCTCCGGAAATTCCCGACACACGCGAACAGATCGCCGATGAACGCAGCGTTTACCAGATGGTCTCGATCCTCGAAGGGGTCGTCCAGCGGGGAACGGGCGTTAGGATCAGGGAACTGGGGCGTCCGCTCGCCGGGAAGACGGGCACGACCAATGAATCCCGCGATACGTGGTTTATCGGTTTTTCCCCGGATCTTGCCGTCGGAGTATTTGTAGGCTTTGACAATCCGCGCTCTCTGGGGCGCAGGGAGCAGGGCGCATCCGTTGCGGTTCCGGTTTTCAAGGATTTCATGGGTGAAGCGCTCAAGGACCAGCCACCCGTCCCCTTCCGTCGCCCGCCGGGTATCCGTAATGTTCTCGTCAATGCCAAGACCGGTGCGCGTGCTAACCCCGGCGACGCCAATGTAATTTGGGAAGCCTTCAAGGTGGGAACCGAACCGACTGACGAAATGTATATCCTTGATGAAGACGGCATCAGGGTCCTGCCCTATTACCATTACGATGATCCGGGCTCCTACACCCCCGCTGGTGGTGAATATCCGGGGAACAGCACAGGGTACTATGACCCCGACGCGCCCTATAACCCGCCGCCCGTTCATGAACCTTCCGGCGTTGATACCGGCACGGGCACAGGCGGAATTTACTGACGTTTCGATAATTCCGGTGCTGACGGAAAACTAAAACCACTTCATCTTCTTGAACAGAACGATCTGTAGCGCGACGACCGCTCCGACGATCACCAGAAAGATCCAGAAGGCCCATGGACTCTGCGCCCCCGGAATTCCTGCCACGTTCATACCCAGAAGCCCGGTCATAAAATGCAGCGGAAGAAAAATAGCGGCAATCACGGACAGAAGATACATATTATGGTTCATCCGGTCGGACAGCATATTCACCAGCTCGTCTTTGATGATCTGGGTGCGCTCGCGCAGGGAATCCAGATCCTCGACATACCGGATGACCCTGTCGAGTGTTTCCTGCAACTGTCGTTTATGCAGGGGTTGAATCCAAGGCAGCGGCGAACTCCGCAATCCGAGAAGAACATCGCGCTGGGGCAGGAGATAGCGCTTATAAATAATGGCTTCTTTACGCAACTCGATAATCAGCTGCCGCTCTTCGGCTTCCGGGCTGTCGATGATTTCCTGCTCCAGCGTATCCGTTCGCTCGTCCAGATCATCAAGAACGGGCTCCATTCTCTCGAAAAGAAGATAGGTCAGAAGAGTCAGGAAATCGCCGGAAGTCTTCGGTCCGGTCCCTTTCTCAAGAAGCGCGGCAATATCTTCCACCGCCTTCACCGGCCTGCGTTGCACACTGATGATCCGGGAGGGATCGATCCATAAACGGATGGAAACCATATCCTCCGGCTCGGCGTTCACATTGAAATTCATGCCGCGCAGGATCAATAGCATCCCGTTTTCATATTCGATCATGCGCGGGCGGGTCTCTTCCGCAAGCAAGGCGTCGACGATCAGGGAATCAAGATAGTTAATCTGCGTTTCCAGCCACTCGCGCGCTTCCCGGCTCCGCGCATCCAGATGCACCCAGGCCAGTTCATCGCTCTTGATCATACCCGGAAGATCGCAGGCCTCAAGGACGGCTGCCGATCCGTCTCCGTTAAATTTAAGGGCATGCAGGATACTCTGATGATCAGCCATGATCCGGCCCTCCGGCAAGCTTTGGGGAAATTTTTTCGATTACTTTCTCAAGGTCCGAAGACTTGATATGCAGATCGCGCTGCGGGAAGGGAATTTCGATGTTTTCCTCGTGCAGCTTGTCCCAGATCATCAATCGCAGATCAGTGGACACATCATAAATATCGCGGATATTGCGAATGAAAACCCTCAACTCGAAAATCAGCGCGCTATCCCCGAAATCCTTGAAGAAAACGGAGGGCGCGGGATGGGAAAGAACCGAAGGATGTTCCTTCGCGCACTCCAGAAGAATCTCACGCACGCGTCGCGGTTTGGAATTGTACGTCACTCCAATATTGATGATGACCCGTCCGATCCGGTCGTTATAATTCCAGTTCTTAACCGCCGAGGAAATCAGCTCCGAGTTCGGCACGATGATCGACGTGCGGTCGAACGTCTCGATCTCCGTGGCCCGCACGCTGATCTTCTTCACGATCCCTTCGCCGGAATTGACAATAACCCAGTCTCCGACCTTGATGGGCCGCTCGAAAAGCAGGATCAGACCCGAAACAAAATTGCTGACGATACTCTGCAGTCCAAAACCGATACCAACGGACAAGGCCCCGGCGATCAACGCCAGATTACTGAGGTCGAATCCCACGGCTGAAACGCCCGCCATCATCCCTACGATCAGCCCTAGATATCCTAAAAGCTGGATAAGGGATTGCCGGATTGAGGAATCAAGCCGTGTCTTTGGCAGGATCTTGTCCTTCAGCACATTTTGGAGCATCCGGGTCATAAAGAGCAGCAACAGGAAAACGCCAAACCCGAACCCGATATTGGCGAGCGAGATATTGACGTTACCGATGCTAAAGCCCCAGAAGGCGTGAAGAGCCCAGTCCTGAACTTCTTGCCACTCCACTCCGATCAGGCCCGCCGTTAAAGGCAGGCAAAGGAAGAAAATAATCACGTCAAGAGTAAGGCTCAGCCAGAACAGCAACAACCGTTCATCTTCCTTCGTGCTGTCCGGATCGGGCTTGTGAAAGACGCTATCGATCTGCCTCAGGAACGAGCGCGCAACCGACCGGATCATCAGAAGGAAGACAAGGAAGGACAAAAGCATGACAAACCGCTCGAAAACGGTTCGGGTCAGGGAAACGTATCCGAACAGATTGGAAAAAAGAAGAAAAACTCCTGCAAACATAAACAGCAAAAATACCCACTGGGGAATAAAAAACTTCATCCCCTTTTCGCTGGCCCGGAACGCAAAAATCGACCCCGCGAAGATCATCAGGGCAAAAAGGCTGGTAACAACATAACTCTCGATAATGGTCAGCTCGACAGCAGCGCCCATGGTCCCGCCAAAGGCAAGCGCTATCTGGTCAAACGCATACAAAAACGCGATAAAGCATGTCACCCATTGAGTGCGCCGGCGAATAACCCCCGCAACCGCAAAACGCGCAGTGACGATAAAGGTAAAGATCAGAAAGCACGAAAGCAGGATCAGCTGGTTGGAAAAAGTCAGGTTATTTTCATGAATGATCCCTTGCGCCAGAAAGGCCTGCTGGATGAAGGAAAACCCCAGCAGAGTGATCACCATACTTAGCAGGGAAGAAACAGACGCCTTCGAGAAGCGGCTGTCATCCTCCATACTTTCAAGTTCTTCGATTTTCTTTCTCAGAGACCGCAGAGAATAGGTGCGTGCCAGCACAAGAACGGCAATAAACGCAAAAATTGAAATAATCAGGACGGGATAGGAGGGATTTTGTTCTCGAACGGCATCAACGAAAGTCCAAAAAGAATTGGCCTGAATTTCCAGGTTCTCTTTCGCGGCGGCCCACAATTCAGGTGAATACGGCGGAGCCTGTCTTTCAAGAATCCTGCTCAGGAATTTTTCCCTGCGTAAGGAAGCGATGCGCTCTTGCATCCGCAGCGATTTTGAAACCAGGGCATCGGCCTGTATCGCCAGCCCGTCCAGCGCACTGGACTGCTCGCTGAGTTCAGTGCGGCGGTGTTGGATATTTTCGGGTTCAGGTACAAAAGGAACACCCTCGACAGGCTGCGGGACCGGCCCAAGATCATTCAGATCGGCCAGAAGCCTGTCACGCATAGGCTTGATGGAATCGGCAAGGGTCTGGACTTCTGCGCGCAACTCCTTAATTTTTTTGCGTTTTTCCAGTAAAACTTGCGTATTCACATCTTCTTTATTGAAAAGACCCTCAATCTCTTCGAATTGCTTTTGCTTTTCATCCAGAATTTTATGAAGTTCGGCAGGATCGTTCGACACCTCGGCCCGGACAGCACGAAAGTTCGGAAAGAGGGACGCGGCAAAAACCGCAAAAAAAAGCAAAATGCGCAAACGCATGACTGAAAACCTGAGGATTAAGGAGATTCTCATTGTGCCTTTTTTTTTCAGTCGGGCAAGGAGTATCTGATATAAAATGGCGCAAATGAGCGATCGAATATTTAAAGTTTTTTTCAGGGAAGAGTACATTTATTTACATAATATATAATAAAAAAGATGATATAGAATAAAGAGATGGTTTGCAAAGTGACTCCAAATACTCCATTATATGCAACGAGTTTCAGGAGCTTTTAATACAGGCTTTTTATTTATTATTACTTATATGGGGAAGATTAGAAACAACCCGAACAAGACTGACAGGAGATGAACATGACGAATGATGCCAACAACCCGAATAATTACCCAGATCCGCAAAGCCCGGAAGGAAAAAGCCGTGCCGGACGCCTTTATTTTTCCCTTCTCGTTGTATTGTTCATCTTTTTGGGAACGGTGATTTTGATCCACCAATTCGGCAATAACATTATTGAAAAGGTTCAAAAAGTACAAATCATAACCTTTCCGACTCCTAAACAGCCTATGAGCAAACAGGCGACGGAGGAAAGCGGCAGTGACGAGCAGATGGAAAAGGCATCCATGCCCTCTGATGAAAGCGAAGCCACGGAGACCGAGCCTGCGGAAGGTCAGCCTGCTGACGATGCTTCAGATGACGACGAAGCTCCGGAACAGGAATAATTGCTGCAGAAAAAAGGCTGTAGCCTGCATAATTTGTGAAAAAGCCGGAATTTTTCCGGCTTTTTTCTTTTGGAAACGTCTTGACCTGCAGGGGTTTTACAGAATACTGATAGGTCATTAGAGGATAGCGATGCGTATTTGTCTGGTAATTCTGGCTCTTATCGTGATGTTCTCCACCCCGGCGGCGGCACAGGTGGAAGAACAGGTGTGCGCGTTCGGCTATTGCGGACCGTCGGACTGTATCTACGTGCGCAGCAACGGACACGTCGCAAAAAATCATTTCACATGTGAAGCTATTTCCGACAGCCTGAACATCGATGAAGTCTGCTACGACAGTGCCAATGAGTATCTGGTCGTTCATTACGACCGGGCTTACATCCAGTATTGCGGTGTGGAAGAGGATCTCGTGAATTCCTTCATCAACGCCTCGGAAAAGGAAAAATTCTATAACCGCTTTTTCCGCAGACAATTCAACTGCGCCGCAACTCCCCCGCCGGAATACGAAGACAGCTGCGAACAGCAATAGACGCATCCTGAAAAACCGGAACCCGGCTATCGTGAATTTTTGGGCAACAGGACACCCGACATGCCTGAATGAAATGCCCGCTTTCTGGTTTTCAGGCCTTAGCCTTAATTGAGCGTCAGCGCATTCTCAGGCGCCGTAAGCAGAAGACCGTTATTATCACGCAGATCACGCAGCGCAAGGCGCAGCTTCTCGGCGCGCGCATCGAACAGGGCCTTGGGCGTTTGTCCGTCAAGGGTCTCGTCGATATAGGGGAAATACGGAGCAAGGCTTTCGATCAGGGCGACCTCCCTTTCATCGGCGGTCTGGTCGGTAATCGAACTGAACCCCGAGGCGTCGGTGTACACCAGATGGAGCGTGTGCGGGTCTGTCAAAGCCTGCACCGGGGTCGAGTCCAGCTTGTCTTTCTCGGATTTATAAAGCGGTGCGCCGATGAATAGATGCGGCGAACGGCGGTCGAAGATCGCGTTCAGACTGTGTTCGTACCAGCTGCGTTCAGGAATGAGCGCATGATTGCCCGTCACGTGGGCGCGTCCGGCCTCGATAAACAACACCTGAATATCCGGGTTGTCGTGCAAAATGCCTTCGGCGCGCTCGAACATATACATATTCCGGGTCAGCATGCCCATTTGGCCCAGGGAATCAATCGGCCCTTCCGTCTGGGGCACGTACCCGAACTCCCTGAGTTTTTCGGCCGCAGCCTCTATGGCTTTAGCCACGTCAGGGTCGGAGGTCAGAAGATCCTGACGGCTGCGGTTGTTTTGCAGGTAAAGATCCCAGTCGCGGGGCGCATCCGTACAAAAGACCGGTATATTGTGATTGTCCAGATACTGATGCAGCAGCGCCCGGCTGATCCGCGCGTTCCCCGTGCGGATCGGTGTGGTGTCGGCGGAGAGCTTGTCACGCAAGGCCTCATTCCACGGCGCCTGCAAAAGGGCTTTCATTCCCTCTTTGTTGGTGGTTTCAGGCTTGAAGATTTCATCGGAATGCAGGTCGATATTGTTCGGCGGCCATTCCAGTGCAAGAGCGACGCTCACTCCGCTTTCCGTCAGGTCGTGGAGGACACTCGTCTGAAGGGCGACATGATGGCCGTTTTCATGCAGTTCGCCGAGGCAGACTACAATTTTTTGACCGGGCTGCAGACCGAGAAGACGCTTATGAATGCCCTGTGTGATGATATCGGTGTTTCGCCTCAGGGAGACAACCGCCTCGGGGGGAGGGGAGCCGGTGAAATCTAACTTTACGCCGGAGTGTACGTCCGGCTCGACATATTCCTGCTGGGCAAGCTGTGCAGTATTCGGGTCCTGAAAAACCTGGTCCGTATCGGTTGAACCCAGCAAAGACTCCGCATCCGCCATGCAAACCTCATTTTTGTTATTTTTATATCTCTGTTGCCATCAATCATATCATAGCGCCACGTCGGATGGGAAGCGATGACCTAAAAGTACTGACGAACCTAAACCGTGCCCCTGTCACAAGAGCCCTCACGCGCCGGCCCAAAGAATGCCTCGTTCCAAATGATTGGTGGTTTCGATTAATCGGGTTTTAGGTGTACAACAAGACAGCTCAGATAAAGACTGAACAAGACACTGGTTGACAACATCTGGTCGGTGAACTCTTCCTTTAAGTCGTCAGACAAATCCTTGCTATCTGAATAGGCCTGATATTCAGTCCACGCATTTCGGGCATTAGATAAACGAAGTGAAAGATCTGCCGAAAAAGCTAGTGCAGAACGTGCGGTAGTGAAGCTCTTTTCACTGGAATGATTTATTAAACTTGCCTTGGCTTCATCGATTGAAGTATGTAACAACCAAAGATAGTAATAGGGTTTGTCCTTGTATTTATAGAATCGCGGCAAGCCGGAAGCATCGTACAAATCAGAAAAATACTCGCTTTCCTGCTCGGGTACTGCGGGGAGGTCAGCTTCAATTCTTTCAAAAATCTTTGTTATGGTGATGGGATGAGTCTTGCATTCGTTTTTGTTGTTCAAAGAAAATGCCGGAGTCGATGACAGTGCCAAAACTATAAGCATCCATGCTTTCAATTTCATAGCCGTAACCTTCTCAGCCTGACGGAGATTAACACTCCAGCCGGACATATTGACAGAGGCAAGCTCAATCGGAGAAAAAACTGGAGCAGTGAAGGGATTAATAATTGACTTTCAAAAACATGTTCTAGCTTAGAAATCTGATATTCAAACTATAGAAAGTCCCCCATTTATGCCCCCCAAACATTTGCGGTTTCAGCATCATAAAAAGCTAACTCCAAAGGGAATCTGGAGTGTCGCAGTGCAACTAATGCTTCTGCTTTAGCTACGATAGCTCGATTGGCTTCTGCTTGCGGATCACCATAAAGACTAATGTAAAGCTTTCTAAACTTACCCTTTCCTATTCTATGCAAGATATGTCCATCGTTCTCAGCAAGCGAATGACCATAAACGAAGATACAGCATCCAACTTGTAGCACATTAGTGGTAAATTGCTTTAATCCTTGATATAAATAAGCATTATGCCTAATTTTTGATTTTTTTTGAGTACTTGTTCCTTCAGCTACAAAAAGAGGGAATTTATTATCACTTATAGCGGCCCTTGCCTGTTCAATTAACTGATAATTTGTTCGTATCCATGTGAATTTTTGTAACTCATTTCCAGCGTCGAATAAATGCAATGCTCCGTGCAAAAAGTGAATTTTGGCGCTATGAGCTCCTGTTTCTCCCTGCCAAACCACATAGTCAGCATCTGGATCGTCCTCATCGTTTCCAAAGCCATCGTTTGTTGTTAGCGCAATCTGACTTTCAAGAGGGTTATCTTCATGCATAAGGGCCCAATAAAGTAGAAGATCATAATTAAGGGTAAAAATTTGCCCATCATTGCTTTGGCCTATAAAGTTGCTAAGAAATTTTCGACAAGCCCAAAATTTACTATCTAAAATATCTGAAGGAGTATCTGGATGGTTTTCTGCGATGGTTGTAAGTAAAATCTCTTTCAAAGCTACTGCATCCTCAATCATTCGCCCAGCGCTCTCCGGTGAAGAAGGAGCATATATGGAGGTTAATTTTGCAGCAGACTCCAAATGATTAATTGCAATTTCGAAATCTTGTACACCCAGAGCTTCAAAAACCCTTACAAGGTCAGGGTTAGAAGAAAAATCCGCTTCTCCAAAAAGCGACCCATAATGAAAAATATCTGGACAACAAGCTATACTAAAGCCGTTTCCAAGCAATAGATGACGTTTTGTATATTGTTCTGAATCCGTAATAGCATCACTAAATGAAATTACATTAACCATACTACTGACCCCTATTGTGGTTCAATTTTAGTTTTTTGCTATCTTTGTTGCAATAGTGTCAGTGGGACCATTTACATCAAGTAAGTAAATGGTCCATACCCCCCTTCCGTCCCCCTTCGGGGGAGACAACCGTTTCCATGGCAAAACCCTTCTTCTTCATTTTTTTACATTGGCAACTGTAAAAAGACGAATCTACCTGCCTTAGGGCGGTGCTACTAGCCTGAGCGAATACCTTGCTTTTTTTATCATTAAAAAGCAGTATTAGAGCAGGCTTACTATTGTGAAAGCCTAAGGCTTCAAAACCTCTCAATCAAAAGCGGCTGGCATCAGCCGTAAGTTGGTGCGCTTCCAAAAACGCATCACAGGATGCCGCTCTTCGGTCTTATGGCCGGGAGCGGCGGCTATGTCCAAGGCTCCGGCCCAAAGGCCGTCGGCCATTTGTCTTTTGATTGATGGTTTTGAACTCCCGGCTGCCAAGAGGTTTCGCCTCTCGGCAGTCTGTTCAATTTTAAGGAGCAATTAAGATGCGGTTATTTATGACTTTATTTTTTATTTCTCTTATCACTTCATCTCTTTCAGCTTGTTCAGCCGTTCCAACCCCGCCATCCGCTTTCACGAATGAAAATATTATGAAAGTACATCAAGGAATGATCTCTGATGACATCCTTACATTATTTGGAAAGCCTCAGAATATCGATGTGGCTGTATGCGGTATGCCACCCAATCAGTGGAATTGCACCACTTGGAAATATGAGGGATTCTTTGATGAAAGAGCAAGTTTCACATTTTCTGGAGAGCATGATTCTTTAATTTTGAATAACTTTAACGTTGATAGAAATTAACTACTGCTCTTTTAGGCGCTCAGTTGCAGCTCGTTTTTGAACATTTGTCATTTTACGTTTGTGAAAGGGATTTTTTCCCATGCGATAAGGCCATAGTGGACAATCAGTAATGTGACACAGTCGAACTTCAGAATGCTGACCGCCACAACAATCGAGACACTTTTCACGCATAACCTTTACTAGAGGTCGTTTTGTACGTCCCTTTAAAGGGTCAGTATTATCAACTAAATTTTCCATTGTTTTTTTCCTATTAAGAAGAGAT
>JAGRIJ010000020.1 GCA_020443295.1 Alphaproteobacteria bacterium | reverse complement strand
GCTTACATCGTGTCCCCTTGGACATGGCATAGGCTTCATGGAAGGCTCCATGGAGATCATCAGAGGCAAAGCCCCTGATCTCATGGACCTCTACATGCTCGTTGTCTTGTGAGAGCAGATGGTTGGCAAGATTCTTCGCCCCGCCGCGTTGGTTGCCCACAAGGATCATGGCGCGCCCCCGTCAATCGGAAATCCAAGCGCCGCCATCAAGGCATTGCGCATCATGCGGATGTCCTTGCAGGCTTCCTCAATCTCCTCGATCAAGGCAGGTGTGAGGACCAGCACGCCTATATGAGCCGCCTTGGCGATCTGGTTCATGTTATTCGCCAGCTTGGACTGGCCGAGCATTCCAAGAACCTTGCCCAGCAGAGCATGATCGGGCGACGGCTTGCGCCGGATACGCCTTGGCGTAACGCCATCACCGAGTAGCTTTTCACGGATATAGGCCCCGAGCGGCTTGCCTTTGGCCTCGGTCTCCAGCCGCTCGCGCTCTTCTCTGGTCAGACGCAGCGAGAACGGCGCGCTGTCCTTACGTTTCGGTAGGCGCTTGGCCTTTTCCATTGTTTTTGTTGATGTTTCCGGCTTGGAAGGCGTTTCGCCGCGAACGATGGCAAGGAATTCCCGCATATGTTCGCTCTGATCGGGATTGAAGGAATCGGTCATAGGCCCAACTCCTCAAAATCAATGTCAGCGTGCTTTAACTGCGTTTCCCAATCGGCTAGAACCTCGTAGACGGAGTTCGAACTATCTCCCCAGTTCTCCGCCATTACGTTTTTGTCTTCCCGAAACAACCCCAATGCGGCAGGGCGCAGTCCTCCTTACCTTATTTCAGGTGCAAAGCGGGTTTAGAGGGATATAGCGTCAACAACCAACTGTTTAGAGATGCGCCTGCTGACGTTAGTTGCCAGTGGTCGTTTGTATTGTTCTTAGTTCAGTTCTTGGGCAAGTCCGATAAGTAGTCCCTCAGGTCCGCGAATGTAACAGAGCCGATAGGTGTCCTTGTACTGGACTACTTCGTCTACGAGCTTTGCGCCACGATTGCAGAGCCTTTCAAGCGTCTCGTCGATGTTCTCCACCGCGAACATGACGCGGAGATATCCAAGAGCGTTTACCGGGGCGTTGCGGTGATCCGCAACGACATTCGGCCTCAGAAATCGGGAGAGTTCAATGCGGCTGTGACCATCCGGTGTACGCATCATGGCTATTTCGACGCGCTGATCGCCCAAGCCAGTGACACGTCCGGCCCATTCTCCCTCGATGTCTGCCCGCCCTTCAAGTTCAAGGCCGAGTTCGCAAAAAAACTCAATCGCACCGTCAAGGTCTTCGACGACGATTCCTACATTGTCCATCCGTTTGAGCGTCATGCAGGTAATCTACAACATGCCGTCAATAGAAGACAATTTGTATCCGAAAGCGAATGACCAATACCGGACGATTTTTTGCCGTTTTGGCCCTCAGGTTGAATCCGCGGCCTTGAGGATTGTTGCCAGAACCCGCACACATTCATTCGCATCCCCCGCACATACGGCGTAATGCGGTGTGGGCAAAGCGTGCAACAAAAATCGCGGAACCTCTCGTGAATATGTGGCACGTCATGTCAGGCATAACAGGTTAATGGAGCACAGCTTTCTGTAATATCGAAAAAAACTGTCCGAAAGCGTCACGAAGTTATCAGCAGTTCCCGGATTTCAACCGTTCCGCCGGCTTCAAAAGCCGGATTGCCGCGCAATAATTCACGCGCTGAATCCATATCGCAATCTATCGTCAAATTCTGGCGATTTGCTTTTTGCGCCCTTCAGATTATTCAGCGTCAGCGGCTTTCACTCCCTACGCGCCCTTGCTATAAAGAAAGAATGACCGCTCTCAAAGGAACATGCCACTGCAAAAAACTGAGCTGGACGCTAACGGGCGATCCGGGTTCGATCACGGCCTGCAACTGCACCCTGTGCCGCCGTTACGGCACGCTCTGGGCTTACGATTACGAGAACGAACGCATCCGGATTAACGGCCCCAGTCAGGTCTACACAAGAACCGACGGAGCGCAGCCCTCTCTTGAAATTCATTTTTGCCCGACATGCGGCTGCGTTCTCTGCTGGAGAGGGCTGAAACCGCAAAAAGACGGTCGCCGAAGGATTGCCGTGAATGTCAGGTTAGCCGAGCCCGAAGCAGTGGCCGACCTGCTGATTGACCATTTTGACGGCCTTACGACTTTTGAGGACCTGCCCCGCGACGGACGGTGCGTAAAAGACCTCTGGTTTTAAAAAAATCGATCAGATAACCGCACAGCGCCTGATTCCCCTCGCATACAGAGGCCCGGATAAATATTTGACCAATAATCCGGCAATTCTCTATAATTCAAAAAAAGAATATTTTAGGGTGATAAAAGTATGTCCGGCGAGGATCTGAAGGGATTTCAGGGACTTGAGATTAATGAAACCGCCTCCTACACGAGAGGGGGCCGGGCGACGATTGACTTTGACGGCTCTCCCACCGCTTACGCCCCAGTCGGCTCTCACCTCCCCGCACAGGATTACTTGCCCAATGCGGGCCACGAAGGAAATTGGTGGGCGCTGGTCACCGACAACGGGCAACGCGACGGAACCCCGGTAATCAATCCCCAGACAGGATACTATATTTCAACCACGGCCTGGGGCCGCAGCCACGGCGGAACACGGGAATACGTAAATGCTGATGAAGTTCCTTATGTAGCCATCACGCAAGCGGACCGGGATCAACACGGAATAAAATACGGCGACTTCATCCTTCTGACAAACGACCAGACCGGACGGCAGACTTGGGCCATCGCTGCAGATTATGCAGGATCCAGAGTTGAGCGCAACAACCATTCGGAAGTCTCCGCAGCGGCGGCAAGAGCGCTGGGCATCGATTATACGAAACGGGGGATCAGGGGACCTTCGGCATCTCAAAGAGGAGAAACGACAATCACGATGCAGTTTTTCCCTGGCACGAAAATACAGGGATTCTTCCCCTCGGATTCACAAAGCGCGCAAAGAGTGGCGCTCGGTCCCGAAACCTACCGGCAGCAGACGCTTGTGGCCATGTCGAACACATCAGGAGGCCAAACAACCCTAGTGGCATCAGCAGAAACGCATTCTCTGAGCACCCAGGCAAGCCGTTCGTTCCAGCCCGGAAGAACACACGCAGATGAAAGGGAAAGAACGCACGATGACGCTCTGGCCCAGACACAACTTCGGGATATTCAGGCAACGGCCGAAAACACCCTTACAGCAGGAGTCTTGCCGCACGAACAATCTTCAACCGAAGACCGGGGAAGCGTTATCGCCAGCGGCTTAATGGGCGATGGAGACACAGGCAAGGTCATGGGCCTGCTTGTCGCTGTCTTCCTGCTGCACGAAGTATTTGGTGATAAAGATAGCAGCCCCAATAGCGGAGAGTTTGAACAGGCGACCGGACACGAGTCCCCAACATCCCTGGCTATGATTGATGAAAACGCTTCAGACACGAATACCGGCGGCGAGGAAAGTGATCTGGATCAATCAGGTGACAATCAGAGAACTCTTCAACGCTCGCCCCCCTCCCTCACCTGACCTTGCGTCGAAATCAGTCTCCATGTTACTGATTACGTACGCACAACCCTTAAACAGCTGGAATAAAGATATGGTCCGGTCATCTTTAATACTCACATTTTTCGTAACCGCGTTGCTCGTCGCTCTCCCCGCCTTCGCTCAACAGGTGACAACCGTCAGTTATGTCTGCGATCTTGGTGGCGCTCCGGCCCAGCTTACGGCACAGGTCGAAGCGATAGGCGATGCGGGAATTGTGCAGAACGGACAGGGCTGGGTCACAGGCGTCATCGGCACGGGCGACGTTAACTATCACTATCAGGGTGAACTGGTGTCCCAGACGGCCCGCTATGTCTTCACAGGCGAAAATCAGTTCGCGGATTTCACAGACATGAGCACCAACGATCGCTTCCACGTTCAGATGATCGCACAGGGCCCGCTGCTCACGATGGTTATCAATCCTGAAAACCCGCAGCCTGTCATGTATCAGTGCCAGCAAACCCAGTGATTTTGAAAGATTATTATCAATAAAGATTCCAGATTAAAAGAAAATGCTTGTCTGGGGCATATCACTTCAATTAGTCTCCTCGGATTCACAATAACGATAATCGAGGAGTGACTAATATGGCCCATAACTACAAGGCCCCAAATCTGGCTCAGAACTATTACGAAGTCGACGCGAACGACAATTTTTTCCGCGAAATGCAGGAAGCCGCCGGAGCCGACGGCGTATACGTCACGGAAATAGGACGGGCCTTGCCTTTACAGGGAGACGCAGGCCAGTTCAACAAAGCCAGGCATTTCGTTGTCTTTACCGGCCAGGCCGATAACAGCTTGCACGGACGCCCAAACGCAGCGCAACAGCAAGTCTTGCAGGCTTGGGGAGCAAAAAGCTTCCCGGACCTTGAATCATTCCAGATCGGCAGAAAAGTCGCGACAGACATCGCCGACGGCGTGGAAACAAGAGCCACCACAGAACCCTATGAGGCGTTTGCCCAACCCGCTTTTGACTAGAAAGCGATAATTTTAAAGCGACGAATTCAATGAGGGCAAATCATAAAAATTTGCCCTCGTTCCTTTCATAATTTATCATAATCGGAAACCTATGAAACAACATAAGCGGGAAAACAAGCCATGCCTTCGCCCGATTTCAACTTAAGGGCCAAACCCTACGAACACCCGCAGGATGTTCAGACTATTCTGGATGCCTTTCAGAATATAACCGATGCGGGCAACCGCTACAGGAAGCTCGGCGAAGCCCCGACAACAGCCGCCTATATGCGCAACATGAGCCTTGCCGTAACCGCAGCCCGGATCTTGCGCGTCGTCGATGATGTGGATCACTCGGTCTACAATCTCTACGAACGCCCGCCGGAAACGATTGCGGCCTCGGCCAATATCATGGAACAGGCGATCACCAATCCTGAATTTTCAAATCTCACGGAAATGCAGCCCACAGCGGCAAACACGGTCCGCGCACAATCAGCCCTGCATATGGCCGAAATCTACGCCGCCTGGACGGAATACCACCTGACCAACTTCGGCATTGCCGAAATGGAACGCGCAGGTATCGGCGTAGCCGATGATTTGAATGCCTTCCGCGGCATGGCCATGGATTTCATCTCCGAAGCCGTACGCGGCTTAAAAGAAAATGGCGGAGAATGGGAAGCGCACGATCTGGCAATTCTTTGGAACGACGTTGATGCTCAAACGGCAGCAGCGGATCCCCCTCGCGAACTCGTCCACCCCGTCGATAAACTGGTCAGGTATTTCAGCAATATCCAGGGTGATCCTACGGCCGAAAGCCTCCGCTTCATCCATATCCTAGACCAGCGCCGGGCAGCGATTTTTGCCGGCTACGGTGATGGTCAGTCCCTCGACCCGGCAACGATGGAAGTATAAAAAAGGCTGAAATGGTCGGGGTGAGAGGATTCGAACCTCCGGCCTCCTCGTCCCGAACGAGGCGCGCTACCAGGCTGCGCCACACCCCGACAATAGAAAATATGCCCTGACAAGAAGCCAGCGAAGATTTCTAGTATAGGTTTTTTCCTCGTCCTGCCACTAAAAAATAAAACGCCTCAGGAAACTCCCCTTGTTTCCATTCTTTTTGCCAGCAGGTTGATCAATAGGCTATAGTAGCGCAAATTCCACTTTTGCGAGCCCGAACATGATAAAATTTCCCCTTTTTTCCTTAGTGCCGCTCCTTCTGGTTTTTTTATATGTTCCGTCCATGAGCTTTGCGGCGGATACGGGCATGACAACCCCTCGCCCCCTTTGGAATACGGAACCCGTTGAAGACCCGGAAGACGAAGATAAGGAAAATGAAAAGAAAAAGATCCGGCTAAAAGACACCGACCATCCGAATTACCCGGCGGAAGAGGTGGAGCAGGCACCAAAGGAAAAACTAAAAAAAGACATCAATGTAGATATGAACTTTGCCCGGGATGCTAAAAATATGGCCAAGGCCTGCCCGCAATCATGGGAAAATCAGGAATGCCTGCAAGCCACCTCTCAGGCGGCCCTTGTCATGATATCCCAGTACGGAGCCAGCCTTGAGCACGCCGGCAAGAAAAGTTATCAAAATCCCCTGAAGGAAGAATGCGCAGCCTCCACGGCAGCAACACAGGAAGCGGATATCCCCGCTTACGCGATGAAAAGCGCTTACACGGTCTGCGTTAACAAGATTGTCGACATAGCGGACGCAACCGGGATTAAGCCCGACCCCTCATATTTCCAGCTCATGTACGCGACCATCATCTGTATGGACAAGAAGCCGCAATGCCAGATGATGGAAATTGCTCTCAGAAAATGGGGCGGCCAGTAGGGCGGTACTCCCCTGCCCTGCTTACGCCGCCTTTGATTTATCGCTGATATTGGCGATAAAACGTTCGAATGTTTCGATGCTTTCCTTAACGCGGGGAGCGTACTTCTCAATAAACGCTTCATTCAGCGCAGCGCCGCCCTGATAGGCCTTAAGTGCCGTTTGCCCGTCGTAATCGCACCCCGAAAGCCGGAGCGTCAAAACCTCCGGTTCAGCTCCGAACGCGGTTCCGGGAAGCGCGGCCAGACTGTAATCCTTAAGCAGAGCACCCGCCAAGTCCTTGGAGGTTTTGATTCCTGACTTTGCAAGCGCCGCACGGTGCTTTTCAAAATTCGGATAATTGTAAAATGCGCCTTGCGGTTCGGGCGCATGAATATCCAGCGAACGCAGCCCCTTGGCGATGTATTTGTTCATCAGCGCATGAATATCCGTGCATTGCTGGATATGCTGCTCGATATCCTCATGCCCTTTATAGGCTTCGATAACCGCCTGCTGGATCGGCGCGGGAACGCACGACCACGTCTCGCTGGCGATATTGCGCAATAATGACTGAAGCCCGTCAACCGCTTTGGGAATAAACCCGACACCCACGCGCCAGCCGCCCAGCGACAGGTGCTTGGACAATCCCGTCGTAATTGCGGTATGTGTCGGCGCATATTGGGCGATCGTCCGGTAAACGCCATCAAAACTGACAAAGCCATAGATTTCATCGGAAATAATCAGGATGTCTTCCTCAACGCAAACTTTCGCAAGCGCTTTTAGCTCGTCTTCCTGAATGGTCAACCCTGTCGGGTTGCTCGGATAGTTCAGGATCAGTTTGCTCGGATTCTTGCCCTCGCTCCGCGCCTGCTTGATGACTTTACGCAACTCTTCCGGATCAATGTGATAGCCCTTCTCGTCAAGGGTCGTCGGAACCATAATCACTGCGGTCTTTAACATCCGGGCTTGCGGCTTATAGCTTACCCAACTCGGATCGGGCATCAGCAGATCGCCCTCGATGGCCATTTGCAGCGCATACAGGATCAGCTTGCTCCCCGGTGCAACCAGAACATCAAACTTGGATATATCGAGTCCAGCCTTATCCTTGTAATAGGCCGCAACAGTTTCACACAACTCCGGCAGCCCGGCAGTCGGAAGATATTCCTTGCGGTCAACAGCGCTTTTCAAAGCATTCTTAAGACGCTCAGGCACAGGGAAAGGTGACTCGCCAAATCCCATGTGATATGCCTTTTTTCCCTCCGCGCGACGGCTCTTGACCATTTCGTTCGCAGCAAGCGTCGGCGATAATTCGAATTCAGTGGCGGTTTTGACAAGCTTAACCATGGCAAAAAATTCTCCTAAAAAATGAAAAAAGGGAAAAACGGCTAAAAAAGCCCTCATTACCTAAACTTTTTTGCGGTTTATTACAAGTTTTTACTAAAAATTCCTCTGGTCATTATGAAAAAAAATAAGCTAAAATACTCAAAATACAGAAAACAGGGTGCAGGGATGAAAGCGTTTATTTTAGGGATGGATATCAATCGGGCGACCTGCGACCCGAGCCTGTACCCGGACGCGAACCTTTACACACGGGCAATCCTCCAGCAACTCGACCACACGGCAACACGCATAGCGGATTTCAACGCTGACGCCCGGGGCTTTGCTCGTTTCATCTGGGCGATGCAGCAGTCTGAAACCAGACCGGGGATGGAGAGAGCTTATTCGCCGGCGGAAATGTCTTTTCATCGCGTGACGCCCTTCCCGATGGACGATGACTTCCTGCCCAAGACCCAGATGTCCCCCTACCCCGAGCACAGGGATTTTTTTCACGGTCTGTATCATGAAGGCTATCGAGTAGGAATAATTGAAGGTTTTCATGCCTCAAAATGCGTCTCCTGGGGTCTCGAACATCTGGCAAATAAAGCAAACTTCAAAATGCTGGTTGTGCCCGCCCTGATTGGGGAAGGCGACGGCACCCATCCGCTCGCCGCCCTCGAGGATGATTCCTTTGTGCGCGCGGTTTATGAAGGCAAGATTATCGTAACCGATCAGGAAAGGGCGATGGATTTCCTTTATACGCCCGAAGACCGCCGCTCTCTCCCCCGCCCCACAATGAGCGGAGAAGATCTGAACTCCATGTACTATGGCTTTGGCGGTTAGGCCTGCCACTATCTGTTTCCTGCGTTGCAGCAACGCAAAAAAATCTTAATTTCGGGCATCCGGGGCATTTTCTGTGCTACCATAAAACTATGCAGGAGAATGTATCCACGTATCAGTCCTCTCTGACGGATAAAACGCCGGACCAAAATGATATCCTGAAAGCCAGATTGCTTCTCGTTTTTGAATTTTCCGTTATCTGCATCCTGATCCCGACAATCATTATCGCCTTCCGCCTCGCCCGGAATATGTTTTTCTTTCTCTGGGGCGTTACGTTTTTCTGCTGGGGTATTTTATTTTTGCTGCACGAAAATTTCTGGGAAAAAGCATGGCGCTTCGAGGAAGTAAACTGGAAAAACATGAAAACAATATTGCCGAGATGGGCTTTATGCAGCGTGGGAATGCTGGTTTTCACCCATTTTTACGACCCCGGTCGCATGTTCTACATCATTGAACAGCGCCCACAGGCAATTCCGATTATTCTCTTCGCCTATCCCCTGCTCTCAGCCCTGCCTCAGGAAATGATTTTCTGCGGCTATTTCTTTGAGAGGTTCAGACCTCTTTTTTTATCGGAACGTTTAATGATCATCGCCAGCGCCCTGGTTTTTGCTTTTGCCCATGTGCTTTACATCAATTGGGTCGCCCCCATGCTAAGCTTGGTGGCCGGGTTGATTTTCGCATCAACCTACAGCAAGACAAAATCCCTGGCTTTGGTCAGTATCGAACACGGGCTCTACGGAATAAGCCTCTTCCTGATAGGCTTGGGCTGGTACTTCTATGGCGGCGCCGTTCACGGCTGATGCTTACTTGAACACACCAATCAGATGATAATTCAGCGCGTAGTGGGTGGCAATGCAGGCCGCATACCCCAATACGATGACAGGTGTCCATTTCAGGTGCGTAAAGAACGTATAATATCCCCGCCCCGTTCCCATTAGCGCTACCCCGGCCGCCGAACCGATAGAGAGCATGCTGCCCCCGACCCCCGTTGTCAGCGTAATCAGGAGCCACTGGAAATGATCCATATCCGGATTCATGGTCAGGATGGCAAACATGACAGGAATATTATCCACGATGGCCGAAATAAAACCCATCCCGATATTCGTCGGACCGGCCCCGAACCCATCGTAAAAACTCGAAGACATAAGCTCAAGATAACCAAGATATCCCAATCCCCCGACGCTGAAAATCACACCGAAGAAAAACAGAAGCGTATCCCATTCCGCGGCGGCAACCTGTTTGAAAATATCGAAATCCTTATCCCTGCGGCTTCCGGTATACGCAATGAACCACGCGGCAATCATCAGGAAGGAAAGCCCTGTCATCATGCCGATAAAGGGTGGAAGTCCCAAAAATTGCTCAAAACTGACCGCCATGATGATTGTCAGAAAACCAAGACAGATAATCGGCACGGCCCCGTATTTCATTGAAACCTCTTCCTGCGCCGGATCGGGTTTATCACCCGCTTTTATGAAGAAACTCATCACCAGGGCCGGAACAAGAAAATTAACCAGCGAGGGGACAAACAGATTGAAAAACTCAAAAAACTCCACCTTCTCGGCCTGCCACACCATCAGCGTCGTGATATCCCCGAACGGACTGAATGCGCCTCCGGCATTGGCGGCGTTAACGATATTGATGCAACCCATCGAAATAAAGGTTCCATTCCCCCGCCCCACCGCCAGAATCACAGCCCCCATCACCAGGGCCGTCGTCAGGTTGTCGGCAATCGGTGAAAGAAAAAACGCAAGCACTCCGGTTGCCCAGAACAGCTGTCGGTACGTCATTCCGGAATGAACCATTTTTACCCGGACAACATTGAAAACATTGCGGTCATCAAGCGCGGCGATATAAGTCATGGCGGAAAGCAGAAAAAGCATCAGGCTGGCATATTCTTCAAGACCGTGAAAGACGGCTTCCCGGACTCCATGATGCCCGACCCCGTAAGAAGGAGCCAGCAAAGCGATCACAACCCACATCAGCCCGGCCCCTAGCAAGACAGGCTTGGATTTGCTCATATGCGTGTATTCTTCGGCCAGAACGGCAAGATAGGAAAAAATAAAAATCAGGATGCAGAGAATGCCGCCCCAGTGGGAGCCTACATTCAAATGATGAAAGCTCTTATCACCCTCGCTTGCAAAAACAGCGAAAAAAGGGGAAATGAGAAGACAGCAAAAAAGTGCAGCGAAAAAAACAAATCGGCTCATAAGCTTTTCCGGTGCCTCCTGTAATTTTGAGGAAAAAACAATCCATCCTTGTTTTAAGGACCATAACCTAATGAAGGAAAGGGCCCCGATCAACACTTTCCGGTAACAGGGCGCAATTATTTATAAAGACCGATCAGATCGTGGTTCAGGACGTAATGCACGCCGATGGAAGCGGCATAACCAAGCAGGATCACGGGCGCCCACTTCAGGTGCGAGAAGAAAGTATAGTAGCCTCTGGCCGTTCCCATCAGTGCAACACCGGCCGCGGAACCGATGGAAAGCATGGTACCCCCCACCCCGGCGGTCAGAGTAATCAGAAGCCACTGGAAATGATCCATGTGCGGATCCATGGTCAATACGGCAAACATAACGGGAATATTATCGACAAGAGCAGAAAAGAACCCGACGCTGATATTGGCAATTCCAGGCCCGAATACACCATACAAGCCATGCGAAACCTGCTCCAGATACCCCAGGAACGCTAGGCCTCCGACGCTGAAAATCACACCGAAGAAAAACAAAAGCGTATCCCATTCCGCGGCGGCAACCTGCTTGAAGATATCGAAATCCTTATCCCTGTTCGGCCCCGTATGAGCAATAAACCATGCCGCGATCATGAGGAAAGAAAGCCCCGTCATCATACCGATAAACGGCGGCAGACCCAGAAACTGTTCCAGGCTGACCGCCATGGCGATGGTTAGAAACCCAAGGAAGATAATCGGAACCGCACCTTGCTTCAAATGCACATCCTCCACATCCGGTTCCGGTCTTTCTCCGCCCTTGATTGTCAGGCTCATCAGAAAAGCCGGGACAAGAAAATTCACCAGTGAGGGAAGAAAAAGGTCAAAAAACTCGAAAAACTCCACCTTCTCGGCCTGCCACACCATCAGCGTCGTAATATCACCGAACGGGCAAAAGGCTCCGCCCGCATTGGCGGCACTCACAACATTGATGCAACCGATGGAAATAAAATGGTTTCTGCCGCGCCCGACCGCCAGAACGACAGCTCCGATCACCAGAGCGGTCGTCAGGTTATCGGCAATAGAAGATAGAAAAAACGCAATAAAACCGGTCGCCCAGAACAATTGCCGGTACGTCATGCCAGAACGCACAAGTCGCGCCCGGATGACGTTAAAAACATTCCGGTCCTCCAGCGCAGCGATATACGTCATGGCGGAAAGCAGAAAAAGCATCAGGCTGGCATATTCTCCAAGCCCGTGAAAAACGGCCGCCCTCATACCGGAATGATCCACACCGTAAGAGGGAGCGATCAGCGCAATCACAACCCACATCAACCCGGCCCCAAGCAAAACCGGCTTGGACTTGCTCAGATGGGTATACTCCTCCGAAAGAACCGCAAGGTAAGAAACCACAAAAATAATAATGCAGAGAATACCGGCAGGATGAGACCCGACTTTCAAATGATCGAGAGATGCCATTCTTGCCTCCGCCATGAACGGACAGAATATAAGAAAGGCAAATAAAAAGACCGCAAAGACAAAAATGCGGACCATGGGCACATGCATGAGGCGGTTATCCAGAATCAAATCCGAAAAGCACCCTAATCAAGCGCCTCTGTAAGATCAAGAAAAACGATAAAATAGCCGCTAATGACCTTTTCGCCGGCTTTTCGTAAAATCCTGAAAAGCCTTAAGCGTCTCTTGGCTGACATGATGTTCCAGCCCCTCGGCATCCATTTCAGCGATTTTCTCGCTCACGCCCAGACTTTTAAGAAACTCGACGATGATGATATGCCGCTCCTTGCAGGACTGGGCGAGAGCCTTCCCCTCTTTGGTCAGAAAAAGCGAGCGGTACGGCTGGGCAATCACCAGACCCTCTCGTTTCAGCCGGGCAATCACTTTATTAACGGTCGCCTGCGAAACGCCGAAACGCTTGGCAAGATCGACAATACGCGCCTCTCCGTTCGCCTCGATCAGGTCGGCGATAAGCTCGACATAATCTTCCGCAGTCTCGGTTTGGTGTGCCTGCCGCACTCTCTCAAACCAAGAAGCCTGCTTTTTTGGATCTGCAAGTTGGCCTCTCGAAGCCATCGTCCTGCCCATTGATTTTTGCTGATTTGATCCTGACAAAATATAACCTGTCTGTCAAAAGTATTGCCATGGCTACACTTATTGTTTTATACTAAAAGTGTAAACAGGAGCTAAATTCCATGCAGGATTCCCCTGCACAGCATACGGTCGTCAGCCTCGCCGAAACCTTCCGGACAGTCAAAATCCCTGAAAACGCAGGCTTCTGGCGTAAAATGTTCGCCTTCGCAGGTCCCGGATATCTTGTTTCTGTCGGTTACATGGACCCGGGAAACTGGGCCACCGACATCGCCGGGGGATCGGCCTTTGGCTACACTCTGCTCTCGGTCATCTTGCTATCCAATCTTATGGCCATCCTGCTGCAGGCTCTGACAGTAAGGTTAGGTGTAGCCGCCGGGCTTGATCTGGCGCAGGCCTGTCGCCGCGAGTACCCGAAACCGATAGGCATAGCGCTGTGGTTTCTGTGCGAAATTGCCATTTGCGCCTGTGATCTGGCCGAAATTATCGGAACAGCCATTGCCCTCCAGTTGCTCTTCGGCATTGATTTGGTTACGGGCGTCTGTCTGACTGCCCTGGACACTTTGATTATTCTTGTATTGCAATCAAAGGGCTTCCGCTACTTGGAAGCGTTCATCGTTGCAATGATCGTGATCGTAGCGGGCTGCTTCCTGATAGACATCCTATGGGCCCAGCCCGGTTTTGGCGACATCATGGGGGGATTCGTCCCCACCACTGAGATCATCCGAAACCCGGAAATGCTCTATATTGCCATCGGAATACTGGGAGCCACAGTCATGCCCCATAATCTTTACCTCCATTCGGCAATCGTAAAAACCCGGTCCTATGGCGAAGATTCGGCCTCCCGGCGGGAAGCCATCAAATTCCTCACCATAGATTCAACCTTCGCGCTGATGTTCGCCCTGCTGATCAACGCCGCCATCCTCATTCTCGCTGCCGCCACTTTCCATCAACAGGGGATGACGGAAGTAGCAGAAATTCAGGAAGCGCATAAACTTTTGGCTCCCCTGCTGGGAACCGGCATGGCCAGCTTCCTGTTTGCCCTCGCTCTTTTGGCATCGGGCCAGAATTCAACAATAACCGCGACTTTGGCGGGTCAGATCGTGATGGAAGGATTTCTTGAAATCCGCCTTTCTCCATGGATACGCCGCCTGATTACGCGCCTGCTGGCCCTGATTCCCGCTTTAATCGTCGCTCTATGGTATGGGGAATCCGGAACGGCTAAACTTCTGGTGCTTTCCCAGGTCATCCTGAGCCTTCAACTCCCCTTCGCGGTCATTCCCCTCGTCCAGTTCACAACCAGCAAAAAACTCATGGGTAACTTTGTCGTCGGGCCAGCACTCGCGATCGCCGCATGGACCGTCTCGACGCTGATCGTCGTACTGAATCTAAAACTTTTATATGACTTTTTCTCCAGCTTCGGCTGAAATACGCATAATTTCAGGAATAATTTCCTTTTTGTTCTTTAGAAAACAATGATATTTCTTCCCAGAGAGCTGAAAATTTAGTATATATAACCCTCTTATTCTTGACAGAGCCGGGACCGTGTGTTTATGTCCTTCGCCTGTGCGCGGAGTCTCTTTATAACCGCAGCAATAAGAGTTTAGAGACAAAAGAATTAACAATACAAACAGGATAGAAACATGTTTGCAGTGATCAGAACTGGCGGAAAACAGTACAAAGTCCACAAGGACGACAAGATTTTCGTGGAGAAAATCGATGGCGAAGACGGAACGGTGATCAAGCTTGATCAGGTTCTCATGATTGCCGATGAAAAGAAATCCACTGTTGGCGCACCCGTTGTAGAGGGCGCAGTCGTCGAGGCAAAAATCATCCGTCAGGATCGCGCTCCGAAGATCACGGTTTTCAAGAAAAAACGCCGCAAGAATTACCGCCGCAAGAAGGGCCACCGTCAGGACCTGACCTACATCCAGATCACCAATATTAAAGCCGCGGCATAATAAAGATAATATAGAGGAGAGAGACCATGGCACATAAAAAAGCAGGCGGGAGCACCAGTAACGGACGCGACTCAGCCGGTCGCCGTTTGGGCGTCAAGAAATTCGGCGGCGAGTTCGTTCTTGCCGGTAACATCATCATCCGCCAGCGCGGCACCAAATACAGACCCGGCAAAAACGTCGGCATAGGTAAGGACCACACGATCTTCGCTCTGCTCGAAGGTCAGGTTCTCTTCTCCAAGGGACCAGGTGGCAAGCCCATCGTAAGCGTAATCCCGGCCAACGACGCACAAGCACAGGCGGCGGAATAATCCTTCTTGAAAAAGACCAAATCAGTTAAAAAGAGGGGAATTTAATTTCCCCTTTTTTAATGTCCGGGCAAAAACGCGATGAAATTTCTCGATCAGGCAAAAATCTACCTCGAAAGCGGCAAGGGCGGCCCCGGCTGTGTCAGCTTTCACCGCGAAAAATTTGTTGAGTTCGGCGGCCCGGACGGTGGAAACGGCGGCAAGGGCGGTGACGTCATTATTGAAACCGTCGATACGCTCAACACCCTTATTGATTTCCGATACCAGCAACACTTCCGTGCCGAACCCGGTCATAACGGCATGGGTCAGAACCGGACCGGCGCTAACGGAAAGGACTGCATTATTAAAGTTCCTGTCGGAACCGTTATTCTGGCAGAGGATAAAGAAACCGTTTTGGCCGACCTCACCGAACCGGGCCAGCGAATCATCTTCCTGAAGGGCGGTGACGGCGGATTCGGCAATGCTCATTACAAAACCTCGACCAATCAGGCTCCCCGCAAATTCACTCCGGGCTGGCCCGGTCAGGAGGCAGCCGTCTGGCTGCGCCTGAAACTTATTGCGGATGTTGGGCTGGTCGGCCTGCCGAACGCGGGCAAATCAACCTTTCTTGCATCCTGTACCAATGCAAAACCGAAAATCGCGGACTACCCCTTCACAACGCTTCACCCTAACCTCGGCGTGGTCAAGGCGGGGGAGTTCGATTTCGTCATCGCGGACATTCCGGGCCTGATCGAAGGCGCGCATGAAGGACACGGCCTCGGCGATCGCTTCCTGGGCCATGTGGAAAGAACAAGCGTCCTTCTCCATCTCATTGACAGCACTCAGGATGACCTTCCCGGCGCATACAAAACCATCCGCCAGGAACTCGAAGCCTATGGATTTGGACTGGAAGATAAACAGGAAATCATTGCCCTGACAAAATCCGATGCCCTCGGTCCCGAACTGGCCGCAGATCAGGCAAAGATGCTAAAAAAAGCAATCCGGAAAGAAGTTATAGTTATCTCGGCCGTCGCGCAGGACAATATCAAGCCTCTGCTCTTCCGCCTTGCTGAAATCGTCCGCGAAACCCGCATGCTTGAACGTGAAAGTCAGAAAGCACGGAGCGTCTGAAATGAGTGCAAAACCGAAAACAGGAAAAGTGCCCTCCTCCGCCCATCAAATCCTAAACGATTCCCGCTTTCTGGTCATCAAGGTCGGATCAGTCCTCATCCGAGGTCGGGAACTCGACGAAGTAAATAATCACTGGATGGAAACATTGGCCGAAGACATCAGTGCTCTGATGAAAAACGGGGTCAAAGTGGTCGTCGTATCCTCCGGAGGCGTTGCCCTGGGACGCAAAGCATTAGGTATCCCCGCCGATATTGCCCCCGGCGCCATCCGCCTTGAGCAAAAACAGGCGGCATCTGCCGTTGGCCAATACCATATGTTCAACGGTTACTTCAAAGCTTTCTCAAAAGTTGGCATTACGGCGGCTCAGGTGCTCCTCACCATGAGCGAAACCGAAAACCGCCGCATGAACCTCAATGCGCGCGAAACGCTTTATACGCTTCTCGAGAAAGGCATAGTTCCCGTCATTAATGAAAACGACACGGTATCGACAGGAGAAATACGCTTCGGCGACAATGACCGCCTGAGCGTTCGCGTCGCGCAAATGATTCAGGCCGATACTGTTCTCCTTCTCTCGACCACTAACGGCCTCTACACCGCCAACCCTGACCTTGATCCGGCTGCAAAACACATTCCCGTAATCGAAAAAATCGAAGATGAACACGTTCAGATGGCAGGCTCTGCCATCCCGGGCCTGAGCACCGGCGGTATGAAAAGCAAGATCGAAGCAGCCCAGTCCGCAACACGGGCGGGCATCAGCCTGATCATCGCCAACGGTCGCGAAAATCACATTCTAAAAGCCCTCTTGAAGGAACCGGATCGGCTTTCCAGCTTGTTCATGGCACAAAAAAGTGGGGCCAGTGCCCGGCTGATATGGCTCCAGAGCCATATGCGTCCAAAAGGAATCGTTACGATTGATGACGGCGCGCTCAAAGCCCTGAAAAACGGCAAAAGCCTCTTGCCCGTTGGAGTCAAAAAGATTGAAGGCCATTTTCAGCGCGGCGATGCAATCGAAATCCGCACCCTTGCCGGAAAGAAGATCGGCATGGGGATCAGCGCCTATGACGTGGCCGATGCAACACTCATTATCGGAAAGAACAGTTCTGAAATAACAAAAATACACGGCTACGCAGGTCGTGACGAACTGATCCACCGCAATGACATGATCCTTGAAGAAATATAGCCGCGCGCTGCCGTCCTAAGCTAAAAAACACACATAAATATATGAAGTTCTCAGAGCTGTAATATTGCCACTAAGTCTTTCTGTTATTTTTCATTTTCTTTCCCGCGGAATTTCCGCCATGATAACGGCTTAAACACAAAAAAGTAGAAACCATGCGGACTGACACGCCAAAAACTGTCTTTCTTAAGGATTACACGCCTTACCCCTGCCAAATCCTCAGCATAGATCTGACGTTTGATATTACTGATAGCCAGACCCGTGTAACGGCTAAAACCAGATTTAAAAAAGCAGAACCGGATGCGAAGGAAATATTTCTTAACGGCGAAGACCTGAAACTGGATGCTCTGCTTATAGACGGAGAGGAATACAAAGACTGGACACAGGATGAAACCGGGCTGCGCTTGACCCTGCCGGAAAGTAAAGAAGAATTTACCCTTGAGTCCGTGACGGTAATCCACCCCGATCTGAATACCCGGCTTGAAGGTCTCTATAAATCCGGCGATACATATTGCACGCAGTGCGAAGCAGAAGGCTTCCGCCGCATCACTTTTTTCCCCGACCGGCCGGATGTCCTTACCATCTTCACTGTACGGATCGAGGCCGATCAAAAAACTTGCCCCGTACTCCTCTCCAACGGCAACAGGATCGAAAAGGGAACCCTGAGCAACGAACGCCATTTCAGCGTATGGCACGACCCGTTCCCAAAGCCATGCTACCTTTTTGCGCTTGTTGCGGGCAACCTCACTCACATCCATGACACCTTTACCACCAAATCAGGACGCACGGTTGACCTCTATATCTATGTCCGCCCCGGCGATGAAAGCCAATGCAGCCATGCCATGGAATCCCTGAAAAAATCCATGAAATGGGACGAAGAAATCTACGGTCTTGAATATGATCTTGACCTGTTCAACATCGTTGCTGTCAGTGATTTCAACATGGGCGCGATGGAAAACAAGTCTCTGAACATCTTTAACACCGCGCTTGTCCTCGCTCACCCCGATACGGCAACAGATACGGATTTCATGCGGGTGGAAAGCGTCATCGCACATGAATACTTTCACAACTGGAGCGGCAACCGTGTAACCTGCCGCGACTGGTTCCAGCTTTCCCTGAAGGAAGGCCTAACCGTATTCCGCGATCAGGAATTCTCAAGCGACCTCCATTCCCGCGATGTACAGCGTATAGACGATGTCACCCACCTGCGCCGCTATCAGTTCCCGGAGGATGCAGGCCCCCTCGCCCACCCCGTTCGCCCGGATAACTACATCGAGATCAACAACTTCTACACGATGACGGTATACGAAAAGGGCGCCGAGGTTATCCGTATGATGCGGACAATCATCGGCCCGGAAAATTATCGCAAGGGAACAGACCTCTATTTTTCCCGCTTCGACGGACAGGCAGTCACCTGCGACGACTTCGCCGCCTGTATGGAAGAAGCCAGCGGTATGGACCTAACGCAGTTTAAACTCTGGTATTCTCAGGCCGGCACTCCAAAGCTCACATTCAAAGGGACCTATGACCCTTTGGAAAAAACCTACACGATCACCTTGCTTCAGGAGATTCCCGATACCCCGGGACAGACCGAAAAAGAACCTATGCACATACCCGTCGCATTAGGGTTACTGGACCCAAGCGGTCAGGAATTCGACCTTGGAAAAGGACAGAAAACACTCATCTTGCACCTGCGTGAAAAAACACAGGAATTCACATTTAAAAATATCCAGTATCCGCCTGTTCCTTCAATTCTACGCGGGTTCTCGGCACCCGTAAATCTGAAAGACAACCTGACAAGTGACGACCATGCGTTCCTGATGGCCCACGACACGGACGGATTTAACCGTTGGGAAGCAATGCAGGATTTTACGTTTCACGTTCTGAACACGATGATGGATGAAGGAGCGGAAATCCCGGAGACCTATATACAAAGCTTCGGCACACTGCTTAACAACGCATTGGCCCCTGATTCAGACAAGGCGTTTCTGGCCCGCATGATCCAGATCCCGGAAGTCCCCCAGATTGGTCTCCTGAGAAACGAAATAGACACGGACGCAATCGACCGAACCCGCGACGACCTGATTAACGCCCTTCTGAGTTATCATGCGGACAGTTTAAAAAAAATATATGAAACGCACACTGACTCGGGTGAATTTTCTCTGACGTCCACCGCGATGGGCCGCAGGGCGATAAAAAATATCGCGCTTCATCTGTTAACGAACAAATGTCTGAAAGATGACGTCGATTTATGTTTGAAAGCCTACAGCGAAGCGACAAACATGACGGATCGCATCGCCTCTCTCCAAAGGCTCGCGGCATTCAGAACCGCAGCATGCGAAGAAGCAATACAGAATTTCTACGAAAACTATAAATCCTATCCCTTGGTCATCGATAAATGGTTCGCAGTGCAGGCCATGGCCGTCCGCCCCGACACGCTCAACATCCTTCAGGAGCTAAAACAGCACACGGATTTCAACATCCGCAACCCAAACCGCGCCCGCTCCCTGTTTGCGGCTTTTGCAATGAACAACCCCGTATGTTTTCATGCAAAAGACGGCAGCGGTTACGAATTTCTGCATCAGGCCGTATCCGAACTGAACCGCATCAATCCACAGATCGCAGCAAGGCTTCTGACGCCTCTTAGAGAATGGAAACGGTATACGCCCGACCGTCAGCTCTTGATGAAAAAAACGTTGAACGCTATCCTCGAAATAGGGAATCTCTCGCCAGACGTGTACGAAATCGCCAGCAAGAGCCTGAAAAACTGAAACCCGCGCAATCAGGAGCCCATGCCTGATTTTGAATACGAAAACAAACATGAAGGTTTCGTCTGCGGCATCGACGAAGTCGGCCGCGGCCCTCTCGCTGGCCCTGTTGTCGCAGCCTGCGTAGTGATCCCGCCGGACCAGCGCCACCATGAATTCATCAAAGGAATAAACAACAGCAAGAAACTCAGCAAGACCAAACGCCTTGCTCTCAGCAAACTGATTCTCTCTCTTTTTCCTTCCGCCATCGCGGAAATTGCCCCTGAAGAAATAGATCGCATCAATATCCTGCAGGCCAGCCTTCTGGCCATGCGAAAAAGCTGTGAACAGGTAAACCGCTCGCTAAAGATTAGCCACGCCCTTATAGACGGCAACCGTTGCCCGGAACTGCCCTGCCCGGCAACGCCGATCATCAAGGGCGACGACCGCTCACTTTCCATCGCGGCAGCTTCCATCATTGCCAAGGTACATCGCGATACGTTGATGGAAAAACTGGCAAAAGATTTTCCCGGATATGGCTGGGAAAGAAACGCAGGCTATCCGACCTACGAGCATATCGCTGCACTCGATCAGCACGGTATCACCATCCACCACCGCAGAACCTTCGCTCCGGTGAAGCTGCGGTTGAAAAAAATTGCCTGATCTTAAAACTTATGATTCCATAACAACACATTGACTCCATTTATTGAATCCGAAGTCAAAATGATCTTTTTGTCTTGACGGCGACTCGCTTTTATCCCATGATTCGTTCATTCAAAATTGAGGGAGTCAAGAATGTCTAGACAGAAAAAAAATCTGCCCACAGATTCTATTATGGTTGGGGATTGCATTAGTATTATGCGTCAGCTTCTGCCTGAATCCGTGGACTGCATTTTTGCCGACCCTCCCTATAACCTTCAATTGAACGGCGAACTTCACCGTCCCAACAATACACGCGTCGATGCTGTCGATGACGAATGGGACCAGTTTGAAAGCATGAAAGCTTATGATGAATTCACTCGTGAATGGCTCAGTGCAGCCCACAATCTTCTCAAACCCGATGGCTCGATCTGGGTGATCGGCAGCTATCACAATATCTTCCGTCTCGGGTACATTCTTCAGGATTTGGGATTCTGGATCCTGAATGACGTGATTTGGCGCAAATCGAACCCTATGCCAAACTTCCGTGGCCGCCGCTTCACGAATGCCCACGAGACGCTGATATGGGCAGGAAAATCAAAAGAGTCGAAATACTGTTTTAACTACGAAGCCATGAAGACCCTGAACGAAGACCTTCAGATGCGCTCGGATTGGTACCTGCCGCTCTGCACAGGAGCTGAACGCCTGAAAGATATGGATGGCAAGAAGGCGCACCCGACACAAAAGCCGGAATCTCTGCTCTACCGCGTGCTGCTTTCTTCAACACGGAAAGGCGATGTGGTGCTTGATCCCTTCTTTGGCACCGGAACAACAGGCGCTGTTGCCAAGAAACTGGGTCGTAAATATATCGGGATTGAACAGGACGCCCGCTACGCGGCCTTTGCAAAAGAACGCATCGGCGACATTAAACCGCTTAAGGACGCGCTTATTGAAACCAACGCCAAGCGTGAAAAACCCCGCATCCCCTTCGGTACTTTAATCGAACAGGGCCTTTTGCCCGCTGGAGCCTTGCTTACAGACGCCAAGAAAAAACATACCGCAACCGTTCACGCGGACGGATCGCTTAGCCTGCAGAACCGGATGGAAAAAATTCAGGGCTCGATCCACAAGGTCGGAGCCGCTGTGCAAGGCGCTCCCTCATGCAACGGATGGACGTTCTGGCACTATAACGATAACGGTAAAACCGTGCCGATCGACCACCTCCGCGAACGCGCACGCTCTGGAATATCAAACTGATTTCCCCTGCATGCTTGAAGAAAAAGATGTCGACCGTATAGCTATTCACGATCTCAAACTTGAGATGTCGATCGGTATTTATGATTTCGAAAAAAGCAAACGACAGCCTGTTCTGGTAACAATTGTGCTGGACGTTGCATCCAACAAAAACAAAGAGATCAAAGACATCGGCGATCTGGTTTCCTACGAAGACATAGTCAGACAAGTTCAAGACTTATCGGGTTCACGCCATTATGATTTTGTAGAAGTATTTGCAGAAGAAATTGCCGACCTGTGCCTGAAAAACACCAAGGTAAATGCTTGTTACGCCAAGGTTCTGAAAACAGAAATACTCAAAGACTGTAACGCTGTAGGGGTAGAGATCAGAAGAACAAACAAAAACTAATGCAACATTCCGCTGCCCTTAATTTTCTCTTTCAGTTCATTATATTCCAAAAGAAGCTTCTCACTAACCTCTTTTGGATTACTGGCGTCTAAAAAGGACTTCGAATAAAATAGAGTTTTTCCTCCAGGATCTGCATAGACATCAAAACCTTCCATAACAGCAAGAGTTTGCAAAAGCTGGAAGCCAGCTTGCGCAGAAGGAACCAGCTTACGAAAAGCAAAAACCTTGGCGTAAATGGTAATATACGCCTTACGAAGCTCATACATATTTGCCCTGTTCTTCTGCCTCTCTGAGAACTTCTGGTAAATCTTATTTTTCTCGTCTATGTAGGCTAAAGCTGTATTAACATCCACCGGAACATAGGTGAAAGTAAATGGGCGACTGACTTCCAGAATTACGCCGAAAGGAAAACCATCGAGATCCCTAGTCTGTGCTCCACACCTAACAACCTTAAATCCATCCGTCGTAAAAAGCTCAAAACGCTTAATCGCCTGAATTTGGTACTGTGGATCGATTTTAAAGGCCCGTCTCTCCATGTCATAATCAAGAAGCTTGATCTCTTGGGTCAATTCAAAGCGCGTAGGAAACTGAGAACGGTTTGAATTAATGAATTTACGGGTTGCTTCCCTGATTTCCTTCATCTCGAACTCAGAACTGATAAAACGCTTAAAAAGCTTGCATTCGTTAATTCTCAGATAATTATCAATATGAAGATCATTATCGACATCGGCATAATTAATCGCAAAATACAGATGCGAAAGGGCCTTCATGGTAGGCTTTTCATAAAAATACTTCCGGCTGGATTGCGGGGTCCCTTCTACAAACTCAGCGACAGGCCTGTCCGGCGGTAAATCTTCTAGCTGAACAGCATCCGAACCTCCCTCGTCTTTCGGTTCGGAAAAATCTGCAATAACCGGCCCGGATTTCGGCCGGGGCGGAGGCGCATTAGCCGCCAGAGCTGCATAAGAAAATAACACAGCAGCTATAACGGGAATTGCGATAAAAACCTGCTTATAACTCATAGATTGACAAGGCATGAATAAAATCTGTGCATAAACGCTGATTATACAAAATGCGACTAACTAAAAAATCGCACGACCCAAAAAGTATACTGTATTGCAGCCAAAGCTTCAATCTATACGTCCTTGAGACAAAGCAGATATGCCTTTTCAAACACTTTTGGAAACCGTTGGTTTTGAAGATCGCTTGGCGAACACCAGAAATAGCCCTCGGGTAAAGTCAGACGCGCAGTAGCTTTTACAACTTTAAGTTCAAGAATAAGATGAAAATGTGTAAAAGTATGCGTGACTCTTTCGCTCAACTCCAAAACATCGAAGTTTTCTATAAAGCCGAGTTCCCGATTGGTGTCTTTACGATTATCCCACCCTGCCGTCGGCAAACCGGTCATACCGCCCAAAAGTCCGCTCTCGGGACGACGGTGCAAAACCACATCACCTTCAGAATTTTGGATCCAGTATACGAATCCTCTCCGGGTTTCTTTTTTGGGTTTAGTTTGTGTGGATGTAGATGGACTAAAGATCTTCCCCTCCACGCACGAACGGCAAAAGCTCCGGACAGGGCACTCAAAACACTTCGGCGACTTGGGCATGCAAACGGTAGCTCCAAGATCCATAAACGCCTGCGCGAGATCGCCGGGCCGCCCGATGAAATCATGATAATACCCCCCTGACAGTACTTTAACCTGTTTCTTTATAGATTTATTATCCCCGGAAAGACCGTGAACACGGGCCAGTACCCTTTCAACATTCCCGTCAACCACCGCGGCGGGTTTACCAAAGGCAATCGCCATAATCGCTGCACTGGTATAAATGCCGACACCCGGCAACGCCAAAAGCTCCTTTTGTGATGCGGGAAACCTCCCGCCATATTCCGAAACGATAATTTTTGCACACCTGTGAAGATTACGTGCCCGCGCATAATAGCCAAGCCCGGCCCACTCCTGCATAAGTTCCTCAGTATCGGCTTCTGCCAAGGCAAAAATGGTGGGCCATTTTTCCAGAAACCTCAGAAAATAGGGGATAACCGTAACCACCGTGGTCTGTTGAAGCATAATTTCCGACAACCACACGACGTAAGGATCGGCGAGCGCTCCCTGCTTGTAACGCCAGGGCAGAACCCGCTGGTTCCTGTCATACCAGCCCAGCAGGCTTTGTCTGAACAGGGTCGTCTTGTCAGTTTCAGGTTGGTACTTTACTCTGGTACATGGTGTTTTCATGAACTTTAACTGCGAAGGTCCTCGATGCGTCCCCTGTCGGAACCTGTCTCACGTATATCAGGCAAGACCTTCAGCCGCAAATACATCGCTTTGGGCCGTATCTTATCGGAATGGGAGCGCATCATAGGCCCCGAATTCGCGGACAAAGCCATACCGGTCAAACTGAATTACCGAAAAAACAGCAAATCCGGTAAAAATATGGCTTCATTGGATATTGCGACGAGTGAATCCCTCTCAATCACCCTGCATTACCGAAAAGACCTGATCCGCGAAAGGATTAACGGCGTCTTCGGACAGGGCTGGATAGAGGATATACGGTTTGTCCCCGTGCCCGGAAAAAACACGAAAACCCTTGAAAAATCAAAAAGACTCTTGACGGAAGACGAAAAAAAGTTTCTATCCGGTATGCTCGAAGCTCTTGAGGATCAGGAACTTAAGGCAAAACTGGAAGATTTGGGCCGGGAAATACTGAAGAGATCATAATCATGAAAGTTACAGCCATCACACTGCGCGCGGGGCACGTCATCGACTACAACGGAAAATTGATGATCGTAGTAAGCAATGAAATCATTCAACCCGGAAAAGGCGCTTCGGTTTCACAGGTTGAAATGCGTGATATTCGTACAGGATCCAAAGACAATGTGCGTTTCCGTACACAGGAAACCGTGGAAAGAGTGAGACTGGATCAGGACGAATACCAGTACCTCTATACCGATGGTGACGAAGTGCACTTTATGCATACGGAAAACTTTAACCAGATCCACGTTTCAAAAGAGCTGATCGGCCCGCGCACCGCGTTCCTCCAGGAAGGAATGGTGATCGAAATCGAAACGTTCGAGGGCGAACCTCTCGGTTTCGAATTCCCTGACACTTGCGTCCTGGAAATCGTAGAAGCCGAACCAGTCGTCAAGGGCCAGACGGCCACGACCTCCTATAAACCCGCAATTCTCGAAAACGGCGTCAAGATTATGGTCCCCCCCCACGTGGAATCCGGAACAAAGGTAGTAGTAAAAATTGAAGACTCTTCCTATGTCGAACGGTTCAAAGGTTAGGACGCGAACGGGAAAGCCTAAATGTCCGGTCACTCTGCCTTAATGAATGTCATGTTGCGCGCTTCCGAAAAAGCCGCGCGCTCGCTGGTCCGTGACTTCAACGAAGTCGAAAACCTTCAGGTTTCAACCAAGGGTCCGGGCGACTTCGTATCCGCCGCCGACCGCCGGGCAGAGGAAATTATATACAGCGAACTTCAGAAAGCGCGCCCCGATTACGCTTTCCTGATGGAAGAATCCGGCGCCGTGGAAGGAAAAGGCGAGGATGCCGAATATCGTTGGCTGATCGACCCTCTGGACGGAACGACAAACTTCCTGCACGGTCTTCCTCACTGGGCAATTTCGATTGCTTTGGAACATAAGGGAGAAATTATCGCAGGCCTGATCCATGACCCGGTCAAGGATGAAATTTTCCATGCCGAAAAAGGCTCGGGCGCCTTCATGCGCCGCCGCCGTTTAAGGGTTTCAGGACGCCAGGATCTCATGCTCGCAACAATAGCCACGGGCGCCCCGCGCCGATCAAGTGAATCCCGCACACAGTTTTTAAAAGAATACAATGCCATGCTGAGCGTCGCCCCCGGCCTTCGCCGTTTCGGCGCGGCAGCTCTGGATCTGGCCTACGTCGCTGCCGGACGGTATGAAGGCTTCTGGGAACGCAACCTCAAACCTTGGGATGTCGGCGCAGGGATCATAATCGTAAAAGAGTCCGGCGGTTTTGTCGCCGATCTCGACAACCCGTCCTTCAACCCCGTTGAAACGGGCAATATCATTGCGGCAAACGACCGCCTCTTCGAACCGATGGCCAAAATATTGAAAGCAGCATAACAGGCAATGAAAATACTGCTGCGTATCATATTTCTTTTTACTTTTATCCTGTTACTTCCCCTGCAAAGCCACGCGGAAGAAAAAGCAAGAGAAGAAAAAGCGAGAATTGACAATTCCGAGCCCTCTTTGAACACAAATATAAAAAGGGAAACAACTGACCTCGATATTGCCCGCTCGCCGGAATCCCGCACAGTCGTAAACACCAATGACGTAATCAGCTTTAATATGGCTCCGCTGCAGGTCGAACTGACCGCAGACCAAAAACAGTTTCTGAAAAAATACGTGCTGGAAAGGCTGAGCAAAAACCCTGATCTCCGTCTGGGAATCCAGAGTCTTGCCCACACAAATAAAGACGATAAGTTTGAAAGTGCCCGTATCGCTTTGGCCAGAGGGTTGGAAGTCCGGCAGTTTTTTCTGGATAATAAAATTCCGGCTAAACGCCTGATCATACAGCCTCTGGGCGTATCAGATGAACAGGGCGACGATGACCGGATTGACATCATCGTTTTAAAATAACCCGGATCAAACGGGCATTTGTGGATAATAACGGCCAAAAACCGCACAATTCTTGACTTTTTTGGCTTTTACGTGTGGGATGGCGAAATTACATCCCAAAAGGAGAAAAGGAATGTCGGGAAACCAAGACTCTCCGGACAATACACCGAAAAAACAGGGCTACAGCACAATTATCCTGATTATTGTTCTGGCTGTGGTCTACTTCGGATACAAGACTGTAAACCACGGAGAACCATCGACCATCCCGGATATCCCCTTAAGCCAGGCCGAAGCCCAAAACCCTGAACCTCCATCCCCGCAGGACGGGCAGAAACCTGCCGCTGCTCCGCAGGATAAGCCCTCGGATACAACGGATCAGTCTGCAGCGGCGTCAGAAACAAAAACGCCTTCAGAACCGGAAGACGAAGTAAAGTCCGTTGAAACCGCACCTGCGGAAGAATCCGAAAATGCTGAAGAGGATAAAGACCAGGCCGCAAGCGCTCCTCAGGAAGAGCAGGAGCAGCAAGCCGCCACCCCGGCACCCGATTCCCCTCCGGTTCTTGACATAGAAAAACTGGCCAAGCCGCACTCGATGGGCAACCCGGACGCCCCCTTGAAAATCACAGAATATGCGTCTTTTACGTGCCCACACTGCGCGGCCTTTCATAAAACAAGCTTCCAGAAAATTCAGGAAGAATACATCGATACCGGAAAAATTTACCTGACCTTTTCGGATTTCCCGACAAATCTTCCCGCTGTTCAGGCCAGCAAAGTTGCCCGCTGCGTCCCCGAGCAAAATTACTTTAATTTCGTCCACCTGCTTTTCGAAACCCAGAACGACTGGGCGCATGGTTCTGATTACCAGACAAGATTGAAACAGGATGCCCTCATCGCAGGACTCGATTCCAAGACATTTGATGCCTGCATCAACAGCGAAGATCTGCAAAAGGCAATTCTTTCGGCTGTGGAAGCCGCAAACAAGGAAAAGGGTGTGGATTCCGTCCCGACCATGATCCTGAGCGATGGCGAAAAAATTGCAGGAAATTTGCCCTATGAGGAAATCAAGAAAATCCTCGATGCCGGGCTTGCACAGGCGGAAAAAAAATAAAAGTTAAGAGTATGTGGCTGTATGGTCCAGTTTACACGCCTGCGTTTAAGCGGCTTTAAATCCTTCGTAGACAAAACGGAACTGGAAATTGCGCCGGGGCTGAACGGGATCGTCGGACCGAACGGCTGCGGCAAGTCCAATCTGGTTGAAGCTTTGCGCTGGATTATGGGCGAAAGCTCTGCCAAGAAAATGCGGGGCGGCGGAATGGAGGACGTGATCTTCTCCGGAACCGACAAACGCAGCGCCCGGAATATCGCCGAAGTCTCCGTAATTCTCGATAACTCCAGGCGCAAGGCTCCGCCCGCCTATAACGGCCTCGAAGAAATTGAAATCGTACGCCGCATCGAGCGCGACCACGGCTCCAGCTACAAGATCAACAGCAAGAACGCCCGCGCTCGCGACGTACAGATGCTTTTCGCCGACACCCTGACCGGTGCAAACTCCCCTGCCCTTGTCTCGCAAGGACATATCACGCGCATCATCAATGCCAAACCCGCCGACCGCCGCCTGGTTCTGGAAGAATCCGCAGGGGTATCAGGCCTCTACGCCCGCCGGCACGAAGCGGAACTCAGGCTCAGGGCGGCCGATGCCAATCTTCTGCGTCTGGATGATGTGCTGGGCGGAATGGAAACCCGCCTCTCCGCGCTTAAACGCCAATCCCGTCAGGCCACGAAATACAAGAATCTGAACGCCCAGATCCGCCAGTTTGAGGTAATGATCGCCTACCTCGAATGGCAAATTCTGCAAAACCGGCGCGATGAACTAAACAACCAGTTTTCGGCAATAGAAAACGATGTGGCCCAAAAACTGGCCGCCGTTGCGCAACTCACCAAAACGCAGACAACGCAATCTGCCGATCTCCCCGATCTCCGCAAAAAAGAAACGGAAGCCGCCGCAACGCTGCAAACCCAAAAAGTCATTCTCCAGCGCATGGAAGATGACGAAAAGCGCCAGTCTGCTCAAATAGAGGAAACAAATGCACAGCTGACCCAGTGCGCACAGGACGAAAAGCACGAATCCCAGACCTTCGAGGAAAACTCAAGAACGCTGGAAAAAATCCAGAAAGAACAGGAAGATATCCTTTCCGTACGCCAGAACGAGGACGAAATCCTCGCAAAAAAAGAAACAGATAAGGACCAGATCTTTAAACGCCTGAAAGAATGTGAAGACCAGTTCACAGCATTAAAAGAAACTCTGGCTGAAAATCGCGCAAACCGGAGCGCTATCGAATCCCGGATCCAGTCAGGAACGGACCGCCTGAAACTTTTTCAGGATCGTAAAGCCAAGCTTGAGCAAGACATCAGCGGCTTGGAACTCGGCGAAGAAAACCGCACTGAAATTAAGAGACTTGAGGAAAAAATCGAAAAACTGGACCAAAAACTCCTGACCCTCAATAGCCAGATCGAACCCAAAAAAGAAGCGATCCGGCTTTCAGCCGCCGAAACGGAATCCTCACGCTCTGGCCTTTCTCAGGCGGAAAAAGCCTTTTCCGAATTCACATCAGAAATCGCCACGCTCCAGAAATTCTTTGAGGCGGATAACGGGCAGGATTTTAAACCCGTCTTGGAAGACATCACGACCGAGCCCGGCTTTGAAAAAGCGCTCTCACGTGCGCTGGGTGATGCATTGACGGCCTCTCTCGATAATAAGGCTCCCTCTTACTGGCAATCTGCCGCTGATTTCAGCAGTGACCCGTCCCTTCCCGCAGGAGCAAAAGCGCTTCTTCCGTCTGTAACTGCCCCTAAAGAACTGCGCCGTGCCTTGACACAGATAGGTTATGTTGAAAGCGAGCAACAAGGGAACAATCTGAGTAAAAACCTTCTGCCCGGCCAATCTCTGGTCTCCGCTCAGGGCCATTACTGGCGCTGGGACGGGTTACGCATGCGCGCCGCCGCCGCAGACCGTCACGGCCAGTACATCGCACAGAAAAACCGCCTGAATGAACTTGAAAAACTAAAAATTGAACGCGCGCAGGAAGTAGAAAGCGTTCGTAAAAAACTGGATGAAAGACGCAGCGCCGAAACAGCCGCAAGGCAGGATCTCGACGAAACCCAGCAAAAAATCCGCGACCTCGAAAAGGAAATCAACACGGCCCGGCCCGCACTCATTCGCATAAAAGAAAAAATAGCGGGAATCGAGAACGAAAAGACCCGTCTGGGCGATATCCTGAAAACATTAACTGGAGACTTGCGCATCACGGAAGACGAGCTCCAAAAGGACCGGAACGAACTGGAATCATCAGCCGATACGTTAAACATGGAAAAGGAAACCGAACTGACGCAGGTTCAGGAAACCCTTTCCAAACTCCGCGAAAATTACCGCGAAGCTGTCCGCGACTTCGATATTTTCCAACAGCAGCAAAATACCCGCAAAGCACGCCTTCAGGCTCTGGCAGACGAGCGGATCAGCCTTCAGAACCGTACCATCCGCGGGCGTGAACAACTTAAAAATCTTGCCGAAAGAAAAAAAGGGCTTGAGGAAAAACTGGCCGAACTGAAAACCCAGCCGAAAGCTCTTACCGCCGATCGGGAAGAACTGCTGGAAAAAATATCTGAGCTTGAATCCCGGCGCGCCGTGTTGGCGGAAAAGCTGATTGAACGCGAAACCGAGGTAACGGAAACATCAAAGGGCCTCCGCGCAGCAGAACTCGCCCTCGGATCGGCTCGCGAAGAACGCGCGCGCATTCAGGCTACGCTCACGGCGGTCAGCGAACAATTCTCGGAAATGGAAAAATCCATAGAGGAACGCTTCCAGATGAAACCCGCTGAACTTCCCGAACACGCGGCAGAAGACCTCGTGAATTATCAGGGAAGCGACATCGAAAACCTGAAAAAGCGAAAAGAAAAGCTGACACAGGAACGCGAATCCATTGGCCCCGTCAACCTTCAGGCGGATAAGGAAGCCGACGATCTTGAAAAAGAAGTCTCCGCTCTTTTGCGTGAACGCAACGAACTGATGCAGGCCATTGAGGAACTCCGGGGGGCGATCATCAAGATCAACAAGGAAGCGCGCACAAGGCTGATGCAGGCATTCGAGCATGTGAACACTCACTTTCAGTCGCTCTTCACGCGCCTGTTTGAAGGCGGTAAAGCGCATCTCGCGCTGATCGATTCCCCCGACCCTCTTGAAGCCGGGCTTGAAATCTTCGCCCAGCCGCCCGGAAAAACCCTGCAATCGCTCTCCCTTCTCTCAGGCGGCGAACAAACCCTGACATCCATTGCTCTCATCTTTGCGATGTTCCTGACAAACCCGTCCCCGATTTGCGTGCTCGACGAGATTGACGCCCCGCTGGACGATGCAAACGTCGACCGTGTTTGCAGCCTTCTCGAAGAAATCGCCGAGCGCGGTGAAACGCGCTTCCTGATTATCACTCACCACCGCCTGACCATGGCACGGATGGACCGCCTCTACGGCGTCACGATGCCCGAGAAAGGCGTCTCTCAATTGGTCTCCGTGGACCTTCAGAGGTCCTTTGAATTTACCGAGCAGAAAGTGGCCTGACCCAACAAATGGAAGATTCCGGAAAGCCGCAGGATTTTGAAGCCCGCCTCAGGCAAGCCCGCTCCGGCTTCGAAAAAATGGAAGAGCAGGCCGGCAACGCGCCCGAACAGGAACCCAGCGAAAGCGCAATAAAAAGCGGCCGCGCCGGCTCAGAACTGCTGGCAAGCGTCTTTGCGGGGGGGCTTCTGGGCTTCCTGATTGACCGTTTTGCTCATACAACGCCCTTAGGCCTTATCTCCTTGATGGTTCTGGGCTTTATCAGCGGAGTCATGCGGGCAAACGCAACAATGAAACAGGCGAATAAAAAAAATGCCGAAAAGCCATAAAACGGGCATTGCACCCCCTTCAAAAATACGCTACAAACTTTAAAATTTTAAGGATTTAGGGCATCGGAGAGGTGTAAGTGGCCAATCCTATTCATCAATTTGAGATCCATAGATGGATCGAGCTCCCGCTGGGGTCTTTCGACGCGTCATTCACCAATTCGTCTTTTGCTATGCTGACCGCCGCTGTTCTTTCGGCAGGATTCCTGACGCTGGCCATGAAAAAACGTGCAGTCGTCCCGGACCGGGTGCAGGTCTGCGCAGAACTCTTTTATGAATTCGTCAGCAAGATGGTCAAACTCAACATCGGGAAAAAGGGCCTCCATTACCTCCCCTTTGTATTCACGATCTTTGTGTTTGTGCTTCTGGGGAACGTGCTGGGCCTTGTCCCTTACATGTTTACTTTTACCTCCCATCCGATCGTGACCGGAGCTTTGGCTCTGTCGGTATTTATAACGGTTTTTGCATTTGGCTTGCGCAATCACGGGCTGCATTTCTTTTCGCTTTTCCTTCCGCCCAACGTACCGTGGTGGCTGATCCCGTTCATCATCCCGATAGAAATCATTTCCTATTTCGTGCGCCCCCTCACCCATTGCGTGCGTTTGTTCGCAAACATGATGGCCGGCCATATCGTTTTGAAGGTGGTGGCATCCTTTGCAGTAGCCGCTGCAGGAATGGGCGCCGCCTGGACGCTGCTCGGCGCTTTCCCGGTCTTGGTCAACGTGGCCATGATGGTCTTCGAGCTTCTGGTCGCTGTGGTGCAGGCCTATGTTTTCGCAATTCTCGCTTGCGTTTATCTCAAGGACAGTGTTGATCTTCATCACTGATTTTGTATGATCGCAGCCGGGCTTTTGAATTTTAACTGACTGAAAAAGGAACAAAAGAATGGAACTAGAAGTCGCTAAATTAATTGCCGGTGCTATCGTCGCCCTGCCTGCGCACGGCGCAGCTATTGGCCTTGGGATGTACTTTAAGTCCTACAACGATGCATTGGCCCGCAACCCGGAAACCAAAGCGTCCCTCGACGAAAAATACTTCCTGAGCTTGGCGTTTATCGAAGCTCTCGGTATTATCCCCATCGGGATTGGCGCAGCACTGCTCTTCGGTTAATCTGCAAGACGGACGGCTTGGAATGGCTTTGTCACTGCACACGCAAAAACTGGCTCAAGCGTTTAACGCAAAGACCGCGTTGCTGTGTGCTGTCATAACGGTTCATGCTCCCGCAGCGTTTGCTTCCGCTCATAGCGCGGAAAACATGATGATTGAGGAACACGGAAGCGCCGAATCCGCCGCTCATCACAGTTCCGGCGGCCTGCCTCAGTTGGATCCGACAACCTTCGAGCCTCAGCTCTTCTGGCTGTTCGTTATCTTCATTGGGCTTTATTTCTTTTTCTCAAAACGGACGCTTCCGGAAATCGGAAGCGTAGTCGAAAACCGTCGCGACAGAATTCAGAACGACCTCGACACGGCTGAAAAATTGAAAAGCGAAGCGGACTCAATCCGGAAAGCCTATGAGGACGGCATCGCCAAAGCTCAGGCACAGGCAACACGGTACTTCCAGGACGCCGAAAGTAATATCCGTGAAAAAACAGAAAAAGAACTGAAGGCTTTTCAGGAAAAATCGGCTGCCGAACTGGAAAAAAGCGAGAAAGCGATACTGGCCGCACGCAGCAAGGCGATCTCTGAAATCGACGACCTTGCCACTGATCTCGGACGCAAGGCCGCAGAAAAAATAATCGGCGCCAAGCTTGACGCCGCGAAAGCGGCATAGGGGACGGATATGGAATTCCTTCAGGAACCTGAACCATGGATCATCTGCTCCTTCCTCATTGTCGCTTATATCCTCTGGCACTTCGGTCGGTCAGGTATTTTGCAGTATCTCGACTCACGCATCGAGCAAATCCGCAAGGAACTGGAATCAGCAGAAACCCTGCGCAAAGAAGCTCAGGAACTCTTAAGCCAGTACAAACGCAAACAGGCCGATGCGGAAAAAGAAGCGCAACGCATTGTCGAAAACGCGAAAAAAAGCTCCGAACAACTATTAAAACAGGCCGAGACCGAATTGGAAGAAACGATTGCGCGCCGCGAAAAACAATTGGCAGATCGCCTCAAGCGCATGCAGCTTGATGCCGAACAGGAAATTAGTGAATACGCCTCACGCCTCACCATCCAGGCAGCAAAAGAAATCATTTCCGAAAAACTTGACAAAAGCGGCTACGAAGCGCTACTTGAAAAATCCATTACAAATGTCGGCCAGCACGGCAAAACATTGAACTGACAAGAAGCCCCGAAGGGCAAACAGGCCCTCTAAATGGCACAGACCGCATCAAAACAATCCCCCGAACAGATCATCGCCACCCTTGGTAAGGAAGCCAAAGCTGCCGCCTTTATTCTGGCGCAAACTCCAACGGAAAAAATAAACACGGCCTTAGATGCTCTGGCAGGTGCTTTGCGGGCCAATATCCCCGCCCTGCTCGAAGCCAATAAAAAGGATCTCGCCGCCGCAACCCAGCGGGGTTTAAGGGGCGCATTGCTCGACCGCCTGAAACTTGATGAAAAACGCATCGAAGGCATGGCTTCAGGGGTTGAGGTCGTAAAAAAACTTGAAGATCCGACCGGAAGGATTCTGTGGTCCACGACCCGCCCCAATGGACTGAAAATCGACCGCGTGGCGGTGCCCATAGGCGTTCTGGGGATGATCTATGAATCCCGCCCGAACGTAACGGTGGACGCATCCATTCTGTGCCTCAAATCGCACAACGCAGTAATCCTGCGCGGCGGCTCGGAAAGCCTGCACAGCTCGCTGGCCCTGCACAAAATTATTCAGGACACGCTGGAAAAATCCGGACTGCCGAAAGCCGCCGTCTCCATGATCCCGGTCAGCGATCGCGAAGCGGTGGGGGCTATGTTGCGTGCCTCTGAATACTTAGATGTCATGATCCCCCGCGGCGGGCGAGGTCTGATTGAACGTGTAATGCAGGAAGCCCGCATGCCCGTATTCGGTCATCTGGAGGGCCTGTGCCATATCTATGTTCACCCCACCGCGAAACCGGATATAGCCCGCGAGGTCACTTTCAACGCAAAGATGCGCCGGACCGGAATTTGCGGCGCGATGGAAACTCTTCTCCTTGATAAAAACCTCGATAAAAATCTGGCGAGGGAGATACTGGCAGAAATTCTGGATTCAGGGTGCGAGATCGTTGGCGACAAAGAAACGCAGGCGCTCGATTCCCGCATCGGCGCAGCGACCGAACAGGATTGGTATACCGAATATCTGGACGCAAAACTCAGTTGCCGCATCGTGGAGGGGCTAGAAGCCGCCGTAGACCATATCAACCATTACGGCTCGCATCACACCGACAGCATCCTGACCGAGGACGCAAAATCCGCCGACTACTTCCTGAAAAACGTCGACAGCGGTATTGTCCTTCATAACGCCTCTACCCAGTTCGCCGACGGCGGCGAATTCGGCATGGGCGCTGAAATCGGAATTGCCACAGGCAAAATGCACGCGCGCGGACCCGTAGGGCTTGAACAGCTCTGCACCTATAAATATCTGGTCCACGGCACAGGCCAGACAAGACCCTGAAAATGGCTCTTTTTTCAAACCCGCAGTTAAGAAACAGCGCAAGATGGAAAAACCTTCGTGTGGGACTGCTCGGCGGATCTTTCAACCCGCCGCACGAAGGCCATGTCCATATCTCCAAAATCGCAATGGCCGCCCTCGACCTGCACGCCCTCTGGTGGATCGTAACGCCACAAAACCCGCTTAAGGATAAATCCATTCTGCAACCGTATGACGACCGCATAGCGGAATGCAGAAAACTGGTGGGAAACCACCCGAAAATTCTGGTGACCGATATCGAGCGCGATCTGGGAACCAATATTACCGTCTTTACAGTCCGAAAGCTCAAATCATACTACCCGAATACTGATTTCGTCTGGATTACGGGAATGGACAATGCCCTGAACCTGCACAAATGGAATCATTGGAAAGAGCTGCTTTCCGAAATCTGCATGCTGCACATCACGCGCCACCCGGCAGTCTCCCTCACCCAGCGCTGCCCCCAGCGCCTGCTGAGCGACCACCGCCATGTGATTCTCGAACGCGGAGCCCACGTTCCCCTGCTCCCGCGCATTTCCTACTGGCTGCTGCAAAAGAAAATGATCAACATTTCCTCCACGGAAATAAGAAACAAAAACAAAGACTTACAAAAAGAAGCCGTAAGCGCCTGATCCCATGGAAGAAAAGATTTTTGCGTCGCTTGTCGGATAGGTGTAAAATAAAGGCATGGAAGGAAAGAAGTTTCTGTTTCATAGATCAGGGGGCGTGCAAGCGTGAATATGAGCGTTTCTCGCGCACCCTCAAAATTTGCACTAGGTTTGGACGAAAGGACTGATCCCTAACGGGTTCGGTCATTTTTGTTTTTGAACGACACTTAACAAGGAGGACAACCATTCAAAAAGAAACAATCCGACGGGCATTAACCCCCGAAAAACTGAAAGCCCTCATCGAGAAATCTCTGGATGCGGACAAGGCACAGGACATCGTCACAATCCCCCTCAAAGACACATCGGCCATCGCCGATTATATGATCATCGCTTCGGGCACATCCACCCGGCACGTTCATGCTTTGGCACAAAAGCTGAGAGAAAAGCTGGAAAAGGCGGGACAAAAGCAAATCCGGATCGAGGGCTTGACCCAGGCAGACTGGATCGTAATGGACGCAGGAGACATTATCATTCACCTGTTCCGCCCCGAAGTCCGCTCTTTTTACAGCCTCGAAAAAATGTGGAGCATGCAATCGCCGCTCGATGTAATCGGACAGCAGATTCATGCCTGAGAACTGAGCAAATTCTTTTCATAATCTACTAAGCCCCAGGCATCTCTTGTTTAAAATCGAGATCATCGCTGTCGCGCGCATCAAAAAAGGGCCCCACGCCGACCTTGCGAACGAATATATCAGGCGGATTCGCTGGCCGCTGGATATTCATGAAATTGAAACCCGGTCCACCGCTGCCGGTCAGGCGCAGATTGAAGAAGAACAAAAAATTCTTAAGTCCCTGAAATCTGATGCGGTCAAAATAGCGCTCGACGAGCGCGGACAGACCCTCTCATCCTCTGAATTCGCACAAATTCTCGGTGATTATCGGGATAACTCTGCCGGAACCATCCAGTTCATTATCGGCGGAGCAGACGGCTTGACGCCGGAAATCAGGGATAAAACACAAAAACAGGTCAGTTTTGGCCGACAAACCTGGCCCCACCTCCTTGCACGAATCATGCTTTTGGAGCAAATATACAGGGCCCAGCAGATTCTCTCGGGCCACCCTTACCACAGGGAATAGTCCTCGGATCTGCGGCAGATAAGCACAAAAGCCCTGGGAAAATGGTATTGCCGAATAAACGATTACTGCCTGCCTTGTTATTCCTGCTTTTCCTGCTGCTCCCCCCGGTAGCAAGCGCCGAAACGCGGCCTGTAGAAAAAAATACCACTGAAACCCTGAAATCCTATCAGCAACGTCTCAAAGATCAGGAGCGGGAAAAGGCCGAACTTCAGGAAAAAGCAGAAAATCTGGGCAAAGAACTTTCCGAAACCAAAGAACAACTGGTCAGTGCAACCAGCCAAATGCGCTTGAATGAAGAAGAAATCAGAAGCCTTGAAGAAAATCTGCAGGAACTAGACGCTCGTCAGGAACTCATTCGTTCCAATCTGCAAAAGGATCGCTCCAGCCTCTCCCGCTTGATCCTCGCGCTCGAACGCCTGCGCCGCGTCCCGCCGGAGGCGATGCTCGCCAAACCCGACACGCCTTATGAAACGGCTCAGAGCGCCCTCCTGATGGCCGAAATCGCAGACCGTATCCATTCCGAAGCGCTGGCCCTTAAGGACAAACTGACGGAACTCGAAGAGATCAGCGAACAAAAAGAAACGCGTAAACAAGCCCTGCTCCGCAATATGGAAACCTTAAGGGAGCAATATGACCAGATCGCCGTCCTAGTAAAAAAACGTGAAGATCTTTTTAAAGAAACGAATCAGGATATCGCCGCGCGGCAGGCGGAAATCCAGCGCCTCTCCCTTCAATCTAAAAACCTGGAGGATCTGATCGCCAAACTGGAAGAGGACCGCAAACGTCAGGAAAAGAAAGCAAAAGAGCAGGAAAAGGAGCGTTTGAGGCTGGCCGCCCTGCAAACCCAGAAACAGCTCTCAGCCCCGCCCCGCAATAAACCGGTAATCTCGCAGCCTCTGCCGACCGGTTTGACCCCTGCCCAGCTTCCGATTTCCGGCATCATCAGGGTTCGCTACCACGAAACGGATGATCGCGGAGCCCCCAGCAACGGTTTAACGATGGAAGGACGCCCCGGTGCGATCGTTCTGGCTCCCATAGCAGGAAAAATACAGTTTGCAGGGGCTTTTAAAAAATACGGAAATCTGATTATTATTGAGCATGCCAAAGGATATCACAGTCTTGTGGCAGGTTTGGACAAGATTAACGCGGTCGTCGGGCAAACCGTCTCGTCCGGAGAACCGCTGGGGATTTTGCCGAACAGTTCCAATGGCGTAAAACCGAGATTGTATTATGAGTTAAGACATCAGGGACAGCCGGTTAACCCGTCGGTCCTGTTCTCCGAATTAAGTTAGGCCGGGTAAAAACATCACTGAATTTTAAGGACTTTAATTGTGAACACAAAACTTCTGACACGGATTTTTCTTGCACTGTCCATCATTCTGTTCAGCGCTTCCCTCTACCAGCAAACGCAGGCGCAGGAAAGCACTGGAAAATCTGCAACCGAAAATAAGGATAAAGATAAGAATTACAGTGAAACCTACAAATATCTGAACCTGTTCGGCGATGTCTTCGAACGCGTCCGCTCGGAATATGTGGAAGAAGTTCCCGACAAGGACCTGATCGAATACGCGGTCAACGGTATGCTCTCAAGCCTTGACCCTCACTCCTCCTACCTGAACGAAGAACGTTATAACGAAATGAAAGTTGAAACCCGCGGACAGTTTGGCGGGTTGGGAATAGAAGTCACGATGGAAAACGGCCTGGTCAAGGTCGTCTCCCCGATCGACGATACCCCTGCTTTCCGGGCAGGAATTCAGTCCGGAGACTATATTGTAAAAATCGACGGCGAGGCCGTAATGGGCCTGACCTTGAGTGATGCAGTCAAAATGATGCGCGGCAAGGTCGGAACGACAATCGATCTTGAGATCCACCGCGAAAACGAGGAAGCGCCGATCGATGTAACTCTCACCCGCGATGTCATCAATATTAAGAGCGTCCGCCATCGCGTTGAAGGCAATGCGGGATATATCCGTATTACGCAATTCAGCCAGAACACCGAAGAAGGTCTGAAAGAAGCCATCGCCGACATCAAGAAACAGCTCGGAGACAAACTCATTGGCTACGTGCTCGACCTCCGGAACAATCCGGGAGGCTTGCTGGATCAGGCGATTGCGGTATCGGACGCTTTCCTTGAAAGCGGCGAAATCGTTTCCACCCGCGGACGTCAGGAAGACGATACAAAACGCGACAACGCCACGCCGGGCGATATCGCTAACGGTCTTCCGATTGTTGTCCTGATCAACGGTGGATCGGCTTCGGCATCCGAAATCGTATCCGGAGCCTTGCAGGACCATAAACGTGCAATTTTGCTGGGAACAAAGTCTTTCGGCAAAGGCTCGGTCCAGACGGTAATCCCGCTCCCCGGATACGGGGCGATGCGCCTGACGACCGCCCGCTATTATACCCCGTCGGGCCGCTCCATTCAGGCAACGGGCATTGAACCCGATATCGTCGTCGAGCAAGCTCGCGTGGAAGCGTTCAAAGGCTCCTCTTCACGCTTGCGAGAATCCGATCTGCACGGCGCTTTGGACAAGGAAAACGCTAAAAAAGCGCAGGAAGCCAAAGAGAAGGAAAAATCCTCCGGCAAGACAGATCCGAAAGACGATAAATCGTCGTCAAAAAAACCAGCCAACGATAACGGCGATGGCGAGGATCCTGAAGCCTCCGATGAAATGGACGATTACCAGCTATCGCGCGCCTTGGACCTGCTCAGTGGACTGTCCTTGTACAAGCCGCCTGCGGCAGCGAACGAATAGAAAGGAACCGGGAGAGGAGTAGGCGTGAACATTCCCACCATCACGGCTCTTCAGGATATCGACAGGAAATCTCTGGGCCTCGGTCTGGCGCTTGTTGCCGGTTTTTATCTCTGCCTTTATTTTTACGCTCTGATCTTCTCTTCCGGAACGTATGATAAGATGGAAAGTGTTCTGGCTACCCAGAAAGTCCTGCTCTATACGCCCGAAGACTTCTCCATTCCTGAATCGCCTGAAAGCGCAGACGCAACCCATCAGCAGGATGCGGATAAACAGGAGATGGCCCAAGGCGCGCTGATCAAATCCCCCGTCAGCGGCCTGTTCGAAAACACAGACTACGGCAAGCTTCCCATTCTTCGCCAGCATGACGGCATGACAAGCTTCAATGCCTACAGGCGTCCGCCTCCACCGATCACAACGGGGAAACCGGCCATCGCTTTTCTTTTGACGGACTTCGGCCTTTCTCCGAAAAACGCCAGCGCAGCGCTGGAAACCCTTCCCCCGGAAATCAGTCTTCTCCTCACCCCCTATGCCCAGTCCCCGGAAACCTGGCGGGAAATGGCCCGGAAGAAAGGCCATGAAACCTGGCTCGACATCGCAATTGAAAACAAGAATATCGCCCGTTCCGATCCCGGTCCCGCAGCGTTGCTGGTACGCGACGATGTAGACAGCAACCGCAACAAGCTCTACTGGTCCATGGCCAGAACAACCGGATATGTCGGCTTGGCCAGCTTTACGGATGATTCTTTTCTCATGGCCCAGAAAAATTTCCGCACCGTCTATGAAGACGGTCTGGAACGCGGCCTCGCCTACCTGGAGCTCAATCCCTCTGCCTCGAATTACCTGCAAACGGTCACCTTGAAAACGGGATCTCCTGAATTGCGCGCCGACCTTTGGGTCTATCAGCCTCAAGGAGAGAACTCTTTCGAAGCCCTTGAAAAAATCGCCCGCCAGAAGAATTTCGCCCTTGGGGTCATGCCGGCCTATCCGCAGAACATAAAAATGCTCGAACTCTGGCTTAAAACCATGGACCAGAAAGGATTCACGCTTATTCCCGTCTCGGCCATCGCCGATCTTCAAAAGTCCGCGCCGGCAAATTCGACAGAATCTCTTGCCCCGCATCATCTGGACCGGACCGATCAGGTTGAGCCGGAAATCCCGTCCCCGACGATCCACTGAACGAAAAGATGACTGAAAAAAAAGCCCCCTCAAACCTCCCTTATCGTCCCTGCGTCGGTATTGTTCTGCTGAATAAAGACAACAAGGTATTCGTCGGCGAACGGCTTGATACGCCCGGCGCATGGCAAATGCCGCAGGGCGGCATAGACCCGGACGAAGACATCAAAACAGCAGCCTTGCGCGAATTACGTGAAGAAACAGGGACCAATGAAGCTGACATTATCCGCATTTCTGAACAAAAGCTTCATTATGATCTTCCCGAACCGATGATTCCAAAACTCTGGGGCGGCACCTTCCGCGGACAGGAGCAAACCTGGGTCGCTGCACGCTTCCGGGGCAAAGACAGCGATATTTGCCTCACCGCCCACGACCCGCCGGAATTCCGGAACTGGCGATGGATCAGGTTACAGGATACGGTCGACTATATCGTCCCTTTCAAACGCGAAACCTACCGCCGCGTAATTGCGATGTTTGAAGACCTTGTCTAAATCTAACGCCCATCAAGGGTTGATCGGCGACCACGCGGGATCGGAACCGTCACGCGGAGTTTTCAGAACGCGCTCATTATACCCCGTAATATCGATCGTATAAAGCCGTGCCGTCCGGCTGTTGCCGTTCGGTGTTTCCTTGAAATAAACAAGGACACGGCCGTTCGGCGACCAACTCGGCCCCTCGACGTGATAAGCGCTGGAAATCAGGCGCTCGCCCGACCCGTCCGGCCGGATGACCCCGATATAGAACTTGCCTTGATACATCCGCGTAAAGGCGATCCAGTCCCCACGCGGCGACCAGACCGGCGCGGCATAACGCCCCTTCCCGAACGTGATACGCTTGGCCCCCGATCCATCCGAGTTCATAACGTAAAGCTGCTGGGTCCCGCCTCGATCAGACTCGAACACGATCTGCCGCCCGTCGGGAGAATAGCACGGCGCAGTATCGATCCCCGGAGTATCGGTAATCCGCGTCGTCTGCTTGGTAGACAGGTCCATGGCGTAAATATCGGTATTCCCGCTCCGCGCCAGACTCATGATGATCTTGCGCCCGTCGGGGGAAAACCGCGGCGCAAAGGTCATACCCGGAAACGTTCCCAATTCCGTATGCCGCCCCGAATTAAGATCGTAGAGAAATACGCGCGGCTTCCCGCCCTGATAGGACAGGTACGTAATCCGCTGCGTCTCCGGGGAAAATCGCGGAGTCAGGACAAGATAAGACCCGTCGGTCAGGTATTTATTATTCGCCCCGTCCTGATCCATAATCGCCAGTCGCTTGACCCGTTTATCCGCAGGCCCATATTCAGAAATATAAACGATACGGGAATCAAAATACGCGCCCTCGCCTGTAATCCTCTTATAGATTTCATCCGACATAATATGCGCGATCCGCCGCCAGTTAGCGTCCGTCGTGGTATAGGCCATGCCGATCAGCTGCTGCTGGTTGAACACATCCCAGAGACGGAACTCGACTCGCGCCTGCCCGTTCCCGGCCTTTGTGACTTTCCCGGTAACAAGCGCTTCGGCGCCTGTCGCCCGCCATTCAGGGAACCTGACGCCCTCCTGCTCCATGGAAACCGGACTTTGCACGAAAGCGCGCGAATTGATTGGCGCAAACAGGCCCGACCGCTCAAGATTGGCGGTCACGATCCCTGGAATATCCGCCGCCAGACGCTCCCCATCCGCTGAATCCGCATAAAAATTGCTAATCGCAATCGGCCGCGGTTTCATAACCCCGCGATCGACAACAATCTCGGTCTCCTGTGCAAAAGCGCTGGAAACGCTGAAAAGAAAAACAAAACAAAAAAATGCAAAAATTCTGAAAATCCGTAAGGTCATGGTCAGCCTTTAAGGTCGTTAGAGAATCAGTGTGCAAGAATCGGTGCCATAGAGTGCTATATCATCCCTCTGGGGTCAAATGTCGCTTTAAAGACTTTGAATTGCTCGTATTTATCCGGGGGAATATTCAGCTTTGAACATCGTGGGTTGGTCAGCGCCCGTCGCGCGGACTCAGCAAAAGACTTGAAAATCGGATCACCGGCATAACGCATGGTATCGAGTATATCCACACGTGTAACAACCAGATCCGGCCCCACATAAACCCGAAGCGAAACCTGCATGTTCTGGGCATTCTGTGCCCCGGCATCGACCACCCAGCAGGGCTGGATCCCGCGTTTGATCGCGTCGATCTCGCTGGCGGTAATAGCCGACCCAAGCGGGGCAATCTGCGAAGGCTTGGAAGACTTGCTCGTCGACTCGGAGAGAATCTGGTCCAGCGTCCGGTCTTTCTTCGCATCCGGCGTAATGTCCTTCAGAACGCTGGAAAGATCGCGCTGCGGCGTCGGCTTTTCAGGCTTATCCTTGGGTTTTTCCTGAGCGTGCTCCGCGGGCTTGGGCGGCGGTTTGGGTTTCGTCTTGGGGATCGGCGCGGGCTTGACGTCCTCCGGCATCGCCACCTGCTCCTGCGGCGGTTGCGGCTTTTCAACGGGCGGCGGCGGAACCTCTGCGATCTCAGGCTCCTTGGGAGTCTCCAAGACTGGCGGCGCCTCCTCGCTGTTATAAACCGGATCCGGCGCCTTTTCGGGCAATTCCTCGCTCGCCTCATCGGGTTTATTGGGCGGTGCCATGAAATCCGTCTGCGCGATTTCCGATATATCCACCATCTCCACCGTCACCGCCTGCGGCATGACAAGCGGACTGGGCGCAAGAAAAGGCAACGTGACCAGCCCGAGGAGAAAAATAAGGGCATGCAGGGAAACAGAAGTAATCAGCGGAGCTTTCATCCCCGCAAAAGGGCTGTCATCTTCATGAGGGCGGTAAGTCATGACGGCGGCATTCATAAGATGCTCCTCCGCTTCTTTCCCTAAGGCTCAGGCTGCGAGACCAGAGCCACCTTCGTAAACCCGGCAGCGCTGACCAGCCCGATCAGTTTCGAGACCTGCCCGTATGGAAGCTCGCGGTCGGCCCGGACATATATCCGCGCATCCTCGTTGCCTTCCAGCATTCCGGTCAGGATTCCGACAAGATTATTTTCGTCGGTTTCGGTCTTTCCGATAAAAATTGTTCCATCCTTGTTGTATGTGATCTCAATAGGCTTGTTATCCTGACTCTCGATCGGCTTCGCCTTGGAGTTTGGCAGGTCTACCTGAACCCCGGCTGTCAAAAGCGGCGCCGCAACCATGAAGATAATCAGCAGCACCAGCATAACATCGACCAAGGGCGTGACGTTAATCTCTGCGATAGCGCCGTCTGAACTCGACCGCCGCCTCCTTCGCGATGAACCCGCCGATCCTGATAACATGATGGCCATAACAAAAAACTCCTATTCCTTAAGCAACACGTTTGCTGCCGCCATTGGTCAGCTTCGTGGCCTCCTGATTATCCATATGACGCGACAGAATAGCGGAAAACTCATCGGTGAAAGCCTCCAGACGGTCGGCATAGCGGTTCAAGCGGCTGTTAAGAAAGTTATACGCCACTGACGCCGGAATGGCCGCAACAAGCCCCAGCGCCGTAGCAAACAGGGCCTCTGCGATCCCCGGCGCAACGACCGCAAGGCTCGTGTTATTGGTCGCGGCGATTTCATGGAAACTGTGCATAATCCCCCACACTGTTCCGAACAGCCCGATAAACGGCGCAGAAGACGCCACGCTCGCAAGGAATGTCATCCCCCGCTCCAGCTTGTTCATCTCGCGCCCGATCATAACCGACATCGACCGCTCGACCCGTTGTTTCAGGCTCGCCTGCAAATTCTCTTTTGCCGGAAGCCCTCCGACCACCCCGGCCTTCCACTCGTCCATCCCGGCAGCAAACGTATGCAACATGGGGTCGTCCTTGCTTTTCTTGACCCGGTCATAAATTTTGTCCAGCGGTTCTCCCGACCAGAATGAATCTTCGAACCGGTCGGCCCGTCGGTTCAGCTTGGCCAGTTGACTACGCTTGCTGATGATAATCGCCCACGACCAGATGGAAGCAAATAACAGAACAAGAATCACGCATTTCACGATGATATCGGCATGCATGAACAGCGACAGCGCGCTCATATCCGTCGCCGCGAATTCCCCCAGATTTTCAGTCGCAATCTCTGATGCCATGAATGATAAAGCTCCGGTGTAAAATGTTGACCTGTAAGGCGGCTATTCCCTGTAACCAATAAACGCCTGCTTAATCTCGTCCGGGATGCGTGCAGGCTTTATTTTTTCCGTTTCTACACATACCAAGACCACGTGCATGTCACAAATCAATTCCGCCTCTACCCCCCCGTTTTCAGCCCTTTTTTCGCGAAAAACAGCCTGATGCATGGTAAAGCTCGTATTTTTCATGGTTTCGATTGTGCTTTGCATAATCAGGGAGTCGTCGAGAAACGCGGGTTTAAGATAATCCACGCTGATATGACGCACGACAAAGATCAATCCTTTGCTTTTTTTTAGCTCAAGATTTTCATAACCAACCGCACGCAAAAATTCCGTGCGTCCCCGCTCGGCAAATTTCAGGAAGTTGGCATGATAAACCACCCCGCCAGCATCGGTATCCTCATAATAAACGCGAATAGGAATCCTGTGTTTCATACAGCCTTGCCAAATTTTGCAGATTAATCCCCGGAATCATCCACATGTCCGTCCAGAAGATCAAGCTGACTCTTCTGATTTGGCGCCGTTAATCCCAGAGTTGTAAACCCTTTAGGCGCCAGCATCCGCCCGCGCGGCGTGCGCTGGACCAGCCCTTGCTGCATCAGGTAAGGCTCGATCACGTCCTCGATCATATCCCGGTGTTCAGACAATGCCGCTGAGAGCGTCTCCACCCCGACCGGCCCACCTCCATAATTCTCCGCAATACAGCGCAGGTAACGTCGCTCCATAGAGTCAAGGCCGCTCTTATCGACATCCAG
>JAGRIJ010000019.1 GCA_020443295.1 Alphaproteobacteria bacterium | reverse complement strand
TCTGGGAAAGCCGCGGCAAAAAGACCCTGCAATCCCTGCTGGAAAAGGATAAGGACGTCACCGCGAAACTTGACAAAAAAGCCCTGAAGTCTATCTTCGACTACACCCATTACACCGCGAACGTGGACAAAATCCTCAAACGCGCTTTGACCTGAACCGGAGGAAGCTATGAAAGGCGATAAAAAAATCTTGGAACTGCTCAACGACGCCCTGAAAAAGGAACTCACAGCGGTTAACCAGTATTTCCTCCACGCGCGCATGCTCGATGACTGGGGCATCACCAAGCTCGGCAAACATGAATATAAAGAGTCGATCGAGGAAATGCACCACGCTGACGCGCTGATCCAGCGCATCCTGTTCCTCGAAGGCCTGCCCAACCTGCAGACTTTAGGCAAGCTTATGATCGGCGAAAACGTCAAGGAAGTGCTGGAATGTGATCTGAAACTCGAACTCGATGGCGTGAAATCATACCGCGAAGCTGTGGCCTACGCCGAAAAGGTAAAGGATTTCGTCTCCCGCGACCTCTTCGCCAAAATCCTCGCGGATGAAGAAGGGCACGTCGACTACCTCGAAACGCAGCTTCAATTACTGAAAACCATGGGCTTGCAGAACTACATCCAGCTCAACTCCGAAAGCCCGCTGGACAGCGAAAAAGACTAAGCGCTCACATAGAGAATAGCTTACTGGACGGCATCTTTAAGGATAAAATCCACGATATAATCCATGTAAATGTTTCCTTCCCCTTTGATATTGTTTTCCTCGTCAAGAAGGATAATCCACGGATAACGGTCCAAGTGTTTCCCGCCCAGTTTTCGCAGCACCTGATTGATATTCTGCCCGGTTGCTTTTTTGGCCCGGTAGACCCGGTAGGGAAGAACGGGAACAGAAGCGAGAAACTCCCTGAGTTTAAGCGGATCCGTATCATCGGAAATGGAAAGAACGCTGCCGGGCATCGTATTCTCCAGATCGGCAAACTCACCGACAACTTTGCGAGCGCTACTCTTATTTTTGGTCACCCAGACAACAAGCACCCTTTTTTGCCCTTTGGTTTTATCGACAAGAGTAAGAATTTTAGCTAAAGGAAGCTCATAAACCGACGTGTCTGCGACGGCTGTATGGGGAACATAAACAAAACCCATACACACAAAAATAAGGATAAATTTTCTAAGCATTCCCTCCTCCTTTCCTAATTTTCAGAATAACATACGCGACCCGCCAGACCTAGCAAAACAGCCAAAAAAATTAAAGTTAATGAGAATGATTTGCATGTATGGCCCATATATGATAATGATACGTCCTTGAAACTGTAACCCTTTGAAGAGCCGACAACAACCGGGAAAACCATGCACGTTTGTCTTTGCCGCAATATCAGAACCTCGGATATCATCGACGAGCTGGAAAAAAGACCGTCTACCTCCTGCTGCGCGGTAAACGGCGTAAGCGCAGAATTCGCAGAAGAAATTCACAGCAATTGCTCCGAAGGCGAAGGATACAATTGCGGAGCGTGCAGGGAATCTGTCAAGGAAGTGATCGACAATCACTATTCGGCAACTAATAAAAGCCCCTCTTACGCTCAAAAACGTCAGAAAGCAAACGCCTGAGAATCTTGTTTCTGGCAGTGGAGAAATTCACGCCCCCCAGGTTAACTTGCTTTAATGAAGTCAACTTGCTTTAATGCCCTGAGTGTGGCAGGACTAATGAGCAATTTTCAATTCTCATAAAGGTACACTGAGCATGAGCACAAAAACCTTTCTCAAAAAACTGTCACTAACAATCGGGAGTATGATTCTGATGAGCGCCACCGCACAACCGGCCAACGCCACTGACCCCGCTAAGACTGTTCAACTGGAACTCTCCACGGGAGGACCGGTGGTTATAGAACTTCTGCCCGAGATTGCTCCCAAGCATGTAGAAAGAATTAAAACGCTCGCAAGTGAAGGATTTTACGATAACCTGACCTTCCACCGCGTAATCAGGGATTTTATGGCCCAGACCGGAGATCCGACCGGAACCGGAAGAGGCGGCTCGAAATACGACGATCTCCCTGCGGAATTCAGTCATTACCAATATAAACGCGGGACCGTGGGCATGGCCCGGACCGAAAATCCGAACAGCGCGAACTCACAGTTCTTTATCTGCTTTACGGATTCCGGATGCCGGGGCTTGACCGGGCAGTACACCGTTTGGGGACAGGTGACGTCCGGAATGGAATATGTCGATGCCTTGGCCATCGGTGAGCCTCCGGGCACTCCCGATAAAATCGTCAAAATGACGGTGGGAGAGGAAAAAGCCCCGGAAGATGCAAATCCGGCCTCGGGCACCCCTGAAGAATAAACCGGGTCATGAAACTCCCGCTCTATCAGGTAGATGCTTTTACCGACAAGGTATTCGGCGGCAACCCGGCCGCCGTGTGCCCTCTGAAAGAATGGCTCTCGAACGAAAAACTGCAGAAGATCGCCCTTGAGAACAATCTCTCGGAGACCGCCTTTTTTGTCCCTCAGAAAGTAGGCTACCATTTGCGTTGGTTTACCCCCGCAGCCGAAGTCGATCTCTGCGGTCACGCGACATTGGCATCCGCTCACATCCTCTATGAACATCTGGGATACGAAGAGGATAAAGTAACCTTTCAGAGCCGGTCGGGCATTCTGACCGTAACCCGGTCTGATCAGGGACTGACGATGGACTTGCCGTCTTGGGAATATGAAGAAGTCGCTCCTGAGGATAAGAAGAAAATAGAGCAAGTGCTCGGACTGCCGACTTTTTCTGTTTTAAAAGGAAAGTCTGTCTGGGTTGCCGTTCTGGATAGCGCGGAAAAGGTAAAATCCATCAAACCGGATACCATAAAGATACTATCGCTCAAGGACGTTATCGGTCTGGTCGTGACAGCTCCGGGAACGGAGGGTGTGGATTTTGTCTCCCGGTTTTTCGCCCCGCAGGTTGGAATTGACGAAGATCCCGTAACCGGCGCAACGCACTGCCTGCTGGCCCCCTATTGGGGTAAAATTCAGGATAAAACGGAACTCTCGGCCAGACAGCTCTCCGCGCGCGGGGGCAGTCTCTTATGCAATCTAGCAAAAGAAAAACGTGTGGAGATAACAGGCACCGCTGTTACCTATCTCGAAGGCAGCATTAATGTCTGACGGTTCTGAGTGGTGGCGCTCGGCGGTCATCTACCAGATTTACCCGCGCAGCTTTCAGGACACGAACGCAGACGGAATTGGCGATCTCCCCGGCATAACATCCCGCCTCGAATATATCGCCGGTCTGGGCGTCGACGGAATATGGATCAGCCCCTTCTTCCCCTCCCCCATGAAAGATTTTGGATACGATGTTTCCGATTACCGCAATGTCGATCCGGTCTTCGGCACGCTGAAAGATTTCAAAACCCTTCTGGAAAACGCGCATAGCCGCCAACTCAAAGTCATCATCGACCTCGTCCTCTCCCATACGTCGGGCCGGCACCCGTGGTTTCTGCAAAGCCGCACCGACAAATCCAATTCAAAAGCGGACTGGTACGTCTGGGCCGACCCGAAAGCAGGACCGGACGGTACGCGCCTCCCCCCGAACAACTGGGTCTCGGTCTTCGGCGGCGGCGCATGGACCTTCGATGAAACACGGGGACAGTACTACCTCCATAATTTCCTCCCCGAACAGCCGGACCTCAACTACCACAACCCGGAAGTACAGCAAGAAGCACTGGATATCGCCCGTTTCTGGCTGGATCTGGGGGTTGATGGCTTTCGGCTGGACACTGTGAATTTCTATTTTCACGATCGCCTCCTGCGCGACAATCCTCCTCGAACGGAAGGCGTTACTTACGCAACCCAGCTGGAAGCAGACGTCCCCTATTCCCGTCAGCAACATATCTACGATAAATCCCGCCCGGAAAATCTTGAATTTATCGAGCGCCTGCGCGCTCTGATGGACGAATATCCCGGCACATTCACGATCGGTGAAATCGGCGATGACCACCCCTACCGCCTGGCCCATATTTATACGTCCGGCGACAAACGGCTGCACTGCACTTACAACACGCACATGATGTCCGGCACGGTCAAGAAACTCACCGAAGATATGATCCGCGAACCTGTCGAGGAGTTTTACAGCGCGCACGATCCCGCCTCTCCCGATCCGGGCTGGCCCGGTTGGGCTTTTTCCAACCACGACGTCGTTCGGGCGGCCAGCCGCTGGTACAAGCCTTACCGGCACGATCCTGCCTGCTCGAAAATGTTGCTGGCCTTGCTCCTGTGCCTGCCCGGAACGGTTTTTGTCTATCAGGGCGAAGAACTGGGCCTGCCCGAAGCGGAAATCCCCTTTGACAGACTTCAGGACCCGTGGGCCAAGCAAACATGGCCCGTTTGGCAAGGACGGGACGGATGCCGCACCCCGCTCCCGTGGACAGAAACGCAACAATGCGGATTTTCAAAGGCCGCCCCCTGGCTTCCCATCCCTGAAAACCACAAAAACCTTGCAGTTTCGGTGCAGGAAAACGACCCATCCTCGACCCTCAACGCATTCAGGAAATATATGGAATGGCGAAAAAGCCGGAGGAAAAACTGGAATCAGGGCCGTACCGCGTTTATCGCAACGGGGAACCCACACATCCTCCACATCGCTCGCGAATATAACGGCTCCGGTAAAACGGACTGCCTCTTTAACCTCTCGGGCACGCCGCAAAATAACCTTGAAGCGTATGAAATTCGGATAGACGGACCGTCAGGAAAGAAAACCTCCTAATCGTCGTCCTCTTCAAGCGTAAGCCCGATCGGTCCTTCAAGCAGATCATCCGGAATTTCCGGCGTGCGGGAAACAGACCCGGCGCCGCCTTTGATTTCTTTCTGCTCGGCCTTGTACGCCAGCTTTTCCTTTTCTCCCTTTTCCAGTTCCAGAACCTGGGCGGCCTGAAGCATCTTGCTGACATAACTGTCGATTTTTTTGATATCGTTCAGCGGGTCGGGGGTATCGATCCGCAACAGCCCCTGCCCCGAAGAAAAAAACAGAATAACCCATGAATTTTTCAACTTCATCAGCTTCACGACCTCCTGCAGGCGCCTCTCAGTCAGATACTCCCGGGCCACCGCCTCATTCCGGGAACGGACGATGTATGAATTGTCCCATCCGTGCAGGTCGGGCCTGTATTCGACATGAAAATTCAGATCCTCGACGATCTTCACCATCCCCCCGCTGGCGACGGCAACCGACACCGGCAGAGCCGATTTGAGCGAAACCTCGATACTCGTAAGACGGCGCGCATAACGCCCGTCCGAGGCTTCATGTTCGGCGGTAAAAATATAAACCTTGTAATCTTTTAAAGCTCCCGTGATTTCAGGGGAGTCGAAAACGCTGTTACTGCGGTACCGGAGGCCGCGGTTCTTCGCGAACTGCTTCCAGCTCTGCTTTTGCTTATACAGGACGACGATCGACCATCCCCAGAACGACAACAGGAAAACTGTGACGGCAACCCAGATCAAAATGAAAAAATTCAAAAAAAGCCTCCGCTCGGGTGATTCAATAAGGTCAGGTCACCCTTTTCTCTTATAGTATCCTGATGAACGGGGCAAGGCCACAAGGGCTTCAACAAAGGTTTGAACAGAAACAAAAAAACAGGCGGATATTATCCGCCTGTGAAGTTTGCTAAGAGCTTACCAGGTAATCGTTAGTGGTACCGGATTTCTCCGTCCTGAGGTGTGTCAAAAACGAAATGTGTTAAGTTCTGGGGCAAGCTGAGCCGTTGGCTGCTGGAAACACTGTCTTGAGTGCTTTTCTTTTCAGCCAGTTGTCCGGCCAGAATGCTCATCTGGGTCAGAAGATCCTCGGCGTGAGACACCAGGGCCTCTGTTTTCGCCGTGCTGATCAGGTCGGCATCCGCATGGTGCGCCATCTTGGTCTTGATCAGATCCTCATGGGCATCCAGCGTGTCGATTTTCTGTTCCAGCTTGTGGATCGCATCGCCGAAATATCCGGCTTGTTTGTCAACGATTTCCACTTTCCGTTCAAGCGTTTGAACGGCGGAGCTGAACGCGTTGGCTTGATCGCCGACATTCGCGACCTTCGCTTCGATTTCATTGATCGAATGGGTTACGCGTCCGGTTTCAGCATCCACCAGCTCCATTTTCTTTTCGAGCTTGTGGATCGCATCGCTGAAAAATCCGGTTTGCTTGCGTACAACGTCAAAACCCGAACGCAGACGTTCAAATCCAGCGCCGAGCACGATACTTGTTCCCACGGCAGCGACCGCGGAAAACACGGCCATCATAATCGATATGGCCACTACGGTTTCTACTTCCAAAGACATGATCTACACCTTTCTAGTTTAACTCAGGAATGTCCGGAATTTGCGAAGAAATATTAAGGTTCAGTTTTGGCAAACTCAGGACCCTGGAGGGGGTTCCGGGACTGACGAAAAGATCTCGTCATAATTTTATGGTAAATAATAAACGATACGCTGTCCACGAGTATCGTTTCGAAATTGGTTAAACTTTTATTGGATTTTGGACGATGCGAAAACAGAAAGAGGGGTGCGTTTAACACCCCTCCTGAACACAACCTGACGAAAAAGCTTGTAAGAGACTGAGAAACTTACTCTTCGTAAGGATCGTTAAAATAAATCGCGTTCAATTGTTTCTCGCCCTCGGAAACAGGCTCCACATGCTCGCGCTTGGGAACGACAATCTGGTCCTCATCGACACTCTGGGAAACGGATTCGGCAGAATCCGAAACTACGGCTTCCGCCTGCGCTTCCGAAGGATCGCCGAGCGGATATCCCTGGAATTCATGGGACTGGCTGTTCTGCGCGGGCAGATCCTGCGGCGAGGCTGTGGCGATTATCGGCGGCGGAGGATTGCCGTTAGGCGGGTATCCCTGGAATTGTGTATAGGTATCAGACGGTTGCGATTCAATCATAGGCCCTTCTTCTCCGGCGGCAGGTTGAATCTCTTGGACGTCAACCCCCGTAAGATCAGCCTGGGCCTGCGGACCCGGAACCGTCCGGGGCTCGGGTCTCGGCTTATAGCCCTTCACTTTGGAACCCGAAAGCTCTTTTTCCAACTCGGTGGCAGGAGTCAGGTTGAATTCCTTCTCCGGCATCATCTGCGCGCGGACATATTCAACCCCGCTGCCGGCCGTGCGTTCCATCATATACGGCACGCGATCCGAATATTCGACTGTTTCCCAGCCCTCTCCGCATGCTGAAAGCATGAGACAACCGGCAATAACTGTAATAGTGCGTCCTTTGGAAAAAGACATGAGAAATCCTTCCTTGCTTAAAAACACAACGATTCGACGCAGAAACTTCTGAAAGCAGTACTTATGGGATGAAAACACTCTAGATTTTTGACTTGAAAAGATCAAGACAAAGAACTGAAAAAAATAAAAAACTGATGGGAAAGCTTATTCGTCTGAAGAACCCGCGGCCGTCTCTATACTGGCCGGATCTTGAGAATCGGCAACCGTCTCGGTTGGCTTGGGAATCAGGACCTGCTGGCCCTCATCTTCGACTTGGGCGAAAGCCAGATGGGTAATCGGCTCACGCTGGGCAATATCCATGGTCGCCATAGCGCTGGCGCTGGTCGTGCCCTCATCGGGAGCGTGGCTCGCGCATCCCGGCAAAAACCCAAAACACGCAAGAACGAACAACAGGCGGACCGCACGCCGCACTGTATAAAGGCTGAAAAAGCCTGAAACCGCAGTTTTCACTGTCATAACCGCAACTCCTGGGAAAAAGCAGTACTCTGGTAATACGCAAGGACTAAAAACGAACCTTCGGAAAAGATTCTGGAAGAAAGTAGAAAAAACGAAAAAAAAACAGGTAACTACGTCTTTTTATTGTACCTGAAAAACGGGCTGATTTCACGTCTATAATACATAAACAAGCGAAAAGCTGGCAAGCCGGCTAATGCGTACGGAGAAAATTCTTGCGCATAATCCGGAGTTCATCCCAGACCGTATCGTCTTGGCGGAGGAAAAACTCGTTATAGACGGATCCGGCGATCCCCTGCCACGGTGAAGCATAACGGCAGGCCTGCTGGCTGGATTTGGCATGCTGGAGACGCAGGGTATATTGAAGCTTCACACCATCCATCCCGCTTCCCCCAACCCCTTTGAGATCGACCCCCAGACGGTTGCGGTCCCACTCATAGGCAAGCGCCTCGCCCCGGTCGAACCGGTCCCGCAGTGAACAGCCTTTGGAAGCCTGCTCCCGGTCAAAGGCAAGAGCCTCGGAAGAAACGGCAGGTGCCGCCTGAAGCTGAGCCGCGACCACGGCAGGCCCCGTTCCGAAAGAAGGGTCCGCGCTGAAATCATAGGGCTGCGGCTGCTCGGCAAAGAACACGGCGGCCAGCAAGCTTGGGTTCCGCCCGTCCGGCTCCTCATACCTGACTTCCGGAGGATAAGGCGCCAAAGGGGCCGACGTTTCCGTCGTCGCGCAGGCGCATAAAGGTCCCAGAAAAAAGATAATGTAAAAAGGTCCGGCGTTCAGGATGCTTTTAACGCCATGATGAAAAACACGTAGAACATGTCTCATCCACAAGGGCTTCATAAGACAAGTCTAACATAAAACCAAGCTGTACTGCGAGTTTTCAGTAATTTTTCGTTGCTGCATCGCACCGAAAAGTGAAGGCAAAGAAAGCAAAGAACGCAAAGACAAACAGAGAAAAGGAACGGTCAATCGTAAAACAAAAAGACCACCGCCATGATGGGAATGCCGATAAGGGCCTCTGTAAACCCCCACATGAAAAAAGTATTGCCGAAGATCCCCATGGACTTCTGTTGTAACCCGAAAAGAATATACAGAATTTCATAGACATGCGAGGACAACAAGGTCAGCAGAAAAAAGACCCCGACATTCGCCGCCAGCAGCTTGCCCCTGACATCCTTCCAGAACGCGGTCATGATATAAACCACACCGAACGCCAGCAAACCCGGCCCGACAAGCTTGATGGATTTACTATGGTCGGCAACCATAAAACACGTCGTGCCTATGATGGTGCAGGCCGCAATAAAATACCATCGAAGGGCTTTTAGAAAAGATTCAGACATGCCGACTCTGCTCCACTGTTACCGAATAGTATGAGATATTAGTGTATATCGACAAGATTCCTTCTTCCAGAAGGAAAATAAAAAAGCGGCCAAAGAGGCCGCTTTTTTTGTGTAGTAAAAAAGAGAATTACTTCTTCTTTTTTGCTGCCGTCTTTTTCTTTGCCGCAGGCTTCTTTTTTGCTGCGGTTTTCTTGGCGGTTTTCGCCTTTGCAGCAGCCTTTTTAACGGGCTTCTTAGCGGTTTTCTTCTTTGCCGCAGGTTTCTTTGCGGGCTTTTTCTTAGCAGCTGGTTTTTTTGCAGCCATTAGTCTCTCCCTTGGGATTAAGGTGTTAGTAAAAAGATAGGACAGTGCGAACGCACTCCGAGTATACTACTTCAAAAGTGATAAATAAAAAACAAGAAAAAACAGGTTCTTGATTTTTTTTACTGTACTTGTCCACAGCAAAATCGCCTGATCCGGTCAAAAAACACCTGAAAACCCTCAGACAATCCCGTCCGTCGACCACAAGGCATTTACATGAACGAAAAAATATCAGGGCACGACTCGGATATTGATATCGTCGCCTCCCGTTTTCACTTTAACGTCGACAGGCTTGTGAGAAACATACGTCCGTCTCTCTGTTCCCCGAATGACGACGATCGTGTGAGCCACCAGCGTTCCATGAACAAACCGCCCGGTAGCGATCACACGGCTTTCTTTATCGATCAGGTCATCCAGCGGCTTGGGAAAACTGATATCGTCGACATCGACCTTAACTCTGCCCGGTTCGTCCGATTTCACAAATATGACCTCGTGACCGACCCGGCTCACGACTCCACAGACCGTATCGTTCCCCCTTGCCTCCTCGATCACGTCGCGCCGGATAATCACCCTCTTCTCTGCGGCGTGGGCGCTTTGGGGCAGGAACGCAAAAAAGAGCACGGCAAACGCTACAAGAAACCTCATCTTGACCTCCCGGTAAAAAACCTTGCCTCAGTATAGCCCGCTCATAAAGAAAAAGAAAACTTTCCGGCTGGGAAGCTAAAAGCACACGGGACAAACCATGCCAAGAACAATGATCTTGAACGCGAAGGCAAGGATCACACCCCCCGTCAGGACCAGAACGAAACTGGCCAGGGCGTAAGAGCGCATCTGCAGGCTTTTGGCAAGATATATGGGCCTCGGATTCTTGGCCAGATGCACCCACTGGGCGGCGGAAAACTCCTGAACCTCTTCCGGGCACTTCGTGGAATACAAAACAGCCCCGACAAACAAAAAGGCAAATCCGATCATCAGGGCATGCACAAGAGCGGGCGTAAACCCCGTAAATGCAAGCGCAGACAGAGGCTCAACCTGCGCGAGTCTGACGGCGGGCATGAGAATGAAACAGGCGATCAGGCCGAGAATGGAAAACGGAAGAAGCCGGAGCGATCCGACCCACCGGATCTTCTGCCAGTTAACGCCGGCCGGAACGACCATGGTGTCGGACTGATCGAGGCTGACCGGATGATCGGAAAAATGAGCCAGATCGAAATTCGTCGCCTCGTCGATACGCGCACCTTGCCACGTCGTGCCGCCAAGACGCGCCTTCACGAAGCTCGCGCCGGAAAGATCCGCATCCCGCAGCGCGCTCCCCCTCAGGTCACACCCTTTCAGGTCGGCGCCGCTGAAATCAACACCGCTGAGGCTGCACCCCCGGAAAGCCGTATCCTCATTGCCTTTGATGCTGCGCAGGTTGCTGTTCTCATCGAACGTGACGGAATCGAACTCCGCTCCCGTAACATTGGCTCCGCTCAGATCCGCTCCCGTAAAACGTGTGCGGGAAAAACGGGATCCGAAAAGATAGGCGTTCGAAAGCTTCGCTCCGGATAAAACTGCAGGAAACCCCTCATCCACCGTGCTGAAATCCACGCGGGAAAGATCGTAATGGCTCAAATCCATATAGCTGAGATCGGCAGAACGCAGATCGATACGCCCATCCGTCAGAGCCGCCCCGTTCCCGCCTTTAAAAGCCTTCATCCGGAAATCATTCCATTCGCTTTTTCCCGCTTTAAGGGCTTCATAGGCTTCGGAACACGGCATCAACAGACTCCCACTCTACACAGACCGACGCAAAAACAGCGCCGCACAGATTCGCAATAATTTTTCAGAATAAAAACAGCCTAGCGTGGCTCCGCCCGAACTTCCAGAGAATTTTACGGAACATGACTTTAAAGTCCACAAGGCGATGGAACGCGGGGAATTACAGGCCTTTTCATGATCTGCTTCTTTTTCATAGAAATCGTCGCGCCACCCGTCTATGCTGGCCAAAATCAAAGAATGGAGTATTCCAATGAAAATATCCGCCTTTTTTACGGCCTGTACCCTCCTGATGCTGTCCCTGACCCCGGCTGCTCTTGCCGCAGACTCGCAAGGAAAAAAAGCGGCCGCACCAAAGGTGAAGGTGAAGTTATCACCGGAAATGGAAGAAAAGGAAAAAGCCTTTAACAAGATCCGTAAAAAACTGACGACGGAACAGGATTCTCTGGTCTCGGAAATGGAACAGAAATTTATGCAGACGATAGACCCGGATATTCAGATCCTCACACTGGCCAGCGATCTGTCCGCCTGCACTCCTCCCGAAGATGAAAAGGCGAAAATGACCGAACAGTTCAAAGCGTTTCAGACAAAAAGAAACGATCAGCAAATTATACTTTGGGGTCAGTTTGAAAAACAATACATGCCGCGCGTTGATTTCATGGACCAGAAAATGCTCAAGGAACACCTCGCCCTGCAATTGAAGATCGCGACAGTCACCGCCGCCCAGCTGATCCGGCTCAAGGCGTCCCAGACGGACAAGACACAGCTTTGTGATGAAGCGCAAAAAACTCTTGCGGCCTTCAACAAAGAGAACAGTCAGTAAAAAGCGGAATGAAAAATCACGCCCTCCAAAAACGCCTGCTCTTTATTATATGCATCCTGTGCATAGGGCTTCTCGCAACCCGCGCCGGCGCTCAATCCGCGCTGCCGGATGCCGGAACGGTTGAGCCTCAACAAACGCACGATATCCTGAACAAGGAAATGAAAGATTCCGAAGCCGCCTACAAATCGGCCCGCGACGCCCTTTCCGACGAACAGAAAAAACTGCTCGGAGAAATAGAAGAATCCTACCTGCTTGCGCTCGCCCCGGAAATAGAGGTTGTGCGTCTGGGCATGCAACTCAAAGCCTGCCCCTTTAAAAAGGACGAGAAGGAGGAGGCGGCAAGTATCTTTGCCGCTTTCAAGCTTGAAAAGAAAAACGAGCGGCAAAAGATCATGCAGATGACCGCCGCAAAGTATAAGAAAAAGACAGATTTTATCGACCCCGAAATCCTGACCAAACATATCGCCACGGTCATGTATTTCGGCAAGCAGGTCTCGCTCGACACGCTCAAGGCGCAAACCCGGCAACTGATAAAAGCCGATCGCTCTTCGGTCTGCGAGGAAGGAAAAGCGACCCTCAAGGCTTTCGCGGGATAGGCAACGCCGCTCCCCACAAAATCAGGGACACCTTATAATATAAACGACGGCCCGGCCGGATCGACACGGATCAAAGACCGAGCTTGGCATCGATATCCACCGCCTCTTCAGGCTTGGCCGCCTTGAGGATTCCTGCAATAGCCTTTTTTGCGTCCGCATTCAGCTTGAAATAGTTGAGGGTGTTCTGCACCTCCGCAGGCATATGCTGGACATTTGTGGGCGAATTGACCCGCTGCGCCATCCCGAATTCGGTCAGTGATTTGAGAAAGCGAAGATATTCCGGCTGGCTGGGCGTGGCGACAAGCTTCGTATCGGGAAACCGCAACGCGCCGAGAATTGTCTGGAACTCGTTGGTCCGAAGCAGCCGCGCCATGATGGCCAGCTTCCTCGTCTGCTCCTCGCCGAGCTCGATCGACGTTCCCTCTTCGCTCATTTTTGTGGACAGGGCTGGGGCCTTGCTTTCTGCCCGGGCCGCATGGGGAAAAGCCGGCGCAAGAAACATCGCCGCCGCCGACACCAGCAAAAACCTGAACACGCACCGTCTCATCGTAAATCCTCCCTGGTAACAGAAATTGCCCCTAAAAAGACAGCGTACCACAAAACGCTTTCGCATGCATCTCTACGGCAAAAACTCGCCCAAAGCGCCCGATCGGCGCCGTTTTCTGCCTGTTATCATAAATTCCTCGCGCCAGCGGCGGTTTTTGGCTTAAAATACCGCTATGACGGGAACACCGCAGCAAATAACCTTCGGCGAAATGATCCGCGATGCAGCCTCGCAAGCGGACACCGTTCTGCTCGGCGACACCAACCACCTCCTCGGCTATGAAATGGCGCTCGATAAAATGAACGGCAGCCTCGTGGATATTGCGGAATCCGGCGTCACGCATATCTATCTCGAATTCGACGTGAAAATGCAGGAACAATTCACCGCTCTGGCCGAAGGCCGCATCGACCGCGACGAGTTCGCCCGCAACTGCACCGATATCCTCGCGCAGGGCAACCCCGATTACGACCGCACCCATGCGGAAACCCTGATGCGCGAAAAGATCGCCCCGCTGATCGAAAACGGCGAAAAAATGGGCATCACCGTCCACGCCGCCGACTTCCGCCACGGCGATGAATACAATACGCAGATCCACGACCTTGAAACCCGCATCGAAACCATGCGCGAAGCCGAAAAAGGCAACGCCGCCCCCTCGGACGAACTGCTGTCCCTCCAGCGCGAACTGCTGGACCTGCAGGATACCAAAGCCCACGCGCGTCTGGACGACCGCGATCTCGCGGGGCTGGTGCACGACACCGCGCGCGGGGAAAAAAGCATCGTCCTCTTCGGCGCGGACCACCTGCAGCGCGACGGCGATTTCGAAAACGCGCTCGGCGCGGGTTCGCTGGTGCGCATCAACCTCCAGCCCACCGAAAACAGCGCGCGCGTGGATCAGGCGATCATCGATGCGCAGACTGACCCGGCCCGCTCCACGCCCGACTACAATTACCGGATGGATACGCAAACGCTGCAATCCACCACGGCAGACACCGCCCCGGCGGACCCGCTGCCGCCCAAAGCCGAAGATCTCGGCCCCGGCCAAGGCACGCCGGCCCCGTGGCCCTTCAGGATTTAGCCGGGGGAGCGCAAGCAGACTAAGTCCGCAGGTCCCCGCGCAAAAACCGCCCCGCTCGCCCCCCGGAAAAATCACAACCAAGCGCGATCAGAGACTTGGAAGCGCACCCCGCCGTGCAAGTGAGTCCACTCGGCCGAAGTAAACTAAGTCCGCTTAGCCCGCTCACCCAAAAAAACACCCGAAAATTTGCATTTGAAATCGCCCCGCCCCTCATGCCTTAATAACCCCGCGATAAGGAGTCCCCCATGAGAAAAATCAAAATCATCGAACACATCTCGCTCGACGGCATTATCCAGGGGCCGGGCAGCCCGGACGAGGATACGGAAAACGGCTTCACCCTCGGCGGATGGAGCGCGCCCTACCGCGACCCCGCCGCCGGCAAAATCGTCATGGACATGCACAGCCAGAGCTTCGACCTGCTGCTCGGGCGCAAGACGTATGATATCTGGGCGAATTACTGGCCGGGCGTCAGCGGCAACCCGATCGCCGACGGCATCAACGCGGCAACGAAATATGTGGCCACCCACCGGCCCGAAAGCCTCGCATGGGGCCCGGCGAAAGATCTGGGCAAGGACATCGTCAAGGGAATCCGGAACATCAAAACCGAAGACCGCCCGGATATATTGTTGTGGGGCAGCTCCACCCTCACCCCCCTGCTGCTCGAACACGAACTGGCCGACGAAGTGATGCTCTTCATCTACCCCGTCCTGCTCGGCAAGGGGAAAAAGTTTTTCGCCGACGGCACAGCCCCGCGCGCGCTGGAACTGGTCGGCTCGCAATCCGTACCCTCCGGCATCGTGATCAACACCTTCCGGCCCGCCGGCCCCGCCAAGACCGGATCGTATACATGATAAGGAAGAGCGGGAAACAGCCACGCGCCAAAACCTAGGTCACACTGCGCGTGAACACGCCCGCCCGCCGCACCTTCGCCACCCGGTCGGGATGCGGCGCATAATACCCGACAATCTCGTTCCGCCGCTTGACAATCACGCCCTTATACTCCCCCTCCTCCAGCAACCGCATATATTTGGACAGGTTGGTCTTGAAATCATGAACCGTGGTGAAGATAAGATCGTCTTTATAGGTAGGGGGCATAAAGGTAGTATAGGAATTTTTTCTTATAATGTCAACAACGCTTATTACCTATCTAGAACCTCTGCCCATCGCAAATAAAACAAAAAGTAAGGATCTCTGATATCAAAAACATCATTATCCGAATCCCACTCTACTATACTATTACCCGCAGAACTGTTAGCTATGCTTGCAGCATGTTGGCACGCACCTGTAACACTTGAACCACTAGGGGCAGTGGCATCTTTTTCTACAATACTTGCCACCCTATCAGTAAGCTCTTGGTATCTAAAGTTTAAAGTGGGTGGATTAGAAGCAAAAGCTTTCAATAATAATTTGTAGACATCCCCTTCCCAACCAAAACGTGTCTTATACAGCTTTCTGTCCGACCCCCTAGTTTTTGGTCCATCTAAAACCTTACTTACTACAGAGCTATAATCAGCAGAGACAACTGTCCGTTTACAAGCACCATCAAAATTCTTTTCGTCAAAAACAAAGGACATTCTATTAGGTTGTGCACTCCTAACCTCTACTTCTCTACAAAACATTAAGCACAAATTTTGCATCAACTGAGGCGAACCTGCCGCTTCCGCGGCAAAATTTTCAATAATATTTTTATCACATTCAATGTTTAGTAAATCAAACCCCTTGTATGCAATTTTCTGTAATGTGGGACTATCCCAATAATCAAAGTCAATAGAACAAATCCGACCGCGTAAATCGGGGTTTCCCCTCAAAACGTCATCTGAATGATAAGGAACAGAAGCACAAATAATTTTAACCTTATTTCTTATTGCCTCTTTGATTTGTCTGGCAATTTCAGATTGAACAGATTTTTCAATATAGTGAAAATCATCAATAAATATAATAAAGTCCGTTTCTGACAACTCTCTGATTAGAAGATTCAAAAAATCCGTAGTTTGTTTTGATTTACTTAATATCTCTTTAGTTTTGTCCTCAGAAAAAGATACTTTTGCTGAACCTTTCGCAAGAGCAACCGATAGACCACCCTCACCTTCAACTTTTACTCCGGACTGGTTTTTAGCTCCGTGTGAAAACTCAGAGTCTACTGGCGTGCCCAGCATAGCAAATACTTTATTCCATAAGGACTCCGGTGAACTTGTTCCCGCCCCTGTAATTTGTATTAAATTATCCTTGCCCAAACAATCTTCAACGAAAACAGTTTTCCCCGATTTGGATGGTCCAGATATCGAGATCAAAGTTGTTCCTTCTTCTAAAGCATCTTGAAGTTGTACCTTCTTACTAGTCAGATGATCGTCTATCAAAGTATGCTCCGGAAACTTACTAGGCGTGAATACATCTGTTACCTTCATACCTTCAGGTTTAATTTTCTTTTGTGCTTTATTCATAAGGGCCTCAAGAATCGCAAAAACTGAGTACAATCATAACACAGTTAACAAATGAAACTACTACCCATAGACATTAGATTCAAATTCTGGATCTTGAATATAAGTCTTTATATATTACTCCCCCTCATCCATCTCCTTCATCTCCTCCTCGACCGTCGGAGAGTCCGTAACACTATCCGGGCTGCTCTCCATGAGGGTCGGCGCGGGCGGCGGCGCTTGCTCAACGAAAATCGTCAGCGGATTGAAATAAAGAAACGCGGCGAACGCGGCCCACGTGCCGAACTTCACGACCTTGTTGCCCTGCGACGTCCCCCACATCAGCGCGCCGAAGAGCGCCCCGCACGCCAGAAAGATCGGCGCCGCGAAGCGCAGCAGTTCCAGCCGCTCCGCCATCCCCATGAGCGTCCCCTCCTCCCGCGTGATCCAGAACGGGTCGAAATTCGTGGGCAGGTGCGGCATGAACACGAACGCCAGCAGCAGGAACAGCCCGAACCCCAGCGTGCCCGTCAGCACGACGCTCAGCCCCAGCGCCTTGAAACTTCTCGCGCAGAGCGTCCCCTCGTTCACCGCGCGGATGATTTTCCGGTTCTCCTCCCGCGACCCGCGCAGGAAAATCGCCCCCGGCAGGATGCCGAGGATCAGCGCCGCCATATCGGTAACGACGCCCGGCTTGTCCTGCGCCACGGATTCAAAAACCGGGTCGAGATTCACCCCCGCCGCGTAAAACCCCCACGCCAGCGCGAACGGCAGCGCCATGATCGCGTAAAACTCCGCCGTCGCCCGCAGATAAGCCTTGCTCAGATCGTCCATCACATCACCCCCATCTCGATTTCTTCCAGCTTCTTGATCTCATCGCGCAACTTCGCCGCTTTCCCATAGAATAATCCGCGCATCATCATCAGCCACATAAGCAGCCCGCTCACCGCGGCAAGAAATGCGCCGATCCCGCATAATTGAAGGCTGACAGTATAAAACACGGGATGAAAAGTGCGCGGATAACTGACCGCGGCAATAAACAGGCCGGGAAGGACACCCAGAGCGGTAAAGCCCATAATCCAGACCCATACACGCCGCTCATTCTGCTTTAAAAACCGCAAAGTCAGATACTTCCCGGCGATGAGCACCGGCAAGGCTAAACCATAAGAAAGCCAAAAAAACAGGGACGTTTTTGCACTCATCAAAAATAGCTTTATTAAAAACGGCGAGAGGCCGAACAGGCACAGGCTGAAAATGCCAAACAGGCACATAAATAAAAACTGGGGCTTTTTTAGGTTCACGCTTGGCTCAGGGACTTCGGGTTGCTGTTGCTTTGCAGGAATAATATAGCTTTCTGTATCGGGTTTTTCAGAAAGAAAAACGGCGTGGCGGGCCATAAAATATCCGCAAAAGCCTGCGGTGAGAGCGCACATCGACGTGCCGAAATTAAACATTCTCGCAAAAGTCAGGTCGGGAAAGCCCAGCGTGGGAATGATGCCGTAGATCAGCCCGATGCTCCCGATCAGAATAACCCAGACCCACGCTCGCAACTCGTTCGAACGAAGCAGCCAGAGCGAAACCAGCCACCCCACCACCAAGGCTGGGAAACCGACCCAAAAAGAGAAAAATACCGTAAAAGGAGCGAAAATAAGCGACAAGGACGCCGCGCCCGCAAAAGAAACGGGAAACGCCGTTGCAAAAGAGTACGCCGTCTTGGATACCCACCATTTGCCTAACTCGTACAATATAAGATAAACAGCAAAAGCAATGATCGAGGAAATAGCCTGATACCCCAGCAGCCTGATAAGAATATCAGCCGGATTATACACTATGCCTTTCCGCGGTTTATCGCTCACAAAACCTCTCCTTTGTCAGGTTTGTACAAAGAAGGGTAAAGAAAATACATGGCCCACAGCCGCAAAAGTAACCCAATAATAACGCCGAATGACAAGCTCATCACAATAAAAAACGGGAGCCCTGTCATAGTCAAATAACGCACATCGAAATGATCGCCGATGTAGAGAGCAGGAAGCGCACCGACTGCAATCACGGCAAAACTTCCGCCCCAGGCCAGCCGACGTTCCTCCCTGCGCATGAAAAACCGCATCGTGAGGATATAGGACAAAATAATCAAGGGAAGGAAGATGGCATAAGTGACAATCAAATCCCTCGGAAAATAGAAAAAAAACTTATGCATAAAATAACTGAACCAGGTTTGTGAGGATACAGCCCGGTAGGGTTCCCAAAACTGTTTAGGATTGTAAATCATCAGCAAGAGGGCTTTGAACGCAGGAACCAATACAAACGCGAACAAGCTGAAAAACGAAAAAAGGGCAAAAAAAGTATTCACGTTAAGCTCGTTGTCAAAGGGGGTGAACTTCCGGGATTCTAAAGCCCCTCCCTCCTCAACCTCTTTACTGTAAACTCTCATGGCGTACCGCCACATCAGCAGCCCCAACAACAAGCCGTATAAAAGGCCCAGTCCGTAAATACAGAATTTCAGGGAAAAATAAGAGGGGTAATCTTCGTAAAAAAAATGCACTTGAACCCTGCCAAGAACGATAGCTGCTAAACCTCCGCCCCAGATCCACATGCGCATTTCCTTCAGCCTCTGGAGCCAGATCATCAGAAGATAACCCGCGAAAATAAAGGGAAGAGTGATCGCGTAAATGCGGAACATATCTTTCGGCAGGTAGAAATAAAAATTATCGATATAAATACTGATCCAGCTTTTGGGAACTTGCTCCAGTTCGCCCCTGATCATCACAGGTTCGAGAATAACATCTTCAAGCCTCTCAGGCGGATAAAGAGTGTGCCATAGAGCATCCACGGCCGGAACCAGCACAAAGACGAACACGCTGAAAAAGAAAAACAGGGTGAAAAACACCTTTGCGTGAAGCTCGCGGTTAAAAAACGGCTTTTCTCTGCCCATACTGTTTACGGCTTGAAGTCTCAGCAGGTAGCCGCACCCCCCGGCAAACAAAAAACACGCAAACATGTCCGTATGCCAGATCTTTTCCGAAATATGAACCGGAAAGGCCGTGACGACATAAACGCACCACCCCGCCGCCGCGATCAGCCCGAAACTGAAAAACCACACCCACAGGCGGTACTCTTGCTTTTTCAGCAGCCAGAGCCGCAGCAAAAAAGCCGCAGACAAAACCGGCAACCCGAAAAACAGAAGAAATGAGAAGAAATAAGGACCCAAGCGCCACATCACATCACCCCCATCTCGATTTCTTCCAGCTTCTTGATCTCATCGCGCAGCTTCGCGGCCTGCTCGAACTCAAGATCCGCGGCGAAGGCCAGCATCTTTTTCTTCAAACCCTCGATATGCTTGCGCAGCTTCGCAGGCTCGTGGAACCATTCCTCCTGCTCCGCCTCGTGCAGCCCGCGCGAAACATGCACATGATCCGCGCGCTCATAAACGCTATCGAGAATGCTGCCGATATTTTTCCGCACGCTCTCGGGCGTAATCCCGTGCGCCTCGTTGTAGATTTTCTGTTTCTCGCGCCGCCGGTTGGTTTCGTCGATCGCATATTTCATCGAGTCCGTGATTTTATCGGCGTACAAAACCGCCTTGCCTTCCACGTGCCGCGCCGCCCGCCCGATCGTCTGCACCAGCGAAGTCTTGGAGCGCAGATACCCCTCCTTATCCGCATCCAGAATCATCACGCGCATACATTCGGGAATATCCAGCCCCTCCCGCAAAAGGTTGATCCCGACCAGAATATCGAACTCCCCGCGCCGCAAGCTCTGGATGATCTCGATCCGCTCCAGCGTGTCGATATCCGAGTGCATGTAGCGCACCTTCAAACCGTTCTCGGCGAGATATTCCGTAAGATCCTCGGCCATCTTCTTGGTCAGGACGGTCACCAGCAACCGCCCGCCGCGCACAACGATCGCCCGCGCCTCAAACATCAGGTCATCCACCTGCGTCGCCGTCGGGCGCACCTCAACTTCGGGGTCGATAAGGCCCGTAGGCCGCACCACCTGCTCCGCCGTAATGCCCCCCGCCTGCTGAATTTCCCATTCGCCCGGTGTCGCGGAAACATAAACCGTCTGCGGGCGCAGCTTGTTCCATTCCTCGAATTGCAGCGGCCGGTTATCGACAGCGGCAGGCAAACGGAATCCGTAATCCACCAGCGTGGTCTTGCGCGCACGGTCGCCGTTATACATCGCCCGCAACTGCGGGATCATCGCATGACTTTCATCCAGAAAGATCAGCGCGTCCGATGGCAGATATTCAATCAGCGTCGGCGGCGGCTCGCCCGGCTTGCGCCCGGTCAGGTAGCGCGAGTAATTCTCGATCCCCTTGCACACGCCCGTGGCCGCCAGCATCTCCAGATCGAAATTCGTGCGCTGCTCCAGCCGCTGCGCCTCCAGCAGTTTCCCTTCGGCATAAAACGTCGCCAGCCGTTCCTTGAGGTCGCGCTTGATCTGCACGATCGCCTGCTGCATCGTCGGCCCCGGCGTAATGTGGTGCGAGTTTGCGAAAATCCGCACCCCCTCAAGATCGTCATATTTCTGCCCGGTCAGCGGATCGAACTCGGTGACCTCCTCAAGCTCGTCCCCGAACAGCGAAAAGCGCCACGCCCGGTCCTCGAAGTGCGCCGGGAAAATTTCCACCGTATCTCCGCGCACACGGAAAGACCCGCGCTCAAATGCAATATCGTTGCGGGTATACTGCAATTCGACCAATCGCTTGATGAGTTCCTGCCGGTCAATCCGGTCGCCAACCGACAGCCCGAACGCCATCGCCATGTAATCTTCTTTCGAGCCGATCCCGTAGATGCACGATACCGACGCGACGATGATGCAGTCCCGCCGCTCGAACAGCGCCCGCGTCGCCGCGTGGCGCATCCGGTCGATCTGCTCGTTGATGGAGGAATCTTTTTCGATATAGGTATCCGTGCGCGGAACGTAAGCCTCCGGCTGATAGTAATCGTAATAGGAGACAAAATATTCGACCGCGTTATCGGGAAAGAAAGATTTGAACTCCCCGTAAAGCTGCGCCGCCAGCGTCTTGTTCGGCGCGAGGATCAGCGCAGGCCGCGCAAGCTTTTGAATGACATGCGCCATCGTGAAGGTCTTGCCCGACCCGGTCACACCCAGCAGCGTGATATCCGATAGCCCGGTCTGCGTCGCCTCGACAAGCTTGCGAATCGCCTCGGGTTGGTCCCCCGCAGGATCGAACGCGGAATCGATCCGGTACGGCACGGAGAGGTCAAACTCAGCGGGGCCGAGCAACGGCCGCTCATTGTTGGGGATCATGGCTTTCATGGACTTAAGATAGAGAAAAACACCCCCAAAAACCAGTCTCTTAGGGAAACAGAGCCGCATGAAAAGCGGCAAGGGCGTCCGCGCTCTGAGCCGAAACGTCACCCGCAGACGGATCGTCCGGACCGGGAACGGCATACGCCATCATGGTGACGATAATGTCCAGAAGCTCCCGCCGATCGGCAGCGCTCAACGACTGCGCCTGCAAAGCCAGGGAAAGCAGATAATCTTTGGAAACTTCCCCGGTTACCTTGACCTCCTGAGCTTCTTCGTCATAGGTCACCCCGCCGGGAAACAACTTATGCCCCGCCTGCGTCTGAAGCAACAGCCGCGCCCGGACCTGATCGAACAGATCCTCCCATTGTGCTTTCAGTTCCTGAGCTTCTTCGGGATGGGGAGTAATTTCAACCCCGCTATCGTAAACCGAACGCTCGGTCATTTTCTCCTGAAGCGCAAGAATTCGGGCATCGACAAACCAGCCGCGCTTGCCGGGTTCGATCTGCATCACCCTGCCCCACCTCAGCAGGATCGCCATAAGATCCGCACGCGTTCTAGCCGGTTCCAGAAGAAGGGCTTCGGGTGTCCGGGCAGAAAAATCCGTCACCATTTTTTTAAGAACAGGATCGCCATACATCTCCGCATGTAAATCCGAGAGTTCCGAAAAGCCGCGCATATTGGGATAGCGGCTGTACTCCGAGAGAGTGGCCTCCGCGCCCTCAACACCCTTAAGTCTGCTGGGCAACGTAGGAAACGCGCTGGCTTTATGATGCTCAAACAGCATATGAAGAAGAACGCTCGGGTGGCCGTTGGTTGCCAGAGTAGGAATATAGGACGTGAAGAATGCCCGCAAAGAAATCTCGGTCGCCTTATGGGTCTGGGGATCCACATAGGTCGTTTTGATATTTGTTGTAATAGGGTTCACATCCGTAAGAATGAAAGCGCGGACCAGTTTATATGCGGGGATCGTCTCCGACGGGCTGAAAGCCTGATTTCCGTTCTTGTCCCACAGAAATTTCAATGTTCTGAACGCCGGGTCCCGCCCGTCCAGCATGTAATCCTTGTTTGAATCAAGGGCTCTTAAAGGCTCCCATTCCCGCTCATCCCTGGCGGTCATCAGCTCTTCACCGTTATCCAGCCGGTTATTGTTGTTCAGGTCCTGAAAAAGAATAAGCCCTTTCTCATTGATCCATGAAACCTTATCGCCGTCCCCGTCGCCATCCAGATCGAAAAAAAAACGGACGCTGGACGCCGGGATAATCATTTCCACCGGAGCCCTGTTCCTCGACTTGGCCAGAACATAGGCGCCGGGACTGGGCTCCGGTGCCGGGGTGTAATAACCGGAATAAAGAACCGTATCCACGGAGAAAAAGGCCTCGATCAGGGCAAGCTGAACCACCTTAAAGGGATAGCCCAAAATATAAAAAGCCGACCGCAGAAAATACCCGCCCGAACCTTCCCCGACCTGCGCTTGCGGCCATTGGGGCTCGGGATACCAGTCCCGCCCCTTGTAATCGGGCAAAAACAGGAAAGCCCAGAATCCAGCGAGAATCAGGAGCAAAATAATCATCCGGCGTGATTTTTTTGAACGGGGCGGAGCGGGTTCCACGGATCAGGCACCAATAAAATAACACTGGGAATACTATCGGCATATTAGCACCGGGAGACAAGAGTCTTCAGGGAGAAATCCAAAAAACACGCTTTTATAGCAAGCGTTTCTTTGCTATCCATAATCACCTATGACGAAAGACATCGACACCGACATTGCCATGAACTGCCGCACCTGGGCCTTTGAAGAGGCTAAGGGAGTGCTCAAGCGCCTGCGCGCCATCGGCAAGGGACAGATCAACACCCCCGAAAAGGGTTATGTGCTGTTCGAGACAGGCTACGGCCCTTCCGGCCTGCCGCATATCGGCACATTCGGAGAAGTCTGCCGCACCACGATGGTGATGCGGGCTTTCCAGAGAATTTCGGATATTCCCACCAAGCTGATCTGCTTTTCCGACGATATGGACGGACTGCGCAAGGTCCCGGCCAACGTCCCCAATCAGGACCGTCTGGAAAAAGCGCTCGGCATGCCGCTGACCAGCGTGCCCAACCCGTTCGACGGCACGCCGTATAAAAGCTTCGGCGAGAACAACAACGCCAAACTGCGTGAATTTCTGGACGGCTTCGGCTTTGAATACGAATTTCTGAGCTCTACAGAAGATTGCTACAAGCCCGGCAAATTCGACCCTACGCTCAAATTGATGCTCGAAAAATATCAGGATATCCGCGGCGCCGTCCTGCCCCTGCTCGGCGAGGAACGCGCGGCGACTTACTCGCCGATCTTCCCGATCGTTCAGAAAAAAGGCACGGACGAACCCCACCCGGTCATTCTGCATAACGCCGGCCTGAAAGGCATCGACGATCTTGAAAACGGCGTGGCCACGTTCGAGGTTCTGGACGACAGCGAGTTCGAACGCACCGGATACAAAAAGGGCGAAACCGTCACACAATCCATCTTCAAGGGCGGCTGCAAGGCGCAATGGCGCGCCGACTGGGCGCTGCGCTGGTACGCGCTGGACGTGGATTACGAAATGGCCGGAAAAGATCTGGTCACCGCCGCCGACGTCGCCGCCAACATTGTCAAAATTTTGGGCGGGCGCGGCCCGGCCGGGTTCCGTTACGAATTATTCCTTGATGAAAAGGGCGAGAAGATTTCCAAATCCAAGGGCAACGGCCTTTCGATGGAGGAATGGCTGACCTACGCCCCGCATGAGAGCTTGGCCTATTACATGTTCCAGCGCCCCACCAGCGCGAAAAAACTCTATTTCGACATCATCCCGAAAGCCGTCGATGAATACATCATGGATGTTGAGAAGCTCGCCGGACAGGAACCCGCGAAAAAACTCGACAACCCCGCATGGTATATCCATGACGGATTGATTCCGAACGGCCAGCACAGCCCGATTTCCTTCGCGCTGCTGCTGAACCTCGTCAACGGCGCGCATACGGACGACCCGAAAGTCATCTGGAAATATATTGGCCGCTACGCACCGCAGGCCTCCCCGGAAAGCGCCCCCTTCCTCGACCGCCTCGTGAGCTACGCGATCCAGTACTATAAAGATTTCGTCCTGCCGGAGAAAAAATACCGCGAACCCGACGCCCGCGAACGCGCCGCGCTTTCCGCTCTGGCCGACACGCTCAAAAATATGGATCAGGGTCTGGAAGCCGAGGAATACATGACCGCCGTCTTCACCGCCGGCAAGGAAAACGGCTACGAAAAAGAACACTTGCGCGAATGGTTCCAGGCGCTCTATCAGGTCCTGCTGGGACAGGATCAGGGGCCGCGTTTCGGCTCCTTCATCGCCCTCTACGGCCCCAAGGAAACCGTTGCGCTGATCGAAGACGCGCTGCAACGTAAGGCGGCTTAAAACTATACTAAGACCAAGAGCGTTCGTTTTAGCCAGATACGAAACCACAGTCTTTTGCAATCACTGATGCAACATGAAAAAAGCCACCCTCTTCTTACTATTCTTATTGTTGTGTATGATTATACTTTCTTATACAAGCCGCATGAGAAGTACTGACGCTGCTTTATTACAGAAAATAAAAATTTCTCTTAAAAAAACAGGAAACATTGTAAAGGTTTCAGATATACACCCGGGCACTTGGGTCAGTGTTTGCGCCGCAGGACCAGGCTACGAATCCCTTGAGTATGATCCGCGATGGGCTGTGATAAGCAATTCAAAACGCTCTGGTAAATCACAAGAGATTAAGCGGGAAGACATTAAGGTAATCAACCAAAGCGGCAACAAGGTAAAAAAAATCTCCCCGCGTGATATGGCGCTAATATTCATTTATGACCCACACTCTATAGAAGTATTTTACTTCCCCTCTTGGGAAATAATGAACTGGACAAACACCTGTGTCGACAAGCAAGAAGCACTCATCAAGGTAATTGGTGTTAAAGGTGCACGTCATGAGGGCATAAAGTCATCTGACGGGCTAGCAGACGACTTCATAGACATAATGTTGACTTCTGAAACAGCAAATCCGCTTAAATAGATATATTGAGCTTAAGAGTGACGGCGCTGGGCCGCATGGCCGCCGAATAACCGATCTTTTGCTGCGCCGCATCAAGGAATTCCGCCAATTTTCGACGAATTTAACTAAAATTTTAAGTAAATTTTAACGACCTGTAAACTATTCTATACATTAGGCCGTTTTCTCAATTTCGTTGATTTTCGTGCGTGTTCCGGCCGGTGTGTGGGGAAACCATGTTCAGTATAGAGGGCAACAAACCGTCTGCAGAAATCCTGCTCCAGTATATCGAGCAATTCGAGGAATTCTGCCGCGGCTCTATGAACATGACCCCCCAGTTCTTCCGCGATATCAATAATGAACTCAGCGTCGGCGCCGTCATGTTCATCGGCAAGCGCCGCTATAAGGTTACAGACAACAGCACCCACCTGATCTGGCAGGGGGTGGATCAGCGCGAGCACGATCTCGGCCCCGTCCATAACGCGAATATCTTCCGCGACTATCCCGGTTTCCACAAGGCGCGCACCCACGCGCTGGGCAGCGAGATGGTCGTTTCCGATAGCATTGAGAAAGTCCGGGGCCGCCGCGGCACCTATACGATCGTCACCCTGAAAGACGGCACGACAGGCGTCGGCCCGAATTACAACCTCGCCCTGCGCAACGCGGCGCTCAGGATGGTTCTCAAGTCCGCCTTCAACCGCGCCAGCCTGTTTACCTACTGGACCCGCCTCTGGGGCAATGCTTAATTCCTTACGGATCAGACTTCAGATGCTGTGCGAGACAACTCAGATATAAACTGAAAAATCCGCTTGCCGCAAATAGGTTCATTGAAACCTCTTCCTTCTTGCTTTCGGTTAAGGCTTCATCGCTTGAAGAACGGGCGTACTCAGCCCAAGCGACTCGAGCGTTTGATATGTGCAAGGAAAGAAATCCAGATGGGGCAAGGGCAAGACCCATTCCTTCGCTTCCGGCCATTGACTGCGCGTTTTTCTTGACTGCTCCAATTTCTGTCCGCAAGAGCCATAGGTAAAAAAACGGCTTGTTTTTGTATTTGTAGAAATTTGGGAGCCCATGGTCGTGGTATAGGCTGGTTAATTCATTGTTGTTGGCCTCCGGTACCACGGGAAGCTCACCCTCAACTTTTTCCAGAAGTTCAATAATCTTGGCTGGATAAGCAAGACATTCCTGTATCTCCTCTGCGGCATAAGCATGCCGCACGCAAAACATCGACAAAACGACCAGAAACAAGGCAAAGCGCGACTTCATATTCTGCTTCTTTCACTATCAAAAACATGAGCAACCAAAAATTACTTCCTCAAACCGGACACATCAAACCCCGGCTCAGGAAACCCTAATTTTTCCTGATCGTAGAGCGCATCGCCCTTTTGCAGGACAGCCCCGTCCCGCCAATGCGTAACGATGGAGGACAGCGCGGGCCTTGGGCGATCCTCGGGCACAGCCCCCGGCGTGCCGAGATGAATGAACCCGGCGATATGATCGCGCGCATCCAGCCCCAGATACGCTTTGAATTGCGGATGAAACGCGTACCATTCGGTAATCCACGCCGCGCCGAACCCGCTGGCATGGGCTGCCAGAGAAAGCGTCATCCCCGCAGCCCCGGCGGATAAAATCTGCTCCCAGAACGGCTTGCCGCCCTTGCGCATGCGTGAAATAAGACCGACCACAACAGGCGAACGCGAAAAGCGTGTGGCCTCGATTGCCAGCCGATCTTCTGAGGCCTCGGGGTTTTCGCTTTTAAAAATTGCGCGCACCTTTGCCCCGGCCTGCACGCTCCCCTCTCCCTGAAAGACGATGAAGTGCCACGGCACGAGTTTGCCGTGATCGGGCACACGCGAAGCCGCCGCTAAAATACGCTCCAGCTCCTCATCATTCGGGCCGGGCGCATGAAGATCCTGCGCGTTCGCGCTGCGCCGTTTAAGAAGATATTCAAGAACCTCATCGGATTTTTTGCCGCAGAAAACCTCCATCAACCGCCCCTTTCAAAAAAAATGGCTAAAAACTTGCCCTCTCCGGCTCAAGGCATTATCCTCGCGCAAACCTGAAAACGAAACAATAAGGATTTTGGAGGAAATGGCGGCACCGCAAACCGCGCCGGAACAAGCAGATCCGGAACAAATCATCGAACAGGCAACCGATTTCTGGAAAGAAGTCGTCTCGGTCTGGGAACACGGCCTGATGGGCGTGGATATCGGGCGCATCGTCATCGCCCTGATGATCTTCGGTCTTTTCCTCGTCTTCCGCGGCCTGCTGACGAAATATATCTTCTACACGATTCGCCGCTGGACGAAAAACACCAAGACGGACCTTGATGACAAGATCGTCGACGCCATCATCCCGCCTGTGCGCTTTATCCCGATCATCCTCGGCACCTTTTTCGCCACGCAGTACCTTCGTCTCGACGGCATTCTGGGGGTTTTCACCTACCGCCTGATCCGCTCCATGATCGCCTTTACGATCTTCTGGGCGCTGCACCGCGCGCTCGAACCTGTGCAGCATATGTCCAGAAACCTGAAAAAAACCCTGACCCCCACCATGGTGTCATGGATTTTCAAGTTCCTGAAGATGGTTGTGGTCTTTATCGGCGCTTCCGTCATTCTTGAAATCTGGGGCATTGCCATCGGCCCGCTGCTCGCCGGTCTGGGACTCTTCGGTGCCGCTGTTGCGCTCGGCGCGCAGGATCTCTTCAAGAACCTCATCGGCGGCCTGACCATCATCGCCGAAAAACGCTTCAGCCCCGGCGACTGGATTAAGGTTGACGGCGTTGTCGAAGGAACGGTCGAGGATATCGGCTTTCGCTCAACCCGCGTCCGCCGCTTCGACAAGGCCCCGGTCCACGTTCCGAACTCCGCCCTCTCGGATGCGGTAGTCACAAATTTCAGCCGGATGACTCACCGCCGCATATACTGGAAAATCGGCGTGACCTATTCCACAAGCAAGGAACAGCTCAAACTCATCGGCGAAGAAATCCTGAATTACATCATGACCAACGACGACTTCGCCAAGCCGCCCGAAGTCTCGACTTTCGTGCGCCTCGACAGCTTCAACGATTCATCGATCGACTTCATGATTTACTGCTTCACCAAGACCAGGGATTGGGGCGAATGGCTGCAGATCAAGGAAGACTTCGCACTGGCGATCAAGGACATTGTAGAGAACAAGGCCGGCACAAGCTTCGCCTTCCCCTCGCAGTCTATCTATCTGGAAACCCTTCCGGGCAACGACAACGCGGCGGAACTGTTCGTCCCGCCGCAGGAAAAATCAGAACAAAAAAAGATTAAAAAAGCATCGGGATAATATCAGAGTCCCGGCGTCTCGTAGGACAGCCCGTCTTCGTCGTCACTGACAAAAGGATGAGAGCCGGCTTCGATGTCCTGCAGCATGCGCTCTGAAACTTCGGGAGACAAAGGGGTCACAGAACCGTCAGCATTGGGCATAAACCCCTGCTTGAGCATTAACCTCAACCTTAAGGTTTCACCTTCTGGATCATAAATCCCGTTGGCCATAGTAAATTCCTTGATTCTATTTGACTTCCCCGCGATCCTCGCAAAAGAAAGTTAATATATAGATAATACTAATCTTTGACGGGATTTGTCCAAAAAAACATGCTATTCACGTGGAGATGAACGCTCAGCCTGCCATAGCGGAGACCGCAAAAATCAGCCTTCCGGACGTTCCCGCCCTCTGCGTGAACAGCCGCGAGGCTTTTCTGCTGACCACGGACGGGGAGTTCAAAACCCTCCCGCTCGATCAGGCGCGCCTGATTTTGCACAAAAAACCGGTCCTGCTCTGCCACGCGCCCTTTACAAAAGCGCGGCTGGAACTCGACGAGTTCCTTGCCTTCGACGTGCTGGAGCTGTTCGCCTTCGTTCACCCGGCAAGATTCTGCGTTCCCACCCCCGCCGGGCTGGCCAAGGCGCTCTTCCTGCGCGCGCCGGAAAGTTTCGAGGACGCGCCCGCCGCCCTGATGGATATCGCAATCGCCCTCTTGAAAGATTTAAAAAACGATCCTTTCGGCAAGAAAGCCGACCCTCTGGCGATTGCCTCGGTCATGGGTCTGCGCGGCAAGGGCTGGCCGTGGACGCCCTACATTTTTTCCGCTCTGGGCGAAACCTATGATCCTGTCATAGAAATACACTCCCGCACCGCGCTCAATGTCTGGAAGCATTTGCCCGAATGGGCGGAGGATGCGCCGCCCCCGCCCCCCGCGCATGAACCCGTATCCCCGCAGGAAACAAAAGACCGCCTGAACGAATTGCTTTCGCGCGGGGACGGAAAGACCGAAACAAGAAGTCAGCAGCAGGATTATGCGATTGAAATCGCGAACGCCTTCGCCCCCGTCAGGGAAATCGAAAGCCCCAATGTGGTTCTGGCCGAAGCGGGAACGGGCGTAGGCAAAACTCTGGGCTACCTCGCCCCGGCAAGCGTCTGGGCCGAAAAGAACGATGCGGGAGTCTGGATTTCGACCTACACCAAAAATCTGCAGCGCCAGATCGACTCCGAACTCGACCGCCTCTACCCGCACCCGGAGGTCAAGGACGCCTACGTGACCGTCCGCAAGGGCCGCGAAAATTATCTCTGCCTGCTCAATCTCGAAGACATGGCAACAGCCGCAGCGACAACCTACACGCCGCGTCACGCCGTAGCCGCAGGCATCATGGCCCGCTGGGCCGCAGCCACCAGGGACGGCGATCTGAGCGGCCCCGATTTCCCCGGCTGGCTTTCCGGCCTGCTGGAATTTCAGGGAACGTACGGTCTGGCGGACCGCCGGGGCGAGTGCATTTTCTCCGCCTGCGATCATTATCACCGCTGCTTCGTGGAACGCTCCATAAGAAAATCCAGACGCGCCCGGATCGTCGTGGCCAACCACGCGCTGGTCATGATCCAGTCCGCCCTGTCCATGCCCGGAGAAGACCTCCCCACGCGCTATGTGTTTGACGAAGCCCATCATCTTTTCGACGCGGCGGACAGCGCCTTCGCCGCGCATCTCACCGCGCGCGAGATGGTTGATCTCCGCCGCTGGATCCTGGGAACCGAAGGCGGACGGAAGAGCCGCGCCCGCGGCCTTAAACGGCGGATCGAGGATTTGATCGCAGGAGACGAGAACGCAGGAAAACTTCTCGAAAGCGCAATCCATCAGGCCCGCTCCCTTAGCGCGCAGGGCTGGAGCAAACGTCTGAACGAAAATATCCCCGACGGCCCCGCCGAAAAATTCCTCGCCGAAGTCTGGCGGCAGGTCTATGCAAGGGCCGAGGGACGCAACGGCCCTTACGCGCTGGAAACCGGTCTGCACCCCGCCGACCCCGATCTGCTCGACGCCGCGACAAAACTCAAAACCTCGCTGCAAAAACTCCAAAAACCGATGACCGAACTCGCCCGCCTGATCGCAAAAAAACTCGAACAGGACGAAGGCTATATGGACGCCGATACGCGCAAACGCCTCGACGCCCTCGCCCGCTCCATCGAACGGCGCACGCAGCTTACCCTCAAGGGCTGGATCGGTCTGCTCGACGCGATCGAAACGGGCGAGCCCTCCCCCGGCTTTGTTGACTGGCTGGAGATCGAGCGCATCGAGGGACGCGCCTTTGACGTCGGCGCCTATCGCCACCACACCGACCCCATGATCCCTTTCGCCGCAAGCCTGCGCCCGCACCTGCACGGCATGGCCGTTACCTCCGCCACCTTGAGGGATGGCAGCGAAGAGGACGGCGAAAACTGGCAGACCGCGCAGGAACGCACCGGCGCTCTCTATTTCGCGCGCGAACCCCGTCACGCTGCCTTCGCCTCCCCCTTCGATTACAAGGCGCAAACGCGCATTTTCATCGTCAACGATGTTCGCAGGGACGACCCCGCACAGGTTGCCGGAGCTTACCGCGCCCTCTTCAAAGCCAGCGAAGGCGGAGGCCTCGGCCTGTTCACGTCGATCCAGCGCCTGCGCGCCATTCATGAAAAAATCGTGCGCGATCTGGAAGAAGCCGGACTGCCTCTCTACGCACAGCATGTCGATGCCATCGACACCGGAACGCTGGTGGATATGTTCCGCGACGACCCCCACTCCTGCCTGCTGGGAACCGATGCCGTGCGCGATGGCGTGGACGTTCCCGGCGACTCCCTGCGCCTGATCGTCTTCGACCGGGTGCCGTGGCCGCGCCCGACAATTCTGCACAAGGCCCGCCGCGAACAGTTCGGAAAGAAACGCTTCGACGATATGATCACACGCCTCAAGCTCAAGCAGGCCTATGGCCGCCTGATCCGCCGCGAAACCGATCACGGCGTGTTCGTGATCCTCGATCCCATGCTCCCCTCGCGCCTGCTCGGCGCCTTTCCTCCGGATACAATCATAGAGAAAACAGGATTGGCTGAGGTCGTAAAAAAAACCGGAGCGTTCCTGCAAAAAACATAACGCATAACACTCATAAGGATTTTCAGATTCCCAAGAAACGGAATGCCCTTCGTTAGCTCAAATGATACGCTTGGCGCAAATTTCAAGGATCGGATTTTGAACAATAATATAAAAACGACCATGGGGCTGAGGGAGTGGAGTATACTCCTTTTGCTTTCCGTTATTTGGGGCGGATCGTTTTTCTTTATCAAAATCATAGTGGTTCACCTCCCAACCCTAACGGTTGTGGCTTCGCGGGTGGCGCTGGCGGCAATCGCCCTTTGGCTTTATATAGCCCTCAAGCGCTTGCCGGTTCCAAAAAGCCCCCAAATATGGAAGGCATTTATGACGATGGGGATCCTCAATAACATTATTCCCTTTACCCTGATCGTATGGGGACAAACCGAAATTTCTTCGGGACTGGCCTCAATCCTGAATGCAACGACTCCATTATTCACAATCTTAGTGGCCGGCATCTTGCTGCCCGACGAACGCGCCAATCCAAGAAAACTGATCGGCGTTCTTGCAGGGCTGACAGGCGTGATTGTAATGATCGGTCCCGGAGCATTGCAGGGCCTAGGCATGGCCGTATATGCCCAATTGGCAATTTTGGGAGCGGCATTCTCCTATGCATTAGCAGGAGTGTACGGGCGAAAATTCAAAGCTCTGGCCGTTGACCCCGTCATCACCGCCGCCGGTCAGGTCACAATATCAACGGTATTCCTGATCCCCTTGGCAGCGATGATCGACAAGCCATACACTTTGGCAATGCCCGGACTTGAAGTATGGGCCAGCCTGATCGCCCTGGCCGTCATATGCACGGCTTTTGCCTACATTCTGTACTTCCAGCTTCTCTCCACGGCCGGAGCCACGAACCTGCTTCTGGTCACGTTTCTTATCCCCGTTTCAGCAAACTTCCTTGGAATCACCTTTCTGGGAGAAAAGCTCCTGGCAACGCAGATTATAGGCATGGCTTTTATCGGCCTGGGGCTGATGATTATTGATGGAAGAGCATTCAAATATACCGCCAGCCACTTGCAAAAAGTCAAAAACCCCGATTAAAATGACGGCATGCCAATAGTTTAGCGCTGTTGTGGAAAACTTGAATGGCAAAGTTTGTATTTTATTGCAAGGCCTCCGTATAATTGCCGCACTTATCTTTTGCATAATAAAAAAGAAGGGCTTATAGAGTCTGAATGAAACCCTTTGTTCATGAAATCGCGGACCTCGATCCGTTGCAGGCTTATTCCGCTGTCCGGTCCCTGCCCTACAGCCTTCTGCTCGACAGCGCCGACCCCTCGCACCCCGGCAGCCGTTATTCTTTCGTAATGGCCTATCCCATCGAAACCGTCGAAACCAAGAACGGCAAGACGATGATCACGAATTGGGATCAGCGCCTGACCCTGCCCGGCGACCCGTTCGCCATTCTCCGCGAACGCATGGAGGCATGGATCCAGAAAGCCAGAACCGTCCCGAACCTTCCCCCCTTTCAGGGCGGCGCGGCCGGGTATTTCGGATACGACCTTGGACGCTTCATCGAAACGCTGCCCGAAACAGCGCAGGACAATCCCGAAATTCCGGACATGGCCGTTGGACTCTATGATCAGGTCTACGCCTATGACCATAAGCAGAACAAGGGGTGGGTCATCACTCACGCCAAAAACCAGAAGGAAGCCGAGCGCAAGCGTGAATTTTTCCTCGCGCAATTAACCCGGGAACAGCCCGACCCGACATACAGCCCGCTAGGCTTGAAATGGACGTCCAACATCCATCAGACCGAATACCTTAAGAAGATCAAGCAGGTCATCGAATATATCTACGCCGGCGATATCTTTCAGGCCAACATCGCCCAGCGCTTCGCGGCGACGCTGCCGGAAAATTACGACTCTTTCGGTCATTACATCGTGCTGCGCGAAATCAACCCCGCCCCCTTTGCCTGCTACATGAATTTGGGCAAGGTTAAAATCTCTTCCGCCTCGCCCGAAAGATTCCTCAACGTCAATTCGCGGCGCGAGGTCGTCACGATGCCCATCAAGGGTACGCGCCCGCATGTTGCGGACCCGCAGCAGGACCGCCTGTACCGCGAGGAACTGCTGAACAGCGAAAAGGACCGCGCGGAAAATATCATGATCGTGGATTTGCTGCGCAACGACCTCTCGAAAGTCTGCCAGCCGGATTCCATTTCCGCGCATAATCTCTGCCAGCTCGAAACCTTTGCCAGCGTGCACCATCTGGTCTCCACCGTTCGTGGATCGCTGAAAAAGGAACGCGATGCGCTCGACCTCCTGCGGGCCTGCTTCCCCGGCGGATCGATCACCGGCGCACCCAAAATCCGCGCGATGGAAATCATCGAGGAAATGGAACCGACCCGCCGCGGCCCCTATTGCGGCTCCATGGCCTATATCGGTTTCGACGGCCAGATGGACAGCAACATCCTGATCCGCACCTTGGTCTATGACGGCAACAGTGTGACCTTCCAGACGGGCGGCGGCATCGTCGCGGACTCCGACCCCGGCGCCGAATATCAGGAAACGCTGGACAAGGCCCGCGCCCTCTTCCGCAGTTTCGAGGCCGGACTCGAACAGCCAAAAACAGCCTCCAAGGGCGGGTAAATCCCCAAAATCCGGAAAAACACCATGAAATCTGTGGGTTACCCCAAAGAACACTTCCTTTTGAACGGTGCAATCATTAATATCCGCCCATGATTTTGGTGATCGACAATTACGACTCCTTCGTCTACAACCTCGCCCGCTATGTCGAGCGGCTGGGCGGCAGCTATGAGGTGCGCCGAAACGATGCGATCACGCTCGAAGAGATCACGGAGATGAACCCCGACACGCTGATCCTCTCTCCCGGCCCCTGCGCCCCCGAGCAGGCAGGAATCTGCGTGGAGGCGGTCAGGCGTTTTGCGCCCGACATCCCGATCCTCGGCGTTTGCCTGGGTCATCAGGCGATCGGCGAAGCCTTCGGCGGAATAACGGTCCGCGCCGAAAAACCGGTCCACGGAAAATCCACGGCGATTGAACACGATGGAGCCGGTCTGTTCAGGGACCTGCCCAACCCGATGAAAATCGGAAGATATCACTCCCTCGTCACGCAACTGCCGAAAGAAACGCCGCTGGTCGTCACCGCGCGCGCCGCCAACGGCGAGATCATGGCCATGCAGCATAAGAACTTTCCAACTTACGCGGTACAGTTCCACCCCGAATCCGTTCTCACCCCGACGGGCATCGACCTGCTCTATAATTTCGTCATCATGGCCGACGAATGGAACAGGAACCGTCACGCAACGGCGCCAAAAGCTCTGGCAGGCTAAAAGGTCATTGATGAAACTCTCCGACATCAAACGCGTCACGGTCTATCTCGGCTCCTCGGGCCGGTGCCGCCCAATCTTCAAGGAAACCGCAAAAGAGCTGGGCCTCCTGATTGGAAAAGAAAAGAAAACACTGGTCTATGGCGGCATGGATTCCGGCCTGATGGGAATCATCGCGAATAACGCGCTGGCCGCAAAGGCCCGCGTCATCGGCGTCATCCCGAAAAACCTGAAGGACAGCGAACGCATTCACCCCAGCCTGAATGAAACCATCCTCGTGCCCGACCTGTGGGAGCGCAAGCTCAAGATGTTCCGCCGCGCCGACGCGATTCTGGTCCTGCCCGGCGGATTCGGCACGCTCGATGAAATGACGGAAGTTCTGCACTGGGCCGATTGCGGCCTGCACCGGAAGCCGATAGTGCTGGTAAATACCGAGGGCTACTGGGACCCCCTGATCGAATACCTGCAAACCCTGCCGGATTACCGCGAGGAGTTTCTGCGCGTCACGGACTCCGTCGCAAAGGTATTTAACGTCCTGAAAAGCTGGAATACCCCCGAAGGTCCGTCAGAAGACGACCCCGCTAAATTCCCGCATTTTGAAGATGAAATTCTGCGCGGCTCGAAAGATCCGCTGATCTTCGATAACCCGACGATCAAGAACACCTATATCCTGGCCACGGCTCTCGGCCTGAAACAACTCGATAAACATGCCCGCCCGATCGGCATCTTGAACAAGGATAAAAAATTTTCTTCCCTTGTGAAATGGATCGAACGCGCACAAAAAGAACACTTTATTTCCGACCGCTGCACCCAGCTTTTCAGCGTCGATGAAGAATCTTCCGCTCTGAAAAAAAAACTCTCTGAGCAAAAACACATCCATATCGATCTGGATCAGGAAAAATGGGGCCCGAGCGAAACGGCAACCCACATAGAACTGCAGCGTAAGAATTAAGCGTGCGAGCGCAGGAAAGTTTCCTAGATTTCGAATTTGCGGCCCGAGGTACGATCAAACGTCCGGCGCTGGACACGTTCGGCCATATGCTCGACAAGATCCCGCGCAATAATTTTCTGAAGCGCCAGAGGCATCTCAAGGCGGAAAGTCCGCGGAACGCTGCTCTGCGCCTGAAAAATATCCACCAGTTCGCCTTTAAGCGCCATCAGGGCCAGTTCATCATGATTTTCGGCGATGCTCTGGTGAACCGCTTCACGCAGGATTTTTTCGTCGACAAACTCGTCAAAATCGCTAAAGCGCGCACGCAGCTGACGCATGGACTGTTCCATCAGCAGATCGGCAAAATCCTCAAAATCCTTCAGGTCATAGAGTGCAAGAACCTCTTCGCCGCGCTGCTCGACCAGATCGACATAGAGATTCATAAAAGCCTCCCTGTCATTGGGATGATCGACAAGGTAGCTGGCCCGTTCGTGGATTTCTTTATCATCGCCCTGACAGGCAAAAAGATGCTCGTAACGCTCCTCCCGCTCTCTGCGGAAAGACTGGAGGCGCTGGCTGATCGTGCTGTGATCCTCCCCCGCGTCGTCGGCATGCTCTCCGGACGACCTGAACGTATCGCCTTGCGACAACCGGCGATAGATTTCACGCGTGACCAGCTCGTGAGACAGATTATCGTCACAAGCCCCTGAAACCGTGGCCGCTTCGCGGCTGCGCATCCCCAGCCCCAGAAGAGTATTGGGGTCGCCCCCCTGCTCCAGCGGCAAAACAAACAAACCGTCCATCGCTCCTTGCGGGGAAGAAGGAACAAGAAGAACCGGCGCATCGTCCTGGCCCAGATCGGCATCAACGTCGCGAAATTCAAGATCCTGAGGCGTGGAACTGGTGAGCCACAACACGGCCAGAAGACTGACCCCTGCTTTTTCAAGACGATTCATGAAACACCCCCTGCGGTTCTTGTTCTTTCTACCAGTCGAACAGAACGGTCAAATTATGTCAATAGAAAATGAGGTTAAACGGCGGAAACCGCGCTCAGCTTGGCCTGAACGACCCTGATCTTATCCTGAATCTGCGCCTTCTCGGCCCCGTCCTTGGCCAGCCCCAGATCTTCGTTCAGATTTTTGAGATCCTGCGCAAGCGTCTCGGCATTCATCTCCTCGACGGGGATCGCCTCTTCGGCCAGAACGCTGCATTTCGTTCCCGTAACATCGGCAAAGCCCCCCATGATGAAAATTCCCCGCGGCTTGTCCTTTTCGGTCTTGTAAAGCTTGATCAGCCCGATGGAAAGCGACGCCACAAGGGAACTGTGCCCGGCCATCACGCCGAACACCCCCGCATCGCCGGGAATGATCGCCATGTGAACATCCTCGGACACCAGCTTCTTTTCGGGCGATACGAGATCGAAATGGATTGTTCTGCTCATTTTACGTCTGTTCCGTTTTTGTGTTCCAAGGCTTTGGCGATGCGCTCAAGATTTTCGTTCTGGGCCTTCATTACTTTGAGGTAATCTGCTCTATAAATTCCTAATTGATTACCATCTTTTCTAAAAAACCAGAAGACACCAAGTATAATGAATACTGGAAGAACTGCTATGAAAAGATCCTTAGCAATTTCCATCGCACAACCTTTCTGCCCCTATATTAAGCCGCTTCCTGTGCCATCTTATCCGCCTTCTCGACGACCTGATCGATCGGACCGACCATGTAGAACGCGGCCTCCGGAAGGTGATCGTATTCGCCAGCCACGATAGCCTTGAAGCCCTTGATCGTATCTTCGAGCGACACGAACGCACCCGGCGTTCCGGTGAACACCTCGGCGACGTGGAACGGCTGAGAAAGGAAACGCTGGATCTTCCGCGCGCGGGCGACCGTCAGCTTGTCTTCTTCGGACAGTTCATCCATACCCAGAATGGCGATAATATCCTGCAGGTTCTTGTAAGACTGCAGCGTCTTCTGGACCGAGGTCGCAACGAGGTAATGTTCCTCGCCGATAACACGCGGATCGAGAATCCGTGAGGTGGAGTCAAGCGGGTCAACCGCCGGATAAATCCCCTGTTCTGCAATCTGACGCGAAAGAACCGTGGTCGCATCCAAGTGCGAGAAGGTCGTTGCCGGTGCCGGGTCGGTCAAATCGTCCGCCGGAACGTAAACTGCCTGAACGGAGGTAATCGACCCCTTGTTCGTAGAGGTAATCCGCTCCTGCATCGCGCCCATCTCGGTCGAAAGCGTCGGCTGGTAACCCACAGCCGAAGGAATACGGCCCAGCAGCGCCGAAACCTCGGAGCCCGCCTGCGTAAAACGGAAGATGTTATCAAGGAAGAATAGAACGTCCTGTCCTTCGGAGTCGCGAAAATATTCCGCCATCGTCAGCGCGGAAAGAGCAACCCGTGCGCGTGCGCCCGGCGGCTCGTTCATCTGGCCGTACACCAGAGCAACCTTGGAATTCTTGGAATCGCCGACCTTGATAACGCCGGATTCAATCATCTCATGGTACAGGTCGTTCCCTTCGCGGGTCCGCTCGCCGACCCCTCCGAACACGGACACGCCCCCGTGACCTTTTGCGATGTTGTTGATCAGCTCCATGATCGTAACGGTCTTGCCGACCCCGGCACCGCCGAACAGACCGATCTTTCCGCCCTTCGCGTAGGGACAAAGAAGATCGACAACCTTGATCCCGGTCACGAGAATTTCCGTTTCCGTCGCCTGCTCCTTGAACGCGGGCGCTTCGCGGTGAATCGGCCAGTATTCCTTGGTCGTTACATCTTCGCCCTCATCGATCGGCTGACCGATGACATCGAAAATCCGGCCCAGAGTCTCAGGACCGACGGGAACGGCAATCGGCGCGCCTGTATCGATGACTTTCGAACCGCGCACAAGACCGTCCGTCATATCCATCGCGATCGTCCGGACAGTGTTTTCGCCAAGATGCTGCGCAACTTCCAGAACCAGCGTCTGGCCGTTATTGTCGGTGTGAAGCGCGCTCAGAATATCCGGTACTTCCCCTTCTGCGAACTGTACGTCCACAACCGCGCCCAGCACCTGCAGGATTTTTCCTTCTGCTTTCGCCTCGACTTTTTTCGACTTGCTTTCGGTCTTTGCCTTGGCTTTTGTATCTTTTGCCATATTTTTCTCCATACTCACTGTTATTCGTTTAAGGGGTTTGTTCCTGCTCCGCGCCTGTCTCTTCCGCATTGTCGGGAACCGCAGGCACAGAAACCGCATTTACATCCTCGGGAGTGTAGCCCGCAAAAGCGGACTCATCAGCCGGGACAAAATTCTCTTTCGCTTCTTGGAACAACTCCTGAAATTTAGGAACCTCCAGAAGCTTCGCATAAACCTCTCCGGCCAGTTTCCGGCCTGCAATACTGTCTGTGGGATAATGAACGCCCGCGATTTCCCGCCGTGTTCCGATCGCCCGGGCATGCTGCATATAGATATCCCTGTGCTTGCTGTCCAGATCGGAAAGAATGAGCCCTGTAATCTGGGCCTGTCCCGCATGTCCGGACGGATAAGAAGGATGGCCGGGATTGGGGATGACCGTTTTCAGGTCCGGCGCAAGAAAATCAGGTCTGACTCGCAGAAAATGCTTCTTGGCCTTGACCAGAAAATATCCGGCCTCAACCACAGCCGCTGTGACCAGCCTGTCCGTATCAGGATTTTGGGCCGAAGAGTAAAGCCCGGCCTTTTCATACGAAACCAGCGGGGTTCCCATATCCTTTTCAAAGTTGATCATTTCAAGCGTTTCAGGCGTTCTTGCCTGAGCGGCGTAACGCCTCAGCGTCTCAAGGTCCGTAGCGGTTTCCGGACTGTCGTTGGCAGGAAAAGGCGCAACCTCGAACTCGGTCTCACGCGGAAGAAACTCCGGACCCTCATCGTAAAATTGCAGGACCGTGGGATCCCAGCTGGAATCCTGATACTTGGCCTTGGCTTTATCCGCAGACACCGCAGGGGCAAACCTCACCCCCTCAAGTTGAAACTGGGTTTTAAAATCTTTCGGCGCTTTCTGGCTCCGCGAAAAAACAACGGTAAGAGCGGCCAAGGCCGGAAAGAACAGGATCAGGACCCCGATCATCAGCCACGTCATTCCCGATATTTTTTCCCCGGCCGGACTCATGGCATCATACCGCCTCTGCTCCGGAGATAATTTCAATCAGTTCCTTGGTAATATAGGCCTGACGCGCACGGTTATACTGCAGCGTCAGATCCTTGATCATCTCGCCCGCGTTGCGCGTCGCGTTATCCATGGCCGTCATCCGTGCCGCCTGCTCTCCGGCGGAACTATCCAGCATGGCCCGGTAAATCTGCACGCTGAAGTTCCGGGGCAAAAGCTTGCTCAGGATTTCTTCCTCCCCCGGTTCAAAGGAATAGGGAGAAGACACCACTGCTGCCGAACTTTGATCCGCTTCATCCTTTTTACCCGCCCTGGATGAAGACAGCTCTTCCTCGTGGGGACGGAAAGGGATGAGCTGCTGCGTCACCGGAGTCTGGATCAGGACCGATTTGAACTGGTTGTAAACCACGCTGCAAATATCGAATTCACCCGCCTCGAAACGCGAGAGAACGAATTCGGAAATCTGGTGCGCCACGGCAAAATCGACCTTGTTCTTGCCGAACACGTCCCGGAAGGTCTCAAGGATCAGGCTCCCGTATTCGCGGCGAATGATATCGCGCCCCTTGCGCCCGACGCACACAATGGACACATCCTTGCCCTGCGCCCGAAGACTGGCGATTTTCTGCTTGAGCTCCTTCACGGCATAGGCGTTAAAACCGCCGCAAAGACCGCGGTCAGCCGTAACGAGAATCAGCAGGTGCCGCTGATCGGAGCCCGTTCCCGCCAGAAGCTTCGGACTGGCCGCCGTCAGGATAACGTTCTTGGCCAAACGCGCCAGCATCTCGGACATGGAAACGGCATAAGGCTGGCTGGCCTCTGCCTGCTCCTGCGCGCGGCGCAGTTTGCTGGCCGCAACCATTTTCATGGCGGACGTGATCTTTCGGGTCGATTTGACCGATTTAATGCGGTCCCTGTAATCGCGTAAGCTTGGCATCTCGCTTTATGTCCTTCTTCTGCTTTCGCTGCAGTAATGAAACCCGCACCGCTAATTAAGCGGCAGCCTTGGTTCCTGCAAAACTCTTTCCGAAATCTTCGAGAAACTTGTTCAGTTTTTTCTCGGTATCCTCGGTCAGTTGCTTGTCCTTGCGGATCGCCTCAAGGATATCGCTGCCGCCAGTGCGAACCTGCTCCAGAAGACGGTGCTCATACGCCTCGACATCTTTAAGATCAACGCTGTCGAGGAAACCCCGCGTTCCGGCAAAGATCACGACAACCTGTTCTTCAACAGGAAGCGGGCTGTATTGCGGCTGCTTCAGCAAAAGCGTCAGACGCGCACCGCGCGCCAGCAAACGCTGCGTACTGGCATCAAGGTCCGAGGCGAACTGCGCGAAAGCTTCCATCTCGCGGTACTGGGCAAGCTCAAGCTTGATCTTACCGGCAACCTGTTTCATCGCCTTGATCTGCGCCGCGGAACCGACCCGCGAAACGGACGCGCCGACGTCGATCGCCGGACGGATCCCTTTAAAGAACAGACCCGTCTCAAGGAATATCTGCCCGTCGGTAATGGAAATCACGTTCGTCGGAATATAGGCGGAAATGTCACCGGCCTGCGTTTCGATGATCGGAAGCGCGGTCAGCGACCCACCGCCCTGATCGTCGTTCAGCTTCGCCGCACGCTCCAGAAGGCGGGAGTGAATGTAGAACACATCCCCCGGATAAGCTTCGCGGCCCGGCGGGCGGCGCAGCAAGAGAGACATCTGGCGGTAAGCCACGGCCTGCTTGGACAGATCGTCATAGATCGCCAGCGCGTGCATGCCGTTATCGCGGAAATATTCGCCCATCGTGCACCCGGCATAAGGCGCCAGAAACTGCAAAGGCGCAGGATCGGAGGCCGTAGCGGCGACAACGATGGAATACTCCATCGCGCCCTGCTCTTCGAGTTCTTTAACAAGCTGCGCAACCGTCGAGCGCTTCTGCCCGATGGAGACATAGATACAGTAAAGCTTGTCTTTTTCATTCGTGGATTTATTGACCGACTTCTGGTTGATGATCGTGTCAACAGCCACGGCGGTCTTCCCGGTCTGGCGGTCACCGATGATCAGCTCCCGCTGGCCGCGTCCGATAGGAACCAGCGCATCGATCGCTTTCAGGCCCGTCTGCATCGGCTCGGAAACGGATTTACGCGGAATAATGCCCGGCGCCTTGACTTCGATCCGGCTCGTGGAAGACCCTTTGATCGGCCCTTTGCCGTCCAGAGGATTACCCAGCGGATCGACAACGCGGCCCAGCAGTTCCTTGCCTACAGGAATTTCAACGATCTTCTTTGTCCGGCGCACGATGTCGCCTTCCTTGATGTCCCGGTCGCTTCCGAACACAACGACCCCGACATTGTCGGCTTCAAGGTTCAGCGCCATACCGACCACGCCCTTTTGAAACTCGACCATCTCGCCGGCCTGAACGTTATCAAGGCCGTAAACGCGGGCAACCCCGTCCCCGACGGACAGGACCTTGCCGATCTCGGCGACGTCGGCCTGAGCCTCAAAGTCGGCAATTTGCTCTTTCAACAGTTTGGAAATTTCTGAAGCGCGAAGTTCCATTACACTACCTCTTTCAAGTTTTGTTCTGCATTCTGATTGGCGCTCTTGGTCAAAGACGTGCCAAGGGATTCAAGTTTCCTGCGGACGGAATCATCGATCATCACCGAACCGACCGTCACGACCATTCCCGCAATAATCGACGGGTCGACAGACACGTCCAGCTTCACCTTCCTTCCAAAAACGGAAGACATCTTGGTCTGGAAACCGCTTTTCTGTTCCTCGGACAGGGGTTGGGCCGTTTCAATCCGGATCGCGACTTCCCCGCTCCGTTCCGCCTTGAGATCAAAGAACTTTGTGATAATCGCCGGAAGCACCCTGATCCGCCCGTTAAGCACGAGGACGTTGAGGAAATTACGGGTCAAAGGAGAAAAACCGGCCTTTTCGCCGATTCCTTCCATAATCTTTTTCTGCTGGCTTTTGGGGATGAGCGGAGAAGCCAGAAAACGCCTGAAATCTTCGGACTCTTTCTCGTAATCGGCAATTTTTGTGAGATCGCCGGAAACGGCGTCGAGAGACTTCTTTTCTTCCGCCAGATCAAGGAGTGCTGACGCGTAGCGGAAAAGGATGACGGATTCACCTGCGCCTGATTGAGCCAATTCTTACGTATCCCTATATAACAAGCCGTTTTGCACAATTTTTTTATCGAGGCGAGAATTAGCACACGCGGCAAGCCCTGACAAGCCCCCGCCGGCCTTGGAAAGGCAAAAATAGCGCAAAAAATGCAAAATTTACTGCACGACCATGGAGACCAGTCCCGGCTCGGCAATTTTCCACCCCCAGAACACATGCTGGTCAGGATAGAAATACATCGCCAGACCCCGGAAAACGATCAGGTGCAGAACATAGATTTCAAGGGTTCGCCGTCCGGTCAGCTTGAGTAGGTACTGCAGGGGACCAAGCGCACGCGTCAGCCTTGGATACGTCATGGGTCTGAAAGACCAGAGTAACGCCCCCACAACGGCAAAACCGGCAAAGAGAGACACCATCTGCGGAACGGTCAGCACCCGGATCGTCAGCCCCTGCATAAGCAGGAACAGGAAAAAGGACAGGAATACAAAAAGATGGATGTATTTCTTATCCATCGTAATGCTCTCGGGATGACGGCGGATATGCCCGAAAACGACAAAAAGCATGATAATCGAGCCATATTCGAACGCCAGCGATGTCGGAAGCGTTCCAAAAGCCAGAAGGAAAAACATCCCGCGCATATGTTCGGGCTTTTCAAGGGTTTTCCGGACAACCCCGTCTCGGATGTAACGGGCTATCATGATGGTAAACAGGATATTGAGCGGCAGGATAACCCCGCCCGCGATCATGGCGCCCAGCAGAGTCAGAACAGCGCCGGCCCAAAGGCGGGGAGGAATATCTTTCGTCTGCGCATAACCGATCAGGAAAAACCAGATCGGAATGCAAAAACGCCCCAGAACCCGGAACCAGATGACCTCGACATTCTGTGCGCTCGCAACGTAAGGAAAGAAAAAATGCCCGGTGTGATCGATGATCATCAGGATCAGCGCGAGCGTCTTGAGAAGATCGTAGGAGGTGATCTCGGCCGGAAGTGCTTTTTGCGTCATCGGTGCCCGGAAAAGTTACGGAATACTTCAGCGACTATACAACGGATGAAGCCAACGAAACAGAGCCTAATGCGTCTATAACCATGCAACCAGCCCCGGCGGTATCCAGTGCCAGTTCAGGAACGCATAGGATTCAGGATAGAGCGCCATGCAGATACCCCGGAAAACCAGAATGTGCAGAACGTAGAGTTCCAGCGTCCGCCGTCCCATGATCTGCAACAGGAAAACAACGGGCCTGGTGACCCTCTGCGTCAAGACAGGATACTCCGCCGGCCTGAAGGAGTTCAGCAAAACCGCAATCCCCGCAAGTCCGCCGAGCAATACAACCGTCTGGGCCAGATTAAGAGAGGGCAGGAGCAACCCTTCCTGCAAACCGAAAGTCAGGTAAGTGGCAAAAACAAAAAGTCTTACATGCCGCAGCATAAGTCTTTCTTTCAGCGCGTCCCGGTTTCGGCAGATAAATCCGTGCAAAACAAAAAGCAGCCCCATCGTTCCGTATTCCACCAGCAAACCCGTCGGCACGGCGGCCAGAAACAAAAGCAGAAACCAGCCCCTGAGATTTTCAGGGCTTTGCGTTGCCCGCACCGTCAGGTCGGGACGAAGAGCGCGCGCCGCAGCAATTGTAAAGAGAATATCAAGGGGAAAGAGATACTGTCCCGCCACCAGCGCAGACAAAACGACCAGAACTCCGCCGATCCATAACCGCGGTGGAAGAGCGGTCGTCCGCGCATAGCCGATCAGGAAAAACCAGATCGGAACGCATAACCGCCCCAGAACCCGGAACCACATTTCATCGGGATAGAAATGATGGCCCGTATGGTCGATAAGCATCAGGACCAGAGCCAGCGCCTTGAGGAAGTCATACGAGGTCAGCGAACGGGGGTAAGAGTGCATCATAAGGAAAAAGCGCCCAAGGTTATCTGCTTTCCATTTGTATTAAAAAATCATACACTACGCCTCTATTTTTTTAGCAAAATCGACCGGGCGGAGCCTGAACCTTGAAAAAAGACAATCTGTCTCTACTGCTTTATTTTGTCATTGTGATCGAGGGCTACATCGTCCTGTCCACTGAACTTCTGGCAATGCGCGAGACGATTCCCTTTGTGGGAACGGGCACAGACACTGTCTCAATCATCATCGCCGCGGTCCTGATGCCGCTGGCCTTCGGATACTACGCAGGCGGACGTTTCCGCCCGCACAGAAGCTTTGGCAAATACGTTTCGGTACGGAAAAAGCTGATCTTCAACATCATGCTCTCAGCCCTGATCCTTCTGCCGGGAATGGCTCATGTTTTCCTCGACTGGTTTTTTACAACCTTTATGATCCAGATCCGCATAGAACACCGCCTCATTCAGCTTGCCCTCTACTCTGCTGTTTTTGTGGCGGTTCCGATCTTCCTGCTCGGCCAGACAATCCCCCTGATCAGTAACTATTTCACAAAATCCCGTTTATCGGAAATTACCGGGCGGATGCTTTTTTTCTCGACGCTCGGATCCTTCATGGGAGCGGTCTTTTCAACCCTCGTCCTCATGTCGACAATCGGCGTGCATCATACCGTTTCGCTGAACTTTGTGCTTCTTTCCTGCCTGGTCATTATGATTTCCAAGCGCAAATTATCGGAACCCGTTTTTTTGATCGTCAGCATGACCATCATCGCGATGTACCTGAACTCCAATCAGGTAATGATGGATATGAGCGTCGCCTATAACAACCAGTACCAGATGGCGCAGATCTTGACCAAAAACGGCCAGCGGCATCTGCTTCTCAACAATAACTGGTCGTCGATGTATGATGATTATGGCCGCAAATACCCTTATATCGAATTTGCGGAAAGACAGGGAATAGACCCGATCAGGGATGCCGATCCCCCACGCGACATTCTGGTCATCGGCGCCGGGGCCTTTACGCTCGGTTTCGAGGATGAAAACAACAACTATACCTACATCGATATCGATCCGGATCTTCTGAAAACCGCGGAAAAATATATCCTCAAAGACAAGATAAAGAAAAATAAGACGTTTCTCGTGGAATCGGCCCGTGCATTCCTCACACGCAGTAAAAGAGAGGGCAAAAAATTCGATGTCATTTTTCTTGATGCCTATCTCGGCGGCATCAGCATTCCCGAACAGCTGATCACGCAGGAGTTTTTTAGACAGTTGAAGGACTGCATGAAAGACAAGGGGATCCTGATTACCAATTTCATCTCTTCCCCGAATTTCAACAACCGCATGTCCCGCTCTATCGACAATACCATTCGCTCGGTCATGCCTCACGTCTCAAGGGTCGTCATGAATGAGACATATTCGCTGTATAACGAAGACCCTAACGGATTGGTCAATGTCTCCTATATTTATCGTCACGAAGATAATTACGACCCGGGCGTGATTTATACGGATGATAAAAATACGATCTATTACGACAAACCCAAAAAATTGCTTAGCACACCGAGAAAATAAGAATGGACGGTGTAAACAATCTGAAATTTTTGGTGGCGCCGCTTGAAAGATTGAAAAAGGATTTGACGGCGTACGACCTCGTCGCGCTGAATGTGGCCGTCATGCTGTTCGGCCACATCTGTTACTTCTTCATAAGTGATAATTTATGGCTGAGAATTCCCGACCGTATCCTTGTCTGCATCTGGCTGATCCCTGTGGGCTATAATCTTGGCCACAAGCCGGGAAAAAGAATCTGGGCAGGCGCCTTTCTGCTGACATTCTCCGAATATGTTTTATTCCATTATATTAACATCAACTTTCTCTGGACGATCCTTCTGGTCCGTCAGGTCACAGAACCTTTGGCCCGCGCCTTACTGAAAGACAAGTACCTGTTTTGGGGTGTAAATATTATTTTTCTTGCTCTATCACCAATTACAAACCTCTTTTTCGAATATGGCACTCTGGCCTTTATCATGACGATGGCAGGATGGATGCGGATGAACGAGGCTTTTCTCAAAGAATCCTTCATCAAGCCTTCGGAATATTTCGTCTTCGCTTTTCTGGCGCACATCATGTTTACGCAGGTCGCCTTCCAGTTTAACGGACTTCAGACTACCCTGATTGCTTTAGGGTCAACGGTAGTCTTCTGGCTGCTTTATCATTTTAAAGGACTCGTGCTGAACTCTCTTCGAAGAAGACCCAAAGACCCGATTGAAAAGCTTTGCTTCTTTATGGGTCACAAAAGTCTTGAGATATACATAGTTCACGTCTTTGCATACCAGTTGATCTATTATTTCTTCGTGATGAACCGGGGCTTTTAGAAAAGCTTTCCTGCCTTTGCTTTTTCCTCGGAATAAACAAGGAACGGAAAATATTTCCCCAGAAAACGGAAGATTCCATTTTCGTTGATCCAGTTGGCGTATTCCACATATTCAGGATAACGCGAAAGATGGTTCTCCTCGGTGCGTGCCCGCAGGTAATAAATGAAACATATACCCGCGAACATGATCATCGTTTGAAGACTGCCGAACGCCCCGTTCAGGCTTAAAATAGGAACGTACCAGAAAAAACGATTGAACATTTTGGAAACATATTGGGGATGCTTGGTAAACCGGAAAAGCCCTGCTGTTATGACTCCGCGGTATGTCAGGTTCGAAAACCGGATCCCGAAAGTAAGCGTGGTAAGAGATTCCGTGCACATGAAAACAATAGCTAGCGTACCCCAGATCAGCATCAGGACCGGCGTGCTTTTGAACCACTCATGCCATTCGGGATTGGAATAAAAATCCTGAAAGAAAACAGAGATCATGAAAAGTTCCCAGAACGGGTAATAACAGATAAGACAGACCAGCCAGCCGATCAGGGTCGGGTCGGTTGAACGGATATGGCTGTCGAGAACGCGGAAAGTCATAAAATACCCGATCAGACCAAACAAAATATCCATAGCCCCAAGAAAAAAATAGGCCAGCATAATAAGTTTAAGCACGCCGTACCATGTAAAATCCGAAGAAACGGCAAGATTGGCCGCAAGAAATTCGTTATGTCCTTTCATCAGCGTTGAAATATAGATAGAAAAATAGGACAACATCATCGGAATATAACACGCTCGCAATGCAATGGACTTGACATGAGAAACAACCATGGCCCGGTCCGTGTCCGCCCACCGGCCGCTCAGAAAATTTCCGAAATGCCAGTAACTGTCATAAGGATTCTCCAGCCGGCAATCCATTTCTGAAAAGTAAACCGCTCCGCCAACGATATAGAGCATCAGCAAAGGCATGAAATAGGAAAGCGCGGGAATGAAAAACTCGTCGTTAGAATAAAGGGGAATAAAAATATAAAAAGACATCATCAGGGCCAATGAACCGTAATAGCCCAGAAGCTTTGTCTGCAACCGCTCCGGATTTTTCTCTAAAGGGGTTTCCAGCAACCCGACGCCCGGACGCTTATGCACGTTAAGAAACAAGAGTTCTCCGCAGATAATGGGCACCAGCGCCGCTGTAACGCTGACGATGGAAACCGTGAAAACATCGGCCTGTGGGTTCAATTCGAATGTAATGTTTGCAGCCAATATGTAAGAAAGACCGCCGATAAGATTAATGAAAAAGCTGGACGCCGACGGCGGAATCTTGCCTTTCGTCATAATCTTCCTTCCATACAAGTTTTAAAAGACCAGTGACAGCCCTATCACAAAAAGCTCTGCGGGTCGATATCCACGTAAACGCGGATATTCGAAGGCACCTTGTGCCCTCCAACCCACTCAGCAATGGTTTTCTGGATATTCAGCGCCCGGTCCGCGCGAACCAGAAGCCGGTAGCGGTACTTCCCGCGCAGCCGCGCCAGCGGCGCCGGAGCCGGCCCCAGTGTCTGGATTTTCTGCCCCTTTTCGTTCATACCCTGCGGCGCGGTTTTGCCCAGAGCCTTGGCCAGCTCGATCACCTGCCCCTCCTCGCGCCCCGCGATAATAATCCCCGCCAGCCGTGAGAACGGCGGCATGTGCGCCTCCTCCCGCTCCATGGCTTCGACCGCCAGAAACGCATCGCGCTCCCCGTCTGCCAGCGCCTTCATGATCCGGTGCTCGGGCATCCAGCTCTGCAGGATCACACGGCCTTTCTTCTGCTCGCGCCCCGCACGCCCGGCAACCTGATGAAGCAATTGATAGGTCCGCTCCGCCGCGCGCAGATCGCCGCCCTGTAAACCCAGATCGGAATCAACCACACCGACCAGCGTCAGCCCCGGAAAGTGATGCCCCTTCGCGATGATCTGCGTCCCGATAATGATGTCAACTTTGCCCTCTCGGATTTGAATCAGCTTCTTTTGCAGATCCTCGTTGCTCTCGGTCGTATCGCTGGCCAGCATGAGGGTCTTGGCATCGCGGAACATCTGCGTGACTTCCTCAAAAATCCGCTCCACCCCCGGCCCGCAGGCCACCAGCGAGTCCGCCTCCCCGCACGAAGGGCACGTTTTCGGAATCGGCACGTGATACCCGCAATGATGGCAATGCAGCCGCCCGCTCTTTTTATGCTCGACCAGCCACGTCGTGCAGCGCGGACATTCAAACCGATGCCCGCAGGAACGGCACAAGGTCAGCGGCGCATAACCCCGGCGGTTCAGGAACAGCAACACCTGCTCGCCGTTGGCAAGCGTCTCCTTCATAGATTCCAGAAGGGTTGGCGAAAGAAAATTTCCGCGCTCCGGCTTATCCTCGCGCAGATCGACGACCACGATATCCGGCAGGCTCGCCCCGCCGTAACGTGCGGGCAAATGCAAAACGCCGTAACGCCCCGTTCCTTCCGGCGCAGGCCATGTGTTATGCGCCGTTTCCAATGAAGGCGTCGCGGAAACAAGGACAACCGGAATTTTCGCCAGATGCGCCCGCACCACCGCCATATCGCGCGCATGATAGATGACGCCATCCTCCTGCTTGTAGGCTGGGTCATGCTCCTCATCCACAACAATCAAACCAAGATCGGCATAAGGAAGAAAAAGCGCAGAACGCGCGCCGACAACCACGCGCGTTTCTCCTTCGGACACGCCCCGCCAAGCCAATCGTCTCTGCGCAGGCGTAAGATTGGAATGCCACAGCGCCGGATCGCACCCGAATCGCAAGCGGAACCGGTCCAGAAACGCGTTCGAAAGCGCGATCTCCGGCAAGAGAATGAGAACCTGATGTCCCTTGCGTAAAGCCTCCGCGACAGCTTCAAAATAAGTTTCAGTCTTCCCGGCCCCTGTTACGCCATCAAGCAAAGTCGCTTTGAACGCGCCCGCACCGACCTGCGACTTCAAAACATCCGCCGCCTCTTTCTGCGCCGCTGAAAGCTCCGGCCCCGGACGCTCCGGCCCCGGACGCGTGCAGGGATAAGGACGCAACAACTCAACATCCTCCAGCATCTTCTTATCAGCCAGCCCCTTCACGACACTCGCCGAACACCCGGTCATGGATTCAATCTCCGCCGCACGGCGCACCTGCCCGTCCTGCATCAGCATCAGAACTTTCTGCCGCGCTTCGCTTAAACCTTTCGCCTCGGGATTGGCGCCAGCTGCAATCCGGTATCCCGTTGCGGGTTTCGGCGGAGCGAAAGCCCCCGGTGCGCTCAAACTCATCTTGAGAACGGAGCCCTTAGCCGACAGCGTGTAGGAAGCCACCCAGTCGATAAAATCGCGGTGAATATCCGGCATGGCGGGAAGATTAAGGCGCTCGAATATCGGCTTGAGCTTCTCCGGCGCAACATCGCCCGCCGCTTCGCCCCAGACCACGCCGGTAATCTCGCGATTGCCGAGCGGCACGGTGACGTAATCGCCCGGCCGCACATGCAGATTGGAAGGAACAAGATAGTCGTAGGCTTTGTCGACGGGATAAGGAACCAGAACGGCAACGGTCCGGCTCATGCCGCTTGACCCAGAGCCAGATCGCGCGCCGCGAATGCGCACCCCCACGCCACCGTGTAACCCGCGCCGCCCTGCCCGTAATTATGGATGACGGGAACCGCGCAGGAATTTTCATCCCGCTCCAGCCGCACCTGCGGGCGCATCGGACGCAGCCCCACCCGCACATTGATGATCTCGGGGTTCTTCAAAAGCGGATCAAGCTTAGCCGCCCAGCCGAGAATTTCCTGCGTCAGCGCATCATTGGGCGTCAGGTCCCATTCCCCGACTTCCGCCGACCCGCCGATCAGAATTTCATCAATGCGCGGATAGAAATAATTCTTCCCCTCAAAGGTCGCGAAGTGAAAATTGATGCCCGGATTTTTAATGATGACGACTTGCCCGCGCATCGGATACACCGCCTCGTCATGAACAAAATTATGCGCATAAACCCCCGTCGCATTCACGATCAGATCGTAATCTTTTTCGAGCTCCCCGAAATTTTTGATGTCCCGCAAAATGAACATGCCGCCCGCGCGGTCAAGCCGCGCTTTCAGAAACGGGTAATACCGCCCGACATGCATGAGCAAAAGCTTCGCTTCGACTCCTTTTTTGTAATCGAGCGGACATTCAGATTCGCCGATGACCCGCGCTTCGCGCAGCTTCATATACATCTCGGGAATCTCGAAATTAGGATCGAGCGTGCATTTCTTCCAGTACGCCCAGATGATCCCCGCCGCCGGATCGTCCAGCAGGCTGTAAACCACTTCATCGTTTTTGCGATACCATTCCTGCATGCGGATACTATCTTCGATCGCATAAGGATACGAAATCGCCCCGGCAGCGTAAGACGTCGTCTTTTCAAACGGATCGCGGGAAAAAATCGTGACGGCGCAACCGGCCTCCAGCAACGCCAAAGCCGTTGTAAGCCCTGTAATTCCACCGCCGATAACCGCTATTTTCATATTAACACTTGCCTCGACTGCACGAAAAAAAATATAGTGAAGAAACGCAGGATATAAAAAGAACACTCTTTAAAACAGCGGAAAATGCGGGACGATGGAAAAACCTAAGTTTTTAGCAGACCTTCTAGGCTCCT
>JAGRIJ010000018.1 GCA_020443295.1 Alphaproteobacteria bacterium | reverse complement strand
TCATGATCTTAATGATAAACCGCCCGTTTCACTTTCATGTTGTTTTTCAGGATCGTTTATGTTTTTTTGACAAACCAAGGGTGAGGAGCCGATCATGGCCAAGGAAAAAAATCAATCCAGACCGTTAAAAATCTCGGACCGCTCGGACATTCCAATGTTCCGGGCGCTTGATATATTAAGAGAAGTGAACGAACGCGCGTCCAAAGGCGTGGATATCCGCCGGATGGGCGCAGGCCAGCCCAATGTGGGCGCTCCGCCCGAAGCTCTGGAATACGCAATTTCCATGATCCGCTCCGATCCGCGCCAGGGCTATACCGAAGCCATAGGAATGCCCGCCCTGTGCGAACGGATCGCCGCCTATTATAAGGACTATTACGGCGCTAAAGCCGATCCCCGGAATATTGTCATTACAACCGGCTCCTCCGGCGGATTTATTTTGTCCTTTCTCGCTGCATTCGATGCCGGGGACCGCGTAGCCATAACGACTCCCACCTACCCGGCTTATAAAAACATTCTGACCGCCCTGAACATCCGGACGGTTGAAATTGAAACGACGCCCCAGAGCAATTACCAGCCCACGGCCGAACTGCTGGACCGCTGCGGACAGTCTTTTGACGGCCTGATCATCAACAGCCCGTCGAATCCCACCGGAACGATGCTCGCCCCCGGAGAGATGCAGAAAATCGCCAATTGGTGTGAAAATAAAGGCGTAAGGCTGATTTCCGACGAAGCCTATCACGGCATTACCTATAACCGTAAAGCGGAAACAGCGGTTGAACACTCTCAAAGCGCGATTATCCTGAACACGTTTTCAAAATATTTTGCCATGACAGGCTGGCGTCTGGGCTGGCTGGTTCTGCCCTCCGACCTGACCGACCGGGTCAAGAAACTGGCCGAAAACCTTTTTGTTTCGCCCCCGACGATATCCCAGCATCTGGCCTTTAAGATCTTCGATCATCTGGACGCGCTTAACGCTTATGTCGAAACATACCGCGAAAACCGCGGAATTCTTCTCCGTGAACTTCCAAAAGCCGGCTTTACCAGCATTTCCAATGCCGACGGGGCCTTCTATGTTTACGCCGATGTCCACCACTTGACCAACAACAGTGAAGATTATTGCCGCCGGATGCTCGATGAAGCCAGAGTTTCGACCACTCCGGGCGTGGACTTTGATGCCGCGCGCGGACACGGAACGATCCGTATCTGTTACGCAGACCGGACCGAGGACATCCTTGAAGCCTGCGAACGCCTGAAAACATGGCAGGCCGGAAAATAAAAGGCCCGCTTCTTAACGGGCCTCTCATAACATTCTGAATTTTCTGTGAAAGATCACTCAATCAACCGGTTCCACCAGCCCTTTTTCTTGCTCTTGGGCGCCTCGCTCACAACTTCGTAACTCGCCGAAGAAGAGGGACTGCGGTCCTTGCGCTCGGACCGGGGCGCAGGATGTTCGGCCTTGGAAACCGGGACAGCCTCGCTGGAAACGGCAAGCACAGGCTCGGAAACCCTCTGCTCTTCCGGGGGATCATTCTTCGGAGAGTCATTCTTTCGCGCAGGACGTTCACCACGCTCGGAACCGCCGCCATCCCGCTGATTGCCCTCGCCGAATTCACTGCGGCCCTCACGGCGCTTGTCGCGTCGTCCACGGCCCCCGCGACGGCCGCGACGACGACCGCCGTCACGCTGTCCGCCGCTTCCGCGCTGATGATCGCGGTTATCGCGTCTGTTTCCGGAATGATCGTCCTGCTCGTCCTCGGAACCTTTTCGGTTGCCGATATTTTCATCCTCGTCGTCCTGCGCATCGGAAAAATCTTCCATCGTTTCATCGGGTTCAGGCTCAGAAACTTGCGGTCTTTCAGCCTCGGCCCCGCGCACGGCTCCAGCCTTTTCCGAAGGTTTGGAAACCTCGATCCGGTATTCGGATGCGCCGATCTCATCATCCACGCGGATCAGAACCTCAAGCCCGTAACGCTTTTCGATATCCGCAAGATTGCTTCGCTTGTAGTTCAGGATGTAAAGCGCGACCCGCGAAGTGATATTCACCACCAGCTGCGCCGCACGCCCGCGGATCCCCTCTTCCTCGATTGCGCGCAGAACGACAATCGACATGGCATCCTCTGTGCGCACAAGCCCGGCCCCTTTACAATTATGGCAGGTTTCATACTGCGCCTCGGTCAGGCTGGGGTTAAGACGCTGACGCGATAATTCCATTAACCCGAAAGAGGAAATGCGCCCGACCTGAACCCGCGCGCGGTCCTTGGACAGCGCATCGCGCATGCGCCGCTCGACCCGTGCGTTATTCCTGCGGTCTTCCATATCGATAAAGTCGATCACGACCAGACCGCCCAGATCGCGGAGCTTTAATTGCCGGGCAATTTCATCCGCTGCTTCCAGATTGGTATTCAGCGCCGTTTCCTCGATATGCCGCTCCTTCGTCGCTTTACCGGAGTTGACATCGATCGAGACAAGCGCTTCGGTCGGGTTGATGACCAGATAACCGCCTGAACGCAGGCGCACCTGGTTCTGCCCGATCTCGCTGATCTGCGATTCAACCTGATAACGCGTAAAAAGCGGAAGATGAGCCTCTTCGTAGGATTGTACTTTTTTGACATGCGAGGGAATCAGCATCTTCATGAAATCCCGCGCATTCTTGAAACCTTCAGACCCGGCCACGAGAACTTCTTCGACGTCGCGGTCGTAAAGATCGCGGATCGAGCGCTTGATAAGATCCGCCTCTTCATAGACCAGAGCCGGTGCCGTCGATTGCAGGGTCAGGTCGCGGATCGTGTCCCAGAGCCGCAGGAGATAATCAAGATCGCGCTTGATCTCGACTTTCGTGCGGGAAACGCCCGCCGTGCGAAGGATGACCGACATTCCCGCCGGAACTTCAAGATCCTTCATGATATCCCGCATCCGCGAACGGTCTTTCTGGTTCGCGATCTTGCGGCTCACACCGCCGCCGCGCGGACTGTTGGGCATCAACACACAATACCGCCCGGCCAAAGACAGGTAGGTCGTAACGGCGGCTCCCTTGTTGCCGCGTTCTTCCTTCGACACCTGGATCAGCATGATCTGGCCGCGCTTGATGACTTCCTGAATCTTGTATTTGCGCCGCAGGTTGAACCGGAAAGCCGCAGAAGCGTCTCCGCCCTCGATATCCTCGCCCCCGACAACCTCTACATTCGGATTGCGGTAAGCGCTCCGCCGGCGCCCGCGGCCTCCGCGAAAACGGCGGCCCCGCCGTCCTCTGCGTCCTTCTTCCTGCTGTTCTCCCTCAGGAGCATCCCGGGCTTCCGTACTTTCTGGCTCTCCCTCAGGCATGCCAGCCTCGGCCCCGTCAACGACAATATCGGTCACCTCAACCGGTGCACCGGCAAAAGAATCTCCCTCCTGTTCAGGCAAAAGAACATCCCCGGCATCATCATCGGCAACAGCAACCCCTTCGGCAGTCGCGGTCCGTTCATCCTCATCTTCTTCATCGCCGACTGACGGCATCATTCCGCCGACCTCATCAATCTGCGGCAATTCATGTTCCTCGGCTTCAAAATCCTCCTCGGCAGAACCTTCGGAGACGCTCTGCTCCGTTGCTTGCTGATCGAGAGCCTCCTCTTCCAGCTTCTCCTGTTCGTCATGCGCCTTCAAAATGGCTTCTTGCTCAGCCATCAGGGCTTCGCGGTCTTCGATCGGAATCCGGAAATAATCGGGATGAATTTCAGAAAACGGCAAAAACCCGTGACGGTTGCCGCCGAAATTCACAAAGGCCGCCTGCAAAGAGGGCTCGACACGGGTCACCTTCGCAAGAAAAATACTGCCTTTAAGGGGTTTGCGATTTTTGCTCTCATAATCATATTCGATCAGTTTGCTTCCATCGCAGATTACAACCCGTGTTTCTTCCACATGGGTTGCGTCAATAAGCATACGCTTTGTCATTATAATCTCCATCCTGAGCGCAAGCGTGCAGCCCTGCAAGAGCAGTGACGCGCCAGCTCGGCGCTTGTATCCAACATTGATTTGATGCTTGCAGCTCGGCGGAACCTTTTACGTAATCACAAACGCAAAGCCGCAAACATATAAACTACTAGAGCACTCTACACTCTTGTTAAGAAATGCTCAATGCCAAAAAACGGCAAAATCTGAAAATTCAGAAAACGTATGGAAAAGAATAGGTTAGACAGAAAGCCCCGATCTGAATTCAATCACGATCCGGATCGTATTGTGCATATTTCAGACCTTCGGTGAGGGAAGCGTACTGCTGTTTCACAGAGGAGACATGCTCTTTAAAGCGCTTCATCTCAGCACCGGCCAGCGTATGGCCTGTCGGCAGCTTGACGCTGTTCGGATTGACTTGCTGGTTATTGACAATGACTTCGTAATGCAGGTGCGGACCTGTTGAACGCCCGGTAGTTCCGACATAACCGATTACCTGGCCCTGCTTAACCTTTTGACCCGGCGTAATGCCTTTGGCGATCTTGTGAAGGTGAGCATAAGCAGTCTTCATATCCTTCGTATGGCGGATACGCACATAATTTCCATAGGTGCCCTTACGCCCGGAAACCTCGACGACGCCATCACCTGCCGCATAGACAGGGGTACCGAGCGCAACCGCGAAATCGATCCCCTTGTGCATTTTGGTATATCCGCTGATAGGATGGCGCCGCATACCGAAACCAGAGGAAATCCGCGCCCCGTCCACCGGGGTCCTCATCAGGGACTTCTTAAACGTCATGCCGTCTTCACCGTAATAATCCGCCTGACCGTCAGGCGTTTCATAACGGTAAACCGGGATTTTCCGGCCATTCACAGCCAGATTGGCATAGAGAATGTTCCCGTAACGGGCAAAATCCCCATCCGCGGTCTTGTAGGTTTCATAGAGAATTTCAAACTTGTCGCCCTGCTTGATATCGCGCTGGAAATCCACCTGATAGGAATAAATCCGGATCATCTCCGAAACGACGGAAGCCGGAATCCCCGCATGCGCGGCAGAGCTGTAGAGTGAATTATCGATGCTGGCATTCACGGCATCGACATGAACGTAAACCGGACGCTCGACAATCTTCGCCTGAAAATCATTCTCGGCTTTTTTACTGACGACCACTTCTTTGATGGGGTCGATTTTCATCTTCAGAGACTCGAATTCCAGCCCCTCCTGTCCCGGCTCGACCCGGACTTCGAGCGTCTGTCCGGCCCTGACGTCACGGGGATCGAAATGCTCGCTCATGGCCTTGACGATATTAAGGGCATCCACACCGCTCAGACCGACATCCTGCAGAACCCCTGCAACGGTCTCGCCGGAACTGATATGGATCACCTCTTCGTGCGGACCGGCCGGACGGGCTTCTTTTTTCTCGATTTTCGCGGACTTGACGGGAGGCGTCGGCGGAACAATTATCGAGCCTTCCCCGCCTGCAGGCGCCAGATCCGCCAGCGTTCTGACATCAGGATTTTGCGCATCCTTGAATGAATCAAAAAACGCAGACGCAACATTCTCCAGACCAAACCCGGACAAGGATGCATTTTTCATGGAAGAAGCGCTGGACGACGGGGAATGGTCGGTATCCTGCGCCACGTAAGCCACCGATGGCGAAACAAGGGCAGACACACACAGGGAAAGAATAAGAACGACAGCAACACACGCGGTTACATAACGCGCACGCAGGCGGTTGGTCCTCGTAAGGACGTATCTCCGGCGAACAGGAAACAGGCGGTAAAAAGAAATGTGTTTGACGAGCGTGTTAAACAACCGCAAAAGCATACTCCGATCTCAATAAAAATTTTCCCGGAACAGGAAAGGGAGAGGAATAAATCCCCTGAACCTTAGCATATTCCGAGAAAAGTTTGAATCCTGTTAGCATAAGATTAACAATTTTCCAAGTTCTGAAGTGTTTTTATTACCATAAAAACTTAAAAATATTCGGGAATATTCTCCTAATTCGGAAAACCAACCGCGAAATTCTGGGTTAAAGACCACACTCTTTTGATATTGCTTTATAGGCGACCCCGGACCCTTTCAGACTGAAAGTATCCGTTGTAAGGGTCCCCCGGGAAGAAGTCCCCTCGACCGTCATCTTAGAACCGGAACGGATGGATGCGGCAATCTTCCGGTCAGTTGTTGCATCCTCGGCCCATGCCGTATCGCCCTGAGTGAAAAGCTTGAACGCCTTGCTGTCGATTTTCAGGGAAACGGAAGAACCGCCCTTGTACGTATAGCCTGTGATATAGCTGAAAACATCGCGCGTATTTTCCGAAGGCCGGTGGGTAACAAGGGCGTAAACGTCGCCGCGGCTGGAATACTTGCCTTCCATCTTGGTGGGCTGGCTCACCATGTAACAAACCTTCTGCCCGTTTTCGATAAGGACATAAGCCTTCCAGTCGCCTTCCTGAACGAGCAGCTGGGGTTTGACTGTCTTTGCATATACCGGGAAACTCACTAACAAAGTCATGAGAAAAATCAATGAGGGGCGACCGGTAATTTTCAACATCGTAAATTATCTCTCAATACTGTTTAAGGACCTGCTGTCCTGAAAAAGCAAAAGCGTATGGCAAACTTCATGTCATCTGAATTTTTGTAAGTCTACAAAATCAGAACGCGCTGTCAAAACGGAAAATTCCGAAATTTTTCTTTTCATCCACACGCTGTGAGTCTTATGGAAGATCAACCTGTGCGAAGGTCCGCGATCTGTGGAAAAAGGACGTAAGGGATGTGAACAACAAGCGCTCACGATTCGCGGCTACTTTTATTATGGAATCGTAAAAGATAAAAAAAGATTAACAACACGCCCATTGTAAACCAGAAAAACGCGTAGGAAAGGTGATTATTGCTAAGCTGCGGACGCGAAAGCTGGGGCAGAGGAGAAAGGGACTCCCTCAGTGTATCTGCTGGAAAACTCTCCGTCTCGGCATAAAGCACAAAGGGAAGGACGGGACTTATTCCACGGCTTTTGGCAAATCCCTCAAGATCGTAACGAAACCACAGATTTTTCTCCGGATTATTAAGCGGGACGGAAAAATTCGCCCGGTCGGGAGTCCGCAAAAGCCCGGTCACACGCACTCGGATCGAATCATCGGACTCTGCGGAATAACCTTCAGGCACCCATCCGCGATTGACGAACAGGATGATACCCCCGATCTTAAGGGGAACAAGAAGATGATAGCCCGGCGCTTTATCATGAAGTCGCGGCCCGAGCAGGATTTTTCGATCGAACAGATATTCACCCTCCACATAACCGCGTTCGTATTCATGCAGATCTTCCGGGCGCGCTCCAATCTGAAGAAGAGGATGCGCGGAGGCATCGATTGCATACGCTTCATCCAGGGACTTCAGCAGCGAAGCTTTCCACTCATGGCGCTCTAATTGCCAGAACCCCAGCCGGAACAACAACACCGCGCAGACAACCATAAAAACCGTCGCCCAAACGGGAAACTTCACGACCAGTCTCCGGGACGGTGCTTGAACTGCAGGGCGATGATATAGGCTTTGATCGTCTTAAGCATTCCGACAGTCAGCACCAGCGCGACAAAAAGCCAGAGGACCGCATGCACCCAGAGAGGCGGCTCGAAAAGCGCATCGAATATCAGCGCCAGCGGAACCAGAAGAAAGCCAAGGACAAAAATCAGGAAAACGGCGGGACCGTCCGCACTGTCGTTTCCGGCGAGGTTAAGCCCGCAAACATCGCACCGGCCTTTGAGGGTAAGACTGTATCGGTCCTCGTAAAGATCGCCTTCTTTACAGCGGGGGCATTTACAGCGAAGGGCCAGATGAATAAGTTCGGTATCCATGCCCTTGCCTGGCCTTAATGGGGCCGCAGATCCATGCCGACCGTATTACCCCACCAGTAAATGGCGATAAACAGGAACAGCCAGACGACGTCAACGAAATGCCAGTACCACGCTGCCGCTTCGAACCCGAAATGGCTTTCCGCGGTAAAATGACCTTTGATCGCGCGAACCCAGCACACCAGAAGAAAAAGCGCGCCGATAATCACATGGAATCCGTGAAACCCGGTTGCCATGAAGAAAGCCGAAGAATAGATATTCTCGTTAAAGGAAAAATGGGCATGAGAATATTCAAAGATCTGAAATCCCATGAAGAAAAACCCTAAAAACGCGGCAAAACCCAGCCCCATGACCGCGCCTTTCTTGTCGCCCTCCAGAATGGCATGGTGAGCCCACGTCACCGAACAACCGGACAAGAGCAGAATCATGGTCATCATAAACGGGAGATCAAACGGGTCGATGACATGCATTCCCTCCGGCGGCCAGACTGAGCCGATAAACTCGGTCGGGAAAAAGGCGGAACTGAAAAAAGCCCAGAAAAACGCCACGAAGAACATGACTTCTGATCCGATGAACAGGGCCATGCCGTAACGGAACCCGACTTTGGCAATGGGCGTATGCGCTTTTTCTGCAACCGCTTCATGAATCACATCCCGCCACCAGAAAAACATGACCAGCACGATGGCCAGCAGGCCGACATAAATGCCGGACGCCCCGAATTCCTTATAATGATGCATGAAAAGAAGAGCGCCGGTAGCCAGAAGAAAACCCGCAAAAGCCCCCATCAACGGCCAGATGCTCGGACGGACGAGATGATAGGGATGAGGTTTCCCGGTTGTGGAGTACTCGACATAATCAGCCATCTTCTCTGTTCCTTCTAGATACGCTCAACGATGGGATGAATCAGAAATCCGAAGTGCTTATAGCACCGTTATCCGAATTGTAAAAGTCTTCGGTCGCGTCTTCAAGAGCGGAGGACCCGCTTTTAAAAAATGTATAGGAAAGTGTGATATCGGTCACGTCCTTGAGATTGGGATCGTCATCCATCGCCGGATCGACATAAAAAACCACCGGCATGGAAACATCCTGTTCCGGCCCCAAAACCTGCTCTCCGAAGCAAAAACACTGGATTTTATTGAAATAAGGTCCGACTTTGGCCGGGCTGACATTATAAAGCGCGGTCCCTGTCACCGTTTCGTTCGAACGGTTGCGGGCATGGAAAGCGATAAATCCCCGCTCTCCCAGATGAAGCGTGATGGTCCTCACCTCGGGCTTGAAGTCCCAGTCAAGAGTGTCCGATACATTGGAATCAAAACGCACGGTCACCGTCCGGTCAAGAATACGGTCCGGCAGGGCTCTGGCGACTTGAGTCGTTCCCCCGTAACCGGTTACGCGGCAAAAAAGCGAATAAAGCGGAACGGAAGCATAGGCCAGCCCGACCATAAGGCAGACAATGCCCAACACCATCAGCCCCAGCCTGCGGTTCTTCTCGGCAAGGGCTTTCGGGTCGTTCCTCAAATCTTTTTGGTGATCGTCGTTCATCGGAAATCTCTTACGCGCAAAACCTTACGCCCCTGCAGGAGGGGCGTAAAGAATAACTTGGAAATCCATATGATCAGAAACCGTCCGCTTAAAAGTCAGGAGCATCCTCAGGCATGATGATGACCTTCTTGACCTTGGTTTCAGTATCCGAGTCCTGAACGACCTTTTCCTTAAGCCCTTCCTCTGAGATCTCGGTTTCGGAAGGCACTTCGGGCATTCCTTCTTCAGCGGTCGGCTCAGCCGCGGAAGCCGTGTCAGTCTCTTCAGACTCATCCATGGCTCCAGCCTGCTCTCCCATTCCCGAACTCATCGACGCTTCGGCTTCAGCAGCCTGACGGGCCAGCTCTTCCTGATATTTTTTAGACTCTTCTTTGTACAAGGCCTCTCTGTTCGCGCGATAAGCCTCGAGAGCCTCAATCCGCGGAGCTTCATATGCAACCGCGCGCTTCTCAAGAGATTCACGGAAAGACTTGGCCTCTTCCCTGTATGCCAACTGGCGCGCATAAATATCGCAATACCCGCCTTCGGGCATACCCGCGCTCCCCTTTTCAACTTCACCGCACTTCGTGCAGGATTTACACACAGCAGCAGACTGAGCTTTCTCCTCATCCTTGGCGTGAGCGCTGAAAACAGGAAAAACGACAAACGAAAACACAAATAAGATACGTAAATACTTAGCCATAAGAAACTCCCAAAAACCCATAGGACGGGGTTAGGTTACACCATTTCTTTAATTTAATCAAAGCGTTCTACAGGTAAAGGCCCGAAAGATTGGGTCGTGGGCATCAATTCGATGCGGTTAACATTGAACTTGGGAGGCAGGGTTGCACTCCAGATCACGGCTTCGGCAACATCCTCGGCATGAATATTTTCCGTATTATCATAGACTTGACGGGCTTTCTCTTCATTTCCCTTGAATCGGACCCGCGAAAACTGGGTCTCGATCATCCCCGGCTCGATATTGGTCACACGGACCTTGGTTCCCTTGAGATCCGCCCGTAAAGACAGGGAAAATTGCTTTACAAAAGCCTTGCTTGCGCAATAGACGTTCCCTCCCGGATAGGGGTAAGTCCCGGCAGTCGAACCGATATTGATAATATGCCCCTGCTTCCGCTTGACCATGACAGGCAGGATCAGGCGGGTCATCTGGACCAGCGCGGTATTATTGACCGCGATCATCGTTTCCCAATCCTCGATATCACAGTTAAAAGCAGGCTCCAGCCCCAGCGCCAGCCCCGCATTGTTAATCAACAGCTCCACATCCTTGAAATCCTCCGGCAGGGTCCGTATCGCCGTGCCCATGGCCTTTTTATCCATCATATCGAAGACACAGGGGTGGATTTTGGCCTGATGGCTTTCCTCCAGCCCGGATTTCAGCGCATCGAGCTTGCTTTTATCTCTTCCGACCAGCACAAGAGCCGACCCAAGCCGCGCAAAGCGCTCGGCAAAAGCACGCCCGAAATCCCCGGTTGCCCCGGTAATCAAAACGGTAGAAGGAATATAGCTGTATCGTTCTTCGTAGCTCATGATCCCTGCATCTTGATCATTGTAATGATCCAGATCAACGCACAAAGACCCAGAATGACCGCCAGAACGGCAAGGTTTTTCTTTCTTTTTTTAAGATGAAGGTCGCTATGCGGCATTGAGGATCATCGCCAGAAAAAGAGAAAACAGGTAAAAAACGGAATAACCGAACATCAGCCGCGCCTTCTTCAGATCGTCGGACATCAGGACGCTGACAGCGGTGAGAACAAAAAATCCGCTCAAAAACGCGGCCAGAACCCCATAGGCCGGACCGGTCATACCCGTAAAAGCGGGGACCAGACTCAGCGGAAACAGGATCAGCGTATAAAGCACCATCTGGATTTTTGTCGCGCGTATGCCGTGCACGACGGCCATCATCGGTATGCGGGCGCGCTTGTAATCCTCGTTCGCGTAAAGCGAAAGCGCCCAGAAATGCGGCGGCGTCCAGAAAAAGATAATAAGGAACAGGATCAGGGACTCAATAGAAACGCTTCCTGTCACGGCGGCCCATCCGATCAGCGGCGGGAAAGCCCCGGCGGCTCCGCCGATTACGATATTCTGCGGCGTCAGACGCTTCAGCCACATCGTGTAGACAAAGACGTAAAATACGCTTGCAAACGCCAGCAAACCCGCGGCAACCCAGTTCAGGGCCAGCCCCATGATCATGACCGAAAAAATACTGAGCGTCAGACCGAAGGCCAGCGCCTCTGCCTCATCCACCCTTCCCATCGGCAAAGGCCGCCCGCGTGTGCGATGCATAACGGCGTCGATATCGCGGTCATACCACATATTGATCGCCCCGGCCGCCCCGGCATTCACCGCCAGGCACAGCATGGCGATAACCGCCAGAACCGGGTTCATCGCCTCCACCCCCGGCGCCAGCCACAGCCCGGCAAAGCCTGAAAAAACCACGAGGCTCATCACACGCGGCTTCAGCAGCGCGACAAAATCCGAAACGCGGGAATCAAGAGGTTGGGAAACGGCTTGTGAAAGGATCTCAGTCATGCCCCTTATTTATCACGGAATAAGAAAAGGTCACGAATTTTCTCCGCTTTCCGGCAAAGAATGGCTATGCTATCGACAAAAGAAAAACAACTAAGGGAGGGACGGATGAGCGACTTATCTCAATTCAAGGCAAAAATACAAGGAATCCTGCAGGGAATGGTGGATGAGGAAACGTCCTACGAAGAAGCAAGCCAACACCTAGAAATTGCGACCAGTGAACTGCTGAGCCATATCTCATGGATACGCCCGACAGCATCATCGACGAGGTTTTTGCAGCCTTCGCAGAACTGCAGGTCCGGGCGGCAGAGATAGGCAACATAACCCCGGTCGAAGGCATCAGGCTGATTACGGAACGCGCCGAGGATCTGTTCGACGACTACCGCGGCTGGGAAGCCGTCGAAAAAGCCGTCAAACCCTATCAGGACAGGATCGAGTCAAGCCAGGAGGCCTCTGAACCCCCGGAACAGGCCTTGTCCTGAAAAAACTACCGGACCATCGGCTGGATATCGAACTGGTGGAAGGGCGGCGGAGAAGAAACAGACCACTCCAGCGTAAAGCTCTGCGGCTGAACATCCCAGTAATTCGCGCTGGCTTTCTTGCCGGCAAACAGCGTGTAAACCACGACCACAACGAACCATAAGGTGGAAAGCCCGGCGAGATACGCCCCGTAAGAGGAAATGGCGTTCCACTCTGCCCAGGAAGCATATTGCGCATCGGTGGAATAATCGATGATCCGGCGCGGCATCCCGTTCAGCCCCAGAAAGTGCTGCGGGAAAAATGCCAGATTCACGCCAACAAATGTGGTCCAGAAATGGATCTGCCCCATCCATTCCGGGTACTGGCGCCCGGACATTTTGCCGATCCAGTAATAAAAGCCGGCAAAAAGGGCAAACACGGCACCGAGCGAGAGAACGTAATGGAAGTGCGCGACGACGTAATAAGTATCGTGCAGTTCCGTATCCATTCCGGAATTGGCCAGAACGACCCCTGTAACCCCCCCAACCGTAAACAGGAAGATAAAGCCGATAGCAAACAGCATGGGCGTTTTAAACTCGATCGATCCGCCCCACATCGTGGCGATCCACGAGAAAATCTTGATCCCGGTCGGAACGGCGATAATCAGCGTCGCAGCAGTAAAATAAGCCTCCGTATCGACACTCAGCCCCGTCGTATACATGTGGTGCGCCCACACCACGAACCCGACGAACCCGATGGATACCATGGCATAAGCCATACCCAGATACCCGAAGATCGGCTTCTTGGAGAAGGTCGAAACGATATGGCTGATAATCCCGAAAGCGGGAAGAATCATGATGTAAACTTCGGGATGCCCGAAAAACCAGAACAGGTGCTGGTAAAGAAGCGGATCGCCGCCCCCTTCGGGAACGAAGAATTTTGTTCCAAAATTCCGGTCGGTCAGAAGCATGGTGATCGCTCCCCCAAGAACCGGAACGGCAAGCACCAGCAGGAAAGAAGTCACAAGCATCGACCAGACGAAAAGCGGCATTTTATGCAGTGTCATGCCCGGCGCGCGCATATTAAAGATTGTGGTAATAAAATTGGCCGCGCCGAGAATCGAGCTCGCCCCGGCAAGGTGAAGCGAGAAAATCGCCATATCCACCGCCATATTCGGGTGCCCGCTGGTGCTCAAAGGAGGATAGACGGTCCAGCCTGTACCGGCACCGCCGCCGATGACTGCCGAACCAAGCAGCAAAAGGAAGGACGGAACGATCAGCCAGAAGGAAATATTGTTCAGCCGCGGGAAAGCCATGTCCGGCGCGCCGATCATCAGCGGCACGAACCAGTTGCCGAACCCGCCGATAAGACCCGGCATGACAACAAAAAACACCATGATCAGCCCGTGCGCGGTAATAATGGTATTCCACAGATGGCCGTCAGGATTTCCGGCAGCATCGACCAGATACTGAACGCCCGGTTGCTGCAGCTCAAGGCGCATAATCATGGAAAACGAGCCGCCGATCAGCCCGGCTATAATCGCGAAAATAATGTAAAGCGTCCCAATATCCTTATGATTCGTGGACATGAACCAGCGGACGAAAAAACCGGGCTTATGGTCGTGCTCGTGGTCACCCATTATTCACTGCTCCCTTTTGAAGTGTCTGCCGGGCTATGCTCAGCCTGCAGCCATTCCTGCGCTTTATCGGCATCCTCTTTCGAACGCGCGGCCCATTCGTCGAAGACGGGCTTTTCAACGGCCCAGACCTCGATTGGCATGAAGGAATGATCTTTGCCGCACAATTCCGAGCACTGGCCATAGAAAACGCCGGGCCGCTCGATCCGGAACCACGTATGGTTCATCCGCCCCGGCACCGCATCGGTCTTGATCCCGAACGCCGGAACCGCCCAGGAATGAATCACATCGTTAACAGAAGCCGTCACCAGAACCTGAACGGTCACACCGACAGGCAAAACCACCTTGTTGTCAGTGGACAGCAGGCGCTTTTGCCCTTTGCTGTGATCAATCTTGTCTGAAGGGATCATGTAAGAGGAAAACGCGATATCGCCCTGATCGGGATACTCATAATCCCAGTACCATTGATGACCGGTTACTTTCAGGGTCATCTCGGGCTTTGGAATCGTCTCATTCTTGAAAAGAAGCTTGAACGAGGGCACAGCGATAATGATCAGGATAACGACTGGAATGATTGTCCAGACAATCTCCAGCAAAACATTGTGTGTCGTTTTCGACGGGACAGGGTTGGCTTTGGCGTTAAACCGGACAACCACGAACAACAGCAGCAAAAGCACAAAAGCCACGATCCCGGAAATAATATAGAGCAGCATATTGTGGAAATCGTAAATCCGCTCCGCCGAATCGGTTGCAGGAGGCTGCAGGCCGATCTTCATGCCTTGGGCCCACGAGACACCAGCGCCAAAAAGCACAGACACGGCAAGACAAACGGCAAAAACGACCAAAAGTCTGAAATATGCATAAGGTTTGAAGGTAACCATATCCCTAAAAAGACCTTTCCGGTTTCTAAGCGGGAGCAAAGTAACAAACACATACGTCCATCTTGTTTGAATTTCAAGACCCTGACGCATGTAAAAAAGCTTTTTTAAGATTCTTCTGATAAAAACTGCAGGCGCGCATGGCTCAGACAAAACAGGGCCGCCGTCTCCGCCCGCAGGATCGTCTCCCCCAGACTGACGGCCTGAATTTTCGCTGAAGCGCTCAAACTCTCGATCTCCTCAGGATCGAACCCTCCTTCCGGCCCGATGAGAAAAGCGCAATCTTTCTCCAGACGAATCTTTGGCAAGGCCGAAGCCTCCGCCCGTTCAAGACAGGCCAGAACCCGGGGTCCTTCCCACGTATTCAGGAGACCAGCTAAACTCAGGGCCGGATGAAGAACGGGAAGATCGAGCCGCTCGCATTGCTCCGCCGCCTCGATAATCTGCAGGGCAATCCGTTCGTCTTTCAGGCTGCGATTCTCTGTCCGCGTAGTGAGCACAGGATAAAAATCCGTAACCCCCAGCTCCACGGCCTTTTCAATAAGAACATCCATACGCTGCTTCTTGATGGGAGAGAACAACAGGCGAACCCTCCACCCGTTTACAGGCTGGGGTTTAATAATCTCAAGCAAGGCAACCGAACTGCGTTTCTTATCCAGAAAGGCAATTTCCGCCAGCCATTCCCCGTCCTTCCCGTTAAAGATGCGCACACGCCGCCCGGCAGTCAGACGCAACACATTCTTCAGATAATGCCCCTGCGCATCCGAAAGCGGCAAAACCGCCCCCTCGGAAAACTCCTCATTGAGGTATAGGCGCGGGTGCTTGTATAAAGGATAGGTCATGACCGATACAGTGAACACCAACACCCATACGGATATCAAGAGGCTGCCCTGGATCGAGCGCCATATTCCCGAAGAGTTTCGTCCTTACGCCTATCTCGCCCGCCTTGACCGGCCCATTGGCATCTGGCTGTTGCTTCTCCCCGGCTGGTGGGGAATTGTGCTGGCCTCCGGCGGATTTTTCGGTATGAGCCTCTACGCTTGGCTGGTTTTCATACTTTTTGGAATCGGTGCAATCGTCATGCGCGCCGCGGGATGCGTCATCAACGATCTCTGGGACCGAGATCTGGATAAAAAAGTCGAGCGGACAAAGGAGCGCCCCCTCGCCGCCGGAACCGTCAACGCGAAACAGGCTATGAGCTTTCTGGCCGGCTTATTGACGGCAGGCCTTTTGATTCTCCTGAGCATGAACCGCCTGACCGTTATCCTCGGCATCATGACGATCCCGCTGATAATCGCCTACCCGCTGATGAAACGCCTGACCTGGTGGCCGCAGGCTTTTTTGGGAATCACCTTTAATTTCGGAGCACTGATGGGATATAGCGCCATCAGCGGAAGCATCGGCATTTCATCGCTCTTGCTCTATCTTGGCGGAATATGCTGGACCCTCGGCTACGATACGGTATACGCCCATCAGGACAAGGAAGACGACGCACTGGCCGGAATAAAATCCACCGCGCTTCTCTTCGGCTCGGAAAGCGGTAAGTGGGTAAAAAGATTTTATGAACTCACAACTCTGCTCTTGGTTTTCGCCGTTCTTCTGACCAGCGGCGGCCTCTGGACAACAATCCTGGTTCTTATGGCCAGTTCTCACCTTCTCTGGCAAATAACGGAATGGAACCCAAAGGATTCAGCCTCTAGCCTGAAAATATTTCGCTCGAACCGCGACTTCGGCCTGTTGATCTTGCTCGCGCTGGGTTTTGGAAATTACTGACCCCGAAATTTCAGGGCTTACATGATATATCCGTCATGATCGTGTTCGGCACCGCCCGCAGCCATCGCCGGAGATACGGCAGGGATCGCATCAGACGCAACGCCCGCTTTTTTGGCGCTTCTGTCGATAAAGGAGCGGTGCGCGCCGAACGTGTACGTCTGCTTCATTCTCACATGCGCACGAACCTTGTGCGAGGGAGACGAAGCATCATCGCTCTGCGCGCCCTGTATGGACGGCAATTGAAGCGCTTCATCGCTGCGATCGACAATCCCGCGAAAAGTTCCGAGCAGATGCGCATAGGATTCTCTGGCCCGTGTAAGAGCGCCCTGTCTTTCTTCCGTAGCATCATAACTGACGGTAAAGCGGCGATTCACATCATCAAGGCCCTTGGCGATATGATCCAGCGTCCGCAGGGAAACATCCGGAATCGGCATACCCTTGGGCATAAGGATTGAATGCTTGCGTCTTTCAAGCTCGAAACTGGTTCCCTTTTCGGTCATAACGCGCCTGACGCCTTCAGCCAGACGCAAGGCTTCTTCGGAATCATAGGAAGAACCGGAACCGTTCGGAGACTGGACAGCGGCCTGATATGCCGCCTCCGCACGAACAGCCCACTGGTTGAACTCGGCCTGCGCAGCGTCAATCTCTGCCTGAAGATCTTCAAGCTGCTCGTCTGCTGTAATGGAACTCCAGCTTTCCCGGAGACGGCCTGTTAAAACTGCTAACATCAAAAATCACCCAAAAATAATTATTATTAAGAAATAAGCTGGCCGGATTCACCGCCAACCTTCATATTAAAAAATACCTGAATTCTCCCTAAACGCGCAATAAAAAACGCCAGAACGCCCGTTATCCGCCGAAAAGCTGTCGTAAACGCTGCTCGGCAACCGCCAGCATGGTCAGATCGACCGTCCCGGCTCGCCGAAGCTCGGCAAAGAGAGGCTCGAACTGTTTCAGGAGATGTTCATGATTCTTCAGCCACGCCTCCAGCATACTGTCTTTGCGCGGCGTTTTTGAAGCCTTGCCGTTCAGGTCCCTGAGAACGCGCACCGTCAAACCCGCCTGACAACTATAGAGGCTTTCCAGCAACCCGGCGGACGCCTCGCCCTGCCAGTGATTGTCGTGGGGCAGGAATCGGGCCTGTTGCCGCAGCCAGTCGAGATGGAACGTCTCCCCGACCTCGAAATACGTCCGGGTCGTGTTCATCATATTGGTTTCCTGTTCCAGACTGATCCGGATGATATCGCAGGCCGAGGACAGAACCGGCATTAATGCAATCTGCCGGGCAAGCGCCTGCGGCAGACCGTCACGCATACCGATATTAACCCGGGTCTCAACCGTGCTTTTAAGTTCGTCCGTCAGAAGCCCGTCGATATTCTTGCGCAGATTTTCGATGCTTTCGCTAAAATCCTCGGTATCTTTCCCCAGATCCAGATCGCGGCCCAGCCGGGTCAGGAACCATGTAATCGTGTGTTCCGCCATCTGCGCGATTTCCCGCATGGCTTTAAGCTGAACTTCCGCAGGGACTTTCCCGTCAAGCGCTTCAATATCGTCCCAGAGTGAACGCAACTGGAACGCATCCCGGGTCACGATATAGGCTTCGACAACCTGACCGACCCGCGCCCCCGTCTTACTCATTCGCGATTTCGTAAAGGTCGATCCCAGCCGGTTAACCACGGAGTTTGCAATCATCGTTGCGATAATTTCCCGCCTCAGACGGTGGCGCATAATCTCCGGCTCATAGTCTTTGCCCAGAATATCGGGGAAATAATCGACCAGCCAGTTTTCCATCTTCGGATTATCCGGAATGTTCGAAGCCAGCAAATCGCCGGTCAGGGCAATCTTGGCATAGGAAATAAGGATACAAAGCTCCGGACGGGTCAGGCCCTTACCGGCGCGCAACCGGCTCTCGATCGTTTCTTTATCGGGAAGCCCCTCGTTCTTGCGGTTCAGGCCGCGCTCTCTTTCAAGCTCCTCGATAAACTCTTCATGCAGCTGGAGGTTCTCCCGCGCCTGAAGTTCGGCAAGGCTTACCGCCTGTGCCTGCTGGTAATTATGACGAAGCACATGCGAGGCCACTTCCTCGGTCATCTTTTTAAGAAGCGTATTACGGGCCTTGAGGTCCATCTTGTGCTTCTTGCCAGCCATGACATCCGTCATGAGGATCTTGATATTGACCTCGTGGTCGGACGAATCCACTCCGCCGGAATTATCCACGAAATCGGTATTCAGTCGCACGCCTTTCTCGGAAAGCTCCACCCGGCCCAACTGGGTAATTGCAAGGTTGGCCCCCTCCCCGACAACGCGCGCCCGGAGTTCCGAAGCGTTGACGCGCAAGGCATCGTTGGCCTTATCACCAACATCCTGATGCGTTTCACGGCTGGCCTTGATATAAGTGCCGATCCCGCCGAACCAGATCAGGTCGGTGCGCGCTTTCAGGATCGCGCGGATCAGATCCGAAGGCGTAATTTTTTCTTTGGCGATATCGAGCCGCTTCTGGATTTCCGGCGTCAGCGTCAGCATCTTGTCGCTGCGGTTGTAAATACGCCCGCCCTTGGACAAAAGCTTGGTATTGTATTGGTCCCAGCCCTTGACCTCGTCGAACAGGCGCTTGCGCTCTTTAAAGCTCGTAGCCGGATCGGGATCGGGATCGCAGAAAATGTGAACGTGGTTGAACGCGGCGACCAGACGCATCTGCTCAGAGAGCAGCACACCGTTTCCAAACACATCCCCCGCCATATCGCCCACACCCGTCGCATCGAAAGGTTTGCTCTGGATATCGTGATGGAACAGGCGGAAATGCGCCTTGACGGACTCCCATCCGCCGCGCGCGGTAATTCCCATTTTCTTATGGTCGTACCCGGCCGAACCGCCGGAAGCAAACGCATCACCCATCCAGAACCCGTATTCCTGGGAAATGCCGTTGGCCGTATCGGAAAACGTCGCCGTTCCTTTATCCGCCGCAACAACGAGATAAGGATCATCCCCGTCCCGGCGCACAACGTCTTTCGGGGGAATAATTTTCGCGCCGGAAAGATTATCGGTGATGTCCAGTAAGCCCCGGATGAAGGTTTTATAACACTCAATACCTTCCTTCATAAACTCTTCGCGGCTGCTTGTCGGCGTCTTGACCACAAAACCGCCCTTGGCGCCCACTGGAACGATGACCGCGTTCTTGACCATCTGCGCTTTCATCAACCCCAGCACCTCGGTGCGGAAATCCTCGTGACGGTCGGACCATCGCAACCCTCCGCGCGCAATCTTGTCCCCGCGCAAATGGATCGCCTCGACCCGCGGAGAATAAACGAAAATCTCCATGAACGGCTTGGGATCGGGAAGATCGGGAACCATGGAGCTTTTGAGTTTCATGGAAAGATATGGCTTGCGGCCTTCTTCCGGGCCGCGCTGATAATAATTCGTCCGCATAGTCGCCTCAATCAGCGCAGTAACCTGCCGTAAAATCCGGTCCTGATCGCTGGAGGTAACCGCCTCCAGCTCGGCTTCGATCTTGGCGGCGCACCCTTCCGCCAGCGCTTTCGATTTCGACCCGTTCGACGGATCATGGTATGCCTTGAACAGATCAATCAGCACGCGGCTGATGGCCGCATTATCCGTTAAAGCCTTCTGAATATAGTTTCGGCTGTAAGGCGAACGGATCTGCTGCATGTAATGAATGTAAGAACGCAGGATCGTAATCTCGCGCCAGTTCGCGCCGACGCGCAGAACCAGACGGTTCAGCCCGTCGCTCTCCATTTCATTGTACCAGATTTTCGTAAAGGCCTTTTCAAACTGCTCCTTCACATCCTTGACGACGATCTTGTCCTTGAACTCGGGCGTCTCCAGAAGAAAATCGTGGATCCACAAAGATTGCTCGCTGCCGGCAGGAGAAATCTCGAACGGCAGTTCCGCAATCGCTCGCAGTCCCATATTCTCAAGGATCGGCAGAACATCAGAGAGCGTGATCGGCGAACCCGGATGATAGACCTTAAGGCGCAGATTGCCTTTGTTCATTTCATTCGGGCGATAGAGATCCAGAATAATCCGGTCGAGCTGCAGGGCTTCTTCGACCTTTTCGATATCGAAAACCGCCTGCCGCGCACGATGCTTCTCGGTGTAGGAAACCGGAAACGCATCGCGGTATTTCAAGGTCAGGGCCGTAACCTTGGAATTATCCTGATATTCCTCGGCGATCGCGTAAGAAAGCTTTTCCTGCCAGGTTTCCCCACATTCGCGCAACAGTTTTTCCAGTTGCTTGGGATTGAATTTCGGCGGCGATTTCTGGCTGATATTGATGATATACATCACACGCGCAAAAACGGAATCGTCCAGCGTCGTGTAAAAATTCGCGCAGATGCCGTTCATCTGCTCTTCAAGAATCTGCCGCATATCGAGCCGGAGCTTGGTCCCGAAACGGTCCCGCGGAACATAGACAAGACAGGAAATATAACGCCCGAACGGATCGCGGCGCAGGAAGAGAGAAATCCTCTGCCGCTCCTGCAGACGGATGATGTTCATACAGATTTTGAGAAGCTCGTCATTATCGATCTGGAAAAGCTCGTCGCGCGGATACTTCTCAAGAACATGCCGTAAGGCTCTGCGGTCGTGGCTGCCTTCCATCAGCATGGAAAGCTGCACGACTTCCTCAACCTTCTCGCGCAAATAGGGCACATCGCGAACGCTTCGGGAATAGGTCACGGACGTGAACAGGCCAAGAAACAACCGCTCGCCCTTCACATTCCCTTTCTCGTCATAGGTTTTGACCGCAATCGCGTCCATCGGCACGCGGCGGTGAACCGTGGACACCCGGTTGGTCTTGGAAATGGAAACGGGCGGAAGGCTGCGCCGGAGTTCCTGAAGATTGCGCGGCAGGCCTTCATGCGTCTCGCTGACATAGGCCGGCTCGACATCATCATGCAGAAGACCGAAGCTCGAATCCTTCACGGTCTTGCTCTTCAGCCCGTCCTTGCCCTCCACGAACACATATTCGCGGTAACCCAGAAAGGTGAAGTTATTATCCGCCAGATAATCAAGAAACGCACAGCACTTCTGGATCTCGCTGGCCGAATGCGGCGTGGTCGAAACCGACAGAGCCGTTGATGTCTCTCTCATCTTCTGCAGCATGTGCAGCCACTGCTTGTTTGCCGCCGTCACATCGATCAGAACGCGGTGCAACCCCTCCTCAAGTTCTTTGGACTCCTCCTTGGTAAGCACCTTGTTGATCTGGACGTGAACGTGCGACTGCCGCGCTTCGCCCTTCTTGCCGTCTTGCTTCAGGCCCATAAAGCCCTTTTTCGTATCAAAAAGCGGCACGGCGCTGGGATGAATCAGGATGTTGATTAGGTATTCATAGCGGTTGATTTCCGACGCAACGGAATCGACCAGAAAAGCAAGGTCGTCACACACGATATCAACGACGGTCCGGCGTTGTTCAAGCCCCGGCAGTTCCGGGCAATAAACTCGGATCTTCGTCTGTCCCGGCCTGCGCTCGCGTGCCATCGCCCAATGGCTCTCGGCCATCTCGGCCAGAATTTGCGGCTCGAAGAACGCGCGGTCTTCCGCATCGATATGATGAAATAAAACCTCAAGCAGTTGCTTGAGGCCGGACGAGGCGGACGAGGGAAGGAGCTTGGTGGCCTCCTTCAGCAAATTCTCTTGTTCCGTAGTCTTGGTCTTGGTTTCGCTCTTGGAGGATTTCGCAGTGGCTTTCTTGGACTGAGTCATTCCGGGCACCCGTTAACTATTTTTCTGGCCGCATCATAGTGTCAAACACTAGCTAGGTCCAGACTGTTTCAGGGTTTTTTCCCCTGCGCTGCAGCATGGGCAATGATTAAGAAGCGGGTAAAAAAACGTCAGAAGTCAAGGTCTATGGGCTAGACATTCTCGGACCAGAAGCCGGACCTCCGGCCAATTCCGGCCCGCTCATCCACTCAAGACTTAGGTCAGGACTCTAATTTTTCTTTCGTAGAGAGCAGCACATCAAGATTTCTAACGCTGTAGTAAAATTATATAATCCATTTAATTGGTTTTCCGTCCGAGCAAAAATAATAGCTGGATTATCTTTGTCTGTATCCCCATATCTAAAACCTGAAATATAGGACATAGAATCTTGAAAATAGATTTTGCCCTCACCTTCCTTCTTCAAATCGAATCCGATAAAGACCAGAGTTGAAATCTCTGGAGTAGTCATATCTCGATCAAAAAAGCTAACTCTGTAATAAACTTCCCCAATTTCCAGCTCAGCCCTAGAAACAGGCTCAGCGCTGTCCTTTAATGCTCGTCCTTCAAAATAAAAACTTCTACCCATACCTAAACTTTCCACAAAACCATACACAAACCCGCGCACCCCGGCTATCATGCCCCGCAAGCTTGCCACAAAACGTAAATACAGGAAAATAAAATGACCGCGTACGACTTCGACCTCTTCATCATCGGCAGCGGCTCAGGCGGGGGCCGCGCCGGGCGCGTCGCGGGCGAATACGGCAAAAAGATCGCCTACGCCGAAAACCGCCATATCGGCGGCACCTGCGTTAATCTCGGCTGCGTGCCCAAGAAGCTGATGACCTATGCCGCATCCTACGCCACGCACATGAAAGACGCCGGCGGATTCGGCTGGACTGTCGGTCCCTCCGCCCACGACTGGCAAAAATACATCACAGCACAACAGGGCGAAGTCGAATTCCTCAACGGCATGATCAGCAAAGGCATCGAAAGCGACGGCCAGCCCGTCTTTAACGCCACCGCGAAAATCACCGGCCCGCACAGCGTGGAGGTCGAAGGAAAAACCATAACCGCCGAGCACATCCTGATCGCAACGGGCGCAAAACCCTTTATCCCCGACACGCCGGGCGCGCGGGAATTCGGCATCACCTCCGATGATGTTTTCTCCCTGCCCGAACGCCCGCAAAAAATCGTGATTTACGGCGCGGGCTATATCGCGCTGGAATTCGCCGGAATTTTCAACCAGCTCGGCAGCGAGGTCCATCTCGTCTTCCGCCGAGAACATATCCTCAAACCCGGTTTCGATCACGAAGTCCGCACCTTCCTGCAAGACGAAATGGGCAAAAAGGGCATAAACCTCCACCCCAAGGAAACCATCAAAAAGGTGGAGAAAAACGGGCAAGGCGTGACCGTGACCCTGCGCGAGGGTAAAACCATCGGGGCCGACGCCATCCTCTTCGCCACCGGCCGCATCCCGAATATCGAGCCGCTGGGCTTGGCCGAAATCGGCGTCAAGGTCAGTGCCGCAAACGCCGTGCTCGTGAACGAAGACGCCCGGACCTCCATCCCCTCCATCTACGCCATCGGCGACGTAACCGACCGCATCGCCCTCACCCCCGTCGCCATCGCGGAGGGCCACGCCCTCGCCGACCGCCTCTACGGGGGAAAACAGCGCTATGTTTCCTACGAGAACGTCCCGCACGCCATCTTCTCCAACCCGCCCGTCGGGCAGGTCGGTTTGACGGAGGAACAGGCCCTCGAACAATACCCCGGCGCGATCGACATCTACCGAGACGATTTTCTGGGCATGAAAAACGCAGTTTCCGGGCGCGACGAGCGCACGCTGGTCAAGCTGGTTGTCCACCGTGAAACCGACAGGGTGCTGGGCTTTCACATGGTCGGGCAGGACGCCCCCGAGATCACGCAGGGCTTCGCCGTCGCCATGATCGCGGGCGCGACCAAAAAACACTTTGATTCCACCATCGCCATCCACCCCACCGCGGCGGAGGAAGTGGTACTTCTCAAAAAGAAAATGAGATAAGCAAAACCGGAAAACATTTGATCTTCCAAGCGTTTTTCTTTTAAGTGTTGGAAAATAGGGATTTTCAGGAGTTTCCGGACCATGACACAATCGGCGCCCACCCAGTCAAACGAGGAAAAAGCAAAGTCAATCTACGCTCAGGCGGTGGAATGTATCAAAAAACAGGATTTTGCCGGAGCGGAGAAATACCTGAAAGAATCCATGGACATTTTTCCTACCGCCGATGCTGCCCACAACCTTGGCACCCTTCGCTATATGCAGGGAAATATCGACACAGCGGTCAATCTGTTTCAGCAAGCCACAATTCTCGACCCGCAATACGATGCTGCGTATGCAAATCTTATGAGAATTTTTTATGAACGCGGAGATATAGAAAAAGCCATGGAATATAGCGCTATGGCTATCACCGCTGCACCTCATAAACGTGGCCATAAACTGGAATTCACGATTATGCTGAAAAAAATCAGGTTTGATTTTTTCCATCCTGAAATTAAACGCCTTATCGGTTTTTGCCTCGAAGATGAAACGCTGGATCTGGATTATATCGGCATCGCATGGATGAGCCTGATGATTAGCGATCCTGAACTCGCCCCGATATACAACCTTCGTCACTGTAAGGATTTTAATACCTTCGAAAAAAAATTTGATAATCTCGGCGACTACAACACTTTACAGTCACGTTATTTGACGCTCGGGTTGGAACGCATCACAGTATGTGACTTGGGTTTTGAACTTTTTTTGACGCATCTCCGCCACCTGATACTGAAAGATCATGTGGAAGGCAAAAGCGTCATCTTCGATAAAAATTTCCTGACGATGATTGCAAGTCTCGCGATTTATTGTTTTTACACTGAATATATTTTTGACGTCTCCGAAGAAGAAAAAAAATGGCTGGAAATCCTTCGCGAAAAAGTCAAAGCGCAGCAGGACTTCTATAAAGACCCCAAACCGCTGTGCTTGCTCGCATGCTATGAAAATATATACAAGCTCCCTCAGGCAAAAAACATAGCCGACCAGCTCGCAAACAACCCGGAACTGAAAAAATTTCTCAAATATCATTTGTGCGATCCTTTGGAGGAAATGCAAATCAGCAAATCGATAGTATCGCTAACGGAACTGCAGACAGAGACCTCCGCCAAAGTTCAGGAAATGTATGAAGAATTGCCTTATCCGCGTTTACGTTATGTGCCGGATGTAAAAGATACGGTTGATCTCGCGCCGGTCCGTGACATTGTCCCGAAAGGAAAAATAAAAATTCTGAACGCAGGGTGCGGAACGGGTAATGAAACCATCTATTTTGCCCGGACCTTTCCCGAAGCCGAAATTACAGCGGTAGACCTGAGCCGCACCAGCCTGGCTTACGCCATCCGCAAAACGACCGAAAATCACATCCCGCATATTATTTACCGTCAAGCGGATATTCTGGCTCTGGATAAGGTCTTTGAGCCCAGCAGCTTTGATATCATCGGAAGCTCTGGCGTACTCCACCATTTAAAAAATCCTGAGAACGGCTTAGCAGTGCTTGTCAGCCTGCTGAAACCCGGAGGAATCATGAACCTTGCTCTTTACAGCGAAATTGGTCGCAGAAGTGTTGTAAAAGCACGTAAAGCAATCGCCGAGAAATCAATCGGCAACGACAATGAAAGCGTTAAAAACTTCCGCAAAAATATAAACTCCCTCCTGCCCAAACCTGATATCGAGAATCTTCAGACAAGCCGTGACTATTACTTCCTTTCGCAGATCAAGGATTACTTATTCCATGTTATGGAACACCGTTTCACGACTGTGCAACTGAAAGAATTATTAGAAAAAAACAATCTGGAGTTTATGGGCTTTAAAGATTTCACAACGCTGGAAACTCTCTCCGGGTACTTGAAACGGTTCCCGCAGGATCCCAGGGGCGTCAACCTTGAGAACTGGCATCGTTATGAAATGGATAACCCCGACACTTTCAAACGGATGTATCAGTTCTGGGTAAGGAAAAAGCCCTGACAAAACTACTCTGGAATTTTGGATCGAACGCGCCTTCTATGTACCTTGGGCAAGCTCTTTGAAGCATCAATCATGGGACCGCCGGGCCGCACAGGCCGCTCGGCAAATTTTCCGAGACAAACCATCCGGTCGTAAATAACGATCGCCGCCGCTACGCCGACATTCACGCAAAATTTCATGGGAATTTTCACAACGTGCTCGCAATACTGCGTAAGCTTGGGCGAAAGGCTGCCCATCTCCGGCCCGAACACATAAGCGGCTCGCAAAGGATGCCGGAAACTCGGCAAATCGACGCAATCGTCTGTCAGCTCCACTCCAACGAGAACGCAGCCCTTGGGCAAATCCAGTTCCTCGGGCTTTTTATACTGGTAATACGGCAGATGATCGAACGCCCCCGACGTATCGGAAACTTTCAGTTCCTGCATATCCAGCGAAGGCCTGATGGTAAAAAAGAAACTGCCCCCGAACGCATGGGTCGTCCGAACGATAGTCCCCACATTCTGCTCCTTGCTGATTCCTTCTACGCCGACACCGAAATACCCGCGCATACTGCTCATGCGGCCACTCTCTCATCAAAGATGAAATGGGCGGCAGCCTCGATGTGGATCTGCGTGGTATCGAACACCGGGCAGGAAACGTCCTGAGGCCTGATCAGCATGGTGATCTCGGTACACCCCAGAATAACCCCTTCCGCGCCCTCATCGAGAAGTCCGGAGATAATTTCCTTGTAAATCGTGCGCGATTCATCGCGGACAATTCCGCGGCACAACTCTTCATAGATGATATGGTGAATTTCCGTGCGGTCCTCGGCATCGGGGATGATCGGCTCAATACCTTTTGAAAGCAGTCTCTTTTTATAGAAATCCTGCTCCATCGTATAAGCGGTCCCCAGCAAAGCAATTTTTTTAAGCCCGCTCTGCCGGATTTGTTCTGCAGTCGTATCGGCCAGATGAAGAAACGGAACCTTCAGGGCCGCTTCAACCTGCTCGGCAAAACGGTGCATGGTGTTGGTGGCCAGCAACACAAAATCTGCGCCGGCTTTTTCCAGAGAACGCGCCGCCGCGACAATCATCTTGCCCTGCGTATCCCAGTCGCCAAGCTCCTTGAGTTCGACAAACTCTCCGAAATCAAGGGAATTGAGAAGGATCCGTGCATTATGATGCCCGCCGAGCCGCGCCTGCACGGCCTCGTTCAGACCTTTGTAATAGATAATCGTTGATTCCGGGCTGAGCCCCCCGACGATCCCAATCGTTCTCACACACTTCTCCTTCTGACGGTTTTGCCGAAGAAGTGTAACCGTGAACGGCTGGAGATGAAAGGCTTAAGACACACCGCGCTCAAGACGGTCCAGCGCGTCCAGCAACTTGGTTTCCGAACAGGCAAAAGCCAGACGGATAAACCCGCGCCCGCAATCCCCGAACGCGCAACCCGGCGCCAGCGATAACCCGACCTCGTCGATAAGAGTAAGGCAAAACGCGATACAGTCCGAAACGCCCTCCACCTTAAAGAACGCATAGAAACTCGCATCCGGGGGAACCATCGAAATCCGGGGCAACGGTGCAAAACGGTCGGCCAGAAGATCGCGGTTGGACTTCCACAACGTCATCTGCTCCGAGATAAATCCTTCGCCGTTCTTTAAAGCGGCAATCGCTCCATACTGCGTAAAGCTCGGCGGACCCATATTATTATAGACCGCCAGATCGCAGATTTTCATCTCCGCCGAGGGCGGACCGACGATCCAGCCCAGACGCCAGCCCGTCATCGCCCAAGTTTTGGAAAAGCTGTTGATGACCAGCAAAAGATCGTCCGGCTCGGAAACATCAAGGAAACTCGGCGCCCTCACCTGTCCGTAAACCGTACGCGTATAAACCTCGTCAGCCAGCACCCAGATCCCGCGCTCGCGGGCAAAATCCATAACGGCGCGCATCTCGCTGGTGGACATCGTCCACCCGGTCGGGTTGGAAGGGGTGACGATCATAATCGCCTTGGTCGCAGGCGTACACGCATCGAACAGACGGTTCAGATCCAGCGTCCAACCCTTGCCCTCGATATACGCCATGCCGACCTGCTTGATCCGCGCATCAGCAATCTCGACAGCGCTCAGCAAATTCTTCCAGATAGGGGTCAGGGCGATCACCTCATCGCCTTTATTAATAATCGCAGCCAGCGAAAGATGAACCGCCGTCGTTCCGGAACTGGTAACAAAAAAACGGCTGGCGGGAATATCCAGACCGTAAATATTCCGGTAATAGGTCGAAAGCTCCTGCCGGAGCTCCGGATGACCGAGGATCGGGGCATAAAACGTCTTGCCTTCTTCCTTGAGCGCCTTCATCGCGGCATCGCAGATGAAATCAGGCGTCGGCAGGCTTCCCTCCCCTTGGGCAAGGGACAAAACCCCGTCCTTCGTCCGCGCATAGCGCAGAAGATCCGTACCCGGATTGGACGTAAGGTTTTCAATAGTTGTACAATACGGTGTCATTCGCGCGCTCAGGGGCAGTTTCACGATGTCTTTTACATTGGTCTGTTGCATTTCAGTACCCTAAAAAATTCTTTTTTGGGCCCGGACTCATAAAAAGACACAAAGACCCTTTGGTTAATAACAATTTCGGCTATTCGGAGGATTTTTCAAACGCGCTCTTGCGCTATGTGCGGAATATCTGCGGCTAGGCCGCCGCTGCTGCCGCTGCGTACGCTACTGCTGCGAATGCCGTTGCGGCCTCGCGTCCTAATTCAAGTCTGTGTGCAGCGCAAATATTCATAGCACCCACAAAAGCACGGTTTAACGATGCGAGGCAAGCGCTTTTTTCGTCTAGCTCTTTAATTCCTCAAGATTTTTATAAAGATCGAGACTTTCCGGGTTGGCCAAAGCCTCGACATTCTTGATTTTCCGCCCGTGAATCACGTCCCTTACCGCCAGTTCCGTGATTTTCCCGCTTTTCGTCCGCGGAATATCCGTAACCTGTATGACCTTGGCCGGAACATGGCGCGGCGAGGCGCCGTTGCGGATCTTGGTTTTGATTTCCTTGATCAGGTTTTCATCCATCGCCCATCCTTTTTTGAGGATGACAAATAAAATCACCCGGACATCATCGTCCCAGTCCTGCCCCACGGCAATCGCCTCCTGCACGGCCTCGACCTGCTCGACCTGCCGGTAAATCTCGGCCGTTCCGATACGTACCCCCCCCGGATTCAAGGTCGCATCGCTCCGCCCGTGGATGATCAGCCCGCCATGCGGGGTTTTTTCGACCCAGTCGCCGTGCACCCAGATATTTTCGAACCGCTCGAAATAAGCCGCCTTGTATTTCACGCATTCAGGATCGTTCCAGAACGAAACCGGCATACACGGAAAAGGCTTGGTACAGACCAGCTCGCCCGCGCTGATGCTCGCGGGCTTGGCCTCTTCATCGAACACATCGACCGCCATCCCCAGCCCCGGCCCCTGGATTTCACCGCGCCAGACCGGGGAAATCGGATTCCCGAGCATGAAACAGGAGACAATATCCGTTCCCCCGGAAATAGAGGCCAGATGAACATCGGACTTAATAGAGGCGTACACATAATCGAAACTCTCATGAACCAGAGGTGAACCAGTCGAGGTCACGGTCCGCAGCGCAGAAAGATCATGCGTTTTACCGGGCGAAAGACCGTTGGATTTCAAGGCATCGATGTATTTCGCGGACGTTCCAAAAAGCGTACACCCGTGTCTGGAAGTATAATCCCATAAAACATTCCCGTCAGGATGGAAAGGCGAACCGTCAAACAGCAACAGCGTAGCCCCGGAGGAAAGCCCGGTCACCAGCCAGTTCCACATCATCCAGCCACAGGTCGTGAAATAGAAAACCTTGTCCCCCGCCCGGATATTGCAATGCAGGGCGTGCTCCTTGAGATGCTGGAGCAGCGTTCCGCCGTGACCATGGACGATACACTTGGGGACGCCGGTTGTGCCGGAGGAAAAAAGGATAAAAAGAGGATGATTGAACTCCACCCTTGTAAATTCGATATCCTTGGGTCTCAGCCCATCCGTAAACCCGCCGGACAAAACACCATCCTGAAGATCCGTAGCGCTTAAAGACGACCCCGCAAACGGAATGACAACGGTCTTTTTCAGCCCTTTGAGCAAAGGCTGTACGTCTCTGACTTTGGGCAGGCAATCGATGATTTTCCCGTTGTAATAATAGCCATCCACGGTAATCAGGATTTTCGGTTCGATCTGCCCGAAACGGTCGATCACACCCTGCACGCCGAAATCCGGCGAGGCCGAAGACCAGATCGCACCGAGCGAAATGGCCGCCAGCGCGGCGATAATCGTTTCCGGAAGGTTAGGCAGATAACCGGCGACCCGGTCCCCCTTGCCGACACCTTCACGGATCAAGGCCTGCTGCCACAGGCTGACCTGATCGTAAAGTTCGGCATAGGTAAAACTGCGCTCCTCCCCTTTTTCGTCCCTGAAGATGATTGCGGTTTGCCCATCGCGTTGTTTCAGGTTGTTTTCCGCATAATTCAGCTTCCCATCCGGGAAAAAACGGGAGCCCAGCATTTGTCCGCCATTGGAATCAAGGATCCTTCCTCCCTTTTCGCCCTGTACGTCACAGAAATCCCACAAAAAATCCCAAAACTCCTCGGAATGATCGACGGACCACCGCCACAGAGACGCATAATCCACAAAATTAACGCCCTTTTGTGCCCCAAGCTCCTGCATGAAGCGGTAAAGCGTTGTAGATTCGATCTGCGCTTTACTGGGTTGCCAAAGCGGCTGATCAGGGCTAGAGGATGAAACTTGAGGGCTGTTGGCTGGGAATTGTGAAGACATGATGCTTTGCGGTCCGGTAACGGCAGGTTGAATGGTAACGAATACTTTCCTGAAAGTTGCTAAAATAAACCTTCCTGAACATTGATTTTATGAGGATAAGCGGGATGAAAGCAAGAGGCGGAAACACATCATGCATAAGGCATCCGGCTTTATGCATATTTTTGCTTTTGGCATTCTTCGCCCTGACCATACCTGGCCTTGCCTTTGCAGAGAGTCCGGAACCCGATCACTACGTGGATGTACGCATCCTCCCTGAACACGATCCGGTGAAAGCCGGCGACACTGTAACGCTGGCGATCGAGCACACCATCTACCCCCACTGGCACCTGTACTGGATCAACCCCGGCGATTCCGGACTGCCGATCCGGATCAAATGGACTCTCCCCGAAGGATTTGAAATCGGGGACATTATTTGGCCCGTACCGGACAAAATTTTCGTCGATCCCCTTGCAAATTACGGCTATCAGAACCATGTCACTCTTCTTCAGAAATTAAAGGTCCCCGACACTCTTCCCGAAGGTTCCCAGACCCTTCATGCCAAGATCGACATGCTGGTTTGTAAAGATATATGCGTACCGGAAACCGCAGAGCTGGACCTGACCCTGAATAACCCGGCGCAACCGCAAACGGATAACGGCAACCTGATAAAAGAAGCGCAGGAAAAATTGCCTCTGCCCCTGCAGGGCACGTTCACTTTTGGTGAAAACGAAAAAAAACTGGTCATGCGCCTGAAGCCTGAAGACCCCTCCTTCCTTCAGAACGTACAGCTTGAAACGGCCGAATTTTTCCCCGAAGAATGGGGCCTGATCAACCACTTCCCGCAACCCCGGACCGCCATAGAAGACGGAACCCTTGTCATCCGCCATGAAAGAGGCGATGTGCCGGTCGATAAGCTCGAAAGCCTGAAAGGCTTGCTGACCTTTAAGGACAAACAGGGAATCTATCAGGGCTACAGCCTGACCGCCGCGCCGGAAAAAATAAAGGAATCGGCGGCCCCTCCGGCAATATCCGGAAACCCGTCGATGCAAAGCGCGGGCGGAACCAAGACAGCGCATCACACTGAAATCTCAAGCTATTCAACCGCCCTCTTCTTTGCCTTTCTGGGAGGGCTGATCCTCAACCTCATGCCCTGCGTGTTCCCGATTATCTCGATGAAAGCACTCAGCCTGGCAAAACTCTCGGGTAAGGAACAAAAAGAAGCCCGTGCCCACGGCCTGTCTTATACCGCAGGCGTAATCATAAGCTTCATGGTTGTCGGCATGATGCTGGTCTTCCTGAAAACCGCAGGCTCGGCCATCGGCTGGGGATTCCAGCTTCAAAATCCGGTTGTTGTGGCAACGCTCGCCTATCTCCTTTTCCTCGTGGGTTTGAACCTGATGGGCTTTTTCGAAATCGGGGCCAGTCTTGGTAATTTGGGCAACAACCTGACAAACAGACACTCGATGCTCGGCTCGTTTTTCACCGGAACGCTGGCGACCGTTGTCGCCACGCCCTGCATGGCCCCCTTCATGGCCACCGCTTTGGGCTACGCGCTTGTCCAGAGCGCCTCCGTTGCACTGAGTATTTTCATTGCGCTCGGCTTCGGCCTCGCCTTTCCTTATCTCCTGCTCTGCTACATCCCGGCGGCCCAGAAAATACTCCCCCGCCCGGGTAAATGGATGAACACCTTCAAGCAATTTCTGGCCTTCCCCATGTTCGGCTTCTCGATCTGGCTGGTCAGCATTCTCGCCCAGCAATCCGGACCCGAAGGCGTGCTGATGACCCTTTTGGGCATGCTCTTCTTGTCCATGGCCATCTGGCTGGCACACTTTAAACCCTTTTGCAGCTGCGGCATTATGTCGCGGACGCCCCTGCTGATCTGCCTGATACTCCCGGTCCTGTCTTTATATTCCCTTGCTGAAATACCGACCGCGAATGCCTCCCAGATCGCAGGTGAATCCTTCGGCAAGGCCTACTCCTCCTCAAAACTTGCGTCCGCTCTGGAAAGCAAAGACCCCGTCTTTGTGGAGATGACCGCCGCGTGGTGTATTACCTGTAAAGTCAATCACAGGCTGGCAATCGATATCCAGTCAACCCGCAAAGCCTTCAGCGAACAAAACGTGCAATATCTCGTCGGAGACTGGACGAATTATGACAAGGAAATAACATCCTATCTCGATTCCTTTGGGCGCAGCGGCGTACCGATCTACGTCTTTTATGGCGCCCCTGATACCGTTACGGGAAAACGCCCGGATCCTGTCGTTCTTCCGCAACTCCTGACGCCCGGCATTGTTCACGCGACCATCACCAGAAACTAAATAATTTTTTTGTAACTTTCGTGACTCTTCACCGAACAAACGGATAGGTTCATCAGATCTGAAACCCCTGTGAGGAGATACACTTATGATTTTTAACAAATCGAGAAAATTCATTATGGCCCTAGCTTTCGTGCCCTTTGCGCTCGGAGTCACCCCGGCTTTTGCAGCCGCTGAAGTAGGCAAGCCTGCCCCGGATTTCACCGCGACAGACATTAAAGGCAATGAAGTCAAACTAAGTGACCTCAAAGGCAAGAATGTCGTGCTGGAATGGACGAACAATGAATGCCCCTTCGTAAAAAAACACTACGGTTCCGGTAACATGCAGGCCACCCAGCAAAAAGCGACCGAAGACGGCGCAGTCTGGGTTTCAATCGTCTCCTCTGCCCCCGGAATGCAGGGCAACGTCACCGCTGAAGAAGCGATGAAAATCGAGGAAGAAGTAGGCGCACACGATACCAACCGCATCCTCGACCCCTCCGGCGAAATCGGACAGCTCTACGGCGCGAAAACCACGCCCCACATGTTTGTGATCGATAAGGAAGGCGTTCTGGCCTATGCCGGCGCAATCGACGACAAGCCGGACGCCGACCCGGCAAGCGTCAAAGATGCCAAAAACTATGTACTGGCAGCTCTGGATGATTTGAATGCAGGCAAAGCCGTTGAAACGCCGACAACAGCCCCCTATGGCTGCGGCGTGAAGTACAAAACCACCAACTAAGTTCATTTTAGCCCCCTGAGAGTTCCGGCCCGGACCACAAACCGGGCCGGTTTTTTCTTCAAAGAATTTCATAGGGATATCCACAAGGAATTTACATAGAACGCTTGCTACTCCCCCTGATTTTTCTTAAACTTTAATAGATGCTCGTCTCTTGATTCTTCAATTTTCATTTTTTCTTTTTCTCTTTTTTAAATGTCCGCCAGAAAACAGAGCCATAGCCCTCCGCAGGGCCTCTCTCTTCGTGACCGTGGGTCGGAACCCGCGCGGTGCGCCTTTTCGGAAAACGGGGAAATTCTTTTCGCCTCCGACTCGTTTTTTGAACTGGTCGGACAGTCTGACGAAAAAAAAACCGGAATAGTCATTCACGATCTTTTCTTGTTTTCTGATGAAGAGGGAGAGAATTTCCCGGACGTTAAAAATATCAAACCGGGCATTCATCCACTGATGCTAAAGGCGGACCGCTCGGTAATCAAATTCCAGTTTGACTGGCTCGAAGCGCCCGATCAAAAACGTTTTCTGATCGCCTCCCAGGTAGACAAATCCACGAAAAAAATCAGTCAGGAAGACGCGGGCTTTCTGCTGACCCGGATCAACAAAAGCCTGGCGGGACAAGAAGACCTCCCCGAAAGCAGTCCCTATATCATAGAAGAACAAAACGAATTGCTGCTGTTGCTGGGCATGTCGCAGGATATCATGCTCATCCTCGACCGTAGCGGCAACCTGCTGCGCGCCAACCAGATTTTCTTCAATCGCATCGGCTACCGCCCCAATGAAATCAAGGGCTTGAGCTTTATGGAATTTTTTCCGGTCGATGATAAACCGAACACATTGACTCACTTTGTCCGCCTGAAACGGTCCATCGATAAAAACCTATCCGAGACGGCGGACTTCGAAGGCCGGATGATGACGCGCGATGGCCAGACCCTCTGGATGGAATGGACCCTTAAGAATTTCCGGGGCCTGATTTACGCTCTGGGCCGCGACATTACGACCATAAAAAACCGTCAGGAAGACTTAATTCAGCGTGAAAAGCAGCTTTCGGAAGCCGAGGCGATCGGACGCATGGGCCACTGGCGCTGGGTTGTCGATTCAGAAGACATCAACTGGTCGGAGGAAATTTACCGCATTTTCGGCGTGGACCAGAACCTGTTCCTGCCCACCTTAAAACGCGTCGACGATATGGTCCACCGAAGCGACGTCGCGCGCATGATCCAGGGATTCCAGAGAGCTATCATTGAAAAGAAAAACTACGACATGGAATTCCGCATCACGCGCCCCGACGGGGAAACCCGTTATATTTATTGCGAAGGACGGTGTGAAAAAGATGACTCCAATGAAGTAGTCGCCCTCTATGGAATCATGCAGGATATGACCGAACGCATTCTCTATGAGCGCGAACTCAGAGCTGCCAAGGACGCTTCGGAACAGGCCTACGCAGCCAAAACCCGTTTTCTGGCCAATATGAGCCACGAATTGCGCACGCCGCTGAATGCCATCATCGGCTTCTCGGAAATGATCGAACATCAACTCCTCGGCCCGGTCGAAAACAAGAAATATACCGAATACGCCACCGGAATCCGTGAAAGCGGCGAACACCTGCTGGATCTGATCAGTGATATTCTGGATATGTCCAAGATCGAGGCCGGAAAATACTGCCTCGACCTGTCCAAGGTCCGCCTGAGCGAAATTATCAAGGCCACTCTCAAAATGGTCAAAGGCCGCGCGGAAGAAGGAAAAATCCGACTTGAGGTCGATGAGGACATTGCCAAGGATATTACGCTCATCGCCGATGCGCGCGCCCTGAAGCAAATCATCCTGAACCTTCTGGCCAACGCGGTGAAATTCACGAAAGAAGGAGGTTCGGTCTGGATGGAATGCTTACCCCGGGACGAGCACCTGACCCTGAAAATCTGCGACACGGGGATCGGGATTCCCGTGAACCAGTTGGCCTCCGTCCTGCGTCCTTTTGAGCAGGTTTCAACGCACTACATTAAGGACTACGAAGGCACAGGCCTGGGCTTGTCCATAACCAAAGAGCTGGTTGAACTCCACGGCGGCAGCATCCATATCGACTCGACCGTGGGAATCGGAACATCCGTCACGATCCGCCTGCCCTACGATGCGAGCAAATTCAGCGCCACAACCCGCAGCGCCAAACAAAAACTGTTCTCATAAAAAAGAAGATTAGATCGGCTGCGTGTAATCCCGCAATGTCCCAATCGCATGTTTTTCCGCAGCAAGACACGCCTTCAGACCGTCCTTGTAATTCTTGTACTTCAGATCGATCCCGAGAACTTTCTTGATTTTCTCGTTACTGACTCTCTTGTTATCAGCATAAAAGCTGCGGGTGATCGGCGCCAGATCGGCCTTGTCATAAGGAATAAGAGGGGGCGAAGGCAGACCAAGCAAGCCACAGGCATAATCAATGACTTCATGACTCGGAACAGGCTCGTCGTCGCAAAGATTGAAAATTTCGCCGGGCATAGGTTTGGTAATTGAAGCCCGCAAAACTTGCACGATATCCTCGATGTGAATCCGGCTGAAAGCATGCCCGGGCTTGTCGATCCGCCGCGCAACCCCGGCCCGGACCGAGTCAAGCGCACTGCGCCCCGGCCCGTAAATTCCGGCAAGCCGGAAGATATGAACGGGCAGGCTGTGGGAATGATAAAGGGAAAGCCACTGCTCCTCCGCCTTTGCACGCCTTGTTCCCCGGATCGTTGTTGGCCGGACCTCGGACGTTTCATCGACCCACCCGCCGTTGCGGTCTCCATAAGCCCCGGTAGTGGACAGGTAACCGATCCATTCAATCCCGGCGAGCTTGCAAATATCCTCGGCATGCATCAAAAACGTCGGATCGCCGTCATCCCCCGGCGGCGTGGAAATCAAAAGATGGGTGACGTCCCTGAGAATGTACAACGGGTCGGCAAGCGGATGAGTCTCATCAAACGTAAAAGGCCGGATACCGCGCTCCCTGAGAACTTCCTTCTTCTCCGGATCACGTGTGGTGCCGGAAATGCGCCAGCCCTCGCTCTCCATCAGCCCGTGCCCCAGATAGTCACAGCAATAACCGTGTCCGAAACAAAACAGATGCTTTTGCGGTGATGGATTGACAGGAGCGTTCATAATGCCAGAACCTCTTAAGAGCCGGTTCGGGCATAATCAACCACCGGCTCAAAACCGGGGATGCGTTCCTCTAGCAAGGGCTGGAAGCTTGGTCGGGATTTGATCGCATTATACCATTTGAATGCAGCAGGATGCTGTTCCCACGGGACATCGCCGATATAATCGATAGAGGAGATATGCGCCGCAGCGGTAATATCCGCGAGCGAGAAAAAATCGCCCGCAAGCCACGTACGCCGTTCCGTAAGAAATCCTATATAATCAAGATGATAGTAGATATTCGCCCGCCCCGCCCGAATAGACGGACCGTGTGGTTCCCCCAGCTTGAGGAAAGTTTTCATCAGCTTTTCGCCGAACAGATTGTCGGTGACTTCCTTGTTGAACTTCCGGTCAAACCAGTTCACAAGACGGCGCGTCTCCGCGCGCTCGACCGGATTCTGCCCGATCAGGTTATTGTCCGTATAAACCTCGTCCAGATACTCGCAGATCACCTGCGAGTTGGAAAGAATCGTGCCGTCGGCTTCAATCAAAACGGGAACATCTCCCGCAGGGTTCATCGCAAGAAATTCTGTGCGGCGCTCCCAGATTTTTTCAACTTTCAATTCAAAATCAAGACTTTTTTCGGCCAGAGCGATCCTGACCTTTCGGGAGAAAGGATGAAGCCAGAAATGATAGAGTGTCCTCATAAGTTCACTCTAAAGAACCGCCGGAAATATTCAATGGAGAAAAAAGGAAACAAAAAAAGCAGAGGGCATAAACGAAAAATTTTTTTTCAGTCTTTCATCTGCTTGGCGTGAACTACAATGGAAAGCTTGACGGGATTCCCTATGGTTTCCGTGTTTTTCCACTGACCGCTTCCGACTCCGAAATCAAGACGGTTGAGTGTCAATTCCGCAGTCATGTTCGCCTCGCGCTCATCGTCATCTTTATCTTCGATCATGAGGGTAAAGGGGAACGAAACCGGAAGTGTCACATCGCGAATCGTCAGCTTTCCTGAAACGGTGTACTGATTCGCGCCGCTTGATTCAAACTTTTCCGTTACGAAATGCGCCGCCGGAAAACTCTTCACATCAAACCACTCATCGGATTTCGCCTGAGCGTCACGATCATCGCTGCCCGTCTTGATGCTGGCGATATCGATAGAGATATCTGCAAGACTGTGATCGAGCTGGCCGGGATCAAACACGATCCGCCCGCCAAAATCGAACGTCCCGTTAAAAGACTGCCCGTATTCTGTGGCCTCAAACCCAAGGCGGCTGTCCTCCTTGACAATCGACCACTGATTTTCTGCCGGAACTGCCTGTTCTAGAAGGCCCGGCGATTCGACAGATGCCTGAACAACCGCAGGGGCACGGTGCTCGTCCTCTTCGTCCTCGGAAAGTTCCTTCGCCGCGACAAAAAGGATGTTCGCGCCCAAAAGCAGGGCAAACAACAGCCCCACCGCAAGCCCGCCGGCAAAATTATAATTCTTTGAATTCATCATTCGCATCATCGTCCGATCGCGGTCGATAACATGATGTTTCAGCGCCCCGGCCAGATGCAGAGCCACGATGGCAATCAGGATCGTCGCAAGCACTTCATGAAATTCGCGGCAGAGATCAAACAGCTCCTTGTTCTTTGCCGTCAGCGGCGGGACGGGAATCCCAAAAAAGGAAACCGGAAACTCCCCCGCAGAAGACATGATCCAGCCCGACAGCGGCATGGCAAACAGTGCAAAATAAAGAAAAATATGGGTCAGCTTGGCCAGAAACTTCTCCCACGCCTGATGCGTATCCAGCGACCGGACTTTTGGACTGAGAAATTTCGTGAAAACGCGCACGACCACCAGCGCAAGAACCAGAAGCCCGAAGGACTTATGGAGCATGTAGATTTTCAGCTTGGTTTCGCTGAGCGGCAGATCGGCCATATAAAGACCGACGAACAACAGCCCCATGATCAACAGGGCTGTCGTCCAGTGAATAAACTTAAGGACAAATCCGTATGAGTCGCTTTCCTGCTTCATAGACATTCATCACAAAGAAGCCAAAAATCCTTACTTGTTGTCCGAAGCCGCATCCGAGGCCGTCGGCTCAACGCGGTCGCCTTCGACTTCGATATGAATGTCAACGTCATCGCCCAGCAAAGGCAATCCGTACTTCATGCCGAAATCCGAACGCTTAATCGTCGCCGTCGCGGAAAAACCGCTGACATACTTGTCTCCGAACGGGTGTTTGCCGGACTTGTTATGTTTAACGGCAAGGGTAACCGGCTTGGTCACGCCCAGAAGCGTCAGGTCGCCCGTGATATTGGCCGTATCGTCGCCGGTCACTTCAACGTTGGTGCTCTTGAACGTCATGGTCGGGAATTTCTCGACGTCGAAAAAATCAGCGCTTTTCAAGTGGTCGTCCCACTTCTGGTCGTCCATGTTCAGGCCTGCAGTGTTGATCGTCACTTCAACGCTGGACTTGGACGGGTCGGTACGGTCAAAGGTAAAACCCCCGTCAAAATCCAGGAACTTGCCTTCGGAGTGGGAATAACCAAGATGGCTGACAAAGAAAATAATCTGCGTATGCAGCTTGTCAAAGGCATACTGTTCCGTCTCGGCATAGGCCGGACGCACACTCATAAGGCACAAAGCCGCGGCCGCAAGGCCAAGAAACTTCTTCATGAAAAACTCCTGTAACAGGTTAGGAAACGGAAAGTAAAACTTAATCTTAAAACGGTCTAACGGCAACAAATCATTGAAAATATTCTTGATAGGTAACCACCATACTATAACACCCGAATACGGCAATAACCCAATTCAGGATTCCATATTTCCATTTGATTGTCGGGTCGTTCAAAAGTTTTTCGCGCGGAACATTGCGGAGCATAAAGTATAAAACCATCTGCCCAAGGAAAAAGCCGCCGACAAACCCGACAACGCCGATAAAATAAATCATGTCCGCCCCGAAAGAAAACTGACTTTAGTGTCTTTGTACACGCGCTCATCCTCCAGAACAAATTTTTCCGGGAATCCTGCAGTGTAGGACTTCTCGCTTTCACAGACAATCATGGCATCCGGAGCAAGCCACCCTCCCGATACCAGAGATTCAAGTGACGGCTGAAGCAGGTTTTTATGATAAGGAGGATCGAGGAAAACAAGACTGGCGGATTCAAGAGCCTCCGGGCGCGCTCCTGTCCGCGTCGCATCTTTTAAAATCAACCGGCTCTCACGATCGGCCCCAAGCGCATGAACATTCTTGCGGGAAATCTCAAGCGATTCGCGGTTCTGATCGATAAAAATGCAAAACCGCGCCCCGCGCGACAAAGCCTCCAGTCCCAACGCCCCCGTCCCGCAAAAGACATCCATAACCACGGCATCGGCAACTACGTTCCGGCTGCCGAGAATATTGAAAATGGCCCCCCGCACTTTATCCGAGGTCGGCCGGATCGACTGCCCCCTGGGAACCTGTATGCGTCTCCCGCCATATTGTCCCGAAACGATTCTCACGGTGACTTCTTTTTTCCTGACGATTGAGGGCGTTCATGCAAGTCCGTACGCCCATCGAAAAATTTTATGACCTGATGCCGTAAAACATTGGAATCGACTTCCTGAACCTGTCCTTCCGGAAGTTTGCCCAAAGAAAACGGGCCGTAGTCGGTACGGATCAGGCGATTGACGCTCAAACCCTGCGCTTCCATGACTTTTCGGATCTCCCTGTTCTTTCCCTCACGCAGGGAAACCCCGAGCCATGTATTGGCTTTTCCTTCCCGATCCTGCGGAGCGGTATCGACAATCGCTTCGATCGGTGCGTAACGTACACCTTCAACCACGACGCCTTTTTTGAGTTTTTTCAAAACCTCATCTTTCACGGTCCCAAAAACGCGAACGCGGTATTTGCGTTTCCATCCCGTCGAGGGAAGCTCAAGATAGCGCGATAATTCTCCATCATTCGTCAGGAGCAGCAAACCTTCGGTATTCAAATCCAGCCGCCCGACACTAATAAGACGCGGCAAATCCTCCGGCAAACGCTCGAATACGGTGGGCCGTCCCTTTTCATCTTTATGGGTGGTCACCAGCCCGGCAGGTTTATGATACAGAAAAAGGCGTACAGGCTCCTTTTCCTTCAAAACCCTCCCGTCCACGACAATCTTGTCTTGAGGCCCGACATTAAGGGCCGGAGAGTGAATCACCTGTCCGTTAACCCGTACGCGCCCATCCACAATCCAGCGCTCCGCGTCGCGCCGTGAACATAACCCGGCACGCGCCAGCCTTTTGGCAATTCTCTCTGGCTTGCCCTCGGGGAGTTGTTTAGAATCATCGCTCATGACAGAACCCTTTGATGAATTTGACATTACCTGTATGCAGACCGCGATGGAAGAGGCGAAACAGGCCGCCCTGCGCGACGAAGTGCCGATTGGTGCAGTCATGGTCGATGCAAGGACAAGAACAATCACTGCCCGCGCAGGGAATCGCACGATTGCCGAGGCCGACCCGACGTCACATGCGGAAATGATTGTGATCCGGGAAACTTCGGGTAAAGCGGGCGTTCAGCGCCTACCGGAATATGACCTGTACGTTACCCTCGAACCCTGCACCATGTGTGCCGCCGCGATCAGCTTTGCCCGCCTGCGCCGGGTAATCTTTGCCGCCAAAGACCCAAAAGGCGGCGGCATCCTGCACGGCGCAAAATTCTATGAACAGCCGACCTGCCACCACAGACCGGATATCCTTTATGGCCTTCTGGAAAATGAAAGCAGTGCGCTTCTGAAAAACTTTTTCAGGGAAAAAAGGACGAAAACCTAGAACCCGGACAGGTCGTATGTCTGCACGCCGTAAAAGGCGATCGCAAGAATCGGCTTCATGCCCTCTTCCAGTCGCGCCCAGTTGATATAGGAAATCCCTTCGACGCAAAACGTAAATTCTTCCGGACAGCGCCGGGCGAAAGAAGCGACATTCAAAAGCTCCACGGTAATCACTTCGCCGGGATCGCAATACACCTCGGTCACTCGGTCATTTACATCGTCCAGTTTCGCAAGACGCAAAAGCCAGGCCTCCTTGGTTCCCGCATAATCATTGGGAAAACCGAATGCCGCGGCAAACTCCTGATGAAACGTTTTCACATCCGTGATCGCATCGCAATTGATCTGAACAACATGCCAAACCATAACTTTACAGCCCTCTTCAGGCCGCCTCCTCCTGCTGGGCCTTAAGAGCCCTCCATCCGATATCGCGGCGGCAGAAACCCTCCGGCCAGTCAATACGGTCAACCGCTTCATACGCGCGCTTCTGGGCATCCGCGACAGTTTTGCCTTTTGCCGTAACCCCCAGAACGCGCCCGCCGTTACTGACGATCCCGCCATCCTTGGCAAGCGCCGTCCCGGCGTGAAAAACCTGTACGTCATTCACTTGCGCAGCCTGATCCAGACGGCTGATCGGCGTTCCCTTCTCATACGATCCCGGGTATCCCTTCGCCGCCATGACCACGCAAAGCGATGTCTCCGGCGACCAGCCAAGCTCGTCTTTAACGCTCTCAAGCTTTCCATCAGCCGCAGCTTTCAGGATTTTCGCAAAATCCCCTTCGAGCCTCATCATCAGCGTCTGGCACTCCGGATCCCCGAATCGCGCATTATGCTCCAGCAATTTGGGTTCCCCGTCCTTGACCATGAGTCCCGCAAAAAGAACGCCGGTAAAAGGGCACCCTTCTTTGGCCATGCCTTTGATCGTCGGTTCGATAATATTGCCGAGAATTTTACGCTCCAGCTCCTCCGTCATGAAGTACGCGGGAGAATACGCCCCCATGCCGCCGGTATTCGGCCCGGTATCGCCATCGCCGGCACGCTTGTGATCCTGCGCTGAAGTCAGGGGAAGAATCGTCTTGCCGTCCGATAACGCAAAAAAACTGACTTCTTCGCCGTCCAGAAACTCTTCGACCACGATCTCTTTTCCGGCATCCCCGAACGCCCCGCCTTCCAGCATGTCCTGCGCCTCGCGTACGGCTTCCTCGCGGGTCTGACAAATCACAACGCCCTTCCCTGCAGCAAGGCCGTCAGCTTTAACGACGATCGGGGCATCCATCTCTTCAATAAAGCCCCGCGCCTCTTTCATATTCGAAAACCGCCCGTAAGCCGCCGTAGGAATCTTGTACGTACGGCATAAATCCTTCATAAACCCTTTCGAACCTTCAACCCGGGCCGCTTTCTTGCTCGGCCCGAAGACGGATATCCCTTTCTCGCGCAAACGATCCGCAAGCCCTGCCACCAGCGGCGCTTCCGGCCCGACAACAACCAGATCGACCGCATTTTCAACTGCAAACTTTGTGATTCCTTCAAGATCTTCCACTTTGAGATCAACGATCTCGTCAACAATACCGCCGATCCCGGCATTTCCGGGCGCGCAACACAGATTCGTACAGCTTTTTGAGTTTTTCAGACGCCAGGCCAGCGCGTGTTCGCGGCCCCCTGATCCCACCAATAATATCTTCATACTCCGCCTTTCAGTTTCTTATTGTTTTAATCGTCTTCACGGAGCGAGACAAGAGAAGCGTTGCCCCCCGCCGCCGTCGTATTGATCGAAATGACTTTTTCATGGGCAAAAGCCCGGAGATAATGCGGTCCCCCCGCTTTCGGTCCGGTCCCCGAAAGGCCCATCCCGCCGAACGGCTGTACGCCGACGACCGCACCGATCATGGAACGGTTGATATAGACATTCCCGGCTTCGATCCCTTCGGCAAGACCCTTCTGGATGGTCCCGATCCGGCTGTGCACCCCGAATGTCAGACCGTATCCGGTCTGGTTAATCTGTTTCAGGACCTCTTCACGCTGCCCGGATTTGTAACGCACAACATGCAGGATAGGACCGAAGACTTCTTCTTTTAATAGGCCAATATTGGGTATTTCATACGCGACAGGAGCAAAGAAAAAGCCGTTCTCTCTGAAGCTGTGGTCCATCGGCACACGGGCGACCAGCTGCCCCTCCCGTTTTAAAAACTCGTCATGAGCCTGCAGCCGCGAAAGAGCATCCCGGTCAATCACAGGCCCGATATCGGTGGAAAGGAACTGCGGTAAACCGATACGTAATTCCTGCATCGCACCGGAAAGAGTTTCAAGAAACTTCCTGGCGATATCCTCTTGTACGAAAAGGACCCGCAGCGCCGAACATCTCTGTCCCGTAGAACCGAACGCACTGAGCAAGACATCGTCCACAACCTGCTCCAGTAAGGCGCTGGAATCCACGACCATCGCATTCTGCCCGCCTGTCTCCGCGATCAGCGGCACGATCGGCCCGTCCTTCTCGGCAAGCGATCTCTGGATGGATTTTGCCGCTTGCGTCGATCCTGTAAAGGCAACTCCGGCAACATGCGGATGTCTGACGATCTTCGCCCCGACATCCCCGTCCCCCGCGATCAGATGAACGACATCCGACGGAACGCCCGCCCGGTGCATCAGCTCCACCGCACGCAAAGCGATAAACGGCGTCTGTTCGGCGGGTTTTGCGATAACGGCATTCCCCGCCGCCAGCGCGGCAACGACTTGCCCTGTAAAAATCGCGAGCGGGAAATTCCACGGGCTGATACACACGAAAACCCCCCGCCCCTGAAGAACCAGATGATTGCTCTCGCCTGTATAGCCTTGCAGGAGCATCCCGCCGGGAGAAAAATCTCTCCGCGCGCCCTGGGCATAGTACCGGCAAAAATCAACGGCCTCCCGGACCTCCGCAAGGGAATCGGCGAGCGTCTTTCCTGCCTCGTGAACGCACTGCGCCATAAATTCGTTACGGTGCTCTTCCAGCAAATCTGAAAGGCGCTCCAAAACCCCCGCGCGCTGATCTGCCGGCATTCGCGACCACCGCGAAAAACCCTGCTGAGCGGAATCAAAACCGCGCTCGATCGTTCCCGGAAACTGTGGGTCGATCCTCTGCCCATTAACCAGCGAACGTGCCGTAAAATCTCCTTTGTAATTCTGAACATGGGAGATAACGGCGCCGGAGCTGAGCGGATCGTTAAGATCAAGCCCGGACGAATTCCTGCGATCACCGAACAAATCGCGCGGCAAAGGAATATTGGGATGTTTCTTGTAAGGATGGATATGCGATTCAAGCACCGGATCGCGAACCAGATCTTCGGGCTGAAAGCCTTTACCCATAACCCGCTTAACAAAAGAGGAATTCGCGCCGTTCTCCAGCAAACGCCGCACGAGATAGGGCAAAAGCTCCTCATGCGGTCCGATCGGCGCATAAATGCTGGCATGGGCCAGCCGCTCTTTGATCAGGTAATCGAATAGACTGTCCCCCATTCCAAACAGCCTCTGAAATTCAAAATCACTCTGTGGATCCGCCCCTGCAGCGCGCGCCATCTCCAGCACAGCCGCAACCGTGTGCGCGTTATGCGTGGCGAACATGGGAAAAATCCGGCCAGTACTCTGAAAAAGCGTATGGGCACAGGCCAGATACGAAACATCCGTATTGCACTTGCGGGTATAGACCGGGTAATCCGGAAACCCGCCCATCTGTGCTTTTTTTATCTCCGAATCCCAATACGCTCCTTTAACAAGTCGAATCTGAAACTTACGCCCGTACGCTTGTCCATTTTCAGCCAAATATTGGACCAAGGGCAGCGCCCGTTTCTGATAAGCCTGCACCGCAAGACCCAACCCGTCCCAACCGGAAAGATCCCCCTGCCGGATAACGCCTTCAAAAATTTTAATCGAAAGATCAAGCCGCGCAACCTCCTCGGCATCAATCGTCAGGTTCAGGCGATGCGTAGCCGCTTTCTTCGCCAGCACGCTGAGCCGTTCAATGAGGGCCGGGACGCATCGCTCCTCCTGTGAAAACTCGTAACGCGGATATAAGGCCGAAAGCTTGACCGATACGCTCGGGCGGCGTGAGACGGGCAGACTGCTGGCATGGGAAAGAAGGCCGATTTCATCAAACGCCTGCCCATACGATTCCAGATACCGCAAAGCCGTTGCTTCATCCCGCGCTCCCTCGCCCAGAACATCATAGGAAATCCTGTATCCTTTCGCCTCGTAGCTTTTTGCACCCTGCAGGGCCTCGGCAATGTTCACCCCAAGAACGAACTGCCGCCCCATCAGGTGCATCGCCTTCAGCATCGCTTCCCGGATAACCGATTCCCCCAGCTTGGCAAAAACGCCTTCAAGCGTCCGGCGGCTGAGACTCATCCCCATCCCGGCCGCGCGGGTCAGCCAGTCCTTTGAAGAACCCTGACGACTCAACCAGTCGGCAGCCTGTACTTTATCACGGATCAAGGCATTGGCGGTCGCCGCGTCAGGAACCCGGAGCAGCGCTTCGGCAAGCGTCATCATGGCCAAGCCCTCTTCCGTATCGAGAGCGTACTCCTGCAAAAAAGTTTCCAGAAGACTGCCCGATCCCCTCCCGGAACGGATAACGCGCACCAAATCGGCTGCACTCTGGGAGACGGCATGAACGCGCTCTTCCGGCCAGGGAAGAGCTTTCGTGAGCGCACGAAGACTTTCGGATTCATCCTGATAGAGAAAGGAAGAAAAGGAAAAATTCATCGCAAAAGTATATCATGGGAAAAATTTGATTTCTTATCTTTCTGAATTATAAGATCACCACATGAGCACAGAAAAAATCCCCCAGAGCAACGTCCCGGAATTTTCCGTCTCCGAACTTGCACAGGCTTTAAAACGAACCCTGGAAGAAAATTACGGACGCGTACGTGTACGCGGCGAACTCTCGCGAATTTCAAGGCCGTCATCCGGCCATCTCTATACCAGTCTCAAAGACAATGACTCACTCATCGATGCGGTATGCTGGAAAGGAACTCTTTCCCGTCTTTCCGTAAAACCGGAAGAAGGGCTTGAAGTGATCTGTACGGGCCGCATCACGACATACGCCCCCCGGTCCAGCTATCAGCTGGTCATTGAATCAATGGAACTGGCCGGCGAAGGCGCTCTGCTCAAGATGCTTGAGGAACGCAGGAAAAAACTGGCCGCCGAAGGCCTGTTCGATTCCGAGCGCAAAAAGCCCATCCCTTTTCTTCCGGAAATTATAGGCGTCGTGACATCCCCGACCGGCTCGGTCATCCGCGATATCCTGCATCGTCTGGCCGACCGATTCCCCCGGCACGTCCTCGTCTGGCCGGTCATGGTGCAGGGCGAAGGCGCGGCCGCGCAGGTTGAGAAAGCCATCCGCGGCTTTAACGCCATCAAAGCCAAAACGGGAAAAAAACCGGATGTCCTGATTATCGCCCGTGGGGGAGGCTCTTTGGAAGACCTGATGCCCTTTAACGAGGAAGCCGTCGTACGCGCAGTAGCGGAAAGCGAAATTCCCGTCATCTCAGCCATCGGACATGAAACCGACACCACACTGATCGACTATGCCGCCGACCTGCGCGCGCCCACACCGACAGGCGCCGCTGAAAAAGCCGTCCCCGTCCGTCTGAATCTCCTGGCGCAAGTCCGCGACAATGAAAAGCGCCTTATCAACACCATGACCCGCTACCTCTCCGAGAATCGACATAAATTGAAGAATTATGAAGCGCGCTTAGGGAGTCCGGCCCGTCTTTTAGACCAGAAAATACAAAAAACCGATCAACTCTCCCAAAAAATGGATATTTTATTCCGCGAATCGCTCAATCTGCGCCTCAACAGGGTTTCAAAAGCCTCTGTACGTCTGATTCATCCCCAAAAAATGCTCGATTCAAAACGTGAAACACTATTGTATATCGGGAACACCCTACACTCGTCATTCCGGTCCTTTCTGACCAAAAAAGAAGCGGCGCTCATCAAAAAAAGCGCAGGTCTGAAACCTCCGGCAGCGCGAATCAATACCGGATACATGACCCTCGAGAAATGGAGTACGCGTCTCTCCACAGCCGCGATTTTGGGACTGGAAAGAAAAACCCTTAAACTGGAAAACGCCGCGGCAAAGCTCGAACTGCTCTCCTTTGAAAAAGTGCTGGACCGCGGCTTCACCGTCATTTTCTCCGATGAAGGAAAAATTATTACCGATGCTGACAAGCTGAAAAAAGATCAGGACGTACAGATAAGATTCAGGAAAAAAGCCTCGGCAAAAGCGAAGATTCTCGGCACGGGTACGTCTGAAGATTAATTACCCTGAACCAGCAGCATCGCAGCAAACTTGTCCAGAAGCTTATCGGAAATCACATCAATTTTACGGGCCGCATCGACAGCACCCTCAACGATTCCGATAGCCTCCGCCAACGGAGCATCAGGCTCAAGCTCTACGTAATCGGGAACCGTTTTGATCCGGGCATAATAATGGATGATATCACTGGCCGTATGTTGTCCCAATAGATCGAGTTTGCTCGTATTCCCGTCAAAAACGGCCCGGCTTAAAGCAGGCTGTTTCTGAATAATATCGCCCGACTTCCGGTATTTGGGCTCGCGGGTCTTGTCCTTAAGATCCTTCAGCAACTCGTCATACATCAAAAGATACGCTTCGATCTTGGTCTTGTTTGTCCTCACTTCGGCATCGATCATGCTGGCAACAACGAACTTTTCCTTCTCACGCAAAAGCCGTTCCTTGCTGGCCAGATCCATGCTCTGGTTCTGCACTTCAACAACGTTGCGAAAACCTCTCATGATAAAAAGCGTAATCCCCGCCAGAGCGGCCAGAACAATCGCGATAAAAATAACCCCGCCGATAATCAGCCTTTGCCCGCCTTCGAAACCGCCGCCCGATTCCTGCTGATTATTGAGCGACCATAACCCCCGACGTTGCTTTTGAGAATTTTTCTCGGCTTCGATATAAGGATTCTCGTAAATCGATCCGTAGACGACCTCGCGGTTAACGACGACATACCCTTGCTGGAGCATGAAAAGACTGAGATCCTGCTCTTCGGAATTTACACACTGCGCCACAATATCGTTCTGGTTCCGGCTCTTGATTGTGCACTCGATCGGTTTCTGATCGATCTTTTCTTCAAGAACGGAACGCGCACCAAGCTCGAAAATCGCATTGCCCGTAGAAACGCTGTCAACGCCCCATAAACTGATTTTATAAGGACCGGAAACAAGGGTTTTTGCGTCCACAGGACGGGCTTTAATTTCAACGACACTCTCTTTTGACTGTTCCTGCGCAAAAAGAAGAGAGCTTCCGGAAACAAGTCCGGAAACGATCAATCCGGCAAAAAAAAGTGCCAGAAAAAAGCGTCTCGAAAGGCTATGCTCTCTTAGCATCCCACATACAACCTATTGATTTTGACGCAGAAAACAGAACTGACCCCACCCTTAAAGTAACATTTTTTTAATAAAAACAGACCCTCTTTATCTTTTACAGGATTTCCTTCAACAAATATTTAACAAGCCTAAGAATTTCATGCATAAAGCTGTTTTTTTGTGTAGATTGAGGAAACAGGAAAAGCGATCGGGGCTATGAGGGTCGAACTCAAGGAAGTTATGGAAAAATTAGGGGTGGATTACATCCTCTCGGCCTACGAAACGAGGCCGTGGTTTTTGTATGACGCCGAGAGAGGCATAACCTGCAGCGCAGAGGTCCGAATGGGCCCGGGCGAAGAAGACGTCCAAGCCGAAATCCAGTTTTTACACGATGAAAAAGAAGGCGAGGAAGACTCGGGAGAAACCTCGGGCGGCCTGTCCTCCCATGGACGCTTGCAACAGATTCTCCTGATGCGGATTATCCCGGCCCGGGAAGATAAATGGGTCCCGGTTTTTCTGAATATTAACGGTGAAAGTTATGTAAACGAGGTTTATAACTGGGAAGAAAAAGGCTGTAATTTCTTCCGTTCCTGCATTGAAGCAATCCAGATGAACGAACTGCCGGATATCGAGAAACTGATTGATACGGAGATGTACGATTCAGGACGGGCCGGCGGTGGCAAACGCGGACGCGTCGGGCGCAAAGCGCCGAAAATCAAACCGGGCCAGCTTCTGGGCATGAAACGCTGATTAAGTGTAAAATCAGGCGCTGCCGACGATAATATCGTAACCTTCGGCAACCCGCTGCAACCCCCCCTCGACGGATTCACCAAGGGCCACGAAGTGCCATTTAGGTCCTTCGCGGTTGAGCACCCCGACAAGCATGGCCGTTTCAGGACGTTCCTCCGTGTCATCGGCAAGCTCGTAACGCACGATTTCGATATTCGTATCGCTATTGACCAGACGGAAATACCCGTTTCTCATTTTGGCCAGATTTTGCCCCTTTTCCTCGCCCTTGTAGATGGAAAGGACGAACATCAGCTGAACGATATCGAAATGTACAAACGGCAGATGAACCAGCATGGATTCATCGTCCCCGTCCCCGGCGCCCGTACGGTTGTCACCGCTGTGAATAACCGCCTTATCGGTCCCTTCATAATTATTGTAAAAAATAAAATCCTCGTTAACCCGCGTCTTTCCCTGCCGGTTCAACATAAAACAGCTGATATCAACGTCCAGCGGGTCCGTATCAAACTGGTTTTGGTCCCAGCCGACCCCGATATGAAGACGCTGCAACGTCGGGTCCTTGGCGGCAAGGTTAATCTCGCCCCCCTTGGTGAGCATATTTTGGTTGATTTCGATTTTGACTTCTTTGTACTGGTTCGGATCAAAGATATCGGTCATGGGTCCGGTTCCGTTTAGCCAAGCTGTTTAAGGCACCTAAAGGTTAGACGCGTAGAGATATATATTATAAGCAAAATAACTTAAACAAAACAAAAACCCGTGTATCCGGTTGATTTTCCCTCTCATCAGAAGAAGTCCCGAAAAAATCAGGGCCACAAGCAACGCAAGCCAGATATCCAGTGACGCCAGCTGGGGAGAAAAAGTCCCGGGCTGGATAGGGCTCATGACCGCCGTAATCCCGAGAATCATGAGAACATTGAAGATATTCGAACCGATCACATTGCCGATCACGATATCCCCCTGCCCGCGCTTGCTGGCGATAACGCTGGTCGTCAGTTCCGGCAAAGAGGTTCCCACGGCAACAATGCTCAGCGCGATAACGGATTCTGGAATAGACAGGATAGAGGCAAAGGTTTTGGCGCCCTTGACAAGAAACTCCGCACCGGCCGCAATGGAAAACAGCCCCGCAAGAAGAAAAACCAGGGCGACAGCATCGCTGTCAAACTTCGAATCTTCCAGATGAGGCGTATGTTCTTCTTGCGATTGAGCCAGCAGATACTGAAAGACAAGGTAAACGACAAGAACGCCAAGCATCAGCACGCCTGACCAGCGTCCAACCCCGCCGTTATTCAGCATCCATGCAAGCCAGACCGTAACCAAAATCATCACCACAAGATCGCGGGCGAGAGAAACAGTGCGCTGTGTGCTCAAACTGGTCATGATCGAGCTTGCCCCGAGAATCAAAAGAATATTGGCAATATTCGAACCGATAACATTGCCCAAAGCGATTCCCGCAGAACCCTGAAAATTGGCCAAAATAGAAACAACAAGCTCGGGGAAAGACGTTCCGAAACCGACAATCACTAAACCGACCACCATGGGCGAGATCCCGTGATGGGTCGCGATATACACGGCTGAATCGATAGTCCAGCCTCCACCGCGGACCAGAAGAAAGATCCCGAAGATCAAAGCTCCAAAAGAAAGAAGAACCGCTTCATACGTTGTGATTTCAACCATGCCTAGATCATTCAAACCCGGCAATTACAGCGGCGGCTTGGTGCCGTCACCCCAGTCAAGACCAAAACCGTAGGCCCGGTCCATCTCTTCATGTCCGGGAAAATACTCGGTACGATTGGTCAGCCTGATCCCGCCGCGGACATTCTCCAGCTCGCCAACGGCGCAGACCGCCAGATTATCGTCATAGACATTGAGAGTAACGTAAAGATCGTTCTCCCCGGGCACATCGATCACCACCTGCGGCTTGATCGCAGACCAGTTGGGAACGCCTTTGTAGATATAGATATAAACGAGGATACGTTTAAGTTCGCTCCATTTGTGTCCGTTGATCAGAAGGTACTCGTCATGCCCTTCTTTATCCCCTGTCCGTTCGTCCCCGGACAGGGAGATATAGGGGACATTTTCAAAATCCCCGAACTTTTCCCCGAACGCCTGAATGGCGCCTCGCTTGCCGTTCTGCAACTCGTAAAGACATCCGATATCCAGATCAACACCGATTTTGCGGACTTTTTTGAACCAGCGGCCAAGAATTCCTGACTCTTCAACAATCACGTTATCCCAGGCAGCGCCGATAAGAATACTCTCAAAGCCCCCTTGCGGCGGCGACAAAGCGATACTCTGCCCCGGCTCACCGAGAAACTCGCAGTTCTCTGGATGGTCGCTGGCGACCCGGTAACCGGCGGCGCCTAACGACCTCCCGTGCCCGGAAAACTTCGCGCGGCCTCGGTTCGCTTCAATGAGACCGACAAGAGCTTCATTATCATCTGCCATGGAACTGCTCCTTCTTCACACTGATTGTGAGAATATAAGTCTGGAAAAGGACACGCAAGTATTAAGCTCTATTAAAGACAGCAACGAGAGCCACAACGTTCTAAAACAACAGGCCGGAGAAAACTCGTTTTAACCCATAGCAGCGTCAAAACCCTGCGGATCCGTATCCGCCGAGCCGTTGCGACGGAGCCCCAGAGGAACGTCAAGCGAATGGTTTTCAAAAAGCGCGCGAATTTCATCATAGAGATCCAGGTCGGGATAGACGGGATGAACCGCCCAGTTTTGGCGCGCATAGCCTTCGACAGTCCGGTCAGATGAAAAATGCGCCCCTGCGATCGTATTAATCACTGCACGTCTGCGCCATTCCGGCCGGTTATTATGATAAAGATCCGCAGCTTGATGATGCTTGTCCCAGTAATCGTCAAAGTCCGCAGCGATTCTGTAACGGTCGTCATTGCGGACAGTGTCGGCAAGGTATTTGAATCCGATACTATCAAGAAACTCAAGGGCCTTCTTAAGGCGCGGACTTTTCTCGATCCACTCTGCCGGCTTATACCCTGCGGCATTGATAGCTTCCAGCTCTTCTTCCGTCTTTCCGAAGAAAAAGATATTCTCTTCCCCGGTTTCCTCCCCGATCTCGACATTCGCCCCATCGCGCGTGCCGATAGTAATAGCGCCATTTAAAGCGAATTTCATATTGCTGGTCCCTGACGCCTCGGTCCCGGCTGTCGAAATTTGTTCCGAAAGATTAGCGCCGGGAACGATAATCTCGGCTTTTCGCACGTTATAATCAGGAATGAAAGCAAGCTTCAGCTTCCCTCCGAGACTTTGATCCTCATCCAGAATACGCTGAAGCTTGTGAGCCAGAGCGATAATTCCCTTTGCAGTTCCATATCCGGGCGCAGCCTTTCCAGCCATGATCTTGGCAATCTTCGGCCGTTTGGCCTCGGGGTGCTCCTTCATATCCTGATACAGAGCCACGGTATGCAACAAATTCATCAATTGCCGCTTATATTCATGGATCCGTTTGACCTGAACATCGAACAGCGCATCGGTATCCAGTTCCACACCGGTCTCTTCACGGACCAGATCCGCAAGGCGCTCTTTGTTTCCGCGTTTGATCGCGGCGAAACGCTCCATGAAATCGGGATCCTCCATATGATCCTCCAGAACCCTGATATGCTCAAGGTCGGTAATCCATACTTCATCTCCCATCGTTCTGGTGATCAGGGTCGCAAGAGCGGGATTGGCCTTTACAAGAAAACGCCGCTGGCTGATTCCGTTTGTATGGTTGACCTTGATACTGGAACCGCGCATGGCAATCAGGTCGGGGAAAAGATCCTCAAAGACCAGTTCGGTATGCATGGCCGAAACTCCGTTGACCCGGCCGGAATGGAAAGCAGCCAGATGGCCCATGCGGTAATCATCTCCGTAACGGACCGCAATTCTCGCCTTGGCCTGAGCCCTGTCTTCATCGCTGAGATGCGCAAATTTGACATCCGCCTCTTCCATAAGCTCATTGTGCAGCCTGTAAAGGATGGATTCAATCCGGGGTGACAGGTAATCAAGCTTCCCCCTGTCCCACTTTTCCAAAGCTTCCGGCATCAGGGTATGGTTCGTGTAATTGCAGACTTTACAGGTAATCTCCTTGGCCCTTTCCCACTCCATGCCGTGCTCGTCCACAAGCAGGCGCATCAACTCGGGAATGGCCAGTGCCGGATGCGTGTCGTTAATCTGGATGGAAGTCATAGGATAAAGATTATCCAGCGTGTCGTACTTACTCAGATGATCGTTCAAGATGCTCTGAAGGGATGCGCTGACAAGCACATATTCCTGCAAAAGCCTCAAATCCTTCCCGCCCGTATCGTGATCCGAAGGATAAAGCTGTTTGTTGACCGCGCGGATTTCCCAGTTTTTATGAGCATCGCCGGCATCGAAATCTTCAGGAACGACAAGCTCCCACAACCGCAAAGTATTGACTGTCCGCCCGTCATAGCTCGGTGCCATCATGTCATGGGCCCTGACCTCAAAGACCTTAGGGTTGTCTTTAAAAAGCGTCACGGAAAACGGCCCGACATCCCCGCGCCGGAAGGTCCATGGATACCCTTCCGAATGCCATTGATGAGGACGCTCGACTTGCTGTCCCTCCTCATTGATCACCTGCCTGAAAAATCCATCACGGTAAAAAAGACCGTATCCATGCAACGGAATATGAAGGTTAGCGCCGCTATCGATAAAACAGGCCGCCAGCCGCCCAAGACCGCCATTCCCCAATCCGGGGTCCATTTCAAAATCCAGTATCTTCTGCGGATCGTGACCCAGATTGGTAAGAGCCTGCTTAACGTCCTTTTCCAGTTTCGCTGCTTGCAAGGCCGTAGAAATATTGGGCCCAAGCAACCATTCGATAGAAAGGTAATGCGCCTGGCCCTCGACTTGTGAAGATGCATAAGTCTGTTCCGTTGCCTGCCATGCAGGAATCAACTCATCCCTGACCAGCCCGGCGACCGCGGCATACCAGTCCTCGCGTTTTGCATGGGACACATCGGGAACGATCTGCCGTACGCGCTCAATCAAGGCGGATTCTATATGTTGAACCCGCTCATCGCCCTCAAACCCTGAACCCCCCGTTTTATCATCGGAAAAAGCATCTTTGGCCTTGGCCATCCTTGAAACTCCCTGCATCGCTTCTTTAAATTATTAATAAACAAGAAGAGTCGCATTTTTATGCACTCCTCATCAATAATAATTCAAAAGAAAAGCCAAATAAGCAATAAAGTTTCAATGGTGCCGGATGAGGGATTTGAACCCCCAACCTTTCGATTACAAATCGACTGCACTACCGTTGTGCTAATCCGGCATAGGAAGACTTTGAAGTACCGAAGGAATTAATGATGTTGGTACTGTAATCTTATCTTAACCCTTGGGCGGCTAAGATGTAGCAAAACCGGGGGGAACTCTTCAAGCACTTTTGGAAGTTTTTCAAAAAGATGGCTGACAGCGCCTCTCCAATACGGTTTTTTTGTGCGGAGCTATTGGTTTTTTATGTTTTTTTCTGCTATTTTACATCTTAATGTTTAACGGCAAGCGTAAAAATTATCTAGGTTGGGTTTCGAACATTGGCTGGCGGACAACAACAGAGTCCTGATTCTCTACATGACAGTGCGATCGGCTGGACGATTATGCTGTTCATCTTTGCCGTATTGATCTGGATTTTCTGGTTTTTCTTCCAAGGTGAAGTCAGGGAAATGGTCCGCTGGATCCGTTATGCGGAAGTCTGGACAATCTCCTGGTTCATGGACAGCGATTACAAGGTGTTCTGGAACGGTAAAGAACTCAATTTCCACGACCACATAGACAATATAACGAAATACCCTAAGGGAAAGCTGGTTTTCAAACATCTTTCATTCTTCAACGCCATGGCCATGCAGCCATGGAGAATGCCGCTGGTAAGCTTACTAGGACTTGGTGCGATGTGGTGTATGTTCCTCGGACCGCGGACGCACTACCGCCGTAGATTCAATCTGGAAGGCCTGATAGAAAGACAAGCCAACATTTTCCCGGTCATCGCGCCTTTCGTAAAATTTAATCCTTCTAACCAGCCGACTCGCCCGCCCGGCTCGCCTGTTCCCGCCGACCTGCCTTCGTTTGCTGAAGCCTTGGGACCGGAAGAATGGCTGGCATATAACCGGATTTCCGTACCGGACGGCAAGATTGACCAGGAAGAAACGGCAGAAGCCTTTGTAAAACAACTCGGCGAACGCTGGAAAGGACCAAACAGCCTTGAAGACTATAAACAGGTTCTCTTGGCCGCCTTCTGTCTGAAAGCAGCCAGAAAGCGGGCGGAAGCCGACGATATGCTCGGACGTCTGGCCAAGTGCTGGTCTTTCAAAAACGGACTCGATCTTAGAAAAGACCGGAAGCTCTTCAAATACGCCGTTAACATTCTGAAGGACAAGGATCTCGCCGGAAAAACGCTGGCCGTGGTAAACCAGCACGCCTTCGAAACCACAGCCTTGATGAAGGGCTTGGCTTACGCCCGCGAAGAAGGCGGAGTTCTCTCCCCCTCCCAGTTCTTGTGGCTGCGCGCTCATGACCGGACCTTGTGGTACCCGCTGAATAATATGGGCCGCCAGTCCTATCATACCGAAGCGTTGGGAGCGATGGCCCATTATAAAGCGGAAAAACTGACACAGCGTCCGATCCCCGTTCCAAAAGTGCAGGATGCGGTAACGACCATCATCGAATACATGACTTCGGATCGCGCAAGACCGATCCCGGCATTGGATTACAGCAAATCAAAACAAAAGGGTGTGAAGAAGGCGATCTAACGGAATTTAAGTACTACTTTTTAAAACCTTCATCCGAAACAAGATATGAAAATGGCAAAAAAACAAAATCAACCTCTCGTCTCCAGCGCATCCATCGTCGATGGAAAACTCATCCTCTCGCTTCCCGATGCCTACACCCCTGTTGTCTGGCAAATGGACTTGGAACAAGCCAAATCCTCGGCCCTGCAAGTCAAGGAAGACGTGAAAAATAATCGCTTCAACCTCTGCCTCAAAACACTCAAAGGAGAAGTGGAAGATATCGCGAGCTACGAAGACCGCGCCAGTGCCATTCAGGCGCTGATGGCCACTTCGAATGCTCTGGAAAACGCGCACGGAAAAATCCGCCCTCAGGCTATCCGTGCGGCCAACCATAACAACTCGCAACCCGCGATCAGTAATGCTTCTCCGGCAAGATTTTCCTCTGGAGAGGCACATCACGGTGGAAAAGCGGGCGCTGTTTTGGCCGTTGTAATGATTCTTCTGCTGGTTATGGCATGGTCGTTTTCAATTCCCAGATCAACCGACAGTATCCTGAGCAGAAAAGCAACCTCCTCCTCCGCATCCTCGGAAGAAACAGGAGTTCCCGTGTCTGCAGACGATTTCCTGAGCAGAAGGCAGAATTAAGGAAAAAGATTTAAAACATGGCATTAGACCAGAGAAAGTACGAGCATAAACATGAAGCCATATTGCGGGACGTGCGCCCGCTTTCGGTTCGTGTCGCCGACGGGATGTCCAACCCGTCCTACTCGACCTCTATTTTCATGCTCACAGCCATGGCCGTTTACATCAATGAATGGGCGCAGACTTTCGGAGATCTGATTGTCGCAATCATGTTTCTCTACTGGCTCTGGCTGCGCGGCCGGGACCGAACCCTCGCCTTCAAACTCCCGAAGGGATCGAAATTCAAGGACATGAACAATGGCCGTGGCGGCAAGCCCGGCAAGGCCGAGGGTATTCTCTATCTCGGTAATGTGGAAAAAACCAACGAGGAAGTCTGGTTTACGAACTCCGACGCACGAACGCATATCCTCTACCTCGGAACGACCGGTGCCGGTAAAACCGAAGGTCTGAAATCCATGGTGACCAATGCACTCGCCTGGGGGTCCGGCTTCGTATACGTCGACGGTAAAGCCGATACAGACCTCTGGTCCTCCCTCTCGTCGCTGGTCCGCCGATTTGGAAGAGACGACGACCTACTGGTCCTGAACTACATGACCGGAAACGCGGACGTACGTGCCCCGTCGAATACAATGAACCCGTTTTCCAGCGGATCGGCGTCCTACCTCGTGAACATGCTTGTCAGCTTGATGCCCGAAGCGGAAGGCGACAACGCAATGTGGAAAGAACGGGCGGTGTCCTTGATCAGTTCCATCATGCCCGCTTTGACATGGAAACGGGATAATCAGGACATCCCTCTCTCGGTCCGTTCCATTCGTGATTACCTGACTTTGGCGAACGTCATTAAACTCTCTCGGGACGAGGCAGTGCCGACAACGACCCGTGCAGGTCTTAAAGGATATCTTGAGACCCTTCCGGGCTTCATAAACGACGCGTACGACGACAACGGTAAAGTCAAACCGCCCGGCCCCGATACGCCGCAATACAACACGGAAACGGCATCCCAGCAGCACGGTTATCTGGCGATGCAGTTCACCCGCTCCCTGCAATCTTTGGGCGATGATTACGGTTACATCTTCGATACGCAGGCCGCAGACGTCGATATGGTCGACGTGGTTCTGAACCGCCGGATCCTGATCGTTCTGATCCCGGCCCTTGAAAAGTCCGGCGACGAGGTCGCAAACCTCGGTAAAATCGTCTCCGCGACCATGAAAGGGATGATGGGTTCGACCCTCGGCTCCACCGTTGAAGGTTCCTCTGAAACCGTTATCGAGAACAAGCCGACACACTCCGCAACTCCGTTCATGACCGTCTTCGACGAGGTCGGTTACTATACCGCGCAGGGGATGGCGGTTATGGCCGCTCAGGCCCGTTCTCTGGGCTTCTGTCTCGTCTTCTCCGGTCAGGATTTGCCCGCGATGAAAAAACGGGTCCGCGAGGAAGCGAACTCGATTGTCGGTAACTGTAACATCAAGATTTTCGGCAAGCTCGAAGACCCGACCGAAACCAAGGACTTCTTCGAAAAAACCGTGGGTTCCGCGATGGTCACGGAGGTTTCAGGCTTCCAGATGGCGGGCGGGACGGAATTCGGCGCTTATCACGACACCAAGCAGGCCGGCGTTCAGCTTCGCCCGCGCGCCAGCTATGACAGCTTGCGCGGTTTCCGCGAAGGTCAGGCGGTTGTTACCTTCGGCGATACGGTCGTCGACTGCGCGATTTTCTACTCCAACCCCGGCCACGCCAAGGCGATGCGCGTCACGCGCTTTATGATCCTGCCGCCGCCGGACGAGGAAGTGGTCAAACACTCCACCTCCATCCGCAAACTGCGCGACCTGATGGTCAACAAGAGCTGGACAGCCATGCGCGCCGATGTCGCAATCGAAACCAGCAAGGAAGTTGCTGCGATGAACGAAGGCTTCAAAAAGAGCCTCAAACCGAGCATCAGTCCCGTTGATGCCGGGATCGCCGCCTTGGTCAGCATCCACGCGATCGACCATGAAATCCCGGCCACCGATGACAAGGGCAACCCCCCGCCGGCAGGAGGAGGGGGTGGAGGATCTGGTGGTGGCCCGACTGCTCCATCTGCTCCGCCGACCGCACCCCCCGCAACGACACCGGCTGCGCCTGCCACTGTTTCTGGCTCTTCTCCGGTCGCACAGGTGGCCCAGAAAGCCGCGCCGCCTCTGGTCGCCAAAAAACCCGCTGAAATCGTTAAGCAGGCAGAAACTGTAACCGGTTCCGCCCCGGCAACCGCTGAAACGGCAAAAGCGGGGGCCGCGCCGATGTCCTTCTTCAGCAAATCTCCGGCATCGACGACGCCTCCGCCGACAACATCTGCGCCGCCGCCCCCTGCTACTCCTGCAGCACCACCGCCCGTATCAGCGCCACCCGCCGAAAAGCCCGCGATCTTCGGCGGAGCTCCTGTAGCCAAGACCCCGGTACAGCCTCCGGCCAGCCCCCCTGCTACAACACCGCCAGCAGCTCCCGCAACGGAAAAACCCGCGGTCTTTGGGGGAACTCCGGCTGCAAAATCTCCGGCAGAACCCCCTGCAACACCTCCTGCGGCACCACCGCCCGCAGCAACGACACCCCCGCCAGCCTCTTCTGGCGAAGCTCAACAACAACCGGAAAAACCGGCCATCTTTGGCAGCGCTCCGGCAACACAAACGCCGGCGGAAACGCCTGCCGCTCCTCCGGCAGCAGCACAAGCGGCGCCCCCTGCTGAAAAACCTGCAATTTTTGGAGGAACCCCTGCGGCACAAACGCCGCCCGCCGCGGAAACAGCGCAGCCCGTTACACCTCCTCCGGCTCCTCCTGTAACGCCACCCGCAGCAACAGCGCCTCCGCCAGCCTCCTCTGGCGAAGCTCAGCAGCCACCACCGGAAAAACCGGCCATCTTTTCAACGCAAAAACCGGCAACGCCGCCGCCTGCAGAAACGGCAGCGCTCCCGCAGGAAGCCGGAGACACGCTTAAAAAGGCAGGCGAAGACCTCGCGGACTCTCTCCTGAAAAATGGAAATGGAAACGGGCACGAGAACGGTGACGGAAAAAGCGAAGACGGCGAGAACAAGCCCTGAAAGTAACCGCTAAAACCTAAACCCGGGAATACCAGGTCGCACGCGCTTTTCCATGCCTGACGAGATATCCTTCATCGACAAGTTCGCCAAGCCGCAGCTTCAGCGTAGACCGCTTCCCGCGGGTAAGCCTCTCAATTTCCTTCATGCTCATCCGCTCATGCTTGTCGAACAGGCGCAGAACCTTGGTCGACAGCGAAGGCATGTTCGCGATCTCCGGCCGCCCTTTTTCAAGACGCCCCTGAAGCACGTTCTTCTGGTCGCAAAGGATCTCAAGGAAAAACCCGATCCACACATCCCAATCCACACGTCCCGCGGCAAGGGTCTCCTGCGTATGTTTCAGGGAGTTGAAATAGGCTTCGCCCTTCTCGGAAAAAATTTGATCGAGAAGACTGAACGGCGCATAGCTGTAATGACTTTTCAGAAGCAGTAAAACCGCGAGAATCCTCGCAAGTTTCTGGTTTCCCTTCTCGAACGGACAAAGTTGCAGGAAAACCGCTGTAAAAATGGCAATGACAAAAAGCGGATGAATTTCCCCCTTTTCCAGCGCTTCCGTTACCCAATGGATCAGACGAGGCATAAGCGCCCGCACCTCTTCGGGAGTCGCCGTCTCAAGCACGCCGACCAGCGCATCATTCTGGTAGATATTCAGCGTATGCGGCCCGCTGCGATAAGAACTTGTTTTCTTCGATCCCGAGAAAAGCCCATGCAGCTTGCAGACCATCTCTTCATCGATCACCTTGTTCTGCCAAGCTCCTGCGATTTCTTTTAAATTCCGGCCGAAATTGGACACATCTCCCAAAATTTGTAGCGATGTTGTATGGTTTTCAAGAGCGGTCCACGCGCCCTTGAACTCATCGACCGCACAGGCGAGCTTGAGCATCGAAGGCGTAATTCTGACGTGCTGTAATCCAAGCATGGTGGCCGACTATAGCCATTGATATTCAACCGATCAATCCTCAAACGGAGAAGAAAAAACCAAAGAGAGACTATCTGGCTGAAAGCGCATAAAAAAATCCGGAAAGAAAAATTTTATGTCTCGACCGCTTCAATAAGTGATTCTCTTACAGTAAAAAAATGCGCGCGCTTCCTCACAGCATCGAAAACAGCCTGATCCGTTCCGGTCAGCCACACCTGCGCGTTCAGCCCCTCCAAAATCTCGTAAAGGGCAGCCCTTCGCGATTCATCCAGATGGGCCGCAACCTCGTCAAGAAGCAGGATCGGCGGCTCGCCACGTTCGGCAGCGATTAACTGGGCATGAGCAAGAATAAGACCGGTTAAAAGAGCCTTCTGCTCCCCGGTTGAACACTGCGCGGCATTCATCCCTTTGTCGGCATAAACAACCTCCAGATCGCTCTTATGCGGCCCGGCCTCGGCCCCTCCCGTTTCCGCGTCCTTTCTCCGGCTCTGCGAAAGAGCGTCACGGAATTCAGCCTCAACATCCAGTGCCTTCCCGTGTTTCAGCGCCTCTTCCAGAGTTCCGGCCAGAGAAAGCTGGACCAGCGGAAAATGGTCGTTCTCGGCAGATCTGCAGGCCGCCTGTAACCGATGAGCAAAATCCAGCCGCGCAGCCGCAATGGCTGTCCCCGTTTCCGCCATCTGCTGCTCAAGCCCCGAAAGCCACGAAGGATCGCCTTTCCCTTCCCGCAACAAACGGGAACGCTGCGCCAGCGCATTCTCATAACGCGTGACCCGTCCCGAATGACCGGGATCGAACCCGAATACAAGACGGTCGAGAAACCGCCGTCTCTCTCGCGAGGATTCAAGGAAAAGCCCGTCCATTTGCGGCGTCAGCCAGACACAGGACAAATAATCCGCCAAAGCGTTCTGCCCCTTAGCCGTTTTCCCGTTCACCCGCACGACCCGTTTTTCGGGTCCGGCCCCCCTCTCCGGATCAAGCCCCGTCCCCAGCCGGACAGCTTCCTGCCCGGTCTGAACCTCCGCCGCCACAGCCCACGAATCTGGCGCTCCCTGCCTCTGGATCTCCCCCAGCCGGGCCCCGCGTAACCCCCGCCCGGGGGAAAGCAGCGAAACAGCCTCGAGAATATTGGTCTTCCCGGCCCCGTTCGGCCCGTAAAAAATCAGCAATCCCGCCCGGAGATCAGCCAATTCCGCCGTTTCGTACGATCGGAAAGAGTGCAGTTTGAGAGTTCGAATCCACGCCATGGTTCTTTTTAATCAAGAAATATGCTAAAAGGGAGGCCTTATATGGCTAGATAAAGATTTGACTTCTTAAGCAAGTCTATATTATTTCCATATAGTATATATGTTTCATTTTTAACGAATGGGGGGAAAACCCATGGCTAACAAGTTACAACAATTCATTACCGCCGCCGGTCTGAGCGCTCTTCTCGTAGTTACAGCCCCGGGCGACGCTTCAGCACAGGAAACGAAACCGGATTTGACAAAGGTCCATGCGGACATGGTCGTGGTACAGGTTGGCGGACGTTCTGTCTTCAACACCGTATCAATGCCCCCTGACACAACGGCAGCAGCTGACACATCACAAGATGCTGACTCCGCGCATCGCACGCCACCGCAGCCCTTGCCCATTGCAAGCGTTGAGGACTGCCTGACGGCATCCAGCAACTATGTCAGCACGGCTGCGACAACCACGAACTCTGCAGCAACAGCAGGCGGAGTGGCCATGCCCCAACGGGGAGCCGTCTCGGCCGAAAGAGGCTCCGCGCAAAGAAGCTCGAGCGGCGCAGGAACCACGACACAGGCATTCATCGCCACCTGCTACGATCATGGGCGCCGTGTGGCAACCATCACCTTCAACGGGACAAACGATCCTGTCGTCGAACTGATTACGACTGCTCCCGCGCACCACCGTTAATCATTTATTTTGTAAATCGGATAATCTTTTTAATGCCGCTCGGCCTAAACCCGCAGCGGCATTAATACATAAAGGGCGCTCGGATCGCCGTTATCCTGAATAATCGTCGGACTGGCCGAATCCGCCATGGTCAGACGGCACCCTTCCCCTTCGATCTGCGAGGTGATGTCCAGAAGATACTTGGCGTTGAACCCGATCTCCAGATCGGTATCGCCATTTACTTCCATCTCTTCCGTCGCACTGCCCGCTTCCGGAGAACTGGCCGAAAGCGTCATCTGTTTACCGCGCAGCGTAATTTTGAGCGCACGCGATTTACCATCGGAAATAGTGGAAACGCGGTCGATCGCACCCGTAAAGACTTTAGGATCAACTTCCACCACCTTGTCATTACCCTGCGGAATCACACGCTGGTAGTCGGGGAAAGTTCCATCGATCAGTTTCGAAGTCAGGACGGCATGATCGAACGAAAACCGGATTTTATTTTCCGAGAGGGAAACTTTAATCAAATCCGCCGCCTCATCTATCAGCTTGCGAAGCTCGCCAACCGTCTTGCGGGGAATGATTACACCGGGCATGCCCGAAGCGCCGTCCGGCAAGGGCATCTCGAAACGGGCCAGACGGTGCCCGTCCGTAGCGACAGCGCGCAAAACGGGAATTCCGCTGCTCTCCGCCTCATGTACATATATACCATTCAGGTAATAGCGCGTCTCTTCGGTCGACATGGCAAATTTTGTCCGGTCGATCAGCGAACGAAGCTCCGAAGCGGGAATGGAAAAGGAAACGGGCAATTCCCCAATGGAAATTTCCGGGAAATCCGCGACAGGCAGACAACTGAGTTTGAAATCTGAACGCCCGGCCTGCACGGTCATCTGCGTACCGTCCTTATTGAGGATCACCTCAACCTGCGAGTCATCGGACAGTTTGCGGACGATATCATACAGCGTGTGGGCCGGAGCCGTTGTAGCACCCGTTTGCGGAACGGTTGCGGCAACCGTCTCATTAATCTCAAGATCCATATCCGTCGTGGACAAAGTCAACGAGCCTTTCTCGGCTTTCATAAGAACATTGGAAAGGATCGGAATGGTATTCCTGCGCTCAACGGCACTTTGGACATGGTTCAGTGATCTCAGGAGCGCGGCGCGGTCAATGACAAACTTCATGGCGAAAACTCTTACGTCTGACAGAATTTATGAAAGCAGTTAAAGTCTAGCACAAGCTTGATTCGACAATAAAGCCCTTAAACCCGCCTGTTTAAGGATATTCATAAAAAAATTAACCAAAATCTGCTTCCTGATAACCCATATCCGTCTTGGAAATATTCAAAGAACGAGCGGTACCGAAAACAGCCAAAGCTAGCTTGGTGTCATTCCCGATCCACCCGCGCGCTTCTGAGTCCCTGTGCCGGATCCCGTTCTCATCCTTCACATCAGGAAACGCGGACAAGATCGCCTCTTGAGGATGATGCGCAGCCAGCGCGAAAAAAACCGCAACGTTTTCTGAAAGTTCGTCTGGATTGAAATTATCGGCCCCGAACTCGTCAGCAAGCTCCTGAAAATAGGTTCTGATATTTTTTCTGACTTCACGCCTGATGTTAGCGATGCTTGGGGAAACTCTTTTCGTCATACAATTTACTCCGCTGCCTGTAACAAAACCGCCGCGAAGGAATCATCAAGCTTTTGCCAGAACTTCACAAACAACCCGGTCTCGTACGCGCTGAGTTTTTTCAGCAGATCATATTGCGCGCCGCACTGCGCGAACATATCCGCCAGATGCTGATCTTCCTCCGCCAGCAAAGCCGTAAGCGAAAGCGCCACGCCCGAACGCTCCAGCACATCCTGATAAATCTCGTACAGCCAGCAGGCCCGAAGCTCGATCACCAGCGACACCCACGGATAGGCGGCCTCCTCGCCCACTTCCTTGGTAATTCCGGCATCCAGCCGCCCGAAATACATCAGCGCCGGAACACGGCACAGGGTGTTCTCTTCGGTAAAACCGTCCAGCTTCTCCCCGCCAATCCGCTCCGCGTGGCGCTTGAAGAAATAGGCGTGCCGCGCCTCTTCGGAAAGATGCGAAAGCGTATCCTCGGTCAGAACCCGGTTCATCTGCGAAAGCATGATCTTGCGGCTGCCCATATGTTCGAGCATGGACAGCATGTTCATGAACAACGCATGACGGGAAGGCTCGCGCACGATCTGTTCAAGAAATTCTCTGACGGGCGCTTCAAGCGACCTGTTTTTGTCTTTCATCCCGGAGGCGGTCCAGGGCGAAATCGATGCACTCATAAATCGTATCCAGATCCTGTTGTGTTACGCAGTACGGAGGCAAAATATAGACGGTGTTGCCCAAAGGGCGCAAGAGAACGTTGCGGGAAAGCATGATCTGGTACAAAAACGGCTGGATTTCAGACAGATAGCCCGGAGTGACCTCGGCGATATCCAGCGCGAAAATACAGCCCAAACTCCGCACGCTTTCAACATCCTTGCGCGTCTTGAAACGCTCCGAAGCCCCTTGGTAGCTTTTCGAAAGCGCCGCGATCCGCTCGATCACAGGCTCCTCCTCCCAGATTTTAAGCGAGGCCAGCGCCGCCGTGCAGGACAGCGGATTCCCCGTAAAGGAGGTGGAATGGAAGAACATCTTCGCCCGGTCCGTATGATAAAACGCCTTATAGATCGCCTCGGTCGCCAGCGTCGCCC
>JAGRIJ010000017.1 GCA_020443295.1 Alphaproteobacteria bacterium | reverse complement strand
TGCAGATCAACGATCATTTCCCAGAAATCATCGTCGTTTTGCTCTTTGTAAGCGGCCTCTATGAGTTCTTTTGTTGTCAGATTTTTATATCTAGTCATATGACTTATTTCCTCGGCAGCAGAACCCAGTAGCGGCCCTGCGATTTCATGGGGCCGGCGTGTTTTTCGGCCTCCGGCCCGTGGCCCCAGAAGATATCGCCCCTGATCGCGCCTCTTATAGCTCCGCCCGTATCCTGCCCGATCATCAGGCGGCGGATGGTCTTGGTTTGATCCAGCGGGTGTTGCGCTTCCAGCCAGAAGGGCAGGCCATAGGGGAAAATCGAGCGGTCGATCGCCATGGAGCGTTCCGGCGTTAGAGGTATACCTTCACCGCCCAGCGGGCCTTCGCCCTTTATTTCAGTAAAGAAGACGTAGGATTTGTTGGTGTTCATGATTTCTGTCGCCTGAGCGGGATTGGCGGCCAGCCATGCCCGGATAGACTGCATGGAGACATTCTCCTTCGTCAGCGAACCGCGTGCGATCAGTTCCCGGCCAATGGCCGTATAGGGGTGGCCGTTCTGGCCTGCGTAACCGATACGCATTTCAGAACCGTCGGCAAAACCGACGATCCCAGACCCCTGAATTTCCGTATAGAAGGCATCGACAGGATCGTCTACCCAGACCAGAACCTTGTCATTATGGGGCCAGTTTCCGGAAACGATCTGTTCACGGGTTTCATAGGGGACGAGGTTGCCGTTTTTCACCCGGCCCGCGATCCTCAGGCCTTTTAATTCCTCACGGAACAGGCCCAAATCCACCATTACCAGATCGTCCGGACGTTTATAGAGCGGAATTATATAGGGTTCCTGCCGGGTTTTCGAACCGCTTAGAGAGGCTTCGTAATAGCCGGTGAATAATCCCGCGTTTTGCTTGCCCAGCCAGACCGCGTAAGGCGTAAAGTTCGTTTCGAGGAAATCGCGCAGGTTTTCGGTCGTTTTATCTTTCAGGTCGTTAAATTCACGGCAGGCGGGTTGCCAATCGGCGTAAGTGCCTGCCTGTTCTAATGTACCGAGAGGTTTTTCAGGCGAGGCTTTCATCATGCGGGCGCATGTGTGCCCGAAAGCCGTGGCGAAGGTCTGAAGATCATCATCCGCCCAACCGGGCAGTTCGGCAAAAGCCGCTGGAACCAATCGCATGGAAGCCTCCGTTTTCGGCGGCGATTCCTCTTCGCCGCAGGCCGTCAACGCAAGAAACAAAATGAGGAGAAAGCGCCGCATGGACAAGATTTATCATGCCCGCGCGTTTGCCAAAAGAACCGAAGACAAAAAATCAGGCGTCGGAGGCGTTGGGAATTTCTGGATTATCGCCTTCAGTGTCGATCAGGGTTTCCGTGACCAGCCAACGCGGATCGCGGGAGCGTGTTTCACGTGAAAACGTCCAAAGGTCGCGCATCTGGGTTATGCGTTCGGGGTGCCCTTCGATGATCTGACCTTCCGAGTTCTTCGTATAGGTGATTTCCTCGGCGACGAAACGCACGGTGATTTTGCTGAACCGGCCTTCTATGCGGGCAGAGGTAATCTCGGCCTTGTTAATGGCGTTGATTTCCGCGTGCATGACTTCCGCTGCCTTCAGCCTTGCGCTGATGGCTTCATCAAAAGCCGCGAAGACAGACGGGCTGAGCAAGTCTCTCAAGGTCTCGCGATCTCCGTCTGCAAAAGATTCGACGATGTAGACGAACGCGTCCTGAGCGCCCTGGGCGAAGCGGTCGATATCAAAACTGCGGTCCGCCCGTGCGATTTCTATCAAGCCCTGTTCGGCGGTCGTGTCCGCAATGGAAACGTTTCCTTTCGGGGTCTTGGCGAGTTCGGAAATGCGCTCTTCCGGTCCTACCCGGCGTTCGGATCCGGCAAGCTCCATATTACGCCCGGCAGGTCCTTCCGGTTTAAGATACGGGGCGGGGCGTTCTGGCTCGTCGCCGTGGCGGGTTCCTAAAATGCTCCTGAGCCACACAATCAGACCAGCGGCGACAAGGGCATAAACAATTAAATCAGCAGGCACGGGCTTATCCTATGCTTCTTTGCGGTTAGCGGCTACGTTAGCGCCTAAAAGAACATATTACCACAGTTTTTCTTTGGTTTCAGTCTGATTTGGGGGCATACTGCGGGGCTGTTTGTGTTTGGAGGTTTTTTATGCCTTTTTTCCTGATTTTCGTGGTCGTTCCGCTGATGGAACTTACGGTTTTCTTTTATACAAGCCACTTTATCGGGCTGGGCCTGACGCTTTTACTGTGCCTGCTGACCGCGGTGATCGGGGGGAGTATGGTCCGCCATCAGGGCTTGAGCACGCTTCAGGCCGCGCAGAACGAGATGAGGAAGGGGAATGTCCCATCCAAGGAGCTTTTTGACGGGTTTTGCATTGTTGCCGCAGGGGCTCTTTTGCTTACTCCCGGATTTATCACTGATTTTATCGGAACCATGCTGCTGCTTCCCCCTGTCCGGGCGCTTTTGCGCCGGCATCTGGAACGGTCGACCCTGATCCATAGCGTTCACATTTCGCAACACTCCAGAGGTTTCTATTCCCAAACCCCGGCGAATGACCCGAGTGTTATCGAAGGGGAATATGAGAGAGTGGATGACCGCGAAAACCGGAATAACAGAGCCGCGAAATAGCCGTAAACACTTGAGAACGCTGAAGGCTTCGTGCTAAGCAAGAGCAGCTGAACTGAATGAACGATAAGGAACATACGATGAGCGAAACGAACGGATCAACCAGTCCCAACCCGGATGAAAAACAGGCCGGAGTCCGCAATATCCCGGTTACGATCCATTCCCAGTATGTGAAGGATATTTCATTTGAAAACCCACATGCGCCAGAGGCCCTGAGTCCCAATCTTCCCATGCCCGAGCTTGAGATCAATATCGGTATGGATGCGCGGAGCATTTCTCATCCCAAAATCGAAAATCTTTATGAAGTTGCCCTGAGCGCTTCAGTCACCGCGCAGCGGAAAAGCGAAACGGTTTTTATCGCAGAGGTCGTTTACTGTTCGACGGTTTCCATCGGCGATGAAGTCCCGCCCGAACAGCACCACCCTATTCTTCTGATCGAAGTGCCCCGGCTTTCGTTTCCTTTCGTCCGGCAGATTTTGAGCACTTTGACGCAGCAAGGCGGGTATCCTCCCGTTCTGCTCAGCCCGGTTGATTTTCAGGCGCTTTATATCGAACGTTTCCGAGAACGTATTCAGGATCCCGAAGGCGAAAACGTTTCCGGGGAGGCCGCTTCCGAAAAAAAACCTGAAAAGAAAAAGAAAGCCGGCGCTTAACCTGATGTAAGCCGGGCGGCGCTCTGCATGACAAAAAAGAAACGCAAATTTACCATGCATCTGATTTCGGACGCGACGGGCACGACGTTGCTCGGGCTTTCGCGGGCCGCTCTGGCTCAGTTCGAGAATATAGAACCGAACCAGAAGTTCTGGCCGCTGGTACGCACCGAAAAACAGCTTGAGAAAGTTATCCAGCGGATCGAGGAAAATCCCGGCCCGGTGATTTTTACTTTCGTCAGCGACAAGATGCGGCGCCGGGTGATTGATTGTTGCGAACATCTGGGCGTTCCGGCTATTCCCGTTCTGGACCCGATCTTTCACGGGCTTTCAACCTATCTGGGGCGTTCACCCAAGGGCATACCGGGGTTACAGCACACGATGGACGATGCGTATTTCAAGCGCGTGGCCGCGATCGATTTCGCCATGCGGTTCGATGACGGACGGAGCCTGAAAGGATTGAAGAAAGCCGATGTCATTCTTGTCGGGGTTTCCCGGACCTCCAAGACACCAACCAGCATCTTCCTCGCGCGGCGCGGGATCAAGGCTGCGAATATTCCGCTGGTTCCTGGCGTTGAAGTGCCCGATGAGCATTTCAGTCTTGAAAAACCGCTTTATATCGGGTTGACCGCTTCACCGGAGCGATTGATGCATATCCGGAAATCGCGGCTTAAATCTGATAAGACCGATCAGAAAATCCTGCATGAGAACGAATATCTCGATGAGGAAAAGATCGAGGAAGAAGTCCGCAAGGCGAGGCGGCTTTTTAATAAGCACGGGTGGCCCGTGATCGACGTGACCAAGAAATCCATCGAGGAAACGGCCGCGGAAATCATGAGTCTTCTGCAGGCCAAGCGGGAACGTGAAAATGACGACACATCCAGCACATTCGAAAAAGGGTAATCATCCCACACTGATTTTGGCTTCCGGCAGCGCGGCGCGCAAAGCCATGCTTGAGCAGGCCGGGTTAGATTTTTCCATCCATCCGGCTTCGATCGACGAGGCATTATTGTCTCAGCAGGCCGATACGCCGGAAGCCAAGGCGCGGCTGCTCGCACGGGAAAAGGCGCTGCATGTTTCACGTGAATTCAAAGATGCGCCGGTTATCGGATCGGATCAGATTTTGTGTCTGGGGCAGGAAATTTTTTCCAAAGCAAAAGATACGAACGATGCGCTTGCCAAGCTGCGGAGGTTGAGCGGAAGAACGCACCGCCTGATCTCCGCCGTCGCCGTGGCCCGGAATGGCGAAGTCCTCTGGGACTATCAGGATTTTGCCGATCTGAGCATGCGCGCGCTGGATGAAGATTTTCTGGCGCGTTATGCCGAACGCGCCGGAGATGCGCTGACCTCCTGCGTCGGGGGATACCAGATCGAAGGGGCGGGTGCGTGGCTGTTCGATGCGGTCAAAGGGGATTTTTTCACGATTATGGGGATGCCCTTGCTTGCGCTTCTGGGGTATCTTTATGAAGAACACAGGATCGGACCATGACAGGAACCAAAACCGGACTGGTCGGACATCCGGTCAGTCACAGCAAATCGCCGCTTATTCACGGGTACTGGATCAGGAAGTACGGCCTGAACGGAAGTTATTCCCTGCTTGATCTATCCTGCGAGGGGTTACAAAGCGGGATCGAGAAGATCAAGGCAGAAGGATTTCGAGGGTTTAATATCACGGTTCCGCACAAGGTCGCGTTGCTTGACCTTTGCGATGAGGTCAATGCGCTTGCCCGAGCAGTTGGAGCCGTTAATACCGTGACGATCGAGAACGGACGGATGAGCGGGACGAATACCGATGTTTTCGGGTTTATCGAGAATATCAAATCAAAATCTCCTACATTCGATTTCAAGGCCGGTCCTGCTGTTGTCCTCGGCGCGGGCGGCGCGGCGCGGGCCGTGGTGCAGGGGCTTTTGATGGAGGGCGTGCCGGAAATCCTGCTTAGCAACCGGACCGAATCCAAGGCCGATACGCTGATTGAAACCGCCTCGGAGCCGAATAAAATCAAGCGGCTGGGATGGAATAGCGGCGAGGCCGGGGAGGCCGTTTCCACGGCAAACCTGCTGGTGAATACGACTTCGCTGGGGATGACCGGAAAGCCGAAGCTTGAAATTGATCTCTCCTCGTTAAATCCACGGGCGCTTGTGCATGATATTGTTTACGCGCCGTTGATGACGGAGCTTTTGCTTCGTGCACAAGAACGCGGAAATCCCATCGTTACAGGGATCGGGATGTTGCTGCATCAGGCAAGGCCCGCCTTTTCACTCTGGCACGGTGTGATGCCGGATGTGACCGATGAGCTTGAAGCGATGGTGACGCAATGATCGTTCTGGGGCTGACCGGATCAATTGGGATGGGGAAATCCGCCGTGGCCGCGATGATGCGGACTCTCGGCCTGCCCGTACATGATTCCGATGCCGCCGCGCATAAAGTTCTGGAACCCAGAAACGAGGCAAGACGCGCGATTGCCGCTGCTTTCCCTTATTACGAATACCCTCAGATTTATAAGAAGAAGACCTATGAGATCGACCGCCGGGAGCTGGGGAAAATTGTTTTTGACGATGACGAGGCGCGGGCGCGACTGGTCGAGATCGTCCATCCGATGGTTCAGAAGTCGCAGATAGAATTTTTACGCTCTTCGCAATTGATCGGCTTCAAGATGGCGGTGCTAGAAATCCCGCTGTTGTTCGAGACCGGCGCTGAAGCCCGCGTGGACTATACCATAACGGTGAGTGCGCCCACTTTCATCCAGCGCGCGCGGGTTCTGGCGCGGCCGGATATGAGCGAAGAAAAGTTTCATGCGGTTTTGCAGAGCCAGATGCCCGATGCGGAAAAGAGAGCGCTGTCGGATTTCGTTTTGAAGACGGGGCTGGGACGCGCGCATACCTTTCATTGCCTTAAGGAGATTCTTCAAACTATCCGTGAAGATGTGTACGATAAGAAGGGGGAAGAAAAAGTTGCCGATGCCAACCCTCTAGCCATGCGAATCCTGAGGTAAGGGAGATTATGAAGCGTCAAGCACTCGTGTTCAGACATTACGACGGAGAGGATCTCAGTACTTTTGCACCCATCTTGAGTTCCTGCGACTATGAGTTCCGGTATATCAATACGCCCAGAGAAATTCTCGATGAAGACGACATCTTGAGTGCCGATCTTCTGGTAATGATGGGCGGGCCGATGGGAGTTTATGAATGCGAGGCGCACCCTTATCTGCTGGAAGAAATCAAGATTGCGCGGAAGAGGGTCGATGCGGATAAGCCAACGCTTGGGGTCTGTCTGGGTTCTCAAATCTTGGCCCGCGCTCTGGGCGCAGACGTTTATAAAGGCCCGAAAGGAAAGGAAATCGGGTGGCGGCCCCTGACCCTGACTGAAGCCGGCAAGGAATCTCCGCTCCGGCATCTTTCCCCGGAGAAAACCAATATGTTTCACTGGCACGGCGATACGTTCGATCTTCCTGAGAGCGTTACCTTGCTCGCTTCCTCAGAGCTTTATAAACATCAGGCGTTCTCTCTGGGAAAGAACGTGCTGGCGATCCAGTTTCACCCGGAAATCAGTGAAGTTCAGATCGCGGGTTGCTTTGAGGATTTTACCGAGGATTTGAAGGGTTTCGGAAATGTTGAGGCTAAACTTGATGAACTCAGGAGGGATACCGCCGCTCACGCGGCTATCCTTGAACGGCAGAACGCGATTTTCCTGCGCGAGTGGCTGGAGGGATTGATTCATGCGTGAGATCGTTCTGGATACCGAGACCACCGGGCTGGATCCGGAGCAGGGACATAAAGTCATCGAGATCGGAGCCGTCGAGCTTCACAACCATATTCCAACCGGCAGGACCCTGCAGCTTTATATCAACCCGGAACGGGATATTCCGCCCGAGAGCGTGGCGGTACACGGGATTACTGCCGAGTTTTTGAAAGACAAACCGGTCTTTTCCCAAGTGTATACGCAGTTTCTGGATTTTATCGGGCAGGACAGCACTCTGGTCATTCATAACGCCGAGTTCGATATGAAATTTATCAACTCGGAGCTCAAGCAGGTCGGACATTCGCCCTTGCCGTGGAGCCGCGCGCTGGATACCGCCGCTATGGCCCGGAAAAAATTTCCCGGATCGCCGGCTAATCTCGATGCGCTGTGCCGTCGATTTAACATTGATAACTCCAACCGGACTTTTCACGGGGCACTGCTCGATTCAGAGTTGCTGGCGGAGGTTTATCTGGAACTGCTCGGCGGGCGGCAACACGGGCTTGGTCTTGTTGTGGAGAATGCTTCCTCATCCTCTTATACCGAACTGAAGCCCGGAGTGAAAAAGGCCTTGCGGCCCGCACGACCTCACGGAGCGAGTGCGGAAGAACTTGCCGCGCATGAAGAAATGTTAAAGGACCTTCAAGACCCGCTTTGGAAAAAGACCGGGGGACAAGGGTGATCTACTGGTCGGCCTTGGTGGTCTTTTTTTCCAGCATTAACGGCTGCGCCGGGAATATTTTTTTCGCCAGATCAGAATCGCGGAACGGCACATTTTCGATGATCGTTGCTTCGAGATCATAGAGAATGTGGAAGAGATGCGACTGGTTGATCGGGTCGTCCATTCCCGAGAAAAGAGGATCGGAGAGTATTTCAGATCCGTAACCTTGCAGATAAGCGGTGCGATCCGGCAAACACGAGAGGATTTCCACTTCAACCGCCTTAGGTTTTTTTGTGCCGAACGGATTTTGTTCCCGCGTTTCCTTGAGGATATCGTCCAGATATTCAAGCGTGTTGTGATCGCAGGTATTGACCCGTACTTCGCAGCGGAACCATTGACGGAAAGCAGCGGTCATCGCCTGACGATTGAACTGCCCGGAAGGATTGCGCTCCAAGAACCCAGAAAACGCCATTGCCATATCGCCGTTTTCGGAGCCGATCAGGTGACGCCACAAATCTGGATATGCGTCCGCGCGTAATTCCCATGCGATAAGGATAGAGAGAACGTCGCAATCTGCGGACCGAACGCGTTCCATGGTCATCGTATATTCGGGGCGGTATTTTTCATCAAAGCCACCGTGACGCTTTTCCTGCCAGATATCCCGCAGCGCCTTGATCAGCGTTACAATGACCGCATTTTTGAAATAGACAGACCGGCCGAGTGCAGAAGGAGTCAGAGCGTTGCTATCGAGCAAGATCAGCTTTTCCTCCACATCAATCCAGTATTCGCCACCGCTGAGATCAAAGAGGGTGATTTCCCATTTTTCCTGAATCGCCTCCTGAACCATCAGGCGCGCCGTCGGGCTTTCGTTTATCAAAAGCAGGCACTGGCTTAAAACTTCGCCGTAAGAACAGAATTCCTCGCCGGGTTTTTGCGTTTTTTGAAGAAGGTCCTGAAGAGGCCACCGTTCAAGATCAGAAGCTCCGAAAGACTGATTTTCGGAGTGCAGATCGTAGCTGTTTTTTGGAGCCCATTTTGACTTCAATTCAGTATACCCATAGCTATTCAAAAACTCGAATTCGTAAACAGGATCGTCAGTCTTCGAGTCCGAACCGAAGGTGTATAACGTTTTTCCCTGGACGGTCCTGATGACGTTTTCTGTCATGCCGTGCATTGGCAAAGCGTCTGGACTGCTTTCCTGAATTTTCTTCCGTTTCTGGATCTGTCTTTTGAGTTCCGAAAAGTTCAACAATTTCTGCGGAGGGTTGGAGTGCATGGGCGGGGTCCTGAGCTTGAGATTTGACCACATGACGAATGTCGTGTGTGGATAAGTCAGGACCATTTTGCAATTCGTGTTCCGTTTCCTTAAATGAGCGTTCGAACTTGATGAACCATAGGAAATTCGCGTTCGAGCGGTCACGGACTTCGGTGAAGATCGGGTCGTTCATGATGATGTTGGCATGGATTGCCAGGTAATTTTTGCCGTATGGCATGCTGCCCAATGCTGAGATCAATTCTGCGGTTAAGGAACGAGAGGACTGGATGTCGTTGAAGACATAACCGTTATAGTCGGCAAGCATCGACTGCACAAGTTTCTTGTCCTGCTGGCGGCAACGTTCGGAAAGGAACCATGCTTCGAATACGGCAGCGCTGGCTGTTCCGTTGTTGATCGTGCGGAAATCCTCGTTGGCTTCGCGGGCGTAGGCACGAGCAAGATCGCTCATCGGAGAATCTTCGATACGGTCCCAGATCGCGCGATTACCGGAAAGTTGCAATTCCCAGGCGATCCGGACCATAGCAGAGGTGAGATCCGCTTCCTGCAGGCGATTAACGAGGATGGCGTTGTCCGGGTGGAAGAGCAGAGGATTGATCAGCGCGCCCTGGCGGTGCTGCCAGTGGCGGCGCAATTCCCGGGAAAGAATAAGGACCTGATCCTGTTCGTCCATCTCGGGGTTGAGCAGGATTGTGCCGCTCCGGCGATCATAAAAAGATTGTTCGATCTGGCGGCTGTATCTGATTTCAACTTTGTTTTGTTCCGCTAATTCAAGAAGCGCTCCTGCGAGCCTGCTTTTTTCAATGATATCGCGGATAAGCTTGATATCCTTATCCGCTTGCACATATTCGGGATTGCAGAGCGAATCCGCGTTTTCGCTGAATTCGGAAAGAAGGGTCTCACGGTCTTCGCCGGCGTAGAGAGCGTAGCGGTCGTATGTCGCGATTTCCTGTTTCAGAAGCTGAATTTCGCGCTCAAGAACCGTGCTTTCAAACTGGTCGATCAGGATTTCCTCATCGTACGGCTCGTCGTCGAAATAGAAAAGCGGGGTATCGTCGATGATCGTGCAGAGGACGGGTTGGGCATGGTTCAATGTATACGCCACGCGGCATACGCGGGCGTTGTGTCCTCTTTGACCAAAAGTTTTTTCTATAATATCGCTCATCCCGACCTAGACTGTCCTGCCCGAAAGTGTAAAAAACCCGCGGATTTCCTAGGGTATGGGTTTATTATGCGCGTTAGGGGTTAAAGCTTTCCTACCAAGAGGAAAAAAAATGCATGATTTTTGAAAAAATTTTCTTTTCTTAACAACGGTTTAACAGAGAGTTAAGCCGAAGTTAACGCGGAGTTAAGAATTGACCGGGGCTTTGGGGAAGTTACTGGTGCGTGACGTGGTCGAGAACCGGCATTTTTTCAAGGAGAATCTCGTGGTTGGCGAGAACGACCTTACCGTTGGGCTCAACATAAATATCTGCTTTGAACAGCGTGTCCTTGAGCATCATGCGTGCTTCGAGCTTAAAGACATTGTGCTTTAGCTTATCGATAATTTTAAGAGGCTGGACCAATTTTCCATAGGATTTACGCTCAGCCGGCGAAGGCTCCTCTTTCCAGCGGATATTTTCAAGGCTTTCAGTAATCAGAAAGCGCCCGTGCCGGCCACGGACGTTCGAGAAAAAGAAGCGGGTGTAATCGAGGACGTTATTTGCATTCAGCGCGATTGGCGCTTTTTCATTGATTTTGTATATGGGGCGATATGTCCAGTCCAAAAGAATAAAGTCTGCGCCCTTTTGAAGAACGTAACGCTGGAGGGGCGGGCTGGTGGCATGATCGGCAATGTCGAGGAACCTGTATTCAGGATAAAAAGATAAGTCTATTGTAAGAATTGTGGTTTCAAGAGGATCGAACAGGCTTCCATCAACCTGTTTGTTGACCTGATCAACAATTTCGGCCACTTCGTTGATATCCAGCTTTTTGAACGCTTCCTGAAACATCCTGATTCGCGAATCTTAGAGATTTAAGTGATCTTCCCTGCCCTGTATCAGACCTAAAATATATTAATATCATACTAATATCACTGCAAAAGTCTGTGTGGGAATCGAAGAATTCTTTTTGTATGAAACTGAGGATCAAGTTACCCCAAATTTATCATCAGGAGGTTTAGAAGGATTATCCCGCTGTATAAAAGAGTCAGGACCGTCTTATTGCTTTCGGGGAGGAATCATAGCGAATCGTGAGCATTTCTCGGATTTTTTATTCTCTCTAATTGTGTATAGAATCCGGCATGAATTTGATCCCCGATTTGCACACCCCCTACTATCCTTAAAAACCTTTTTTAAAAATTCTTTTTATTTTTATTTTTAGGGATATTCTGATCGCTGTTTTCTGGAAGAACGGAGTTTTTATGCAAGGGATCAAGAAAAACATGCTCGAAGCTTTGAGGAAACATACGCCCGATCATATTCCGGTCTGGCTGATGAGGCAGGCTGGGCGATATTTACCGGAGTATCGGGAAATCAGGGAAAAGGCAGGAAGTTTTCTTTCGCTGGTTTATAATCCCGATCTCGCGGCTGAAGTGACCTTGCAGCCTATCCGGCGGTTTGGAATGGACGGGGCAATTTTGTTTTCGGATATACTGGTCGTTCCCCAGGCTTTGGGGCAGAAGCTGGAATTTATCGAGGGCGAAGGACCGAAGCTGGAACCGATCCGGGATGTGGGCGGGGTCGTTGATCTGAATTTTGCAGCTTTTGACCAGACGCTTTCCCCTGTGTATGAAACGCTGAAAAAAGTACGGTCCGGGCTTGAGGGTGAGGGGTTTACGGGAACGACAACGATCGGTTTTGCCGGGGCGCCATGGACGGTTGCATGCTACATGGTGGAAGGCGGGTCCAGCAGGGATTTCCTCGAAATCAAGAAAATGGCCTATCAGAACCCGGAACTGCTTGAGCGTTTGATGGATATTCTGGTTGAGGCGACGGCGGCTTATCTGGTCAAGCAGATTAAATCCGGGGCTGAGGTTGTCCAGCTTTTCGATAGCTGGGCGGGGGCCGTTGATGCCCAGCATTTCAAGAAATGGGTCAGCCTGCCGACGCGCAAGATTGTTGATCTGGTTCACGAGGCCTATCCTAATGTGCCGATTATCGGTTTTCCGCGCGGTTCGGGAGTGAACTATATTTCCTATCTTCAGGATACGGGCGTTGATGCCATTTCCATGGATTCACAGGTTGATACAAAATGGGCGGTGCGTGTATTGCAATCTTCGGTTCCTGTGCAGGGCAATCTGGATCCGGTTTGCCTTATGGCTGGCGGGGATGCCATGATTCTGGCGGTTGAGAAAATTGTCCATGATTTTTCCGGCGGGCCGTTTGTTTTTAACCTCGGCCACGGGATTCATAAAGATACGCCCGTTGAGAATGTCCAGATGCTGGTGAATACCCTGCGGGAGATGCGGCTGTGAGGAAGATCGCTGTTGTCTTGTTTAATCTTGGCGGGCCGGATTCCAAAGAGGCGATCAGACCGTTCCTGATGAATTTCTTCATGGATAAAAATATTATCGGGGCCCCTCTTCCGTTCCGGTATTTTATCGCGGCTTATATCAGTGCACAGCGTTCAAAGAAGGAAGCGGCAGACAGTTACGGCCTTTTGGGGGATAAATCGCCTTTGCTGGATAACACTCAGGCTCAGGCGAGGGAACTGGAACGGGCTCTGAATGGGGGCGAGAGCGCTGAAACATTCAAGGTTTTTGTTTCGATGCGGTATTGGTACCCTATGGCGGCGGAGGTGGTTAAGGATGTTCGGGAATGGGGGCCGGACCATATTGTTTTCCTGCCGCTTTATCCTCAGTTTTCAACGACGACGACATGGTCTTCGTTTGAGAACTGGAAAAAGGCTGCCGATGCGGTCGGATATTCGTTACTCGCCAGCGTGATTTGCTGTTATCCGGGGAATGAGGGGTTCGTCCGGGCGTCAGCGGATAAAATTCTTTCCGTTTACAGAAAGGCCCAGATGGATGGGCACGATCTGCCGCGCATATTATTTTCCGCACACGGTTTGCCGGAGAAAGTGATTGATGGCGGCGACCCGTATCAATGGCAATGCGAGCGCAGCGCGGAGAAAATCGTTTCCCGGTTATGCGAGAATCTGGGGGTTTCTTCGGTGGACTGGCAAAGCTGTTACCAGAGCCGGGTGGGGCCGCTGAAATGGATCGGGCCGTCGGTGGAAGAGGCGCTGGAGAAGGCTGCTGTTGATAAAAAGGCCGTCGTGATTTATCCGCACGCCTTTACGCAGGAGCATGTGGAAACGCTGGTGGAGCTGGATATCGAGTACAAGCATCTGGCTGAAAAGCTTAAGCTGCCGGGGTATTACCGGGCACAGACCGTTGGAACGCACGAAGCTTATATCGGCGGGATGGCGGCGCTGGTTCGCGATCACATCCGGCGCAAGGGTGTTTGCGGGGAAGGCGGGAAGACGATTTGTCCCAGCCAGTTCGGGCGGTGTTGCGTTCGGAGTTTGAATTGGGCCGCACAGTGAAGCGTGTTTCACGAATAGGTGTTGTCGGCGATGTGCACTGCGATCATATCATTCTGGAACAGGCTCTCACTCATTTAAAGGCTTTATCTCCCGACGCACTTTTATGTGTCGGTGATGTTGCTGACGGGGTCGGTGATTTTACCCGGTGCGTAGAGCTTTTGCAGGGTTATGATGTTATCACCGTCAAGGGGAATCATGACCGTTGGCTGGTAACGACACGCAAAGATATGGATCGGGATATTCCCGATTTGACCTGGCCGGAAGATGTTTCACAGGAAACTCTTAAGTTCGTTGAAGGTTTGCCTGTTACGGAGGATTTTATTACCCCGAGTGGCAAGGTTCTTCTTTGTCACGGAATCGGGGATTACGATATGGGCGGGATGGAGCCCGGACAGGCGTGGTACGATATACGCTCCCTGACAGGGTTGCATGATCTGGCTGATTCCGGTGAGTATGCATTTATAATTAACGGGCATACGCATGTGCCGATGGTTGAGGCTTTTCGGGAACTGGTGATTATTAATGCCGGCACGGTTGTGAAAGACCAGAGTCCGGTTTGTCTGCTGGTTGATTTTTCTGCGATGAATGTTCATTTTTTTGATATCAGTTCGGATCTTATGAAAGAAAGAGTGGAGAAGATTTATGGCTGACTTCCTGACTGCGCATTTCGAGTGGCTTCGGGCCTTTCATATCATCAGCGTTATGGCGTGGATGGCGGGGATGCTGTATCTGCCGCGGCTGTTCGTTTACCATGCGGATGCGGCGGCCGGATCGGAATTGTCGGAGACGTTTAAGATCATGGAGCGCAGGTTGCTCAAGATCATTATCAATCCGGCGATGATCTCGGCGTGGGTCTTCGGCCTTCTGATGCTGTATTCCAACTGGGGCGTTTATAAAACGGCAGGCTGGATGCATACCAAGCTGCTGCTGGTCCTGATCATGTCCGGGGTGCACGGGATGCTGGCCAAGCATGTGAAAATTTTCGCGCGGGACGAGAATAAAAAAAGCGCGAAGTTTTTCCGGATTCTTAACGAAGTTCCGACTATCCTGATGATTGTTATCATCATTCTTGCTGTGGTCGAGCCTTCTTTCGGGAAGTAAAAAATCCTTTTATTACAGTTTGTTACTGAGCCTTGTTTTTATTTTGGTTGTAGAGTATAAAAGTAATGCTTTCTGCTTAGACATATTCTCTTGACAGCCCCTAGGGGCTGTGGATATAAGGGTTTTGTCTAGTAATAAATCCAGAACAGAGCTGTCCACGGATTTCGCCAAAAGGGTTTGGCACAGGCCAGCACAGTGAGAAAAATATAATTTTTAACAAGTAATTGGCTGGTTTTTAGACATCTTTTCACACCAGTTGTGAGATTTCCTTTTGAAAAAACGAAGACTATGAGTATCTGATGAATTTACAGGAATTGAAGACACGCTCGCCTGCCGAACTCCTTGCGTTTGCCGAAGAGCTCGATATCGAGAATTGCAGCGCCATGCGCAAGCAAGACATGATGTTCGCGATCCTCAAGCAACTGGCCATGCAGGGGGTTCCGATTTCCGGCGTAGGCGTTCTTGAGGTTCTCCAGGACGGGTTCGGCTTCTTGCGTTCCCCGGAAGAAAACTACCTGCCCGGACCGGATGACATTTATGTTTCACCCAGCCAGGTGCGCCGTTTTGGGCTTCGCACCGGGGATATCGTCGAGGGCGAGATCCGGGCGCCGAAAGATTCCGAGCGCTATTTCGCTCTCTTGAAGGTGGGGTCGATCGGCAACGAAACGCCCGAAAAAGTCCGCCACCGCATTAACTTCGATAACCTCACCCCCCTTTATCCCGAACGAAAAATCAACCTTGAACTCGACGATGCGACCAAAGACGGGCGCGTTCAGCGTGTGATCGAGTTGACCTCCCCGCTCGGGTTCGGGCAGCGCGCGCTGATCGTTGCGCCGCCGCGGACGGGTAAAACCGTTATGCTCCAGAATATCGCGCATTCGGTGGCGATTAATCATCCCGACGCCTATCTGATCGTTCTTCTGATCGACGAGCGGCCCGAAGAGGTGACCGATATGGCGCGCAGCGTGCGCGGGGAAGTCGTTTCCTCGACGTTCGACGAGCCGGCCTCCCGTCACGTGCAGGTGGCTGAGATGGTCATGGAAAAGGCCAAGCGGCTGGTCGAGCACAAGCGCGACGTCGTGATCCTGCTGGATTCCATTACGCGTCTGGCGCGGGCGTATAACACGGTTGTGCCGTCGTCGGGGAAAGTCCTGACCGGGGGCGTGGACGCCAACGCGTTGCAACGTCCGAAGCGGTTCTTCGGGGCGGCGCGGAATATTGAGCAGGGCGGGTCCCTGACGATTATCGCCACGGCGCTGATCGATACCGGGTCGCGGATGGACGAGGTGATTTTCGAGGAATTCAAGGGTACGGGTAACTCCGAGATCGTGCTGGACCGCAAGCTGGCGGACAAGCGTGTCTTCCCGGCGATCGATATCCAGAAGTCCGGTACGCGGAAAGAAGAGCTGCTGGTCGACAAGGACATGCTCCAAAAAATGTGGATGCTGCGCCGTATTCTCAATCCAATGGGTACCGTCGATGCGCTGGAATTCCTGCTGGGCAAGATGAAGAACACGAAGAACAATTCCGAGTTCTTCTCGAGCATGAATCAGTAGATTTTCTTTTAATCGAAATACATGAAACCTCAAATTTACAAGATCAAGGCGATTGGCCTTGGGTCGCTTTCGGTGATGGCGAAGCCTGTTGCCGGGGAATGGCTTGAGGAGCAATTCCAATTTTACAGGGATAGTGGGATTACGCTGCTAGTCTCGTTACTGGAAGAATTCGAGGCTTACGAGCTTGGTTTGCAGGATGAGCATAGGGCTGCTGAGCGGCATGGTATCACGTTCCTGTCCTTTCCCATCGCGGACCGGGGTTTGCCGGAGTCTCTTCCTCGATTTCATGCTTTCGTTTCTTCGCTTTTTCAGCAGATTCAAGACGGCGCTCATGTCGCAGTGCATTGCCGTGCGGGGATCGGGCGTTCAGGGCTGACGGCTGCGGCGGTTCTTTTGCACGAGGGGTTTACGCCTGACGAGGCGTTTGCTCTAATTTCTGAAGCTCGCAGATGCCCCGTGCCCGACACTGAGGAGCAGAGGTGCTGGTTGGTCGAGAACCGGCGGGGTTTGATTTAATCAAACGTCATATTCAAGGATGGGCCAACGCTGGCTTTCAGGAGCCTTATCAATTCCTCCTGCATATAATCATAGTCGTCGGGTATATCGAGGATGATCAGGCGTTTGTTTTTCAGGAGAGGTTGAAAAAGTTTTTTAACCCTGGCCTTGTGGGTTTGTTCCATACAGAAAATCACGTCCGCCCATTCGATCAGATCGCTGCTGACCGTGGTCGGGGCGGTTTTGTCGGTTCCAGCGCCGATGGCCTCTATTCCTTCAACTTCATTGAAGATTGTTTCGGCGGTGGCGCTGCGGAGTTTGTTGGCGGTGCAGACGAAGAGGAGATTCATGGCTTAAGCTGGCCCTTTCCCTTAATGCTTAAAATACACCGTAAATTTGAGGCAAATACAATTGTTATTTCATTGAAATAACAGGAAAAAGCGGAAAAAATCCGAAACGAAAGTGTTTGTCATAATTCACTTCCTGTGCTGAAATGATAAGAATAGTCGTTTATTTCTCTGCCCCAGAGTCCGGGGTTTATAACGAAGCGTAAAAACGCATTAACAAGAGAAATTCAAGGTGTAAAATTATGACGCTGCGTACGGTTGATCTTTCAAAATTCTGCAAATCTTTGCATGTATCCCGCAAAGCCGTCAGACCGTTTTTAGTTCTTATCGCTCTCGCCCTCCCCGCCGGTACCGCCTGGTCCTTCGCTCCCTTCAAGGTGCCCGTGCCGGAAAAAACTGCCAGCGCGTTTCCCAATGACCACGCGCGAGATTCCTTTTATCAAGTTCCCACCTCGACGAACGCGGATGAATGCCTTCCCCTGCTCACATCCATCCATCACACTTCTCCAACGTCCGCTCTCGATCGAAACCAGCGCTCGGCTGGTCAAATTGCTGTGCTTGGCCTGCTTTTCGGAGTCCGACTTGCCCCCGGACCACTGGAAAAGGCCGGAAAAGAAACGTCTGAGACGCTGTTAGATGTCGGGTATTCCCCGGACGCGGTCAACGGCAACCGTTCTGCTCTCGCGGTTGCCCTGTATCGTGATTGCCGGAAAGAGGTTGCCCTGAAATCGTTGTCCCAGGATTTCCGGTGGCGCCGATAACATAGCGAGGCCCTGTCAATCGCGACTGGGTTTGACGTCCCTCACGTCGCTGGTCGTTCTGTAGCCTTAAGGGCTCAGAACGGCCGATTTTTTTTTGTCACTTTTTTGTCTGAGAGCCGGGAATAATTTTGCTGATGACTGCCTGATACCATCCCGGCGCAGGCGCCCCGGTGTGGCGGCTGGTTTCCACGCTGATGAAAAATGCGGCAGCAATCAGGATGAAGGCCCAGAAGCCCTTGGTTCCGAGTTTGGGGGTCATCTTTCCTTCCTTGCCCGGAGGAATGATGCCCGTCATCGCTTTCTTGATGGCGCCGGAGGCAAAGCCCTGCATGATGACAGTGGTCAGGTAGATCCCTATTCCCAGAAGCGCGAAATCACACAGGCCCAGAGCGGCTTCGGAGGGCATCCTTGTATCCAGCATTCCCCTCAACGGGCCGATAAAATATACGCCAAAAAGCGCGGCCATAGAGACCAAGCTGGCGAGAAGGCCCAGGAGACGCGGTTTGTCGGTGATTTTTTTCAAGGCGCGGTCGGCTTTTACGACCAGATCGTTGACGGTTTCATCGCGAATACCCAGAGAATTTCTTTCCTTCACTTTTTCGATGGCTTTTATGAGCGGCAGGCGCGCGGCGCACAGGATCACGTCTTTAATCGTCCGATATTCAGCAGCCATGCGCAGATTTTCGGCAACATCGCCGCGCCCGTCGACGGCATCTTCAAGCTTGCGAATACCGTTCTGAATAATTTCCTCCAGAAAGGGGGAGACGTGGGTGATGGTTCCCTTGTGTCCGAACATGAACGCGTAGTATGACTGGCCGCCGATGTCGAATTCCACATGACCGTAAGGCAGGAGGACTTCGTATTTGATCGGGATCGTGAACACGCCCCGGTTCTCCATTTCCCTTTTCTTTTCCTCTTCGGTCTTGTTTTCCTCTTCGAGTTTCAGTTTCTCGGGATCGTCTTCGGGCAGATCAATCTGGATCTGCGCATGCTCTGTTATCTTCGGACCGAGTTCTTCCATCAGGGCGACGATCTTTTCCGGCAATTCCTCCTTCGGATAGGTAAAGGATGTTTTTGCCTCGATCTCGATGATTTCCAGATTGCTGGTCCAGCCATTGCCCTGACAGACCGGGCAGGTTGTGAATCCCTTAGTCCGGCAGATGGGGCATTGAACGCGTCCGCTTTGATTGCACAATACGCAGGACATCCGGCCGCGACCATGACAGGTGGGGCATTGTACTTTGCGGCCTTGGGGGCCCTGAATCATCTGAGCGCCGCGGCACTGGGTACAGGCACACATGCCAGACCCGTTACAGCGCGGACATTGATCGACTCCCTTTCCCGCGCAACGCTGGCATTTTGTCTTACCGGTCGTGCGGCAGCTTCCGCAGCCTTCGAACCAGACAAATTCCTTTTTCCAAAACGGGAGCTGAAGGACCAGGTTCGGCTGGGCAAAACACCGGTCTTCACGGGCGGTTGCCGTTTCGGTAATTTTCCGGATCATATCCGGGTCTTTCGACATCTTATCGTATTCCTTGGCGACGGCAATTTTCAGGCCCTGTTCATTGTCAACCTGAATGGGGCCTTTCATCCGGCCGGGCATTCTTTTCTTGCTGGTTTTTGTTGTGACGGTCAGGGTGGTCTCGGCCGGGAAATGCAAAATCTCGCCATCGAAATTGACCAGCGTGACTTTTTCAAGGTCGTATTTGTTGCCTTCGATGATTTTATGAACCCGCTCGAGAGCCTTGTTCTTATAATCCGGGTCGATTTCAAGTTTATGAATCTTGACTTTGCCCGGCGCGGTTTCCGGCTGGCTTTCCGTGGCCGGGGGTGTTTCCGGTGTGTCCGGTACGGCCGGGTTTTCGAACGGGTTTTCCGGGTTGTCGGTCACGATATCTTCTTTTCGTGCGGGTTAAACTGCGTTAGGTTCAGACGTGCGGTCAATATAAAGGCTTACTGTTAGCGCTGCAAGAAAGGGAGACTATGAAATTCAATTTTGATATCGAGTGCACACCGGAAGAGGCCCGGGTTTTTCTGGGGCTGCCGAATGTCGCCCCCCTTCAGGAAAAGATGATGAAGGAACTGGAGAAGAAAATGCAGGATAATATCCGCACGCTGAGCCCCGAGGAGATGGTCAAGACGTGGATGCCCCTGACGATCCAGAGTATGGGAGAATTCCAGAAGATCTTCTGGACGCAGATGGAAGCGGCCCGCAATATGAGCGCAAAGGCGGCCAAGGACGTCAAGGACGCGCAAGAGGCCAAGGAAAATAAAGGCCCCTCTTCCAAAGACAAAAAATGAACGAAACGATTTTTGCGCTGGCGAGCGGAAGCGGACGGTCCGGTGTGGCCGTTGTCCGCGTCTCCGGCCCCCTGGCTTTTGAGAGCCTGAAGACGCTTACGCGCGAAACCGATATTGTTCCGCGCAAAGTGCTGCTAAAGAGTCTTCAGGAGCCAGTTTCACGTGAAACGATCGATCGGGCTCTTGTCACCGCTTTTCCAGAACCGGCGAGTTATACCGGTGAGAATGTCGTCGAGTATTCTCTTCACGGCAGTCCGGCGGTCGTCCGCGAATTGCTGGATGTTCTGGGGCGGCAAAAGGGGCACCGGATGGCTTTGCCGGGGGAATTCACGCGGCGGGCCTTTGAAAACGGCAAAATGGATCTTACGGAGGCGGAAGCCGTTGCCGATCTGATCAATGCCGAGACCCAGATGCAGAAAGCGCAGGCTTTGGCGCAGATGGAGGGAGCGCTTTCGCGGCTTTATGACGGATGGCGCGAGGATTTAAGCCGGATTCTGGCCCATGTCGAGGCCGAGATCGAGTTTCCCGACGAGGATTTGCCGGGCGGGATCGTAGAGACTGTTGCGCCGGAGATTCTGGGGCTCATCGCGGCGCTGGAGGCGCATCTGAACGATCAACGGCGCGGGGAAAGGCTGAGGGAAGGGATATCGGTAGCGGTGGTCGGCGCTCCGAATGCCGGAAAATCGAGTCTGGTCAATGCCTTAGCGCAGAGAGATGTGGCGATTGTTTCGGAGCTGGCCGGGACCACGCGGGATATTATCGAGGTTCATCTGGATGTAGCCGGGTATCCGGTTATTTTGAGCGATACGGCGGGGCTAAGGCCGGAGCAGCTTTCGGGCGAAGGACAGGACGGGATCGAGGCGGAAGGAATCCGCCGGGCGCTGGCCCGGGGGCGCGAGGCCGATCTGCGGGTGCTGGTCTATGACGGATCGCAGAGTGTTGCGGACCCGCATACGCAGGCTTTGGCGGATGAAAACAGCCTGAGCGTGGTCAATAAGTTCGATCTTGGCGGCGGGCCGACGCTTTCGCAGAGCTTTATCCCGCTTTCCGTGAAGACGGGCGAGGGGTTTGATCTGTTTTTGAAGGCTTTGGAGGCTAAAATCGTTGGGTTGATCGGCGGGAACGAGGCCCCTGCCCTGACCCGGCAGCGTCATCGCGAGGCTCTTACCGCTTGCGTTGCGGCGTTACGCCGAAGTCTTGAGGCGCGGATGCCGGAACTTCTGGCGGAGGATCTGCGGCTGGCGATCCGCGATCTTGGACGCATTACCGGGCGGGTGGATATCGAGGATCTGCTGGATATCGTGTTCCGGGATTTCTGTATCGGGAAATAACTTTTAATGTTCGAGGGCCTGCGGTTGTTCCAGGCCATCCAGATGCGGTTTTGCCACACTTTCCAGAAAGGCGCGGGTTGGAACCTGATCCAGGTCTTCTCGCTCCGAGGTTTGAGCGAGACTATTGAAGTCGGTGAGAAAACGTTCGAAGTTTTGCTCTGCCTGTTCGGGATGCAGGGCTTGAAGCATGAAGTAAGATATGAGGGCCGATGTATAAGGGAGGCCTCCATAATTGGGCTGGAGCTGCCGGTCCATTGTGAATTTGACCAGCTGAGCTTTGCCGTTCCGGGGAAACGCCCGGGTGAATTCGTCGCGCAGATGTCTCTGGTCTTCCTGAAAATGGTGTTCGGGGGTGTCAGCAGGCGGGCTTTCGGGCCGTCTTTCGTCATCCATACTTGATCTCCGTATTCTTTGGCCCCACTATTTTTAAAGGATTTGTGGCGCTTTGCACGGGAAAAATGTATAAAACGGCCCTATGAATAAGGATTTTGACGTCATTATTGTGGGAGGCGGGCACGCAGGTTGCGAGGCTGCGGCTGCGGCTGCGCGGATGGGGGCTAAAACCGCCCTGCTCACCCATAAGATCGAGACGATCGGGGTCATGTCCTGCAACCCGGCGATCGGGGGGCTGGGCAAAGGGCATCTCGTGCGGGAGATTGATGCGCTGGACGGGGTTATGGGCCGGGTGATCGACCGGGCGGGGATCCAGTTTCGGATGCTTAACGCCTCCAAGGGGCCGGCGGTTCGCGGACCGCGGGCGCAGGCCGACCGCAAGCTTTACCGGACCGTCATGCAGGAGATTCTGGGAGGGGTTGAAAATCTGACTTTGGTCGCTGGAGCGGCCGACGATCTGATCCTTGATGAGAACGGCGCGGTCTGCGGCTTGCGGACGCTGGACGGGCGGGAGTTACCCTGCCGGACGGTCGTTCTGACCACCGGGACGTTTCTTCGCGGCCTGATTCACCGGGGAGCAGAAACCAAACCCGCCGGGCGCGTGGGGGAAGAGCCGACCATCGGGCTGGCGGAGACATTGGAGCGGCTGGGGTTTCCCCTCGGGCGGCTTAAAACCGGCACTCCTGCCCGGCTGGACGGACGGACAATCAACTGGAGCATTCTTGAGGAACAGCCTGGGGATCACCCGCCCGTGCCGTTTTCCACATTGACGGATCAAGTGACGGTGCCGCAGATTTCCTGCCACATCACCTATACTACAGCGGAAACCCACAAGGTTATTCAGGAGAATATCCACCGTTCGGCGATGTATTCCGGGCGGATCAGGAGCACGGGGCCGCGTTATTGCCCGTCTATCGAGGATAAAATCCACCGTTTTGCCGATAAACCACGGCACCAGATCTTTCTGGAGCCGGAGGGGCTGGACGATCCCACCGTTTATCCGAACGGAATTTCAACCTCCCTGCCCGCTCAGGTTCAGGATGCGATGATTCACTCGATCCTGGGGCTGGAGAGTGTTTCCGTCCTAGAATGGGGTTATGCGATCGAATATGATTATGTCGATCCGCGGGATTTGAAGAAAACACTGGAATCCAAGCGTTTGCCGGGGCTTTTCCTTGCCGGACAGATCAACGGGACCACGGGTTACGAGGAGGCCGGGGCGCAGGGGCTGATGGCCGGGATTAATGCGGCCTTGCAGGCCAAGGCCGGAGCAGGGCTTGTGGCCCGGAATGAGGCTGAAACCTTCGTTCTGGACCGTGCGGATGCCTATATCGGGGTTTTGATCGACGATTTGACAACCCGGGGGGCGCCGGAGCCTTACCGGATGTTTACCAGCCGGGCGGAATACCGTCTTTGGCTGCGCGCGGACAATGCTGATCAGCGGCTGACGGATAAGGGGCTGGGTATCGGTTGTATCGGTCTGGAGCGACAAAAGGCCTGGGGCGCCAAGTCGCAGGCTTTGGAGGCCGGGCGCACACTGGTTAATAGTCTCCGCGCCACGCCCAATGAGCTATCGAAACAGGGAATTAACGTCAATCAGGACGGGATTCGCCGTTCGGCGGCTTCCCTGCTGGGTTATCCGCATGTGAAATGGGACGATCTGGCGGGCTTGTGGCCCACGATGCGCGAAATTTCACCGACGATTCGCGAGCAGATCGAGATCGACGCGCTTTATGCGGGGTATATGGACCGGCACCGGCTGGATATCGAGGCTTACCGGAAAGACGAGGCTTTGCAATTGCCTGCCGATCTGGATTATTCAAAGGTTGGAAGCCTTTCGAACGAGGTCCGGCAAAAACTGGAGCATGTCCGGCCTTCTACCCTTGGCGAAGCGTCCCGCATTCCCGGTGTTACCCCGGCGGCAGTGATTGCCCTGCTCCGGTTTGTCCGCAACAGACCTACTTCCGAGCCCCATGCGGCCTGATGCCTTTATTTCCGATGATTTGCAGAAGGCTCTCCATCTTTCGCAGGCGGTGATGGAAAGGCTTACAATCTATCATTCGCTTTTGCTGAAGTGGCAGAAGAGTATTAATCTCGTGAGCGATTCGACCCTTGATGAGGCTTGGCACCGGCATTTTTATGATTCCGCGCAAATTCTGACGTATTTTCCGGAGGATGCGCGGGTTTGTGCCGATCTTGGATCAGGTGCGGGGTTTCCGGGGCTGGTTCTGGCGATCCTGAACCGTGATCTTAATATGAACCTTATCGAATCGGATGAGCGTAAATGCCTGTTCCTCCGTACTGTTTCACGTGAAACAGAAACCGACGTTTCGATTCATAATGAACGCATCGAGCGAGTCACCGACTCATTTGTCCCCGATGTCGTTACGGCGCGCGCGTTTGCCGATCTTTCCAAGATCCTTGACTTGTGCTCCGTATGGATTCGAAAAAACAACAGGCTGCAACTGATTCTTCTGAAAGGGGAAAAGGCGGATGAGGAAATCGCCGCGGCTCGTACGCGTTTTTCTTTCTCGGTCGAATCGTTTCCCAGTTTGACGCACCCGCCCGCCAGTATTTTATGTCTTCGTAATCTGGCTTGTGAATAACGATGATACAGGCGTTTGTATTTCTTGATCTTTTTTGTGATTCCGGGCAGTGTGGGGTTATCACATTCCCCGCTACGTTTTCTTCTTTATTTCATCCAGAAACCCCGTTAAGTCCTTTATCATGAATAATCATTATATCCCCCGTCTTCTGGCGGTAGCGAATCAAAAAGGCGGTGTCGGCAAGACTACGACCGCGATCAATCTTTCAACAGCCTTGTGTGCAGTCGGTAAGCGCGTCCTGCTGATCGATCTGGACCCTCAGGGTAATGCGACGACCGGATTGGGCATCAAGCGCAATTCGATCGAGAGAAGCATTTATGATGTTTTGTTCGATGATGCCGAAGTGACGGATGTTGCCGTGAAGACAAAAGTCCGGAAGCTCTCCGTCGTTCCGTCCTCCATACATCTGGCCGGTGCGGAAATCGAGCTTGTGACGGCGCATTACCGCGAATACCGTTTGAAAAACGCGATCCGCAAGCCGTTGCCGTACGATTATGTGATTGTGGATTGTCCGCCTTCGCTGAATCTGCTGACTTTGAACGCTTTTGTAGCTGTTGAGTCCTTGATTGTTCCCCTTCAATGCGAATTTTATGCGCTCGAAGGGCTTAGTCATCTGACCAAGACCGTGCGGCGGGTGCGGAAGACCTTGAATCCTGATCTTGATATCCAAGGAATTGTCCTGACGATGGTTGACCGACGGAACAAGCTGACGGGGCAGGTTGCCGACGATGTGCGGAAGTTTTTCGGCGATAAGGTCTACCTGACCCAGATTCCCCGGAATGTTCGTTTGTCGGAGGCCCCCTCTTATGGACTGCCCGCTATTATCTATGATATGAAATCTCCAGGCGCACAGGCTTATATCCAGCTTGCCAAAGAAGTGATTGGCCGCGAGCGTGAATTGTTAAAACAACAAAATGTAGCATAGAACATCATGACTTCAGCAAAACCAAAACATTCCGATGCTCCAAAAGCCCGAGGACTGGGCAGGGGGCTTAACGCGCTTTTCGAGGATGAAGAAGAAGCGTACGCGCCTATTGACGATATTGATGATCCTCCGGGCCGCGAACGCCGGGTTGTCGGGATCGATGAGGTTTCGCCGGGACCCCAGCAGCCGCGCAAGCATTTCGATTCGCAGGCACTGGAGGAGCTTGCTCTTTCCATCCGGGAACATGGTATTTTGCAGCCCCTGCTCGTGCGCGAAGGGTCTGCGGGCTATGAAATTATCGCCGGGGAGCGCCGCTGGCGCGCCGCGCAGATTGCGCAGCTGCATGAAGTTCCTGTCATTATTCTTGATCTGGACGATATCGAAGCGCTCAAGATCGCCCTTATCGAGAACCTGCAGCGGGAAGACCTTGATCCGATCGAGGAGGCCGCGGGTTATCAAAAACTGCTCGATACGTACGGGCAGACCCAGGAAGAGCTGGCGAAGTCGGTGGGTAAAAGCCGTTCGCACATTGCGAATATGATTCGTTTACTGGCCTTGCCGGACAGTGTGCAGGGGCAGGTGAGCGAAGGCAAACTTTCCATGGGGCATGCACGGACCCTGATTACAGCAGAGAATCCTGAAGCCTTGGCCGATGAGATTATCCGCGGAGGGCTGAGCGTCCGGCAGGCCGAGAAGCTGGCTGCGGAATCGAGCGGGCGCGTCCAGCAGGAACGCAGCCGGAAAAGTTCAGGCGGATCGGGCGGAGCTCCGGCAAAGAAAAAAGATGCGGATACGCTGGCGCTTGAGAATGATATGTCGAATATGCTGGGAATGCGGGTGGCGATCAATACAACTGACGGTGCCAGCGGGCACGTTACGATTGAATTCAAATCCCTCGACCAGCTTGATGAGGTTCTTCACCGACTGGCTCATTATCCCGGCAGCCGGCAAAGCGGATAATTTTCTTAATTTCTGTTTCCTAAGGCGGCGGGTTTTACTTCGGCGCCGGCGCCGGGTTCGGGTTGGATCGCCGGCTCAGCGGGCAGGCTTTCGATGCCGCTTTTGATCGCGCGGTCGATGTTGCCGCGTTCAATGCCGAGTTGCTCATTCATATTCTGGACGAAGGTTTGAGCGATCTGGGCTTCGGCGGGCGTATAAACAGGGGGATCGTGCGCGAGGGTCCGCTGCACAAGATCGACGGTATCGGACAATGTCAGCGGGCTCATTTCCTTCAGTTTTTCCAAAGGAAGGCCCGCTTTTTGCAGTGGTTCTCTGGCGGTTTCAATATATTGCTGCGCGGTTTTTTGATA
>JAGRIJ010000016.1 GCA_020443295.1 Alphaproteobacteria bacterium | reverse complement strand
AAATCGTAACGCTAGTTTTAGTCTGTTTTATCATTTTATTTTTATTCTTTTTTCTTTTAAAAACTCTAAAGTCTAAAAAACAGGCATTGAAAAAGATACCAATCATTGCATGGCGCACGGCTTTTAAATGTTTTGCAATTGTTTTTCCAATTTTGCTAATAGGGCTAGCTGTTTTTCTGGGGATTTTGGGTTCGGGAAGATATTTAAGTTTCTTTATATGCTTTTTGATACTTGTCCTTTTACCCTCCTTTTGTGCAGGACCGTACACACTTCTTTCATACCTTAGTAACAAACACCCTGATAAAGATATACCCAGTCCATATATACTTTTTGTTCCTCACTGCATTTCACTTTTTATTTTTTTTATACCGATTTCATACGAAGTCACCTATGCGGTTTTTTTTAGATGAATGTGGTTGCTGTGGGAACTGCATACGGGGATGTGCAAAGCCTTGAACCTGTTCGCTTTACTGTAAAGTAGTATATTATGATAGCGACTCTCATTAACGTTTTTAACTTTTCGTTGCAGTCTCAGAGCATGCCCTTAAAAAAAGCCCTTATCATCGACGATGAAGATCTCTCGCGCATGTTGATCGACACCGCGCTGAAAAAAGCCGGGTATGAGACAACGCTTCTCAAGGACGGACAGGATGCAGAAGAAGCGATCCGCGAGGATACTTATGATCTTGTTGTCACCGATCTCCTGATGCCCGGCAAGGAAGGGGTCGATGTGATCGACGATCTGAAACAAAATCATCCGCAAATCAAAGTTATTGCGGTTTCCGCAGGAGGAGTTGTGGGGCATTCGTCCTATCTCAAGCTTGCTCAGGCATACGGGGCCGATGCCGTTCTTGAAAAGCCTTTTACGGCTGCGCAGCTCATCAGCACGGTCAGCGATGTTTTGAGCTAGGGTTTAATTGCCAGAAGCAATTTTTCCGTCCACCAAGTGAATTCTGCGATCGGTTTTTGAAGCAAGATCGAGGTCGTGCGTCACCATAACGACCGTGGTCTTTTTCTTGTCCACCAGATCGCGGAAAATATCGTGAACAATCTTGCTGTTTTTCGTATCCAGATTGCCCGTCGGTTCATCGGCTAAAATCACGAGCGGTTCGTTGGACACTGCCCGGGCGATTGCCACACGCTGACGCTGGCCGCCTGAAAGCTGCGAGGGCACTTTATGCAGATGATCACCCAGCCCCAAGTCCTTCAACAGCGATACCGCCCGGCCCTCCTGTTCGTTTTCAGGCCATTTTCCCAGTTTGCGCATCGGGATCATGACGTTATCGAGAATAGTGAATTCGGCAAGAAGAAAGTGAAACTGGAAGACGAAGCCAAGCCTGCCCAGACGGATCGATGAAAGCTTGCGGCCGGAGAGTTTTGACGTCTCCAGCCCGTCGATGATGATTTCTCCTTCCGTCGGGCGATCCAGCAAGCCAAGCAAGTAAAGAAGCGATGATTTTCCGGAGCCGGAAGGTCCGGTGATCGAGATAAACTGTCCGGGGTCAATAGAAAGAGAAACATCTTTTACAAGCGTAACGGGCACCTCAAGGGGAAGAACCCGTGTCAGGTTTTTTACTTCAAGCAGAGGTCTGCCGGAACCGCTCATCCTGCGGCCCCGCGGATGATATCGACAGGCCGCATCAGGGCTGCTTTACGGGCGGGCAGCCATGCCGCCACGGTTGCGGCCACCATGCAGGCGATCCCTCCATACACATAATGCATAATGTCATAGACGATATACAAATGCTCGGTCGTGATGATCGCTTCCATCTTGATCCTGATCGAACCCATGGCAATCGAGAGCATGTAGCCCAGCCACCAGCCGATTACCATTCCAACAACGCCGATGAGAATTCCCTGAAAGACAAAAATTTTCTGGATGTCGCTTTCGGTAAAGCCCATGGATTTGAGAATTGCGATATCTCTGGCCTTTTCGTTTATGACGGTTGATATGATGTTGAAAATTCCGAAACAAGCGACAAGAAGAATGGCTCCGGTCGTGGCATAACGGACGGTGTCCTGAATGACGAAAACCGAGAGAATGCCCTCGTTCGCTTCCTGCCACGATACTGTCTTATATTTGTATTTTTCTTCTATCTGCTTGGCGATTTCCTCTGCCTTATTGGGGTCGGCCAATGAAAAGCGAATGCTGTTAACAACGTTCGATCGGTTCTGCAAAACCTGAACATCTTTGAGAAGGCTGTATGAGACGCTTTTATCGAGTTCGGTGATCCCGGTATGGAAGATCCCGACAACCTTCATTTTCTTGATAATTCCTGCAACGGATATTCCCGTAAGCGTATCCCCCACTTCCGCGTTCAGATCATCGGCCAGACCCGATCCTAAAATCACCCCGTAAGAATGGGTCAGCAAATCGTCCAGATTTCCTGAAACGATATCTTCTTCAATTTTTGTAATTTTTTTTTCGCTTTTTGGCTCTATTCCCTTAAGAGTCGAAGAAACATCCGTCGAGCCGTAACGATAAAAAATCTGCCCTTCGAGGGTCGGCGAAATATTCATGCCGGGCGTTTGCCGCAAGACGTCTACGATCTTTTCGGCATTTTTTATGCCGCGGATCTCTTCTTTTGGCTTAACCCCCTGCAGGGAGATTACCGTGCCTTCATGGCCGAAGAACCAGCTTACCGGCTGGCGCGGACGTTCCCGGTATTCGTCTTCCATGACAATATGAGGAGAGACGTCAATTATTTTCTGAGTAAAGAAGCGCTGAAACCCTACCATCATCGCGGCCATCGCGATGAAAAACCCTACGCCCAGCGCTACGCCCAGGATCGAGATAATCGTCTGGCGTGCCCGCCCGTACAGGTGGGTCAGCGCGATATCAAACAGGAGATTGCTGGTGGTCATTTCGATCGCGCTTGAACGGTTATGCCGTCCTGCAAATCATCGAACGGCGGAAGGATCAGGACGTCCCCTTCTTTGACGCCTTCCAGAATTTCGATGTTCTTTTCCCCGTGTATTCCGGCTTTAACGGGGATTTTATGCGCCGAGTATCTTTTTCCTCCTCTGGATTCCGCCCGCCAGACATACCCGTCTCCGGTTACCGCTCCGGCAGGGGCCAGCAAGGCCCCGTCTTTTTCCTGAACGATCGCGTTGGTTTCCACGGTCATCCCGATCATCAGCTTTGTGTCTTCGGGAAGGGATACATAGACGCGGTAGCTTTTATTAACAGGATCGCCCTTTGGGCTAACCCAGTGAAGAAGCCCCTCCATTACCTCTCCGGGAAACGCATCAGCCGTTATCAGGACGGTCTGCCCGCTTTTGATTTTTGGGATGTCTTCTTCATCCACTTCAGCCTCCAGGCGCAGGGGCAGCGGCCGGCCTACCCAGAAGAGAGGCTTTCCAGCCTCCTTTACCTCTCCCAATTCGACATCGCGCCAGAGGACGGTGCCATCCATGGGGGCCGTTAGAGCAAGCTGCCTGATCTGTTGTTCCAGCATGTCAATCCGGGCGCGGGACTGCGTGAGATTGGTTTTACGCTGGTCATACTTGTCCTCGGAAAGCGCGCCGGTTTTTATCAGCTTTTCCGCTCTTTCCACCTCTGCCTTGTAAAAGGTTTCCAGCGCCCTGTTCTCATCCAGCTGCGCACGAATGTCGGAATCATCCAGACGAGCCAGTACTTCCCCGGTCTTGACCTGATCGCCTTCCTGCACATTGATTTCCGTTATGCGTCCCGTCATGATCGGAGCGATCGCCGCCCATGTCACCGGCTCGACCGTTGCGGTTGCGTAAACCGCCTCCACCGCCTTACCCTTTTCAACCTTTGCGATCTCATAAGCCTTGGGCTTGGTTACTGTCCAGAAAGACCCCATAAGGATAACCACGGCCAAAAGCCCCAGAACGGGATAGAGATATTTTTTATTGATACCGGCCATGATTTTCAGTGTTTCCCCGTTCTGTTCGTCGGTTCTAGCGGTTTTAGCATATCAAACCTTAAAAGTACGGAAAAAAGGCTTTTTTTGATAAAAATCAAAGGTTTTACAGAAGTTTTCTCTATGCTTTTTTCATGACAAACTCTTCAGTTGAAGCTCTGATCGCCAAGTACGACCGCCCGGTGCCCCGTTACACAAGCTTTCCGACGGCCGTGCAGTTTACGCACGATATTTCGCAGGAGCGTTACCGCGCTCTTCTTACCGGGCTGGACCCAAATGAAGAGCTGTCACTTTATGTGCATATCCCCTTCTGTCACAGCCTGTGTCATTACTGCGGATGCCATACGAAGATTACGGCCTCGTACAAGCCCGTTTCGGATTATATCCGCACCCTTCTCAAGGAAATCGAGTTATACGGCCAAGCTATCGGACATATGATTCCTGTCGCCCGCGTGCATTTTGGCGGCGGGTCTCCAAATTATGCCCATTCTGAGGATCTGTTTGCGATTCTTTCCACTTTTTCGCGGTATTTCGACATAACGGAGAACACGCAGATTGATATGGAATGCGATCCCCGCCTTCTCAGTCCCGAGAAAATCAGAGCCTATTGTGCCCTGGGTGTCAGCCGGGTGAGTCTTGGCATTCAGGATTTCGATGAAACCGTCCAGTGCGCCATTAACCGGGTTCAGCCGTATGAACAGGTCAAAGATTGCGTTCAAACTTTGCGCGCGGAAGGTATTCACGACATCAATTTTGACCTGGTTGTCGGCCTACCGGAACAGACTGTTGAAAGCGTTACCCAGACCGTCGAGCAGGCATTGAGCCTTTCCCCGCAACGGATCGCGGTCTTTCCTTATGCCCATGTTCCCTGGATGAAAAAGCACCAGTTGCTTTTAGAGAAGTTCCGGTTGCCCGGAGCCGCCGAGCGGTTTGACATGATGGAAACGGTCAGGAAGATTCTGGTTCATAGCGGCTACAAAGCGATTGGGATCGATCATTATGCCTTGGAATCAGACACTCTTGCCAAAGCCCAGGAACAGGGAACAATGCGGAGGAATTTTCAAGGATACACCGACGATCCCTCCCGCACGATCCTCGGTTTCGGTCTTTCCTCGATCAGTCAGTTCGACGGTGCTTACGTTCAGAATACAACCGATGCTCCTTCTTACCGTTCCGCCCTTGTGGAAAAAAGATTTCCCATTAAAAGAGGCTGCGTTCTTAGCGCTGACGACCAGATACGGCGGTCCCTGATTGAACGGCTTATGTGCGATTTTGTCATCCGGCTTGATGATTACCCCCAGATCGCGGCTCCATGGGACCGGCTTTCCCTGCTGGAGCGGGACGGAATGATCGAGGTGAAGAGCAATACCCTTAAAATATCGGAGAGCGGAAAGCCGTTTACGCGGGTGGTGGCCGCCTGTTTCGATCCCTATTTTCAGCCTGAAGCCGGGCGCCATGCCAAAGCCGTCTGATTTTACATCAGGACCAGAAGCGCACCGAAAAATGTCAGGATGACGTTGGCCACCGTATAGCTTCCCGCGTAACCCAGCGCCGGGACCTGGCTTTTGGCCATATCCATGACGATGTTCAGGGACGCCGTGCTGGTCATCGCTCCCGTGATGGCGCCCATCAGGAGGGCCGGGTTCATTTTCATGATGTAACGCCCGACCAAAAAGGCGACGACGACGGGAACGATCGTTACTGCCGCGCCGCAGAGCATGAGCAATGGGCCTACGCTTATCAGGGCTTCGAGAACCTTGCTGCCACCGTTCAGACCAATCGAACACATGAACAGCACGATCCCGAAATCCATCATGATGTTGCGGGCGGCTCTTGGAAACGTTCCAAACATAGGATAGATCGTGCGAATGAAGCTGATGAGTATTCCAACAATCAGCAATCCTCCGGCGCTGCCGAGACTTATGGAGAAATCGCCGAATTTCAACACCATGGTTCCAAGAAGAAGGCCCAAGGCCACGCCGATACAAAGCGTTAAAAGATCCGTTTTTTCTACGTCGGCTTCTATACTTCCGAGTTTCTGGCTGACTTCGATGATCAGATTTTCCTCGCCAATTACCTCAAGCTTATCGCCTTTCTGAAGAATTGTCCCTGCATCTACAGGGAGTTCTACCCCCGAGCGTACGATCCCCAGAATGTAGCAGCCGTGCCGTGCCGGAAGCATCAGTTCCTGTACGGCCTTTCCTACATATTCTGCAGCCGTAATTGTTATCTCCTTGGTCCTGATCCGGTAATTGAGCAGTTCCTTGTCAAAAATTTCAGGTATTCCCTTGTCCTTGGCTATGCTGTGTTGCGCAACAGATGCGATAACGGAGACAACGTCCCCTTCTTCCAGAAGGGTCGTTTCTCGATCTACATCGATAATCTTGCCGGAGCGGCGGATTCCCAGAACCGTAAAATATTGCTGGGTTGTTTCCTGAATCTGATGAATGGTCTTACCGACAAACTTGCTTTTGGGCTCTATCTTATAGGTTCTGACCATGGGCAAATTATGTTCATTGATAAACCTTGTGCTGTGGCGGGTCGGTGCAATTTTATGCGCTTCAGCCACAAGGTCTATTTTGAATATCCGGGGGATATACTTGATAAAGAGCAGAAGACCAGCAATTCCAAACAAGTAGGTAAGCGAATAAGCCACGCTCAGGTTTTTTATGATCTCCTGAGCGCTCTGCCCTTCGGGAAGATCCTTTGCATGAGACAGGACAGCATCCTGCGCCCCTACCAGCGTCGGGGTGCTGGTTAGGGCTCCTGCCAGCATTCCCGCAGCAGTACCCTGAGGCAGACTGAAGAGGTTTGCGAAAAGAAGAGACATCGCGACGGCAGCGCAGCCGACGATCAGTGATAGCATCATATAACGCGATCCATCGGCCGCGAAGGATGCAAAAAAGCTCGGCCCGGCCTGCAAGCCCACACAGAAGATAAACAAGGTAAAGCCGATTGTCGCGATTTGGGGGTTTCCCGTGAAGCCCCATGCCCCGAAGAAGAGGCCCATAATCAGGACACCGCTGATATTGCCGATCCTGATGCCAAAAAAACTTATTTTTCCAAGAAGATAGCCAAGGCTGATGACCGTAAAAATGGTCAGTACCTGATCGTCATGCAGAAGGTCGAAGACGTTAATTTCCATATTTTGAACCCCAGCCCGTATTATACATAATGTTTATGGGTTCCTTCGCGCTATCTATATACCTCTTGTCATGCCCGTGGGAAGGAAAAATATCGCTTTTGTCATGCAAAAACAACATAGTTATTATGCGCTTCGTGAATTGCTGCCGCCCTTCGCGTGCGCGTCCTGTTCGTCGAAAAATTGCGCTTTTTTTGCAGCCGTCGTAGGATGATAGGTTTACAGGGGTCTTTTTTTATAATGGCATGGCACCAAAAGCTTTTATCGTTATTTCTTAGCGGCGAGTCTGCCTTTGCCGGTCTTCAGGTTCAGGCTCTTACGCTTGATAATCATCCTGACAACATCACTACTTTTGAGGCGGTGTCCCTTTACGACGCCTGTCTGAAAGCGGATGAAGCGCTCAGGGTTCATGGGGTGCAGGGCGCAGTGTGGATCCGAAACGAACAGGAGCCGTTTCTTCCTGACCCCATGGCCTTGATTAAACGTCTCAGGGAGAAGACCGGAAGCCTTGTTGTAGACGGCACGATGATGCGGAGCCGCACTGGTTTTATTACTCAAACAGACATGGTTAAAGGAGAGGATGGCTCCTATTCCGCCCGCTTTGATACCTATAACCCGCTTGCGGCGGAGGAAGTGGTTGACCCGCAGCGCCTGGGAGAACTGACTCAGCTGACCCGGTTATTTGACGTCAGCACGCTCAGCACCCGCTATCAGATGGAAGAGGCCGTAGACCCGCACTATGATTATTATGTTCCGGGCGACCCGGAACCTATACAAGAAGAAAAGCTTTTTCTTGGCCGACCGATGCGAATTCTGGTTTCCCGCCACCAGCCTTCAAGCATTCTTTATAATACGCAAGGGGAGCCTCCCTATGGGATCAGGAGCGGCAATATCAGAAGGCACCACCGTGATGTTCTTAAGGAAGCGTGGCAGCCTGCGGTTGGCGATTACATCTTTCAGTGCAACTGGACCTGGGGCATCGAAAAGGCCCTGCCTCATTCCCCTCCCGAGTTTTCCTGCGAAGCCGAGGACGATTGCCGCGTTCTGGATATTTATGACGTTAAGGACGGACGCAATCTTTCGGAAATTGAGAGTACAGCCCCGCCCGATACTGAGCCCGGATAAGTAAAATGGTGTGGATTTCGAAGGTATTATCATGGTTTCAGGAGGAACAATCCGCTTTTTTACAACTTCCGATCCGCCGGATTACACTTAGTGATCACCCGGACAATATCGCGGTTTTTGAAGCTGTATCCCTGTTTGAAGCCTGCTTAAAAGCCGATGCTGCGATGAGGCTGGACGGCATACAGGGAGCCGTTTGGGTCAGAAATGAGGCTAAACCCTTCCTTGAGGATAAGCTGGCAGCTATACGAAAACTTCGCGAGCAATCGCAAATCGCCGCTTTTGATCATCAGGCCATGCAGGCCACGAACGGGATTAATCTTAAAACCACGCTTGTCGCAGGAGATAATGGCGAACCGCTTCCACATTTTGAAAACGTTCAAGGTCTTGCCGCCGAAGATGTCATTGAACCGCAGCGGCTTTCGGATTTACTCCAACTCTCCAGAGTTTTTGGAACCTGTTCTTTATCAAGCCGCTATGAAATGCTTGAAACGACCGACCCTCATTACGATCATTATTCACGTTTTGCTATGCGCGATTCACAGGAAGACAGGTTTTTTCTTGGGCGCATGGTCCGGATCCTTGTTTCCCGCGATCAGCCTTCTATTGTCGTCTACGATACAAAAGGGGGCAACCCCCCATGCGAAGAAGGAGGGTATATTCGCGGCAACGGGCAGGAAGCCCTTAAAGCCGCGTGGCAGCCGAGTGTCGGGGATTATCTATTCTCGTGCGATCTGACATGGGGAACCGAGAAAGCGCTGCCTCATTCCTCGCCTGAATTTTCCTGCGAGCGGGAGGAGGATTGCCGGGTACTCGATGTTTTCGACGTGAGCGACGGTCAGGCTATCAACCCGGACCTCAAGTTTGATTCAGCACCCGAAGCCTAGGCAACTTTTGGCCCATCGGGATCATTCTCCCCTTCACCGAGTAAGGTCGGCACTTCTCCGGAGAGAATATCCGCCTGCGACCCTTTTTCTACATTCCTTGTCTGGTCATCATAAAATTCTATGCTCGTGTCCTGCGCAAGCTCACTCATGACAGCGAGGACCGGCCCTTTATCCTGCCCCGCCAGAAAATGCGCACTACCCGAAAAATCTATTCCCCATGTATGAAGCGTTTCCATGGCTCTGAGGGTCGCCTCGTATCCCCGGGCCGTTACTAAAGACAATTCAAAAGGTTTTTTTGATCCCGCAAACCGCGCGTTAACGTCATTATAATATTTTAGAATTTCAAAAGCCGGCCCTTTGGACATCGGTTTATCTCTTAATGCACCTTCGTAGTTCATATAGGCTTTCAGTCCATGACGGCGGAAAAAATCCTCCGATTCAGTCCCGAAGACAACGCCATCAAGATCGAAGATATGGTGCCCGATCACGGTCTCGCTATATACTAGGCGGAGGGAATCCTCGGGAGCCTTTTGCACACCCGGCAATACGAGAACATTTGATTTTGTTTTCGGTGCTCCCCTTTTTTCAGGGTTATTGACCGTCCTGTTGCCCCTTAAGTCATGATAGGTCGAGAAAACTCCCATTTTTGCCGCTGCTACGGCATCCTCATAATTCGCCGTGCGGAAATGCCGTATGCCATAGGCATCAAGAAAAGGAACTGGGGACTTACCGCTTGTAAAAAATGATCGGCCCGGGGTTATGCCCTGATCGAGAAGGGTTAAAATTGCCCTGCGAGCAGTCAGGGGGCTGTTGCGGGAACATAGAACGACTTCGAGAAAGTCATCGGCTTCAAAAGACCTTCTGAGATTCTTAAAACCTTTACCCAAGGGTAAGGGTTCATCAGAGCGTTCGCGCATAAATTTTGCATAGGCCTCCGGACCTGCCGTACGAAAAATTTCGTCCGGTTCCGTCATGTCAAACAAGACACTGGTCGAAACCCCATAAACCATTCGTTTCTGATCGCTGCTATGCCTCATCATGCGATCTCCAATTTTGAGTCAATATCCTCTTCTTCGGCCAGCTTATAGTCCCTGTGCGTCAATTTCCTCCATGGGTGGAGAAGAAGCTTGCTTTCGCTGTCAAGGACTCCCATCCCTGCTTTCCCTTTTACCCATTTGGCAATCTGCCGGAACAGGGCCTGTTTTTTCGGATCATCGCCAATATATTCATTTCGAAAGTTTTCATTGACCAGAAGATCCTCGATTTCATCTTCCGCGGTGTGGAAGTTGGCAAAAGCCATAAAGGACCGCATGGATTCAACGCGGCGACGGTCATCGTCCGTCAGATCTTCCGGCCTGATTTCGTAATGAACGTTATTCAGGGTATCGACGGTTTCCTGTAGGTCCTTTCGGTATTTTATCAGTTCAAGGTAGTGACCGCCGGCGTCATCAATCTTCCCTTCGCGTATAGCATCAAGATATTGGCGGATATGCTTCATAATATGCTGGTACACCGGATTGAACCCAAGCTGCGCCCGGATACGAAGCAGGTTAATTGCGCCATCTTCCGGAATAGCCGCCTTTCCTCCGCCTTTATCAAGAGCAACCTCCAGATCCGGGTAATTTCTTGCAACCCTTCCATGGAAAATTTTATCGCGATTTCCTTTCCAGGCTTCATCAATCTTGCGGGAAATGGTCATCCAGTTCGATCCCGGATCGACGTAATTCATATGCCGTTTGATAAGGCTGGCCCGGCGATCCAGCGTTTCCTTGGGCAAATTTCCGCATGCCTTTACGCGCAGACCGTACCGTGCGGGCATAACTATCGGCTGCTGGCGCAAGTCAAGGATTTCAAAGACATCGTTCTCGCGGTCCGCCAGCATTTCAACAATTTCGGGGACGGGAAGGTGAATGTATTCGTTCGGATCGTATTTCAGGTTGAAGATAACGGCATAGCGATCAGAATCCAGACTTCCAATATAACAGCCCATCTGGGGTTTTGGCTTGTTCGCCGACGGGCTGATATAGGAAAACACAGGGTTAGGACCGCCAAATCCTGTATCGGTTCCCATCATATCGTTCAAAAGGTGATTTGTTGAGCTGTCGGCATTGATAATCATCTGCCCCACTATGTCGGGGGCAATATCATATTGCTTCCAAAACAGCGCCAAACAGGGATGCGTGTCATACAGCGCGCCATGCGATTGGCCCGTATCGTAGAGAATGCTGTTGGCCTCACACAATCCTTCCAGACTGTGGTCGGGAAGGCCCGTATCCGGGTTAAAGGTCACGTGATAATCCCTGGGGGCAAAAGCTGCCAACGCTCTGGAGATTGTACGTGTATCAACGGCGATAATCCCGCGAGTCTGGTGGGGCCGAGTATCGGCTTCAAGGTTCCGGGCCTCCTCAAGCGCGATAAAACGACTGTCAAAGCGCGTATTGTGTGCAACTGCCAGCGCCTTGATATCATTTTTGTGCAAGCTCTCTTCGCCCTCTTCCTGCGCCTCCACCGCCGCTTCGTAGGAGCGATCCTTGATACTTTTGATCGCTTGGCGCATCTGGTGGACAAACTGGTGCGCGGGAAGTCCTTTTGGCAAATCGGCAGGAGCTGTATTGGTTACAAGCATTGCGATCGGAGAGGGCATCCGATAATCAGGAATGGACTGAAAAAGCTGGACAGAGTCAATCGTTTCGCGGTCGCGGTTCTGGATCAGCAGACCAAATTCGCGCACCAGATAGCGCCGTGCATCAAGGCCACAGGTTTCCGTGTCAAATGCCCCGATAGCAAAAATGCCCTTATCTTCCAAGACGCCTTGTTTATATTTATCGATCCCAAAGGGCATATCCTGACGTAGAAAACCGTTAACCGTTTCGACATTGAACCGCCGGGAAAGAGAGATCGGCAAGAATTTTACCATATCATAATCTGTGGTGATGCCCGCATTATGGCGAACTGTATCCTCAAACACATCAATTAAGCGGGCCGCATCGCCGCTTACAAGAGGTTTTACCGGAAGGATAGATGTTGAAAAGCGGCCTTTGAGGTAAAACTTGTCCCGGCCGGGCGTGTGCAGGGTTACGCCGATCAATTCAGAGGGAAGAATGCGGTATGGCGTTACGTTCTTTCCCTTCTGGATCCGAACGCTGACCGTCCCCGGAACGACCAAGCTTTCGGCCCCCGCTTCCCGTGCTAATTCCAAGTGGGCTTCCAACTGCTTGGGTCCGCCGTGGACGGGAAGAACGAACGGATTCCCCGACATGCCTATAAAATCCTTCATGTCCTCCCGGTTATTATGGCCCGAGGCATGAAAAAACAGCTCGGCTTCTTTCTCCACGATTTCAGGTAACACAACAGAAGCCCCATGGAAGAGTTCCGTGAAATCCTTGAGCGCGAGCCGCCTGTATGCATTGTATCCGGTCGGAATGACCCCCTGAAGGAAGCAGATCCTGTCGTTAGCTGTAATACTGTAGCGGTCAAAAGGCAGCCAGTCCCGGACAGCACGGTTCAAGCTTGAAAAGGCTTCGTCCTGCGTTCCAGAAACCAGTAAGGCGTATTCATGATCCTTACCCGGATCGTTCAGATATTCATCTACTTTTGTTTTTTGCGTTCTAAAAAGAATATCTACGCCTGCGGTTCTTTTTGCCCATTCCCGCAATTCGAAAACCTTTTCGGAATCTCGCACCAGATCCTCAACCGCCTTGCCGTCAACGATCAGAACCTTACGGTCAGTTTGCCCCAAAGCCTGAATCAGAGTAGTCAAACGAGCAAGATTTGTTCCCAGCATGGGAAATATAAATCGGTTGTGCTTGTGTTCGTTGACTTCCTGTACAATCGCAGCAGCAACATCCGCCTCTTTTGGATTGCGGCCTTCACGCGTTGCGCCGGTTGAATCCGCGCTCAATGAATCCGGTTGATGGCCTTTCAGCCAAATATCAAGCGGCGGCATTGCCAGTTTAATCGTATCATCCAGCTTATAGTCCCCGGTATGACGGTGAGAGCCTGCCGGGGTAATCACGTCAAACATCATTCCCGGGTCCGAGTGCGGCATCGGGCCGATACGGATGTCAAAAGGGCCAATCTTCAGGCGGGGGTAATATTCAAACCGTCCCAAATCCTTGCCCGGCAGGACTTCGGTATATTGTTCTATGACCGTACCGGCAATTTCCGTGACTTTTCGCTCGTTCGGATTTTGCGGATTGACGTCATGCAAGAGATTAATTGCATAGCATTTCGAAAGAATTTCATCGCGTATTCTGGGCTCGATATCCAGTTCGTTCATATCCCGCTTGAGCTGGAGCTTTGTGATTTCGTTCATTACGAGAGGGGGCAGTTCGTAACCGCGCTTAACAAGGTAAGCGAGCTGTCCCAAATGGTCTTTATGGCGGTGCGTGAACAGGATCGCATGAACGGGCTGTTCGGGCTGATGCGCCTTGTCGTGCTTGTGATAAAGGTAGCGCCCGGCATTGAAAAACGCGACATCAAACACATCGTGAAAGAGAACGCCGGCATCGATCATCAAAGCATCGGTCTGGGTTGTCTTGGCCGGTCCCTTTGACTCATAACAAATCACGTATTGGTTGGCCCCAATGTGGATGTCCGCATCGGAGACGAAACGCGTCATGTTATTGCCGCCGATGGCTGCAAAACTCATGATCCCTTCTTTAGGCACCGCAACAGGCTCGTTCAGGTAAGGATAGACCCCCGTATGAAGCATCAGTTCCGTTGGGAGAGTCAGCGTTCTTTCATGAGGGCTTTTCCGCAGATCATCTATCAAAACCTGATCACCTGCACGGACCATACGGTTGATGTTCCGGATAACCTTCAGGATCGCTACCACTGCTTTTTGGTCCGTAAGGTCGATCCGGCGTCCCATATATTCAAGGGACGTAATACGAACCATGTTATCCTTTTCCTGACTTTTATTGTGCTTGTGCTTAGGGCGAAAAGCGGGTTCGGTCGTAATATTGTAAAGAACCGCTTCTTCGCTTCCCTTTTCTCCATGTATGGCGACTCTTCCCGTCACAGTCAGATTTTTGGATGTTTTGCCTCTGTGGTAAGAATATTTGACCACGCAGCCGTGTTTGTCGTCTCCTTCACCATATAAAGTAAGGGATCGACTTTGCCGTTTATCATGACGATTGCTTTCAGGGCCCACTCCCAGAATTGCAGGTAAAAAAAGGACCGGATATACCGGCCCCCCTTGATGTTCGAATTCTGCTGTTTCGGATACTTTATTTTCTCCGGTAACATATAAACCCGGCCACGCCTTTTTACCGATTGTGTCGTACGGTAAGCCGCTTGTTTCAATGAGCTGCACAGGATTCAGCCACTCATTCCGGTTTACAACGGCATCTGAGAATTTTTTGATGGTTTTTGCCAAAGCATAGACGACTTTATCGTCATGTATGTCTAGGTCATGATCCGTGATACGTGCGTGCAGCAATTCGACATCACCATTATGACGCTTGAGGACATTCAAAGAGAGCATATTTACGACGCGGTCAGGTTCGACGCCATCGTGATACATGTACTTCAGGCGAATTTTTACTCTATTATTTTCGTTTGTGCATTGAAGGAGAAGTACCCTGATTGCGCCGCAATCAATATCCGTAGAAACTGTTGCATAGGTCGAGCGAGCAGAGCTTTCAAGATGCGCCCATGGCCTAGCAAGACCGAAACGGGAGACGAAATCTCCCTGATCCATAATTTCTTGTGACATGATTCTAAACCGTTCGTTCGTTTTTTATTTAGAACGTTCAGTTGCTGCGTTGCAATGAAAAAATTGTTAAGTTTTTATGGAGAATGTGTAAGCAAAAAATATCACTTACTTATTCCGCAGCTCTGCTTGCGCGCTTGCGATCGTGCGGACAAAGAAACTTTTTTCTCAGACGAAGAGATTTCGGCGTTACTTCCAGCAACTCGTCCTCGTTAATGTATGCCATCATATCCTCAAGCGACATCTTGCGCGGGGGAACCAGCGTTACGGCATCATCGGAGCCGGAAGCGCGGACGTTCGTGAGTTTTTTACCCTTCAGAACGTTGACTTCCAGATCATTGTCACGGCTGTGCTCACCCACGATCATCCCCTGATAGACGGGGGTCTGGTGGCCGATAAACATGCTGCCGCGGTCCTGAAGGTTGAAAATCGCGTATGCCACAGCTGTTCCTGTGTCGGTTGAAATCAGCGCTCCATTCCGGCGTTGCGGAACATCGCCCTTATACGGTGCGTAAGAATGGAAAATCCGGTTCAGAACCCCCGTGCCCCGGGTTTGTGTCAGAAAGCGGCTTTGATAACCGATCAGGCCGCGGGAAGGGGCAAGGAATGTCAGGCGCATTTTTCCTGCACCGCTTGAACGCATATCAATCATCTCTGCCTTGCGGCGGTTCATGGAGTCGATCACGGTGCTCTGGAACTCCTCATCGACATCAACAATAACTTCCTCGATCGGCTCCTGGCGCTGGCCGTTTTCCTCCTTGTAGAGAACCTTGGGGCGAGAGACGGTCATCTCAAAACCTTCGCGGCGCATGGTCTCAATCAGAACGCCAAGCTGCAGTTCGCCGCGCCCGCCGATTTCAAAAGAGTCCTTGTTTTCACTCTCTGCGAAGGTGATTGCGACGTTGACTTCATCCTCGGCCATCAGACGCTCGCGGATCATACTGGATGTCACCTTTGATCCTTCTTTTCCTGCGAAGGGAGAGTCGTTGACGCTGATCGTTACCGACATGGTCGGCGGGTCGATCGGCGTTGATTCCAGCGGAACCGTGACTGCTGGCGCGCAGATCGTATCAGCAACAGAGGCCTTGGTGAGGCCGGCAATACAGATAATATCGCCCGCGTGAACCTCCGTCACAGGGATGCGCTTGTTACCCTCGAACATCAAAAGCTTGGTAAGTCTGCCTGATTCAACGGTCTGACCGTCCAGATTCAGGGCCTTTACGGTGTCGTTTACCTTGGCTGACCCATTCACAACACGTCCGGTCAGACAACGGCCCATAAATGAATCGTAATCGAGAAGCGTGGCCAACATGGCAAAGGGTTTGCCCTCCTCCACTTTCGGTTCCGGGACATGTTCGAGAACCAGATCAAGAAGAGGATGAAGATTTTCGCGCGGATCGGTGAGTTCGCGCGCGCACCATCCAGCGCGGCCCGAGGCATAAAGAACCGGGAAGTCGAGCTGCTCGTCGCTTGCGTCAAGCGAGACAAACAGATCGAAAACCTCGTTCAGCACTTCATCGGGGCGACCGTCGGGACGGTCAACCTTGTTGACGATCACGATGGGGCGCAGGCCCTGTTTAAGCGCTTTACCGAGAACAAACTTGGTCTGGGGCATCGGACCTTCGGCAGCGTCAATCAGAAGAATCACGCCATCGGCCATATGCAGGACGCGCTCCACCTCTCCGCCGAAATCAGCGTGGCCGGGCGTGTCGATAATATTGATGCGTGTGCCCTCCCAGAGAATCGATGTGGGCTTTGCAAGAATGGTAATCCCGCGCTCTTTTTCGAGGTCACCCGAATCCATCAGGCGCTCAGCAACCTGCTGGTTGTCGCGGAACATGCCGCTTTGTTTCATGATGGAGTCGATCAGGGTGGTTTTACCGTGGTCGACGTGCGCGATGATCGCGATGTTGCGTAAATTCCGGGACATTATATTTTTCCGTGGTTTAAACCCTCTTTCGGGCGGAAGTAATAGAGAATCCGCACGAAAAAGGGAAGGGAAATTTACTTAATATCCCAAAGTTGATCCGATCAGGGGGCCAGGTCAAAAAGCAGAAATTCTGCCTCAGTGAGGGTTTTCAGGTTAATCCTGTCTTCTTTCGATATGGCAAACCCATCGCCTTGGCGCGCTGAAAATCCTGAAATTTCGGCATCTCCACGCACAATCTGAAGCCAGTATTTGCGATCGAGATCGGCTTTGAAGGCGGCTTCTTTTCCTGCGTCAAAGCGGCCCAGATAGACGATTGCGTCCTGCTTGATCGTTAAAGCGGCACCACTTTCACTTTCTTCGGGACCGATCACGGGCGCAAAGCGGTTTTTGATCGTTTCGGGATCAATCGGACGCTGCTGGTAACCCGGCTGCGTGCCGCGCTGTCCAGGAATGATCCAGATTTGAAGAAAATGTACCTCGTTATCATTCGAGGCATTGAATTCGCTATGGGTTACGCCTGTGCCCGCGCTCATGATCTGAATCTCGCCGGGCCGGATGACCGCACCGTTACCCATGCTGTCTTTATGAGCGAGTTCACCACTGAGAACATAGGAGATAATCTCCATATTATCGTGGGGGTGGGTGGCAAAGCCTGAACCGGGAGTAACGCGGTCCTCGTTAATCACCCGCAAGGCCCCGAAACCCATATGCTTCGGGTCACGATAATGACCGAAGGAGAAACTGTGCATGCTTTTGAGCCATCCCAGATCGGTTGGCCCCCTGTCTTCGCTGTTGCGTTTGGTAATCATGACCTATCCTTTCCAGAGATATTATCTCTTTATCTATTTCAAGATCATTCAGGCTTGGATAATGCCGTTAACCATTCGGTCTTCGGGAAAATAAGGTTACTTTCCCGAAATTCCCGAGCTTGCCGTTACAATATTTCCGCTCCGCAGCCACTCTCAAGCGATCTTGCGAAGTTCTTCCATGAAGTGGCCCATTTTGCCAAGGAGGGCATTGACGCGGCGGTTAGCGTGTTCGGAGAGCTGGGCGGTAACGCCGGAGACCTGTTTCGAGGCTTCGTCGACCTGTCCAACGCTCTGGTTAATCTCTCTCACATTTCCTGCCACGCCTGTCGTGCCCATTGATGCGCGTTCGGCGTTAGAAGCGATTTCCTTAGAGGCAGCGCTTTGTTCTTCGATCGCCGCGGCGACAACAGTCGCCGCCTCGTTGATTTCACCGATAATCGTCCCTACTTTTCCGAATGCCTTGACCGCACGCTCGGTTGCGCTCTGGATATCGGTGACATGCTGACTGATTTCCTGCGTAGCGCCTGAAGTCTGGCTTGCGAGGTCTTTCACTTCGGCCGCGACAACTGCAAAGCCTTTTCCGGCATCGCCCGCCCTAGAGGCCTCAATCGTTGCATTCAAGGCCAGAAGGTTGGTCTGGTCGGCGATTTTCTGAATGAGGACGACCACTTCTCCAATCTGGTTTGCTGTTGTCGCCAATTCCTCGACTATTGCCCGCGCATCTTCCGATTCCGTTACCGCGCCATGTGCGATTTCAGAGGTTCTTGTCATTTGCTGCGTAATTTCGGCAATCGCGCTCGACATTTCCTCGGCAGCGGCAGAAATCGCCTGTACATTGCGGGATGTTTCATCAGACATATTGGACGCGCTCTGCGCTCCCTCACGGGTCAGTTTTACCGTGCCACCCATTGTGTCAGCCGTGCTTTCCAGAGTCGTGACGCTTGTATTGATCTGTTCAACAACGTCCTTGAGCGAGACATCAACGTCGTTGGCGATGTTGACAAAGCCGTTCATTTTTACCGCTACGCTTTCCGTCGCGCGATTGATGACGCGCGCGCCATTCAGGAGCGAACCCTGCATTCCCTGCTCCAGAATTCTTCTGAAATACTGGTTGCGGCTAACATATTCCATGGCTGCGGTCGCTTCACGGACAAAGGCGTCCATACTGTCGGTCATTTCATTCAGGGTCCACTGGAACTCACCGAAATCACCACCCTCGTGGATATGCGTGAGACGGGTGTCGAAATCACCTTTAGCCAGAGCCTTGCAGACATCTTTCGTCCTGCTGACTTCGCGCTCAATCCTGCCGATCGACCGGACAGCCACCCCGATCAAAACCGCCGAGAGGATGGATGCACCCAAAGCGACAGCCGGCATACCGGATAGCCCACCGATCAGCGCTACTCCTGCGCCTGCCAGCGCGGACGTTTTAGCCTTTGAGAGAGAAGATAAACTCATCGTAGCCCACCCCTTTCTGTTCCAAGAGATTAACCAGCATGGAAAAGGCACTGTTCATGCCATCCTTGCGGTTCGCGTGTCTGTTTTCCTCTTCCAAGAGTTGCTTGTAGAGGGGGCGGATCACGCCGTCGATTACCTTACGGTCAGGGACGCGGCGGTTCGAGTGGTAGCCGTTTACGGCCCCCGATCCGTCAAAAGAAGGGGTCACGTGAGCGAAGACCCAGTAATGGTCGCCGTTCTTGCAGAGATTTACGACATAGGCGAAGATCTCCTTACGTGCTTCCAATGTGTCCCAGAGTAACTTGAAAACGGAGCGCGGCATTTCCGGGTGCCGGATCAAGCTGTGCGGTTGCCCCAACAATTCTTCCTCATGATAGCCTGCAATCCTCATAAAAACGCGGTTGACGTAGGTCATCCGGCCTTTCAGATCCGTCTTGCTGACGATGACCTCATCGTCTCCAAAAAACTGTTCGCGTCCGGTTGGAGTAATGTTTCTTGCTCTTGTCAGAGTCTGGGTTTCAGCCATGGAAAGCCCCCCTGAATAAAATGTTCCCACACAGTATACTCACAAGATTCTTCAGTGACGGTTGAATAAAGTCAATAACCGCCGGAACTCTGTCCACATCGGCGGGGGTAAATACCTTCAATCCGGCTTTCTTTGCCCGATTGGCTGCATACATGCGTCTTCTCAATCATTGGATCAGTCGTTGCCGCACCAAGGACCGTGCGTAATGACGGCAAATTGCCCTTCTTCGGGAATTCTGTGAGAGGAGCGGTGGATCATGCGCCCGATGAGAACCGCATCTCCGATATCGGGCCTGATAATCCGATCTTCATATTGTTCGGGGTGCACATTTGCATCGGTTATGTCTACGTCACTTGGGAGGCATTCCATGGTCGCACCCCCAAGCGTCAGGCTTGACGTAATATCGTCGTGCGTGTGCCATTTTGCAGCATAGCCGCGCTCGGTTCTACCTGCGGGAGCGTGGAAAATGTGATAGCCATAATCACCCATTCCGTTGCAGGTGTATTGCCCCAGCCCTATAATTTTTTGCACCAGCCAGTCATCATGGTTCGGGAAAAAATCCACCAGCGATCTCCCCCCGTTGTATTCTCCCATAGTATCGATACTGCAACCCCTGCGGTCACCTAATCCTCGCATTACCGCTATGCCGCTATCGAGAGTCGTGCTCATGCCTTTCTCGGATGAGAGGAAAAAGTGCGTGAAATGACCGCAAGCCTGACGAAACCCTGCGGAGACATCCGGCGTGGCGTGAGCCGCAATTTCTTCAGGACTGACATAGGACCGGAATATTGCACCCAACAGGAGGCGCTCTCTGACCAAATTCGCGACCAGAGCCCGGTCCAGATCATATCCATACGCGATATTCGGATCCAAAGGGTGTCTTGGGATCTTACTTATCGGGTTATTATCGGTCATTTTTTCCCGCCTGTTACGCATAGAGATCAGGCATTCTATCTGTGGAATGCGGCTTCAGGGAAGGATTACGTGTTGTGCGGCGCAATAGATGCGATGCAGCATTTTTGCGGTGCCGCAACTATGGAGGTCCATTAAAATGAAAACTGATGACGCACGAGGACACCCATAATATCCGTGTTGATATCTTCTTCGTCCGTATGGCGCCAGCCGAGTTCGGCGGTAGTCCCCTGACCGAAATCATATCCTGCGGAAATCTGAAGAAGGTTGTCATCATAATCTTCACCGCCATCCGCAACAATCTGACGATTTGTATAAGAGACCGTGCCTATCCAGCGCTCATCAAAAGTCACTCCGATACTGGCGGTCAGGTAGTTGCGATCTTCCAGCATTGTATCAAAGTTACCGATTCCGGCGTATTCAAGAAATACCTTTGCCTCCGTGCGATCGCTGACAGGCGCAGAGTATCCCAGAGTGATAACCCCGCCAGTTTCGTCGTCTCCGCCTGAATCGGCATTGCCTTGCGCCTGATGACGGTAACCGAGTTTGTAGTACAGATTTTCAATCCCCGCGACATCCTCCCCTTCCAGCGAGAGCGCAAAGGAAGAGAAGTCTTCGGTATTGGCCGAGCCGCCATCGTGCTTTGATGTACGGTCGCGGCCTGTGCCAATTGAGTCGGAGAGGACGCTTGTATCCGCGAAGAAAGTGCTGGCTGTGAGAGTATGAGTCCCTGCCTGCTCCGTCTCAAACCTATAGCTGGCCCCAACCCCCAGACGCTCTGTGATCTCGTAATCTTCGGCGAAATCTTCGCCCCATATCCCGCGTCCGTAATCCCATGCGATCCCGAAAGCCGGGTTGAATTTGCCGATGAACGCCCTCCATGGGCCATGCTTGAAATTGAGCTTGATCTCTTCGATGAAGATTCCGGTTTCCTCGAAGAAATTATCTTCATTTGCATCAAAATCCTGCACGGGTTCGAGAACGATTACCCCGTCGATGAAAAAATTATCATTCAAACGAAGGTTGGGCGCCATTTCGGCCCGCAGGAATACGTTATTGCGTCCATCTAGGTCGGGATCATCTGAATCAAGCGCATATTCATTCTGCATTTCAATAACCGCGTCAGCGCTAAAGACTGGTTTTTCTTCCGCCAAGACCTCCGTCGGCCAAGCCAAGAACAACGCCGCCCCGGCAAAAAGAAAATCCTGTTTTTTTGTACGATGCCGCATTCTTACTCACTCGTTAATATTTAGAATTGATAATGATAGTTATTCTCATTTAAAACTTCTTTACTGGCCTTTCTTACGGGAGTCAATGTCTTTTTTGAGAACCATTCTCAATAAAATTTTTCCAAAGGTTCTGGCTTAAAACAGCGTTTTACCTATAATCAAGCCGGCATTAAACAGATACAGACGGATTCTTTCATGACATTCCCCGCGGCGCGGCTAGGCTCTTTAATTTTGGTTTCCTCGCTCGCATTGCTATGGTTTAGCCCTGAAGCCGCCGCTCAGGGAAAAGGGCCAAAAGGCCCTGTTCCTGTGATTGTTTCCCCGGCTGCCCTTGGCCCTTTTGCCGATCAGGTTGAGGCCTTGGGAACGACGAAGGCCAACGAAACGATTGTTGTAACCGCCGATACCTCTGAAAAAATATCCTCTCTTCACTTTGAAGATGGACAATTCGTCCATAAAGGCGACCTGCTTGTAACGCTGGATAAAGACGAAGAGGAAGCGGAATTGCGTGCCGCCGAGGCGCAACTCACTGAGTCTGAGTCGGCCTATAACCGTGCCAAGAACCTTCAGGATTCAAGCGCTCTGTCCAAGGGAACCCTGCAGGAACGTCTGGCCATGCTTAAACAAAGCGAGGCCTCCGTGCAAGCGATCAAGGCACGTCTGGCCAAACTGACAATCACTGCCCCCTTTGACGGTTTTCTTGGGTTGCGCGAAGTGAGCATCGGCGCTCTGGTCAAGCCGGGAGACCGGATTACAACTCTGGATGATCTGAGCCAGATCAAAGTTGATTTCGATGTCCCTGCCCTCTACCTGTCCTCTCTTAAGCCCGGCCTCACGATCCTCGGCAAAATCGACGCCTATCAAGACCGGGAGTTCCGCGGGCAAATCAAAACTGTGAATACCCAGATCGATCCCGTTACGCGAACAGTGCGCGTGCGGGCAGTGCTCCCCAATCCCGAAGGAATTCTCAAACCCGGACTTCTGATGACGATCGTTCTTCTGGTCAATGAACGTGAAGCGCTTTTGATTCCCGAAGAAGCGCTTATTAAACGGGGGGAGCAGAACTTCGTTTATGTTGTCGGCAACGAAAACGGCAAAACTATTGCCCATCAAAGAGAGATTACTATCGGTTCGCGCAAGCCCGGAGATGTAGAGGTTCTTTCGGGCCTGAACCAGGGTGAGCCGGTTGTCAGCCACGGAACCAGCAAAGTCAGAGACGGCGGCGATGTTACGTTGCGCGCGACTGAAACGGATGATGAGTCTTTACAGGACCTGCTGCAACAATCGAAGGAAGAATAGGCCGGATACATGCTGCTCTCGGATCTTTCCGTTAAACGTCCTGTTTTCGCATCGGTTATGTCCCTGCTTCTGATTGCGTTCGGGATCGTGGCTTTTTTGCGCCTCCCGCTGCGCGAATATCCGGATATCGATCCGCCGGTCGTTTCCATTGACACCAGCTACCCCGGCGCATCGGCCAATATCGTGGAAACGCGCATTACGCAGGTTTTGGAAGACAGCATTTCCGGCGTGGAGGGCATAGAATATATTTCGTCTTCCTCTTCAGACGGACGTTCACGTATTTCGGTCGAATTCGATATCGGGCGCGATATTGAAGCGGCTGCGAATGATATCCGTGACCGGGTGTCGGGTGTCGTCGATAACCTGCCTGAAGAAGCCGATCCGCCGGAAATCCAGAAAGCCGATTCCAGCGACGATGTCATTCTGTGGCTGAACCTGATGAGCGACCGCATGAATACGCTGGAACTGACCGATTATGCGAAGCGGTACCTTCAGGACCGATTCTCGGTTCTGCCCGGCGTTGCACGCGTGCGTATTGGGGGCGGTCTGGAATATTCCATGCGTGTCTGGCTCGACCGGAATAAAATGGCCGCCCGCGGCCTTACCGTTGCCGATGTCGAAAACGCGCTGCGTTCGGAAAACGTGGAACTTCCCGCGGGCAGCATCGAGTCCGAGGAGATGCAATTTACCGCCCGGATCCGGCGCGCCTATCAGACGCCCGAAGATTTCAGAAAACTGGTGATCGCGCAATCCGATCATTATCTGGTTCGGCTGGGCGATATCGCCCGCATCGAGAAGGAAGCCGTTGAAAACCGCACCATGTTTCACGGCAACGGCACCCCGATGATCGGAATCGGCATTATCAAACAATCCAAAGCCAATACGATCGCAGTGGCTCAGGCCGCTATCAAGCTGGCCAATCAAATCGAACCGGACCTGCAGCCGGGAATGAAGATTATTGTCGGATATGACACTTCGGTTTTTATCAGCTATGCCATTCATGAAGTTTACAAGACCCTTTTTATTGCCGTTATTCTGGTTATCGGCGTTATCTATCTTTTCCTTGGAAGCCTGCGCGCGACCCTTGTTCCTGCGGTTACCGTTCCGGTTTCCTTGATTGCAACGTTTATTGTTTTATTTGCGCTGGGTTATTCCATCAATCTTCTGACTTTGCTTGCCCTTGTTCTGGCTATCGGGCTGGTCGTCGACGATGCCATCGTCGTACTTGAAAATGTATACAGACGGATCGAAGAGGGTGAGTCCCCTCTTTCGGCAGCCTTCTACGGAACGCGGCAAGTCGGTTTTGCGGTGATTGCAACCAGCGTCGTTCTTGTGGCCGTGTTCCTGCCGATTACTTTTCTCGAGGGCGATATCGGGCGGCTGTTTACGGAATTTGCCGTTACCATGTCTGCCGCCATTGCTTTTTCGACTTTCGTGGCCGTTACGCTTTGCCCGATGCTGGCCTCGAAAATTCTCAAGAAATCAGACCGCTCTCAATTAAGCGGAAAAGTGGATGAACTCTTTGATTCCTTCAGGATGGCGTATACACGAACGCTTCGGACAGCGCTGAATCAAAGAGCGCTTGTCCTTTTCATCTTCGCTTCCCTGTTTGCGCTCTCAGTTTATTTATTCAAAACACTGCCTTCCGAATACACTCCCAAGGAGGACCGGGGCACCTTTACGATCATGATTACGGGACCGGAGGGAGCCTCATACCAGTTCACAAAAGAATATATCGAGGAAATCGAGCGGCGACTTCTGCCTTATATCGACAAGAAAGAGATCCGGCGGATTCTTCTCAGAGCTCCGCGCTCCCTTGGAAATGCATCGAGCTTTAATGACGGGATCGTTATCGTTTCCCTGGTGGACTGGAACCAACGGAGATCGGGTTTCGAGATTATGAAAGAAATTTCCGCAAAACTTTCCGACCTGCCGGGAGTGCGTGCCTCGGCCGTCATGAGGCAGGGGTTCGGGGGCGGGTCCAGCAAGCCTGTTCAGTTCGTTCTGGGCGGAGGGACTTATGAACAACTGGCACAGTGGCGCGATATCCTTCTGGACAAAATTAATGAAAACAACCCCGGCCTTACCGATATCGACAGCGATTATAAAGAAACCAAGCCGCAACTGCGTGTCGCGATCAATAAGGACCGTGCCGGCGATCTTGGTGTCAGCGTCCAGACAATCGGGAGAACCCTTGAAACCATGCTGGGCTCCCGGCGCGTGACCACCTATATCGAAGGCGGGGAAGAATATGATGTCATCCTGGAAGGCGAACGCGAGACTCAGCGCACGCCCACGAACATGGAGAATATCTATGTACGTTCGGATACCACAGGAAAGCTCATTCCACTGGCCAATCTTGTGACCATTCAGGAATATGCCGATTCCGGAACGCTCAACCGTTATAACCGTGTGCGCGCCATTACGATTGAAGCCGGACTTGCCGACGGTTATTCGCTTGGAGAAGCCCTATCGTTCCTGCGCGACCTGGTTCATCAATATCTGCCGGAAAGCACCATCATCGATTACAAGGGGCAATCCCTTGATTACCAGACCAGCGGCGGCTCCCTGTTCTTTATTTTCGCCCTCGGGTTTTTTGTCGTTTTTCTAGTTCTGGCCGCGCAGTTTGAAAGTTTTATTCATCCGCTCGTCATCATCCTGACTGTTCCTCTGGCTATCGCAGGCGCTTTGGCCGGAGTGGCCCTTACTGGCGGCACTCTGAACGTCTATACGCAGATCGGCCTGATTATGCTGATCGGCCTGGCGGCCAAGAACGGCATCCTGATCGTGGAATTTGCCAACCAGTTGCGAGATCAGGGGAAAGATTTTCTGGATGCCCTTATTGAAGCCTCCCAGATCAGGCTGCGCCCGATCCTCATGACCAATATCACGGCTCTGGCCGGCTCCCTCCCGCTTATCTTTTCGTCCGGAGCGGGGGCAGAAACGCGATTTGCCATCGGGGTTGTTATATTTTTCGGTGTGGCGGCAGCCACCGTATTTACCCTTTACATTGTGCCTGTCGCCTATGATCTTCTTGCCCGCGGCACGGGATCTCCACATGACATCGAACGAAAACTTGAAAAGGAGAGCACTCTTCTGGCACAAGGAAAGCGACCTATTCATCCACACGGGCAGGCTGCGGAATGAAACGCCGTCATTTTTCCTTTTTTATGTTTTCCTTTTTGCTGACGGGGTGCGCCGTCGGGCCGGATTACGTCGCCCCTAAAATCGACTTCGCCAGCACATGGTTTTCTCCGCACACGGAGGCCGTGAACGAGGAATCGGTCAAAACAGAATGGTGGACTATTTTTGGAGATCCCTTACTCGAAAAATATATTCATGCGACCGCAACGGGTAACAAGGACGTTGAAATCGCGTTGGCAAACCTGCGACGGGCACGAGCTTCCCGGAATGAAGCAAGCGCTTCTTTGTGGCCTCAGATCGGGTCGGACGCGCAGGCGGAACGATCCCAATCGAGCCGAAAAGTGACGACATCATCCACAGGCAGCAATGCCATTCGCAATTTTTACGACGCCGGGTTCGATGCGTCGTGGGAGCTGGACCTCTTTGGAGGCAACAGGCGCAGCATTGAAGCCGCAAAAGCCCGGGAAGAAAGCGCTGTGGCCGATTACCGCGCCGTCATGCTGGCCAGCCTTTCCGAAGTCGCCCGGCTATACTATGAGGCCAGAGGGTTGCAAAAGCGAATTTCCATTACCGATGAAAACTCGAAGCTTCTTAAGAAGACTTTTGAGCTTATCGAAGCCCGGTATAAGGCTGGAGAAGCCAGTGAGTTCGATCTGTCCCGCGCGCGGGGCGAATACCAGTTGACCCGCTCCCGCCTGCCCAACCTGCGTGCCGATCTGTATGCCACTTTATTCAGCCTTTCGGTTCTGCTGGGTCAGCCGCCGGAAGCGGTTCTGGACGAGATGGAGCAGGTCCAGCCCCTGCCCGCGCCGCCGGATCTTGTCCCTGTGGGTTTGCGTTCGGATATTCTGCGCCGCCGCCCGGATATACAAAGGGCCGAGCGGCAATTGGAAGCGGAAGTGGCGGATATCGGCTCGGCACTCTCCGACCTGTTTCCGAAATTTTTCCTGACCGGTGATGCGGGACGGCAGGCCCGCGTCTTTGGAGACCTGTTCAGTTCGGGCAGCGGGGTCTGGTCTTTGGGATCTCTGGTTTCCTGGCCTGTTTTCAAGGGCGGAGCTCTCCGAGCCGAGGTGAAGGTGCAGGAAGCCGAGAGCGAAGCAGCCCTTGCGACTTATCACAAAGCCGTTCTTGAGGCCGTAGCCGATGTCGAAACAGCGCTCACGCAGTACGGTCAGGAGCTGGAGACCCGCAAGCTTCTCAGCGAAGGGGTTCAAAGCCGCCGTCAGTCGGTCGAGCTGGCACAAAAACTGTTTGACGCCGGAGAACAGGATTATCTGGCCGTTCTGGATGCCGAGCGCGAACTGACGGCCAGCGAAGATGACCTTGTGACCAGCGAAACGCGTTCGATTGTCAAGCTGATTGCCCTGTTCACGGCCCTTGGCGGAGGGTGGGAGGCGTTTGACGAACAGAGGAGCGAGACTTCTATGACGCCCGCTAAACCCTGAAAGCGTTCAGGAAAAATTCGACGCTGTCTCTGGCCAGCTTTTCCAATTCCCTTCCCGTTGGCTTCGGCGGAATGCCCAGAAGAACGCGCATGTGCAACTCGCCCTTAAAAAGACAAAAGAAACGGCCGGCTGCGTCCCGCTTGTCGGGAAATTTATAGACGCCGCCTTTTTCGATTTTTTCAAGATACTTGATGAACCGTCCGAATAAAGATTCCGGACCCGCAGCGTAAAATAGCCTTCCCATCTCCGGGTTTTTCGGGCCTTCGCTTATGATAACCCGGTGCAAAGCGATTGCTTCTTCGCTGTAGATCAGGCTGATAAAAGCCATACCGATGCCAAATAATTCGTCTTTCGGGGCTTTCCCGGTCAGGGAGTCAAAAATGTGATCTCCGGTGTGACCTTCGCATTTTACCCGGATAACGGTTTCAAAGAGATCTTCCTTATTGCCGAAATGATTGTACACCGTGAGTTTTGATACGCCTGCCTCTGCCGCGATATCATCCATCGTAGTCCCCGCCATGCCGGTTTGCATGAAGAGCTTTCCGGCTGCCCCTAAAATGGCCGCACGCTTCGCCTCATCCTTCGGACGGCCAGGGGCTGCTGATTTTCTTTTGCGCTGTAAGGGCACGATATTACTGTACTCTTGCGTTTAATAACTTCTTTATGTATATAGTGTACCATAGAGTACAATAATACAAGAGCGTTTTCTGATGTACAAAATCGCGCTGAAAATCCTGATGGGCGACACGGCCAAATATCTTGGCCTGGTTTTCGGCGTCACGTTCGCCACGCTTTTGATGTCTCAGCAGGTCTCCATATTTATCGGATTAATGGCGCGGACCGCCAGCGCGATTTACGCCGTTTCCGAAGCCGATATCTGGGTGATGGATCAGCGCGTACGCTACATCGAGGAAGTCGAGCCGATGCGCGATGTCGAGCTTTATAATGTGCGTGGCGTCCCCGGCGTGAAATGGGCCGTTCCTTTTTACAAGGGGCTGTCGACGATCCGGATGCCGGACGGGCTGACGCAACAAGTACAACTGATCGGCGTTGATGATGTTTCACTGGTGGGGATCTGCCCGAAGATGGTGATCGGGGACAAGAAGTCTCTCCGTTATCCCGAGAATGCGATGATGGACCAGAACGGCTATTTCTTTACCTGGCCCAAACAGCCTGTGACCGTTCCAAGGCCTCTGGAACTCAATGATCACCGGCTGATGCTGACATCGGTATGCGATGTTCTGCCGACGTTTTTTACTTTTCCTATCCTTTACGTGTCTTATGATACCGCGCTTGAAATTACGCCGCCGACGCGCAACAAGCTCCCGTTTGTTCTGGTCAAGGCGGAGGCGGGACAGGACCTGCAGGAACTTAAAAAGCGGATTGAGCAGTACACGCACCTGCAAGCGCTGACGCAGGAGGAATTCGCGTGGCGGAGCATTCGCTATATTCTTGAGCGAACAGGTATTCCCATCAATTTCGGAATTACCATCGTTCTGGGGATTATCATCGGAGCGGCGATTACGGCGCAAACCTTTTATATTTTCGTGATCGAGAACCTGAAACAATTTGGTGCGATGAAGGCCATCGGCTTTACTAACGGTCAGCTTTTGCGCGTTGTGCTGATTCAGGCGACGCTGGTGGCCAGTATCGGTTATGCGCTGGGAATCGGCCTGACTTCTCTCTTCTTCCTTGCGACCAGCGAACTGCCTGCAACAAAAGGCTTTATCCTGCACTGGCAGGTTATGGCAGGCACCGCCGTCGTGGTTGCAATCATTACCCTTTTCTCCATTCTTTTCAGTCTGCGCAAGGTCTTCAAACTCGACCCTGCCATCGTGTTCAGGGGGTAGTGCGTTATGGTCGATGCCGTCACCCTTCAGAACATCGTAAAGGATTTTCCGGTCGGCGACCGCCGGTCTATCCGGGTGATCCATGACGTTTCCTGCGCGGTGCGGATGGGCGAGCTGACCATGCTGGTCGGGCCTTCTGGATGCGGAAAAACGACCCTGATTTCGATTATGTCGGGCATTCTGACGCCGACCGGGGGGAGCGTCGATGTCATGGGGCAAGATCTAACCCGGCTGAGCGACCGGAAGAAGGTGATTTTCCGGCGCGAGCATATCGGCTTCATCTTTCAGCAATTTAACCTTTTACCTGCCCTTACGGCTGCGGAGAACGCCGCCATGCCCCTGATCGCCGGCGGGATCCCGGTCAGCGATGCGCGAAAAAAGGGGGCCGCGTTACTTGAAACGCTCGGCATGGGCGAACATCTGGAGAAACTTCCGCGCCAGCTTTCCGGCGGGCAGCAGCAGCGGGTGGCTATCGCGCGGGCGCTGGTACATGAGCCGAAGCTGATTGTGTGCGACGAGCCCACCGCTTCACTGGATGCCAAGACGGGCCAGTCGGTTATGGATATTCTCCGAACGGCGGCCAACGACCAAAAACGAGCCGTTCTGGTGGTTACGCACGATAACCGTATTTATCATTTCGCGGACCGGATTCTGGAGATGAGCGACGGGCAGATTACGGGCGAACACAAACCTGAAGATTATGTTCATAAGGAGTAGACCATGTTCAAATTATGGAGAGCCACACGCGGATGGAAACTTCCTTTCCTCGGCCTTATAACGCTTAGCTTTGCGCTTTTTACTGTTTTAAGCCGCGCTCAAGTTCCTCCAAAAGTTCCTGATGTCACTCCGCCGGAGAAAACTTTCGAGCGCGCCATCGCGGGGATCGGAGTGATCGAGCCCAAAGGAGAGCTGATTTCTATCGGGACTGAAATCCCGGGCCTTGTTACTGCCGTTCCTGTCAAGGCCGGAGACAGGGTGAATGAAGGCGATCCGCTGTTCTCGCTGGATATGCGGGATATCGATGCACAGATCGCCACTTATGAAACCGTTCTGGAGTCCGCAAAAATCTCTGCGGCCGATGCTGCCGACAAGTTCAAGCTGATTCAGGATGTGCGCAATCCACAATCTGTTTCCAAGGACGAGTATAACAGGGGAAAATTCGCCGCTGAGTTTGCTCTATCACAGGTAAAACAGGCCGAGGCCCAGCTTGAGCAGGCCCGGACGACCAAGGAACGGATGGTTATCCGCGCTCCGTCTGCCGGAACGATCCTGGATGTCAATATCCGGCCGGGAGAATATGCCCCTGCGGGCGTGCTTTCCCAACCGCTGATCCGTATGGGCGATCTGTCCACCCTTCATGTCCGGGTTGAAATTGACGAGGAAAATGCCGGACGGCTTTCAAAAACCGCAAAGGCGGAAGGATTGCTGCGCGGGGTGACAGATAAAACCTATCCTCTGACCTTTGTCCGAGTTGAACCTTATGTCGAGCCCAAGCAGAACCTTGCCGTTTCCGGGCAGCGCGTAGACACGCGGGTTTTGCAGATTCTGTATGCCTTACCTGCTGATACCGGGGGTCTTTATACCGGACAGCAAATGGATGTCTTTATCGAGGAAACGCGCGGCCCGGAGTAAAGTTTACAAAAAATTACAATTCCCATGATGCCTGCTTTCCCCGTCTTCTATTAGAATCTAAGATAGAGGCTCAATCATGGGATTTAACATGTTACCAAAGCTTACCGCTTTAACCGTTTTTCTAGGCCTTTTCCTGCTGGTAATTGCTGTGTTTCCGGCGGAAGCGTGGTTGAGAAAGAGTGATCCCGAAGAAAAAACCCTTACCTATGACGGGGTGAAGAGGGTCTATATTCTGCATGTCCCGGAGAGCGTTTTAGCCTCACGAAAAAAAGTCCCGCTGGTTCTTATGTTACACGGCGGCGGAGGTAACGACGCGAACGGCGTCAAAATGACGCAGTTTTCCGATAAGGCTGACAAGGAAGGCTTTATCGTTGCTTACCCCAGCGGAAGCGGCCGTTTTGCCAACGTTCTCAAGACATGGAATTTCTGGCACTGTTGCGGTTACTCCATCCGGAATAATACCGACGATTCCGGTTTCCTGAGCGCCCTGATCGACCAGCTGGTTAAAGATTACCCGGTCGATCCGCACAAGGTTTTTGTCACCGGCATGTCGAACGGAGCCATGATGAGCCACCGCGCGGGCATTGATCTCTCGAATAAAATTGCCGCGATTGCTCCTGTGGTCGGCACGATGTTCGGAGACGAACCCCGGGCGAAGGGTCCGGTAGCCGCCCTTATAATCAACGGAACCGACGATACCCAGATCAAACTTGATGGCGGTGCGAATAACAGCCGGTTTAAAAGCGCCTGGGATGGTACGCCCATGAAGCCCGCGCTCTGGCAGTCCCAATACTGGGCAAAAATCAACGGGTGCAAACCCGAGCCCCACAAAGTTCAATATAAAAAAGATGTTACCGTCTATGATTACGACTGCCCCAAGGGCAAGGACGTCCGGCATTTTATTATCACGGGCGGCACTCATTCGTGGCCCGGAGGACGGCCTGGCAGAAAAGGAGGGGCAACGCCCTCCACCGCCATTAACGCCACGGATGAAATCTGGGCGTTCTTCATGGAAATGACAAAATAAGCATTCTTAAACCCCCTATGAAATTGTCGTTCGCTTCATAGAAGGGAATCGCCCGCGCCTACGTTGCATAAGTGAGGCAACGATAAGTGTGAAAGGATATTTACCCATGCCGATATATAGAAAAACATTGCTTGCTGCGTCGCTGATGCTGTTATGCGCGGCTTCCGGCACGGCCCTTGCTCATGACAACGACCATAAAAACGGCCCCTGGAACAATAGCACGCAGAACCGTAATTACGGATATCATGACACTCGCAAGGACGATCATCACCGCGATTATGGATGGGACGACCATGATAATCACGACAGGAATGACTGGAACAACCGCAAGTACGATAATAAGGATTGGAACCACAACAATGACAGGGGCGGAAATCATGACTGGCGAAATGATTTTCAGATTCATGTCCCTTCCTACCTCAAGAATACGCGTAAAGTTTTACCGCTCTTGATCGTGGTGGACAATAAGGGCACGTATCGTGGTGTGCCTACCCATAAGTTTTTTCAACAGAAAGCCGGACGCGAGGGTCTGATTTTGGCCTATGCGTACGGCAACGGCTACGGACGGCATGATGACAACGCTATTATCCGCTCCGTTCTCAGCCTTCTGGACAGTCATTACCGTGTGGATACACGGCGGATCAATGTCTACTACAATTAAGGATTAAGAGGACCACCCTCTTATACCTGCGGCCGGCCCTGCTCCTTCCCCCGGAGTGCCAGGGCCGGTTCGTTTTTTACTAGCTGGGATTCAGAGCGCCCAGACGCTCGACCTTCGCCCCCTTCTCCTGCCGGGGCGGCACATATTTTTCCAGGAGAACGGCAAAATCCTCTTTTAGAGGAGCGAACGGCGTTTCTTGGGCTGCATAAAGCGCTCCCTCCAGACGGTTGAAGAGCTTTTCCGATTCTTCCTGACGGGAAGGTTCCAGACCTTTAGCGATTTCCTGAGCAATTTCCTTCAAAGAAGCGGAGGAACGCGTCCCGGCCTTTTGGCCAGAAAATGCCGAAATCATTTTTTTCAACTCGTCGAGGTTCGATGCTTTACGCAAATCTGCCGCGGAAATTAAATCCTCGTTTGCCGCTTTGGGCACGGGCCTGACCGTTACAGCGGCTTGTTCGCCCGTTTTTTGTTTCGGCTTTTCTTTCTGTTCGTTTTTCGGCTTCATCATGATGAAGATTGCCAGAAGAATGGCAACCGCTGCTGCGGCCAGACCACCGAGCAGGTACATGTCCTGACGAAAGGCGCGGTTGGATTTCTCATTGTTCGATCCGGATGCTGACCGTGATTCCGGCTGCGGGGGGGATTGCGTCTGAGCGGGTTGCCGGGCTGATGCCGGTTGTGCCGGAGCCACCGAAGCTTCCTGCCGGGTTTGCGATCCGCCCGAAACATTAATAGTCTTGGCGGGAACCGTGGCATACGCGATCTGGTTATTCCTGACATCCCACCACGGCACCCTGATTTCAGGGAGAGTCAGGGTTCCGCCTTTTTTCGGAATTAACGTATACGTTTCCTCCCGCCAACCGGATATATCCTTGCCGTCATCGGCGATGTTAAATCCCGTCTGCGGATTTTCAGGATATATCCTGAAATCGGATTCCGATGCGATCTTTCCGTTCAGGTCCGGAAGAGCCGTCCCGACATTTCCTTTTGCCACCAAGGTCAAACGGCGGGTGATCGGTTCGCCGACCCTGGCCTTATCCGCACCATCTATTGAATCCGAAAAGTGCAAATCCTCTGCGGGAATCCAAGGATCCATCTGAGCAGCGTCATTTTTTACCTTGAGCACTATTTCGTCCGATCTCAAAGTGAAAGGCTGGCCCATGATATCGGTGAAAAAGCCGAAGTCCTGAAAGACGCCAAAAGGATCCTGCGCCGCTCCGCCGCCGAACGGATCACCGAAAGGAGACGGGGATACCCCCTGCCCCCTCAGCATACCCTGAAAGACGTAAGAGGGAATTTTCAGAGGTCCGGACTGCAGAGGCGTTATCACATAGCGGAGTTCGACAATTTTTACTCTCCTGCCGCTGAGAACATCATCGTAGATTTTAGGATCGCCCTGTTTTTCAACGACTGCGCCGTCGATTTTCAGGTCGCCATACCCTATATCGGAAACAGGGGCCGAGGCGACAAGGCGAACAGTGAATACCACGGGGCTGTTGCGGTAGGGCGTCTTATCGCTGACCTTCGCATCTATATAGACATCACGTCCCTGCTTATCCTTTGGCGCCTGCCTTTGCGCCGAGGCCTTGGTAACTTTCATTTTGACAGGCTGAGATGCCAGTACTCCCTGATCCGTTTTTACTGAAATAGCCGGAATTGTGACTTCTCCGACGTTGAGCGGCTGCAGGAGAAGCGTCCATGAAATTTCAGAGGAATACGAACCATTCATGATACTCGTACTCGAAGACTGGCTTGTCGAGTTGATCCTGAAATCTTTTACAAGAGACGAGAAATCCGGTTTTTCTGCCGATGCCGCCCCGTGAAGAGTGAGTGTCAACCTTACTATTCCGTTCAAGGAAACCTCGTCGCGGTTAATTGATGCTTCCAGTGACGCCGCCCAAACCGTCTGGGCGAACGATACGAGAAATATAACGGCCAGTATTGAGAGACGTCCCAGATATTTCACCATGTCTGTCTTCCTTGTGTTGCTCCTGATCTACGGGATTCAATGTAAAACTTGTTCTTCAGGAAAGTTTCCGTATCGCTGTCGATATGGCTTAACCATTGATCCGCATCCACGTCCTGCTGTGTGCGCGGCTTTTGATCGGGGTCTCTCTGAAGATTGGCTTCATCACGCAAGCTTGGGCGTTTCGTGCGATCAACCTGCCCGCTTTGCTGTTCCTGCTGAGAATTGTCGTCTTTCTGCGTCGGAAGAGGCTGACCTGGCTGCTCAGGGGGCGGAAGATTGTCTTGTTTTTGCTCTGCTTGTTTTTGATTTTCCTGATCCTGTTTTTGCTGTTGTTGCTGTTGTTGCCGCTCTTGCTGCTTTTCCTGAGCTTCTTTCTCTTGCTTTTCATTCTGTTTTTGATCGGCCTGTTCGGGCTGAGGCGGGAAATCCTTACGGTCTTTCTGATTTTGTTCATTGCCCGCCGTTTGCTGATTTTGCTGTTCTTCCTTTTGTTTTTCCTGTTGATCGCGGTTTTCTTCCCCGGACTGGCTTTGCTGTTTTTTCTGATCCTGCTGATGATCGCTCCTTTCCCGAGCAGACTGATCTTTTTGATCTTGCGAGTTCTGCTGTTCCTGCTTTTGCGATTTCCGGTTTTCTCCGGATTGCTGATTGCTGTCTTCCTGAGATGATTTCTGTTCACCGGATTTATTCTCGTTCTGATTCCCTTCTTTTTGCTGTTCAGAATTTTGCTGCTGCTTTTGGTCTTTCTGATCCCCGCCCTGATCGTCCTGTTTTTGCTGTTGCTGGTTTTTGTCCTGTTTTTGCTGATCCTTTTGATTCTGCTTTTGCTGCTGATCCTGTTTTTGTTTTTGGTTCTGATTTTCTTGCTGCTGTTGCTGCTTGTTCTGTTCTTCGAGCATTTTTTTGGCAATGTCGAGGTTATGCTGAGCGTCCTTGTGATCCGGATTATCCTTTAATACTTTTTCGTATGTCTTGATCGCGTCCTTGAGCTTTCCTGACATCATTTGGGCGTTGCCGCGGTTATACTCGGCGTTTTCCCTGACTTCCGGCCTTTGAACCTCAGAGAAGGACTTTTCCGCCTCGTCATACTTTCCGGACTTGTATTCCACTACGCCGCGACGATAAGGGTCATCACTGAACATCTTTTCCGCTTCTTCGTAGTTTTTCTGTTCAAGGGCCTGACGGCCCTGCTGTTCTTTTGTCAAAAACAAATCGCGAAGGCTAAACGCCTGAGCAGGGGTCGATAAGGAAAGAAGCAGCAACAAGACAACGGGAAAAGCCGCGCCGCGACGGAACCACGGTAAAACAAGAAGAATGCAGGGAAAGAGGAAGACGTAAAAGCGCTCTTCCCAAAACCGCAATATTTTCCGGGTATCCTCGCTTTGATCCGCCTTAATGGTAATTTGCCTTAATATGTCGTTCGTATCGTCGTCCAGATACGAGGCCTCGCGATAAATTCCGTTGCCGTCGGACGCAATCTGCTTTAAGAGACCGGTATCCATTTTGGAGATCACCGTTCCCGTTGAGGACCGCACATAGCCTCCGATTCCATCCGGAACCGGTCCGCCCTGAGAGGTTCCCAACCCTAAAACATGAACCTTCATACCTTTGTCGGTGATTTCCCTTAAGGCCCTGTAGATCGGACCGTAGGGTTCTTCATATCCCCCGTCGCTTAGAAGAAGGATGTGCTTTTCCTCTCCTTTTTGCGATTCAAGCATCCTTCGCGCCATGTGAAGGGCCGGCGAGAGGCGGCTGCCCTGCGTATAGACCAGATCGGTTTTTATCGAAGGCAGCAGACGCTCGAGCGTTGCCTTGTCATCCGTCAGAGGCGTAATCATGTGAGCGATGTTTGCGAAAGCAACCAGCCCGATATTCAGACCTCTGGAACTGCGCGAGATATCCTCGATTTCCTGCCTTGCCCGCGCCAGACGAGACGGCTTAACGTCCGCGACATCCATGGAGCGTGATAAATCGAGCACAATCACCAGAGAGTTCGCAGGACGGAAGGCCTCAATTTCTGTATAGTCCCAGCGCGGTCCCGCCATTGCCAGAACGCTGCAAATCCAGATTGCAGACCACAGTAATAAAGCGCGCCACAAGCCGTTTCCTTTGAGGCCGCCCTCGGTTCCGGATATCAGGTGCGGAAGCAGATGCGGGTCGGCAAAGGCCCGGAGCCTGTCGTTTTTAGTGGGGCCGGAAGAGTAAAATATCCTGTAAAGAATCCAGAGCACCGGAACAACCGCCAATGCCCAAAGCCATTGGGGTTCGGAAAAATGAAAGCCGCTGTATGTCGTTTCGGGAGTCAGGATTGTCGGGCCAGGGCTAGGCATGGGCCCTCCTTCCATCCCCCTGCAACAGGAGCGGCAAAAGCGCGATGCAGGCTAAAAACAGAAGCGCGACCGCAAGCGGATAACGGAACAGGGGCGTCCTGATGACGTATTCTCTTGATTCCACCTTGGTTTTTTCGAGTTGGTTGATTTTCTCATAAACCTTGACCAACGTTGTCGTGTCTGCCGCTTCGAAACTGCTGCCGCCCGTCGTCTCGGCCATAATCCTCAGCAAGTTTTCGTTTTTTACCGTCCGGGTCATCATTCCCATCGGACCGGGAACCATCACAGGGCCTTTTTTTCCTATGCCGATTGTGTAGATTTTTATGCCGTATTGCTTGGCGAGCTTTGCCGCCTGTATCGGCGGGATCGAACTGGCCGTATCCTCGCCGTCCGTCAGAAGAATAATGACCCTCGATTTTTCCGGACGGTCGCGCAGCGCTTTCACAGACAGGCCGATAGCATCGCCGATCGCCGTTCCGTCACCGGCCATAGAAATGACCGTTTCGTTCAGCATTTTTACGACCGCGTCATGATCCATGGTCAGCGGCGCATACTGATAGGCGAAATCCCCAAAAAGAACCAGACCGATGCGGTCTTCGTTTCGTTCCTTTACGAAATTTCCGACAACCGATTTGGCAATATCCAGACGTGTGACCGGAGTCCAGCCGCTGGAAAAATCCATCGCCTGCATGGACCCTGAAAGGTCAACGGCGAGCATGATGTCGTAACCTTCAGTTTGGACGTCCTCTCTTTTGTTTACGATCTGAGGCTGCATCAAAGCCAGAGTCAGGCAGATCCAGAATAAAGAGGCCAAGAGAAGGAACGCTTTCAATGTCAGGTTCAACTGCAGGGACGAACCTCCAAAGGCTTTTTTCAACGTTTCCATATGAGGAAAACGGATCACCGCCTTGCCGATCCGTCCGGAAATGCGCGGGAGGAGATAACGAGCCAGCAGAGGCAGCGCCAAAAGAAGAATCATTGAAGGCCAGGCGAAGGTGAACATTACCGAATCCATCCTTTCACTGCTTTCATTATTCGTTGCAAAGCGGCGGAATGTTCCGGCTGCCCTTCCGGGGCGTAGGGAGCTTCGACCAGAAACCTTCCATCCCGCTCCCAATCAAAGCCGACCGGGTCGTTCAGGGTCAGCCATTTGAGCCAGTCCCGTCCTTCCAGGCCTGCGCATTCCCCTCTTCCGTGACGGCGTATGGCCAGCTTCCGCAGGAGTATGGCCAAAGATGCAATTTTTTCCTTTGCGCTTTTACGGGTATCTGTTTCCAGGGCGGACAAAACTTTTAACGCTTCGTGTTTCCAGATATTTTTGTTCCGCCGAGCGATCAGAAAGCGCTCCAGCGCGTATAGCGACGCCCCCAAGACAAGAAGCACGCCCAGAAGATACCACCAGCCGGGCGCAATCGGCCACCAGGGGAAAGGATCAAGGCCCTTGATATCCCTAATCTGCTGCAGAAGCTGTGCGTTTTGATCCGGCACCGCGTCCTCCTATCTTCCTGATCAGCCTCAAGCCTAAAATCAAATCCGTCCGTACGTCCCTGTTGGTATATAACTGCACGAAACCCAGACCCAAGGATTTGACCATCTCATCCAGCATGTGGCGGTTATGTTTCCATGAGCGTTCATATGCTCTTGATCCCTCCCTGTCATCGGTGTCAATAATCAGGCGCTCCTGATTTCCGCCGGAAAAGACAATCGTTCCCGCTTTTTCCAATCTGCCGTCTGCAGGATCGTTTACAGCAATGAGGACGACATCGGCACGTGCGTGAAGATCAGCCAGCCGCTTTTTAAGATCGAGGCCCAAATCCATAAAGTCCCCGATAATAAAAATTAAAGAGCCGGAGGGTACGGCCTTGCCAAGATATTGCAGGTGATCTTCAAGCGCCACGGGCTGTTTATTGTAATCCTGCGTATCGCAGAGCAGTCTGAACATGCGCCAGAGCGAACGGCGGGAGCGGCGAGGACCGAAGAAACGCTGCCCCTCCGGAACGTTTCCGTAAAGCGAGGCCCCAAAACGGTTGTTTTCATGGACCGCGGCCCAACCAATCAGAGCGGCAGCCCGCGCGGCCTGAATCGATTTAAAGGTTCCGCGCGTGCCAAAGCGCATGGATTCATTGCAATCAACGCTTACCAGTACGCTGCGTTCGCGATCCTCGGAATAGAGCTTGAGGTGAGGCTGTCCTGTGCGTGCGGTTACGCGCCAGTCAATGTTGCGGACATCATCGCCGAGGACGTAGGCCCGGACTTCCTCGAATTCCAGTCCGCGGCCCCGGAACGGCGACTTATAGTCTCCCGTAATCACGGATACTGCCTTGCGGCGGGCGGTCAGGCTCACTCCCGCCGAACGGGCGCCTATTTCCATGAGTTCCTTGAAATCCGGATACAGCATAACGGCCTCTTGCGCGTTTCTACGGTACCGCCACCACTTCAAGCAAATGTGCGATGATCCTGTCGCGGGTTACCCCTCCGGCTTCTGCCTCGAAGGTCGGGATAATCCTGTGGCGGAGAATATTCGGCGCGACCTGTTGAATGTGATGGGGAGAAACATAACCATCCCCCTCCAGCCATGCCAGCGCCCGTGCCGTATGAACCAATCCCAACGTGGCCCGCGGGGAAGCACCATGGAGAATCCAGTCATAGAGTTGCTCGCTATAGGCGCCGGGTTTACGGGTCGCGCTGACCAGAGAGACCGCGTAATGCTTGATCTTCGGGTCCATGTAAACTTCAAGGATATTCCTTCTCGCCGCGAAAATTTCTTCCTGTGTCACGACCGCGGACACATGGTCATTTTTTTTCTCCGGATGAGATGCAAGTTTTTCATCGAGTTCAAGGATTTTCATTTCTTCTTCGTGGTCGGGATAACTCACAACCGCGTGCATGAGGAAGCGGTCGAGCTGCGCTTCGGGCAGGTTATACGTCCCTTCCTGCTCAATGGGGTTCTGGGTCGCCAGCACCATATAAAGCGGCGGGAGCGGATAGGTATGCAGGCCCACGGAAACCTGCTTTTCTTCCATCGCTTCGAGGAGAGCGGACTGGACTTTCGCGGGAGCGCGGTTGATTTCGTCCGCGAGAATGATGTGATGAAACAGCGGACCCTTGCGGAACTCAAAGGTCGACGTTTCATGAAGGTAGATATCCGTTCCGATCAGGTCGGAGGGCAGAAGATCCGGGGTGAACTGGATGCGCTGAAATTCTCCCTCGATAGATTCAGCGAGCGTTTTTGCCGCCGTTGTCTTGGCCAGGCCCGGCATCCCCTCTATCAGCATGTGACCATCACAGAGAAGACAAAGCATCATACTGCGGATCAGATCTTTCTGGCCAATGATACGATTTTCCATTGCCGTGACGAGCGCCTGAAGCTTGCGGGCCTTGACATCAGACTCTTCTTCCTGTGACACGGTTTTCCCTTTCGCCATGGTTCTTTTACTCCTTTTGGTGAAGTGACCTGATCTTATTCTTTCGTCGCAGAAATGCAAAAGGAAACATGAAGTCTTTGATTTCTTTGATGAAAGCCCGAGAAAAGAGTAAACAAATTAAGATTTTGAAAGTTCCCGGCGATGGATTATCCTGTTGGTGGTGGAATATAAAACTTATTGAAATATAAGGATATTCTCTGTGCGCTACCCAACCACGAACGATCAATACGGCCCCGCCGGCGCCCCGCTTAATCCTTGGTTTTCTGTCTGGTTTCGGCCCCGGGCGACGATTCAATATCTGGCGAATACAAAGCCGATGTACGGGTTTTATCCCATTATTGTACTTTTCGGGTTTGTATACGCTCTTACGTTAGCCCAAGAAAAACAATTGGGAGACCGTGTTTCCGACCTCAACATGATTTTTGTCATTTGCCTTATTCTTGGGCCTCTGGCCATGCTGGCGGGAACCTACCTTAGCGCCTATTTTCTCCGATGGGCCGGAAAAGCAGGCGAAGGAAAGGCGAGTATCCAAGATCTGAATACTGCTATGGTCTGGTCGTATGTGCCGCTAATCGTTCCGGGGTTTTTGTTTATTCCCAGAATTTCTATGCACGGGGTTACCCTATTTACCAAAAAATTTGCAAAACTGGATTTAGATTCCCTGCCTCCTGAAGCACTTACTCTTGAGGTCAGCAATATTATCGCCAGTCTTGTCTTCGCGGTCTGGTCTCTGGTTCTTCTGTCCAAAATGATTGCCTATGTTCAGGGTTTCGAATCCGGATGGAAGGGTTTCAGGAATATTCTCAAAGCAACGGTTTTTTTGTTCCTGATTGTCTTTGCGGTCGTTTTCGTGATTACCGTCATTTTAAAAGTGTCAGGGGTCGTTTAGCAGGGGAGGAATTATTCCTTTAAAAACCCGGAATTCACGGCATAGACGATTGCCTTGCAAAAGCGCGTATAGAGTTCGTCCGACAGTTTTTCATAGTCGTCATGGTCTTTGCCGTCAGAAAGGCGGATGTCGTTCCATGACCCCTTGCCGCCGAAAACCCATGCCGCCTGAACCGCGCCCAAGGTCCGCTGCGCCTTCAGGCTGAAATGTGCCGGGTACATGATATCCGGGTGAGGAATGTCTTCGAGCGGGTTTTTGGAGTCCGCTATGACTTTCTTGCCGTCTTCAAAGAGTTTTGCGAATTTTTCCTGCTGATGCGTGCGGGCAAAGCCGGCTGCGCTTCCCAGTTGCTTTTCAAGGCGAGAGTTAATTTCTTCAAGAGACGAGCGGAACTCAATGGGGCGGTTGGATTCGTTTGCGGAGACGCGCTCATAGGCCACCTTCCAGATTTTCGAGTCCTTGCTTTCAACTTTTTCCCATTTCGCTTCCCAATAATCAGAGGCCACGACCTTCATGGCCTCGATAAACCAGCGCCCCCCTTGCCCCAGTCCCGATGCGATGCGGTCTGACATCTCAGGTTTTTCAGAAGGCTTATAATGGAGACGCAGAAGCTGAACTTGCGTGTCCTGAAGCTTTTTAATCCATGCGAGGGGGTCCGAGGCGTAGTCGAGCGAGTCTTTGCCGGCTTTTGCAGCCTTATCAATGAACCGAATGTCTTTCGTCGTTTTGAAAACCGAATTGCCGGGATAGAAATTTTCCTTTTTTAAATCCAGCTTGCGGCGCAGGGCCGAGTTGCCCCAGTTGGTTAGCGCGACTATCTGTGCAATCTGTTCGAGCATTCCTGATCTCATGTTTGTTACCCAAGCGGCTTTATTATATCCTGCCGCCGACTGATAATCAGCAGATGATTTGGCCTTTTTATAAAAATTTCCGAGCTGGCATAGTTTTAATAATTCGAATATACGGTTTCCAGCCTGGGGTCCTGGGCTATGCTGATGGGGGTGATGACCTGCTGGCTGTACATGAACTGCAGGCATTCATCGAGCAGGTCAATTCCCTTTTCAAGGCATGGGGGGTAGCGTTTCCAGCGTGAGTAAATCAAAATTTGAACGGCGGTATTATCCATCTGAAGCTGTTCGAACGTTTGGATAACGCCGAGGTCTACTCCAATTCCTTCCTTAAAGGCATAATAAACCAGCTCGCTGCAGTAAATTTTATCCTTATCGAACAGGAAGAACGGGTCATACGGCTTGCCATAATAAGCCATTGCCGCCTTCAGCACCCGGCGGGCATATTCGGGTTTTAATCCCCGCACCCGCATGATGGTCAGGCGCCACATTCTGCCGCGGGCCATCCAATCCCGCAGAGGGGTTTCACGAACCGGCCCCGCGGCTTCTATTACATAGGGCGTATTGTTCGCTCCCATCCTGATTATGCCCATATGCGTATAAAAGCTGCCTGTTGCCAGCCAGATCGCCCACGTCTGATTGGTGCTGGTGGTTTCAAAAACAAGATCGCCGTCCCTCAGGGGGGGCAGACTTTCCATATCGGCGGCTGTCAGAGCGAAGTATCCGCAGACGGATACCGGAATAAGTATGAAAACCGTAACAAAAAAAACCAGAATTTTGATCTTCAAGCCATGCCCCCGATGGACGGCGATTAAAACGGCTCGACGTATTTTTTATAATACATCTTGGATATATTTTGGGCTTTGGCGAGTTCCTGTTGCGTTAGGGAACGGGCAATCTCTTCACGCAAATCATCCGCTTCATAATATCCCTGCGCAGCAGACAGGTTGGCCCAAGCATAAGCTTCCTGAGGATTACGAGTTACGCCCCTGCCGTATAAATACATGATCGCCAGACTATACTGGGCGTAGTCCGACCCCTTTTGGGCGGCCTTGCGGTACCAGAAGGCCGCGCGTTTATAATCCTGCGGCATGCCGTTGCCGTAATGGTACATTTTGGCAAGCAAAATCTGCGAATCCAAATCGTCCTGCTTGGCCGCAGACCGCGCCAGCAAGGAGGCCAGTTTGTAATCCTGAGCTACGTTCTGACCATCATAATACAAGCGAGCCAAGTTAGATTGAGCCAGAATGTGCCCCTGCTCGGCTGCCATGCCGTACCATTTGACGGCCTGCTTATAGTTCCTTACAAGGCCAGCACCCTCCTCGTTCATCAGGCCTATTTTATACTGCGCCTGCATGTGTCCCTGTTCTGCTGACAGAGTGTAAAGTCTTGCCGCTTCTCTCAGATCCTTTTTTTCACCCTTGCCGGTTTCATATTTCATAGCCAAGGCGAACAATTCTTCGGGGCTGGAAGGATCTTCGTTTTTTACGTCTTGGTCTGCTTTCGCGTCTTCTGCGATCTGTTTTTCGCCCGCTGCGGGCTCCAACGCTTGTGCCTGCTCATCGGGCTTGGCTGTTGGCCCGTTTTGAGCCGAAGCCGTTGACGGGTCTTCCGCCGCGACAGGCTGAGCCGATATCAAAAGTACAAAAAGAACTATGAAAAGCACAGAGTTTAGGACTCTTACATTCATCTTGGCATTCCTGTTTTTTTATAAGTTTACGGTTATCACATGAGTACGTAAAGGGGCAACACGGCCAAGCCCTTTTATCTCACTAGCCCCGGCCCCTGTATGGCTGGACGCCCTGATCGGGCAAGAAGAGATTTTTAGGTTCGGGGCCGGTCTGGTAGAAGACGTCGATGGGAATCCCCCCGCGCGGATACCAGTAGCCGCCGATGCGCAACCAGGCGGGCTTGATTTCCTTCACCAGACGCTTGGCGATCGCCACGGTACATTCTTCGTGAAAGGCTCCGTGCTCCCGGAAAGAACCCAGAAAAAGCTTCAGGGACTTGCTCTCGACGATCCAGTTCCCGGGGACATAATCGATAACGAGATGCGCGAAATCAGGCGCGCCGGTCATGGGACAGATCGATGTAAACTCCGGCGCGACAAAGCGCACGACATATTCCGTTCCCTTATGCGGATTGCGTACACGTTCAAGAACGGCCTTGTCGGGGGATTTCGGCCATGCCGTTTCTTTTCCCAGTTGTTTGAGAGTCTTATATTTCGGCTTCGATGCTTTCTCCTTTCCGGATTTTGTTTTCGTGTCCGCTTTTACTCGTTTCGCTTTTGACATTTTACTCTCCTTAAACGCCTCTCCGGTTGCCCCAAATTAAAACATGCAGCTGGGGCAGAACTGTCGCTTCATACCACCGGTCCGCAGCCACCTTTTCGGCCAGCCAGCGCAACCGCTCGGTGGCTTCCCGGCTGTCCGCCCCGGCGTCAGGCTGAATCCGGTTTCCGGGTTGCAAGTAAAGCGGGAGATCCGGGTACCGGGACGCCGCTTCCTTGGCATAACCATAATCATCCTCGTCAAAAATTACAATTTTCAGGACGGTTGCCGGTTTTCCGTGCGCGGCCTTTATACACTCAGCAAGTTTGTTCCAATCCGTGGGCATTTCACTGGAGGGCGGTTTAGGGCTGAGTGTGAGAACATCCAATTTTGAAAACCAGCCCTGCGCTATGCTGCCCTGCGTTTCCAGTGCAAAGCGGTAATTTTTGGATTTTCCCAGATCGATTAGAGCGCCGAGCGGCTGAATGGCCGGATTTCCCCCGGAAAGTGAAACCATTAGCGGCTTGGCGCCGGAAAGTTTCTCGACTTCGTGAAAAATTTCATCCGCGCTCATAGGCCGCCATGTGTCGCGGTACTGGCTGTCTACCGCATATAGCGTGTCGCACCAGACGCAACGGTAATCGCACCCCCCGGTTCGGACAAAGATTGTCGGCTGGCCCATGAGCGCACCCTCACCCTGAATCGTGGGGCCGAAAATCTCGCTGATGCGGATTTTACCGTCTGCCTGTTTGTCCTGCGTGCTCATGGCCTGTATTCCGCCACCGTACGCGGGGTTTCCTTGACGCGTACGGACGTAACCTCAGGCCACTTGGCCTTGCACCAATCGTAGAAATGCCTGGCGATCTGCTCGGCGGTGACGTTGTCGTCACCCAGCACGTCGTTCAGGACGCGGTGATCGAGTGTACTGTCGATATATTCTTTTAAGGCATCCAGTTCGCGGTAATCGCGGACGAAGCCGTACTGATTGAGCGTTTCCGAACACAACTCGACCTCGACCACGTAATTATGGCCATGCATCCGCGCGCAGGGATGTTCGGGGGGAAGCTGGTGCAACTGATGCGCGGCGGAGAAATGATACTCCTTGACGATCCGGTACATCTTTATGCCCCCGCTTTCTGTTTTGCTTTTTCGACGGTGGCGATCCAGAAATCGGGATCTTCATAGTCCGTGGGGTCGTCCACCCCGGCGATATCGAACGCCTCCCGGCGCTCCACGCAGGTTCCGCAGCGTCCGCAATGAATTGCCCCGCCCTTGTAACAGGACCACGTGTCGGCGAAATCCACGCCCAGCCTTGCGCCCTCGGCGGCGATATCGGCCTTAGTCTTTTCAAGGAAAGGCGTGTAGAGGCTGATGCTGGAAAATCCCTCCAGCGCGAGGTTCTGCATCGTTTCAAACGCCCTGATGAATCCGGGACGGCAATCGGGGTAGATGAAATGATCACCGCCATGAACGGCGGCGGCCACGCTGTCCGCTCCCTGCGCGCTGGCCACACCGTAGGCAATCGCCAGCATGATGGCGTTTCGGTTGGGGACCACCGTGATTTTCATATTCTCTTCGGCGTAGTGGCCTTCGGGTACGTCGACATCGTCCGTCAAGGCTGAACCGCTGAGCATTTTTCCAACTTCGGAGATATCAATGAGGTGATGCGGGACGTTCAGGCGATCGGCCGCTTTTCGGGCGAAACCCAGTTCTTTTTTATGGCGCTGGCCGTAATCGAACGAGACAAGCCCATTCAGGGTGCGCTCAGTGGCGACCTTATAGGCCAAGGTCACGGAATCCAGCCCGCCAGAGCAGATAACGATTGTTTTCATTCCTTTAATCCTTGTTTTGTTAGGCCGGGTAGGCTGCGACCGGCACCCTTTACAAAGGCGGGCCTGTTATAACAAACATGACAGAAAAAGCAAAGATTTGTCTCCAATGGCTGGACAGAGGCGCTTTTGGGAGCTAGTTTTGATCAAAATCAAGCTGGAAAGCCCTTTTTAGGGCTAGTTTTTACTTATCTGTCTAATTTTGCAGGAGGTTTCCTTTGCTGAAAAAAATCGTTCTTGAACTGGCCAGAACCCATGACTTTCCGCAAGGCTCGGCCGAATGCGGATACGAGATTGTCGCTCCTCTTGACGCCAGCGGACATCTGGATATCGAAGGCTGGAAAAGCCAGAAGGATAAATGCATTGTCCGCCGTTTCTGGAAAAACGAAGGGGATCAGAAGGGTCACCTTGTCCACCATAAAGGCCATCACTGGGCGATTGAATACGACAATCAAACGCTGGATGAAGAGCCTATTTTCCGGTTTGACCGCCATATTTTCGCCGAGGGCGAGTATGTTTCCATTACGGAACATGATGAAACCGAGATGCCCTTTAAGATTGTTTCCATAAAATAACCCTTAATGCCCAGAAGAAAGGTTTGCCTATGCTTTCCGAATCCCATGATCTCGTTCATGAGCTTCCCGAACACAAGGACACTATTCATGCCCTTAAAACGAACAACAATCATTTTGCCCGGCTTTTCGATCAGTTCGATACCTTAAACAAGGAAATCCTTCGTATTGAAAAAGGGGTTGAGGCCGCCAGCGACGAGCGTCTTGAAACTATGAAAAAAGAGCGGCTGGCCCTTAAAGACGAAATGATGAAAATGATCGAAGGGTTTGAGGGTTAAACCCCTGCCCTTATTGCCAGTGCCCGTGCTGACCAGTAAAATCTTTTTATGATTGAAACACTGATCCTGCATATCGGTCAGAGCAAGACGGGGACCAGTTCCCTACAGGCTTTGTTGAGCGAGGAGCGCGACACTCTTTCGAAAGAGGGCATTCTTTATCCCGATATCATGCTGGGCGGGGTTCCGCTGGACCTTCTAGAGCATAATGCGTTTGCCGAGTCCCTTTCGGGCATCATGCGCTATCCGCATCTGCAGCCCGAGGCCTACGTTCAGAATTTCATGCAGCAGATGGAAGACAAATCCTGCCACACGCTTTTGCTGAGTGCAGAGAGTTTTCTGGGTACCCCCCAAATCTGGGCGGTCGGGCCTCCGCAGGATTTTTTTGCCGTTCACAGGAAAAAAATTGAACGGCTGAAAGACCTTCTTCCCGCAAAAAACTGTCATATCGTACTGTATCTGCGACGGCAGGATCTCTGGCTGGAATCCGCGATCGGGCATATTATCCGCTATGAAGGTTTGCTCGGACAAAGAATTTACGAGAGTGACGAGCAGATCTCTGCGCTTCTGGCCCCGCATCTGGATTATTTGCAGCTCGTTAGCCTCTGGCAGGAGGTTATGCAGCCCTTTCAATTTTCCGTTGTTCCTTATGAACGCGAAGCCTTGAGGGGGGAAGACACGGCGCAGGATTTTCTGGCGCGAACGGGACTGGATGCCGTTCTCAAGCTTGATGGGAGCATCCCGCGCAAGCTTGAGAACCAAAGCTGGAGCGCGGAGTGTATCGAACTCAAGAAGATCCTGAACCTGAAACCGAAAAGCAAGGTAAAGGAGCGTTCCATTATTGAAATCCTGAACCGGGTCAATGCCAAAGGCGATTTTCCCAAGACGCGGTTTTCGATTTCTTCTGACCTCAAGGACAGGGTTTGGGAGCAGCATAAGGCAGATAACCGCCTGCTGGCGCAAACTTACGGCGCCCCTACGGGATCGTTTTTTATGCTTCCGGAAAAGCATGATGACGCACCCGCGGCTGTGCCGGCCGCGGATACGATGTTTGCTGTGCTTCGACAATTTGAACGACTGTATTACGCTCCAACCCGGGTTGTTCCAGACAGCCTACATTTTCTGAAAGGATTTTTCCGTAATACATTTCCGACCCTCTATGCGCAGATCAAGGGGATAGTCAGAGGCCCGCGTGGCAAGGTCGCTTGACCGATTTTAAAAAGCGTGTCTTTCTGGGGCTTTATTAAATAGGACGCTGATGAAGCTGCTTTTGCATATCGGGACCCACAAGACGGCAACCACAAGCCTGCAGCACTTTTTTGCCCTCAACAGGTCTCTTCTGAAAACACACGGTTTTTTCTACCCTGAAAATGATGACAGCGCTTATGTCTTTAATTTTCTGGCGTCGCGGGTTGCTTTTGGTAAGGCCGGAGAAACTGCCGCTTTTCTTACTGCCACCCGCAAAAAGGCGGAGGAGGCGAATTGTCATACGGTTGTGATCAGCGGCGAGTCCTTTTATGCGATGACCGGGTTTTTTCTTGATCTGCAAAAACGCGAGCGCAGCGACAATTACTGGACACATGAAGAACGGCTGGTTCAAGATGTTAAAGAGGCCTGTGCCGGATATGAGGATATTCTTGTGACCTGCACTTTCCGGCCGCAGGATGAGTTGGCCGGCTCCCTTTACAATCAGTTTGTCAAAAACGTCTTTGGTATCAGCGAGAGCTATTCCAAATTTCTTGAGCATTCCCGACCGATCTATGATTACGCCGAACATCTTTCCCTCTGGGAGAAAGCTTTCGGAAAAGAGGCTTTACGGCTGAAAAACTTCAACGCGGTTAAAAAGGATATTATCAGGGATTTTTGCGCATCTTTCCTGACAGAAACGTGCTTTGAACAGGCATCGATCAAGGAGCTTGAATCCAATACGCGCCTGAACCGGGATATTCTTGAGGTTAAACGGCTTTATAACGCGACCAAACCCGATCCTGCCCTGGCTTTTGTTTCCGCGCGCACTTTCCGGGCGATCAACGATCATTTTCCCGACTCTGACGGTTATCAGGTATTTGCCAATCCGGATGAACAGAAAGCGTTTTTCAGCGCATTTCAGGCCGGTAATGATACCTTATGCCAATCTTACGGTCTGACCCCTCTTCCCGCTTACTCGGAAGGTCAGGCCTTGACCTATCCCGGACTGAACGCCCAGAAAACCGCAGAAATCTACCTTCAGTTCTGTGAAAATCTCTACTCTCCGAGAAACCGGGTGGAAATCGGGCTGCGGCGAACCGCGCGTTTTATCATGGATAAAATGCCGGGAGGCAAGGCAGTTATGGATCCCGTGCGAAAACTGCATAACAGCCTGAGATTGCGGCTATCGGGTTGGTAAGAGGTGATGAAATATTCGTTTTTTGAAATTATTACGCTACGAAAAGATGTCCGCAAGGTCCTGCAATCCTATTTCGACAGATATCTGAATGAGGACATGAAGGTTTATGATATCGGCTGCGGCGACAAGCCGTTCGCTTCGTCGCTTGCAGGCAAAGTTGCGGATCATATCGGGGTTGATATCGAAGACGGTTTTTATGAATCCCATCATATTGATCTGGTTGGGAGCGCCTATAATGTTCCGGTAGAGGACGGGGCCGGCGATGCCGTTATTTCTTCGCAGGTTATTGAACATCTGGACCGTCCGGTTGATGCCATCAAGGAGACTGCCCGCGTTCTTAAGCCCGGAGGATTGTTTCTTATCTCCTTTCCATTTCTCTACCCGATCCATGCCGAGCCGCATGATTTTACGCGCTTTACGGAGTATGCGATGACCAAGCTTCTTAACGATCACGGGTTTGAGATCAAAGAAATAAACCGGATTGGCGGGTTCTGGTATATTGCCGGGATGTATCTGCATATGTATCTCAAAACCTTTGATCGCGGTCCTATACGGAAGATAAAACTGGTTCCTGCGATTTCCTGGCTTTTGCTCTGGATCATTACTCAAATCCATCGCCTAGAAGGCACCGTCATGAGAGCTGCAGGAAAGGATCCTGACACCCTTAGGACAAAGTGGACAGTCAATTATATTTTCGTAGCTCGTAAAGGAACTCAAAGGACATGAACCCTGTCCGGCGCATTAAAAGTTTCCGAGATAATGTCAACTGGCTTTCCAAGCTCACGGGAAGCAAATACCGCGCGGCACGCTATCTTATCAAGGCCAAAAGAAAGCCGGGCCTGCTTGGTGAGGGCGTTTACAATCAACTTCCTTTGTTTTTCAGAAAACAGGATCTTTCGGCCCTGCGCGAAGTCCTGATTGACAGGGAATACGCTTTTCTCAAACGGCATATTGCCACAAGGGTGCCGTTACGCATTCTTGATGTCGGCGCGCATATTGGGACATTTTCCCTGTGGTGTCTGGCGACCAACCTTGCCGCCGAGATCTACAGCGTCGAGGCTGATCCGTATACATTCGATATCCTTAAGCGAAATCGTGCCCCCGCTATTGAGCAAAGTATGACGTGGCATTGCCTGAACCGCGCCGCATGGAAGGACGAGTCTTACCTTTCCTTTTCCATTGAAGGCGACAGTATGAGCCATAAGCTTTCCGAAAAGGGAACGATCAATGTGCTTGGCGCTCCGCTGTCCAAACTTTTTGAACTTAGCCGTTTTCAGCGATGCGATCTTCTGAAGGTGGATATCGAAGGGGCCGAGGAAGTGTTTTTGAGCGCAGAGCCGGAGCTTCTGGAGAAGGTCGAGATGCTTGTTGTCGAGATTCATCCCAAGATATGCAATGAACGGGCGATCCGGGAACTTCTGGCCAGAAACTTTCCTATCATTGAGGATGTGCCGGGCCGAAAATCCTCCAAGCCTCTGGTGTTCTGCCGGAAAGTGGAATGAAATGGCCCTGCGGAACGTAAAGCGCACTGCCGGGCGTTTACTGACGCAAGATAACAAGCGCAGTTTCGGCGGCATTCTGGTACTGGGTTTTCAACGGTTCTTTCAGAAGTCCTTTGGGTTGATTTCCACCTACTTTCTAGTGCGCGCACTCACACAGGATGAATTCGGGATGTACAGTTTCGTGATCGGCGTTGCGAGCACGATGACTATTTTTGGCCTCGGCGGCCTTAAAAATTCTGTTATACAATCGGTTGCCCGGGGTCACAGAGGCACCTACAGGAAGGCCGTTCCCCTGGCTTTTTCGGGGTGTCTTCTCGGCAGTTTTCTTATGCTTGCCATGGCTTTCTGGTATAAAAACGCAGGACAATCAGGCCTTTCAGCCGGGCTTATAATCGGGGCGCTTCTTTTGCCTTTTTATGACGGCCTGTCCCAGTGGCGGAACGTAAAAATTGGCGAGGAGCATTTTACCGCGTTTTTTAAGCAGGAAACGCTCTGGCAGTTCCTGATGCATGCTTCCATGGTTACGGTGGCGCTTATGTTTCCGCATGAAATCGCTTTGCCTGTTCTCGTTTTTCTCGGTGTTCCCGCGCTTTTAAATACAATCTTTACGGTCCGGGATTTTCGTTCCATCAAGCGTGAGGAGAGCGATGAGCCGGAGAGCATAGCCTATGGCATCAAAACCTCGTTTTATGCCGCTTTCAATACGGTTGCTGTGAACGCGGACAAGTTGTTTCTGTTTGCCTTCCTGTCTCCGACAGCAACTGCCGTTTTTGTCGCAGCGGAGCGAATTCCGGAGGTTCTGCGGAACATGGTGCAGGACGCGATTGCCGTCTACGCCCCGCGTTTTGCGCGCGAAGAGGCCTACACAAAAAAACTTGATGACATGCTCAAGAAAACGGCACTGGGGATCGGGCTGTGTGTTGCGATTTTTGCCCTGACGCTTTTACCCCTTATCCTGACCTTTATTTTCGGGGAGACGTATTCGGAATCGGTTTTTTATTCCCAAGTTCTTTGTTTTTCGGTAGCGATCGGGAACGCCTCGAATATCCGTTTCCGCTATATCCGGTCCAAGCTGGATACGGATAATTTTGCAAAGATCACGGTGGTCACCTCTCTTCTCAGGGTTTTGATGTCAGCCCTTCTGATCCCGCTCTACGGGGTTGCAGGCGCGGTTGCTTCCGCTTTTGCCTATCGCGTTATCATGACGCTGACGGTAGACTGGGTGATCCGGACCCATTACCTGAAGGCTGAATCGTAAAAAATGGACCAGAATACTGCGATCCTGCCCCTGATCACCGTTGGATTGACGGCCTATAACGCTGAAGAGACGATCGAGCGTGCCGTTGAGTCCGCGCTGGCCCAGAACTGGTTGCCCAAGGAAATACTTGTCGTGAATGACGCCTCTACCGACAGAACGGGGAGCATTCTTGATGCTCTGGCAGAAAAACATGACGTTCTCCGCGTTATCCATCACGCCGAAAACCAAGGGGTTGCCGCCGCGCGGAATTCCATTATCCGTCATGCTCAGGGGGTTTTCCTGGCCTTCTTTGACGATGATGACCAGAGCGATCCGCAGCGGCTGGAAAAACAGTATCTGCGGATTGTCACCTATGAAGAGCAGCATGCGGGTATCCGCGAGGTGATCTGCCATTGCGCACGGGTTCAGCGCTACCCGGACGGGTCGGATCATTACGAGCCGACAGCGGGCACCAATGAAGAAGGGCTTTGCCCGCGCGGGGAATCCATGGCCAAGCGCATCCTTTACGGGCTTCCACTTGAGAACGGGTTCGGGTCTATGGCGTCCTGCTCCCAGATGGCGCGGCGTTCCACTTACCAGACTCTAGACGGGTTCGATGAAGGCTTCCGCCGCTGCGAAGATACGGATTTTAATGTGCGATTTGCTCTGAACGGCGGGCATTTTGTGGGGATCGCCGAGCCGCTGGTACGGCAAACCATGACGCCGGGGAAAGACAAAACCCTTACCGAGGATGAGGACTATTATCGTAAGCTGATTATTAAGCACGCCATTTTCATCCGTAACAGTGGGGTTTCTCCCCTCTTCTGCTCGCGCTGGCTGGATGCGAAATATGCCTATCTGCGCGGAAAAAAAGCGGATTTCGGGTGGAAGATGATCAAACTTTTTGTTAAATATCCGCGCCTTTCCTATAGACGCATGAAATGGGCGTGGCCGAATAAAAAATTCAACAAGCATGCGCAGGAATTCTATAAAACCTTCTCATGACCCAGCCGCTTATTACCATCGGGATTACGGCCTATTGCGCGGAGGAGACCATCAAACGCGCGATTGAAAGCGCGCTGGCGCAGGACTGGCCACATACTGAAATTCTTATCGTTGATGATTGCTCGAATGACGGAACGGCGCAGATCGTCAAAGAATTCCTCTACAAGATCGCTCATGCAAGGCTCATCGTGCATGAAAAGAATACGGGAGCCGCCGGAGCGAGGAACACGATTTTAAAAGAAGCGAAAGGTGAATTTATCGCTTTTTTCGATGATGATGACGAGAGCCTCCCCGCGCGACTTTCAAAGCAATATGAGCGTATTGTCGGTTACGAAAAACAGGAAAACACTGATCTTGTGCTCTGCTATGCCTCGGGGGAGCGGGTTTATCCGAATGGTTATAAAAAAGAACTTCAGGCGATAGGCTCGCACGGCACCCCCCCACGCGGGGCTTTGATGGCGGACCGGATTTTGTTCTTCGGCGGCAATCCAAACTGGTTTTACGGTGCGGGGACTCCGACCTGCTCGCTTATGGCGCGTAAAAGCGTTTTTGAAAAAGCCGACGGCTTCGATGAAGTGTTCCGCCGGATCGAGGATCTTGATTTCGCCGTGCGGTGCGCGCTGACCGGCGCTCATTTTATCGGTTGCCCTGAAAAGCTTTTTATTCAGCACGCTACAGAAGCCTCCGATAAAAGCCATGATAAAAACCTGCAGGCGGAATTGCAGCTTGTCGAAAAGCACCGTGCCTATCTGGAAAGCAAGAACCGGTATGTTTATGCGCGGGAATGGCCCAAGATCAGGGCCGCTCATTTCAAGAAAAATTATAAAGAATTTCTGCGTACACTCGCGCCACTGTTCGCGCGTCATCCCGTGGCTGTGGGGCGGCACCTGCTGACTACCGGACCTGCGCGGTTCCTGCATGAGCGCAAAATGAACAGAAAGGCCGATCCCGGCTCGCTGAATATTCTGGTTTGCTGCCGCGCCATCGATAATATGGCGGGCGGGGTTGAGCGCATGGCCTCAGCGCTGATGAACGAGATGGTCAAGCGCGGACATAAAATCAGTCTTATGACTCTCGATGCCGAGAACGCCACATCTTTTTACCCGCTTGATCCTTCGATACGCTGGCACAAGGTGGCTGTTGGCAATCCCGCGCGGAAAGCAACGATTCCAGAGATGATCCAGCGGGCGCTCAAGGTCAGGAAAATTGTTTCTACCGTCAAGCCTGATATCATGATCGGGTTTCAGGACGGTCCTTATCTGAGTACCCGCGTTTATACGCTGGGCATGGGCGTTCCTATCATCCTTGCCGAGCGGAATGCGCCCACACGCTACGATCACATAAAATCCGGAAAATACCGCCAATTAATTTACCAGACTTTCCGGTTTGCGCGGCGGATTACGGTTCAGTGCGAGAGCTACCGAGCGCTTTATCCGCCCTATCTTCATAAAAAAATTGTGACCATTGCCAATCCGGTTTTTCCTGCCGACCCTAAAAATCTTGAGCAAAAGAAAAAGCGTCCCGTTCTGCTTTCTGTGGGGCGACTGGAATATCAAAAAAACTATTCGGTTTTGATCAGGGCCTTTGCCCTGATCGCCCCGCAGAACCCGGAATGGACGCTCAGGATTGTCGGAGAAGGTCTGGAGCGCAAGGATCTGGAACAACTGATTTCTGATTCCGGCTTGGCGGGGCGCGTAGAAATGCCGGGCACCACTGACACTATCAACTCGGAATATGCGCAGGCCAGCCTTATGGTGCTCCCCTCCCGCTGGGAAGGCTTTCCAAACGTGCTGGCCGAAGCCATGGCGCATGGCGTTCCGTGCGTCGGTTTTGCCGGTTGCGCGGGGGTCAGCGACCTGATCAAGCCTGAGAGAAACGGGCTTCTGGCGACCGGAAACGGCGATCCCAAAAGCCTTGCGGATGAATTGGGGCGATTGATGGGCGATCCAAAAATCCTTGAAAATATGGGACAAGCGGCTCAGGAAAGCATCAAAGCCTATCAGCCTGATCGCATTTACGATCTCTGGGAGCAATTGTTCAGGGAGGCGGTGCGCGGATGAAAATTCTATTTATTATAAAGACCATGGTTCACGGGACGGGCGGCGCCGAGCGCGTGCTGGCGGAAATTTCCGGTGGGCTGTGCGCGAAAGGGCATGATGTTTCTTTGCTTACTTTTGATCCGCCGGGGGAAGAACCGTTTTACCCCCTCCATGACGGAGTCCGGCGGATTGATCTGGGTGTCGGCGATGCGCGCAAAAAATCCGGGTTCGGCGTTACGCTTACACGTATCGGTACGCTTCGCAAAACCGTGCTCCAGGAAAAGCCGGATGCAGTGGTTGCCTTCATGCACAGCTCTTTTATCCCCGCTGCTTTCGCGCTGATCGGAAGCGGGATCCCCGTTATCGGCAGCGAGCATATCGTCCCCGAGCATTACCAAAGCCGCAAGATCGAGTTTTTTCTTTTTGTACTGTCCTCCTTCTTCCTGAAAAAAATTACCGTCGTTTCGGAGAAGGTCAGGGAATCCTACCCCTCGTTTCTTCAGAGAAAGATGGCCGTTGTTCCCAACCCTGTCAAAAGCGCCCAGCCTGATTTAAAAGGATTGCGGCACTTAGAGAAACGTCCTGTTGTGCTTACTGTGGGGCGGCTTGATCCTCAGAAGGATCAAGATACGTTGATCCGTGCGTTTGGAATTCTGGCGCCGCGCTTTTCAGACTGGGATTTAAAAATTATCGGCGAAGGGGAACTTCGTCCTGCGCTTGAGAAAACTGTGGCAGAACTCCACATGAAAGAGCGGGTTTTTCTTCCGGGCCTGACTTCCGATATCGACCGCGAATATGCCGCAGCCTCTCTCTTTGTCATTCCTTCGCGATATGAATCCTTTGGGCTGGCCACTGCGGAAGCGATGAGTTACGGCCTGCCCGCCATTGGATTTTCAGACTGCCCGGGGACCAATGAAGTGATCGAAAACGGGGTGAATGGACTTCTCGTCGGCAGTGGAGAGCGCACCGAGGCTCTTGCCCAAGCCATGGAAACACTTATGTCCTCCGAGCAGAGCAGAACGGAAATGGGTCAGAGGGCAGCAGAAAGCCACTCCGATCTGAGGCCCGATAGAATCGTCGATCTCTGGGAAGAGCTGATCAAAAGGGTCAGGCCGTCTTAAAACTGTAGGCGAAATCCACGCCCATCTGGTTTTCATTCAAAAGAAAATGAATATGCGTAATATGTTTTGTTTCCAATATATGCTGGTCGCTTTTTCTTTCGATAAACGGAATATCCATTTCAATCGCCATGCCGTAAGAATTTAAAAATGCTTTCACCCGCTTGCTGACAATATTCGAAATTTCGCAAGCCGCATCCTCCAGTACCTTTCTGTCTATCTTTATGTCCGGCCCGTAAATCTGCGTAACCAGCGTGCTTAAAAGGTAGGAGTCATAGCTAAAGCGAAGAAACGACTTCATGTATTGCTGCTCGCTTTCGACAAGGACAGAAATTATATCCGCGTCCGGCTTTACAGGCGGCGCATCCATCACGAGAATGTGATCGTGAAACATCACTTCGATCGCGTTAGAGACAGAGGCTCTTATGACTTTTGCTAGTTCCAATTGAAGCTCTTCAACAAGCTTCATAATTTTTTTAAAGCGATCTTCAGTCATGGGCACTTATACGCCTTTTTTCCAGCCATCTAATGGCAGCGTCAATTTTATCCTGCAGAGATTCCAGGTCCACCGGTTTTACAAGGTATGATACCGCCCCAGCCTCCAAGGCCTCTTTAACCGATTTTTTTTCACTTTCCCCGGTCATCATAATGATCGCCACGTCATTATACTTTTTATTTGCCCGGCACTCCTGCAAAAACGTGTACCCGTTCTTTTT
>JAGRIJ010000015.1 GCA_020443295.1 Alphaproteobacteria bacterium | reverse complement strand
TGGATACGCGCGCATATATAACGGCATTCCGTCCTTCATAATTAATGTTATCAAATCTACTCATTCTTTGAATCCTTCCTCACCCTCATTCCGCTCTGAAGGGAGTCTCTTTTTACATCCATCATAGGGTGATTGTTCTAAGTCTACAGAATCCAAAGCTTCAAGTGTATTGTCCTCTATGATTTGCAGAAGTTTTCCACAGGTCGCCTGTGTTGGATCGAGTCCGAAACCCAGATCGACAAAGCACACCATGATTGTCCAGAGCGTTTGAAGAAATTCATGTTTTTGCTCAGGGGTTAAATCATTCCCCAGAAGATGATCATAGCGCTTCGGATCGAGTGTCAATGAACTCAACGGCTCAAACGTCCTATCGGTCTGTAAAATGTCATGTCCTATATCGTTCTTGTTGTCGTGTGGCATAATGTGTCCTCTGTGCAAGAGCGCGTCTGTTAGGGGCTCCTGCATTCTATAAATGTTGCTTATGGTGTAATGAAATGATCGTATCAGCAAACAAGGCCGCATATGGGCGGCCTGAGGGTTATAATGCGCTTAAGGCGCAATGGCTGAGTTTATAAAAAGAGCCTATCAAAGAACGGATAGAATTTCCAGAAGATCGTTAATTTTTTAATCGTCAAAATCAAAAGGGCTTGTCTATCGGAGAGTACTGCGCCGTTCTCAGCGTAGACTGAGCCATCCTCGCTTTGGTAAACCCGTGTTCCGTCTTGGAGCTTATATGCGCGATCTTTTAAGAGGGCCAGACGTTGCTCCTGATCGACTATGCGCTGATTAAGAGAGGAGAGGGCGGAGTTCACAGCACGATCAATCTCTTCGATTTTGTCCGTTACATCCGCATAAAGCGCTGCATAGACCGGATCGGTCAGCAAAAGCATATCCAGAAAGTTCATACGCTCGCGCGATTTTTGGGAAGAGTTTCCACCAAGCGCTTCACGGGCTTCTTTGGTCAGGAAGCGATAAATACGCCCTGTCTCGTGTCCGCCGATTTCATCGTTCAGATCGCGTCGGTTGATATCGTTTTGTGTTTCACGTTCGTTACTCATTTACTTATTCTCCGGTAACAATCTGCCGCATTTGAGCTGCGGTAAACCAAGTAGAACGGTTGAAGGGCCATGGTCGGGGTTTTCCTTCATGGCCTGTTCAATCTCTTCAAGTCGTGTGTTTGGCTGTTCTAAAAACCAGTCCGTAAAGCACTGCCCCATTTTTTTACTGTGAAAGAGGGAGAGTGTATGCCCGATAGACAGGATGGAACCTGTTAGGTAGGCATCGCGTTCGCTCTTCGGAAAATCCAGCAAATCACGATTGGTAAAATGATCGGACGCCGCATGAGCAGGGGCACAGTTGACCATCGGAAAGCCTGCTAAAAGACCGACAAACGACAGCAAGATAACTCTGCGCAAATCTTTCCTCACCATGGCTTTGACCCTTTGTAAAAGGGAACCCTTTAGCCGGCCATGGATTTTGCTTTTTTTGCAGCGTTATGGTTTAATGAGTTATTGCAGTAGTTTACGGGCCTTATGGTCAAACCGAGTCCGTAATACTATAAGCCAACACGGAATTCTGTTGAAAGGGTTCCCTTCTGTGCCGAGTGGTGCGCTGGACAGGAGGAAGCCATGAAAGTTGGGTACTTGCGCGTTTCAACAGACGATCAAAATCCTCAGAGACAAATCGACGGTTTGGAAGCTGTTTGCGATGAGCTTCATGTTGAAGTTATTTCTGCTACCAGTCGAAAACGGCCAGTTTTCAATCATGTTATGAGAAAATTGAGGCGAGGAGACACACTCTTTGTCTACGATCTGGATCGTGGATTTCGTAACACAGTCGATGCCTTGACACATATCGACAAGCTTAAAGTGCGGGGCGTGAAATTTAGGATACTGACATTCGATGTAGATTGCTCAACTCCCTTCGGGCGCTTTGTGATAACGGTGCTGGCTGCTTACGGCCAATTAGAACTTGAAACGCTCTCACAACGCACTAAACAAGGAATGGAAGCCGCAAAACGAAGAGGAAAGCATATTGGTCGACCAAAAAGAAATAAAAATAAAGAAAAAATTAAATAATTACAAAAAAACACCAAGAAAATGTTCCTATACAAATTGCTTATATAATTATGTATATATGAAAAATACAGCATAATTATTTAGAGAGTGGTATGTATAATTGGAGATTTTGTGGGGTAGAAGTATTTTGTTCTGAAAGTAATAATATTGTTGCTAGATTTGAAGTTCTTAATGAAAAGTCTGGTGAGACCTTGGTAGGTGTAAAGACCTTCATGGAAATACAAAATGACATAGCAGATCAGCTATGTGCGAGAGCAGGACATAAAGAGTCAATGCCGATGGGAACAAGCATAGAGTATGATCCGGGTGAACTGGAAGTACACAAAGTAGCCTTTGATGCACTTAAAGATGCAGTGTCACATGAACCAGACAAATTTTCTTTGGAAGCTCATCCTGACTGGCGTTATGGAGGAGATAAACTTTATGCTATTTATATAGAGTCTAAAATCAGAGAGAAGTTAATTTCGATAAATGACTTTCCGTTTCAGTTTGTAGATGAGTTTTCTGTCAAAAACGGAAGGCCTCAAAGCCTATTTGCAGAAAAATCTGAGCGCCCTGGATTGTAGTTTCTTATACTCTAAACCTATTTCTTTAAGCGGCTAATTTTGAACTCTGATGAGTTTGAATCTGTTAAATCTTGCCTAACCCTTTCAGGAATGCGCTTATCGTCAAAATCAGCACAAAAAACGTCCTCTCCCTCTATTCTATTATCTATCAAAACCTTTCTAATGTGAAAATCGGTATTGTTAAAAGTAAAAAAGCTCAATCCTACCATTGTAGTGGGATTTGCATTTGTATATCTGACGAGTCGTGTTTGGCGTACAAAGCCATTATCATCAATATCGTTCCATATTAAATCTTGAGCACTTCCTGAGGCGCGGTCACAGAAATTCATAAACCCTTTATACTTATAGGGTATTTGCTGACCTTCTTTTTCATATAAATAGTCTTCAGTGGTAGTCAGAATGTTTTCTTCGGGATCATATTCTATATCTAATACTCCCGCTAATACGCGCTTGTCTTTTGTTGTAATAATTTTAAATGTTCGATACCGCCCCTTCAGGCTTTCGTAATTATAGGGCTCTTGATATTTGTAAAAATAATTTGTGCTATGAAAAACAGCGGCATCGTTGGCATAAAAAGCGGCACTATCCCATAAAGTCAAAAGGCAATTACCTTCTCGGTCTTCATGTTCATACAACATTTGAACAAGAATATTGAAGACATCCGGCTTGATTGTTTCCCATAGCTTTTCTGGATTTTTGCGCGCGTCTGTAAGTGGATTTTTTTTTCTAGATAGAAGTATATATTTTTCTACGAGGTATATTGGCTTCTTATTAGTGTCTCTCTTATTTGAGCCTAGAGCGATATAATTCATGCGTACCGCTCTGTCATAGTCACGAAGTACATGCACTACGTTTTGTTTGCAATATTTTAGGTGAGGTATGGGCCTTTTCATGGAGCCTTAATACCATTGCTTACCTGAGATTGCGATCCTTTTCAGATTATAATCAGAAAATAGTGATTAAAATCATAACTCAAAGAAACAAATCCATATGTATGGATTTAAAAACGAAAAAAACAACAATAAAAACAATAACTTAGAGGTATTTTTTCTTGATTTTCAGGCTGTATTCTGATAAGGTTTAACCGTGAGCAAAGGCCTTTCTCCGCAATAGAAAAAAATAAATTCAGGAGAAGTCACATGATAAAAAATACGCATTATATTGTAGTTTTGGCATCTGATAAGCAGCTTGGCGATCAAAATTATCGCAGGCGACTCAAAGATGCTGTTCGCTTGAGTGGCATCCCTCAGAGGGCTTGGCGTAATGTAATTCAGGACAGTTTTCTTTATGCTGATTTGATAGGTATAATATTTGTCTTTCCTGATGGCGTTCCGTACCCGGTCCCGATGGTTGATGAAGTTTGGATACGAAACCCAAGATATATCCGAGAATTCCTTCAATCGAGACGAAGTTCTCATTTGGAACGTGATAGAATGATTGATGCCTACTTCCGCATCTGGGCATTCGTATTCTCACAAGTAGCGCAGTAAGATTACGACACATAACAATAAAAGCCGGGATATACCGGCTCTTTTTTTACAGCTTATATTGTATAATCTTACTTTACAGAAGGTTTGGACCAAACTTCATTCCGTAACGCTCATAGGCCTTTTCAAAAACGTGAAAGCCATAGCGGTTGATTCTCCACATCTATGAATCTTATGAATGAGCAGTCACTCTCATTGGGCAGAGTCCGTTCTGCGTGGAAACTGTAATAGGTGCAGGTGTAGCGGTTATATTCCCAGAGTATGTAGGGTAAGCCATGAATAACAAGAACGATCCAGGGCGCTATAAAGGGGGTAGCCACTAAGAAGATTCGATACAACTCCAGAAGAAAAAAAGGCAGGTTACTCCAGTCGCGTTTTTGTCTGACGATGGTATAGGCAACGACTTTAGGATGGGTTCTTCTCAACAACATTCCGGATTTTACCTCGCCTAATATCTCAGCCAGACTTTGATTTTGCCTAGAAACTTTTTTGTTCCCTTCAAGGGATTGGGGCGTGCCCATTTCCGCCATGGATGGACTTCATGATATCCGCACTTAAACGCATGAATGGGCGGAAGGTCTTTGTAGAGTATAATCATGCCGCCAAACTGTCGGATTTCATCAGGAGTAAGAAGCGGACGGGCAATCTCTGAGGCGCTTTGCAGTACGGGATCATCCCACTTATGACCCAAAGCATAATTTGTTTGCTTTACAGTGCTGTTTCCCAGCATTTTGGATAACCATTCAGCCGTCTTCAGGGATTGGACATCCATGATCTGTTTGCAATCAGTCTGCGAGAGCATGGTTCCCAGATTTTTGTCCCCGAATATATGAGCGTAGTGATCCAAGTCCTGGAGCACAAACCAGACCTTTATGCCAAATTCCCTAATCAGAGTTAGATCGGAAGAAATCGTGTGTATGGGGAAGTTCAAGGCTTCCTCAAGTAAAAACAAGACCTCTTCCCCTAAAACTTCTGTGTCCATCATTTCACGCATCATCATCCAGTTCGCGGTGGCAAAATACCGGCCATCTGACTCCTTGTTTGCCGGAGAGCAAATTTCATAGAGTGTTGTTTTCTGACGCTTAAGATCGTATCCCGAAAAATCACTTTCACTGCTTATTTCGGCAAGGTCTGTACCTTTTGAGTAATCGTCCATGATCTGCAATGCGCCCACGCGAAAAGACTGCCATTGGCGGCTATCCGCGGTATCGGTTTGCTGCAAAAGATCATTTGCGCGCGCGGCCAAGCCGCCTTTCAAAGCATCAGAGGCAGATGCCTCATAAAGCGCTTGTTTAAGGTCCAGTTCATTTTGAAGAAGCGAGCAAACCTTCGTAAAATTTTTCTCTTCGCTGAGGAATAAAACATACAGGAAAAGAAACACCAGAAGAGACCGTGAACCCAGCCGAAAAAACGTATTTTCTCCGGAATTGCGGGGTTCGGGTAACAACTGGTAGGCCAGCCCTTTTGAAAGAGCAACCATATCTCCGTACCGACCCTCAGTCATTTTCTTATGAATAAAGCTCAAGGGATTATATCGTGCGCTTTTACCAATCAGCGTTTCATAGCGTCTGCCGGGATTCAGGACATAGGTTTTCTGCTTAAATATTTTTTCGCGCGCCCATTTGGTGATACAGGTCAATGTCCCTTTCGGGTCTGTAACAACAAGTGAAGACGGCCAGTGCAAGATTGCGCATATAACAAAACATACGGTTTTGCCGCTACCTGCCATTGCCAATGTCAGGCCGTGTGTAAATTCTGCAAAAAGAGGCCTGCCGCTTAACGCGGAAAGACCTAAAAACACGCCCTTGGTATGAAATAAACCGGATTGTTTTAAATCCTTGTCCTTTGCCCATCGCGCTGATCCATGACTATCCGTAGGATTTTTTGCTTTTCTGCGTAAAAGCCAGTTTCGTAGTAGGTAGGGAAGGCTGCGCAAAATTTCCCATATGCCAAATAAGATCACAAGCCAGCAAAGCGCTTGTAGAAGTTGCATATCTGGAGAAGAAGGGTCAATGGAATAGGCCGCATACGCGAAAAGAGTGGTTACAAAAAATGTAACAGGTAAGGATAATCGCTGCGCTTTTGTTCTACTCATTGTAATCCCCTTAAAAAAAACGCCCCGCAGTAAGCGGGGCGTTAGAGAGGAGGGTTTTAGCGATTTTCGCGTGCGATCATAACAAAACTTCCGGGCGCATCGTTCTTATCGACCTTAAAGTCATGTGGCAAAGCACCAGATCCACGAGAAACACGATCAAGCAAAGTCGCTCTTTCATCTGTAAAGGCGCTGAGTTCGCCGCCTTGAGTTTCGATGAAAAGCGTATACATACGGCGGACTAAGCGCTCATAGCTTTCATTGACGATCCAGTCACGATCAGGAAAGCCAATATAGATTTTTGCGCCCTTGAGCCAGTCTTTTTGCCTGCGGGTTGAGAAGACACTCTGTTCCGGTTCTGTGTCGAAATGCCCATCGGAAAACCATCGCCCACCGCGCATATCCCACTCTGGAGTCTGAGTATCGACATAGATCGGACTGCCGAGAACGACGATACGTGTATCCTCTGTAAAAGGCCCATAATTCTGAGATAAAAAGGCTAGGAATTGCGGGATTTTTACAGCCCCCCTTATGCTTTGTGCGATCTGCTCTTCATTGGCAAAGGGAATGCCGAGTATTGCCGTAACAGTTGCCCGGTTATATTGCAGTAAAGCTTTGGGCGCGTGGTAGCTGCTTTTCTCCGGCATTTCAAACGTACCAAGACGCCGGATGTTATCGGCATCAAAAATATCGACAGTCTCGCCGGGGCGCAGATTTTCGCTCAAGAATTTAAGAATATCGGCAGTTTGCGCTTTCTGGGCTTTTTCCTCCAATACGGGAGACAAGCCGATGATCAAAGTTCTGGCCTGTGCTGTAATGCTTGTGCTGAGTATGCTCAGTAGCATGGCAACAAAAATCATGAAGTGTTTCATTGGGTAGCTTTCCTTTTTACGGTTAGGTTTTGATGATAGTTCAGGTGCGCCGTATATCCGGGCGGCTTCACGCATGTAGAGAAGAACTTGCTTGTTTGCATAAGTCTCCCTGCCGTTTTGAAGAGCCGTTAGAAGAGCAGTGCTTTTATCAACTTCTGCCTTGCGCTCTCCATGCGGCTTGTTCATCGCATCAAGATTTTTTTGCATGGCCAGAACTGCTGGATTTAGAGCTGTCGTCGTTGGCGCATAGGTCGCCCAGATATCGCTTGTTGTTTGAAAGAGCGCTGCTCCGACTAACATTTCTGCGATCAGCTGCACAATAGTCAGCGCAACCCCTTTATCCACTAAGCCTTTATCCTGCCCTAAAGACTCCCAATCGAACCCTGATGCCGCCGAGCCAAAAGTGAAGCCAAACAAGACTATCCATGAGAAAAGCGAGGCTGCCATAGCACCGTAGAGAAGGTGCATGTAGCGCTTTTTAGCGTAATCACTTAGCAGATTGCTAAAAAATTTAAGAGCAACACTGCCTATGGGAAGTAAGGCTGAGAGCATCATAGCTAGATGCGGCTCTTCGAGAAAAACAGGGGTGCCCGAAGCCATAATAATCGAGTAGACGTTCGCCGCGCCCATGACTACAACAGCACCACCCATAACAAAAGTCAGAAATCCAATCAAAAAATCCTTGGCCCATTTTACAAACCGGAAGGGACTTCTTTTGTCTGTTGCGGCCTCTCGGATTTCAGCGGTCTTAATTATCGGAGATGTGGCCAAGAGAAGCTTTTCTTGCTGCTCTATGACTTGCTTAGAGCGTTCATAGCGTATCTTTGCCTCTTCGTTCTCTCTTTCAAGCTGTTTGATTTGAGCGCCAAAGGCTATCTCATACTGGAGGTAGGCTTGAGTCTTTACAAGATTCAGGGCTTGTTCCTGATCAGGCAGCAAGATCGCACCGGCAAGAAAATCTCTTTCCAAATCAGGGGGCATGTCTAAGCGGGTTGTGTTTGCATGTACAAGTTCTGTCATCTTGATCACTCCTGTGTTTTATTTTTGATTTCCTCAAGAGCTTATTAGATTCTGATTTCCGATCTGGGCGGAACAACTCTTAAAAAGAGGAGGGGCTTGACAATTTTTGGACTATGGGAAATAGTTAAAGTCCGTACACGGGGCCAGTGCGCCCTTATTTTTTTGACAATTTCACGGCTCCTTGCGGGGCCGTTTTTTTTATGGGAGATTTATATGAACCACAACATGCGCCACTGTATTCTGCGCGTCTCAGAATTATTGTCTGTACTTCAAAAATACACCAAGCCGTTACAAGCCATAAGCGCGATCTGCTGGGCTGTGCGCGATATCATCTTTTGGATCAGTGACGCCCACATAAGCTTGTAAGCCGCCCGAACCATTCCGGTCTTAATCCTATACTTCATGCCGGGACTGCTTGCAGGACTTATATATTTTAAGATGCTCAGTCTTGTTGGTTTGCGTCATCCGGCCCCTTTATCCGTTTGAAGGCATAATCTGCACAACGCTGTGTTTTCAGCTTGTAAGGCAAACTGACAGACCCGCGCGCCTCGTAAACATATTTTTCCCGTGTGGCGTGCTAAGCGTGAAAAGAGTTTCACGCCAAGAACGCCATCACAGTCCCCCACAAAATATGTATGACGCGCCGCTATTGCGGTGTCTGTCCATACGTATGCCGTAGCTGAAACAGCTATGCAGTCTTAACCTCAAACAAAGGAGAAAAGAGATGACACAGACTGAAAACAACACAACGCACTACAACAAAAAGTCCAATCCACGCCCTGATAAGATCGCACGGATCAAACAGGGTTCAGGCAAGAGCGCAAGCTTTGAAACTGTGGGTGTAGCCTGGACACGCGAAGACGGATCGCTCTACTTCAAGCCCTACGGCAAGCAGGTGATTGATCAGCCGATTTACCTGTTCGATATCAGCGAAACATCTTCACACACCGAAGCGGATACAAAGCCCGGCGAGGATGGTAACACGCCCGACTAAAACAGGCCTCCCATCGCTAAAAACTCAGGAGGAGCCTTCCGGCTCTTCTTTCTGTTGTCATTGGCGGGAGAGAGTAATATGAATGTTCTCAAGAGAAGCAATGATAAGCCCACGTTTTAGAGCTCATGTTAAAAAACGAGTGCTCTGTTCGTATTGCCGCATAAGCAAAGGGTCTGAAGTTTAAAGTGCGCTGCGCGGCTTAATATAAGTGTAATGATACCTTCAAGCCTGAAAAGGACAGCCTGTGCGTCTTTGAGTGTATGAAAATCTTACCATCAGAACACAAATTTTACAGCCGTTAATCAGTTGAGCGGAGACAAAAATTATAACTCCACACATGGTTAGACTCAGTACGGACGCAGCCGACCAATCCTGTGTTTAAGCCGCTTTACTTTGCCCTTTTTTTTGTATTTGTCCTACTGCGGTTTTGTTTGATCCTGTTTGTCGTATTTCTGTTAAAAAGCTTTCTACAGAGGATTTCAGATTCTCAGAGAGCTCGGCCAACTCATTCGATGCTCCTAAAACAGCATCCGCAGAAGAGCCTGTTTCATGGGCGCTTTTTTGAACTTCTGTGATTATTTGAGCAACACTACCCACTCCTTGCGCGGCTTCAGATACATTTCTGGAAATTTCGCTATTTGTTGCGTTTTGCTCTTCAGCAGCTGAAGATACGGCGGCAATAGCTTCATCTATTTCCGAAACATTCCGAATAATCCTTTGCATAGACTCAACTGTCATTTTTGTTGCATTCTGAATTTTTCCAATTCTTTCTTCTATTTCATCGGTTTTTTGTCCGGTTTCAGTCGCCAATTTTTTAACTTCTTCCGCAACCACGGCAAACCCTTTTCCGGCTTCTCCTGCTCTGGCCGCTTCAATTGTCGCATTTAGAGCCAAAAGGTTTGTTTGATCCGAAATATCCCGAATTGCTGTTACTACTTCGCCGATATTAGAAACTAATCCATCAAGGTTTTCCGCCATTTCATTGGCTTGTCCGGCATTTTTAGATGTGTCAACCGAACGCTCTCTCGTTTTATTGATCTGCATACTAATTTCTTGGCTGCTTGCGGTCATTTCTTCCATAGCAGAGGCGACCGAACTAACGTTTGCGTTGGCTTCTTCGGAAGATGCTGCAACACTCTGGCTTGATTGAGAGGTTTCATCGGCTATGCCGCGCATAGCTTGCGCTGTCGATTGCAATTCCGTTGAGGCTGCTGCCATAGCATTGATCAACCCTCCGACCTTACTATCAAAGCTATCTGCTAGGTCAGCCATGACTTTTTTCTTCTCTTCTTCTGCGCGAGCTTCTGCCAAACTGGCTTCATTCTCAAGGCGTAGCTTTTCCAGCAAACTTTGCCTGAACGCGACCATTGATCTTGCCATGCCGCCGATCTCATCTTTACGATCTTCGCCTGATATTTTTACATCAATGACGCCTTGGGCAAGCAACTCTAAAACGTCTTTGGTATTTGCAATGTTTCTAATCAAATCTTTTGTAATTTTATAGCTAAGCACAATTACAAAGACGATCAGAACACCCAAGACAACAATGTATGTGTTCATTTGCTGTTGTGCGGTGTCAGCACCCAACTGTGCGGCGTGTATTACATCCTGCGCCAAGAAATCTTCAATTTCCTTAAGCGTGTTAATTTTTGCCGTAATCGTCTGAAACCACTCTGCGGGGTCTACTGAAGAGCTTGTCTGGAGACCATACGGATTAGCTTTAAAAGCAGCATCTCTATATTCTTGCACCTTAGCAAACGGTGGGGCCTTCGTCTTCTCCTGATAAAACGCGCTCATTCCTGAATTTGCATATGCAAGAAACACGCTTATGTAAGTTTCTTGAACTTTTATAAGCCCGGAAAATTTATCCAAAAGCGTACTGTTCCATCCGCCTGAAAACCCCATAGCCCCTACAGCTCGCTCTATACCGGAGCGCTCTTTTGCCTGAAGAAAATACAAATACGCGGATGCATCACGAATAATTGAAGGGTCTTGTGATAAATTGATAACCTGCTCAGTCACCCCCAAGAACTTTCCATTCATTCCCGTATAATAACTTACGGCTTCCGCCCCTGATAAGCCCAGAGAAGATATAGCCTTGCGCTTTGATTCCAGGGCACTTAAATCTTCCAACGCTCCCGATAGGGTTGAGTTAAATTTTTCACCTAAGGACTTGGTATCTATAAGGCTCAGTACAGCCTTTAACTCTGCGGATTTTTCATCTGTCGTTTTCCTTTGAGCCGGGAGAACGTCTCCAAACTTAGATCCCTTGCTATTTAAAAACCCTGCAGAGGCGCCTCTTTCTTTTTGCAGCTCGTGCACTAAATTACTGGCAGACACAGATACCTGCATAATTTCTGTTAGCTGTGTTTGTCGCTTAACTTGCGCCTGAAGTTCACTGACCTTCATTCCGGCTAAAGTAATCAGTGCTAATAGAGGAAGCAAAATAACAATAAGTAATTTAGATTTAATTGATATATTATTCATTATGCAAATCCTTTGCAGAAGTAATCAAAATAATCATAACCAACAAGGGGGCTTAGCCCAAAAATTAATTTGGGGGGATAAAGAGTTATCCATGTATGTTTTTAAAATTAAGGCCGAACTTGCCGGCCTTAATTTTTTAAGAAATGTCAGAATTTAGTTCCGATTTGGAACCAGAATTTCTGGGTGTCTGTGAAGGGCAAATCCTCGCCGTCATAATCTGCATACTTTACCAACAAGTCTATATTTTTGAAGGGCTGGCCAGATTCAGGAAGAGTGAAGGATTTGCCTGCCGATAAGTCTATTTCTGATCCAAAATCACCACTCTCATCACCATCAAAGTCATGGTAAACAGCGTTTAATGTTACCCCGTCAAGAATGTTATTCAAGCCTGAGACTTTGTATGCGGCAGATATATAGGCATCCTCTAGGCCAGCGGCAGGGGTTGTCAAAAACTTGTCAGCCCAACCGTTGAATTTATGTAGAGTGGCCAGAGGCGTTTGGAATGCATTTGTGCCATCGCCGCTCAATTCTTCGTAACCAAGCTGGAACGTAAAGCCGTGGCCTTTGATTCCGGGGGCGATCAAATAGTAAGGCTCATCGTAACTGGCCGTGTTATGCCCGTAATCGCTTTGTGTTGCGGCTTCAGCTTCATAGAAAAAGCTCCAGTCTTTACCTAAAGGGGCTTCGCCCGTCAGTCTTGCCCCATAGGTCCTATTCGAGAGGCTTGCCCCGTTGTCAAAGTCCAGCCAATAACCGTAGCCAGTGAGGTTTAGAAAATCTGCAAATTTGTAGGTTCCGTGCACTATATGAGATACGCTGTTTAAATCATCCGGAGGGGTTGGCCCTACAAATATTCTGTTCACATTTCCGATGTAGCTGTACTCAAGTACCAAATTCTTAATGCTGCTATTCTTAATCGTGGCGGCATCGAAGGTTTGATCGTTCTGGCGCCAGCCGACCGTACCTATGAATCTCTGATTGTCCCAGTTAAGGGCCTGGCGTCCTACTTTTATCTCTGTATCTGGAATACCTGCATATGAAACCCAGACTTGATTAAGTTGGATAACATCGGCATCCGCCACTGTAGGAAAAGTGGTTTTCCCATTATGCAGGTCATTAAAATGCTCATCAGCTAGATGTTGGACCAGTTGTGTTTCAATTTGACCCTTAAAACCTTTAAAATTACCTGTCTCAAAGCCTAGATTAGCGCGCACGGTATTTGCATTGGCATCGTTAGCGATCCCATCCTGATCGACAAATTCATAGCGATGGCGGAGCTCTCCAAAGAGTTTGCCGTCTTTGATCAACGCTTCAGGTTCATCGGCAAATGACAGTGAAGGTGAAAAATTGATGCAGGCTGTACCTAATAAAATAACGGCATAATGAAATCTGCGCACGGTTAAATCTCCCTGATAAATGCAATAAGTTACGCAGATAAGCAGCAAGTCTTAACCTCACATCAATTATTAGAAAATCAATAAAGGTTATTGATATGTATATATAAAAGATGTCACGAATTTACCAGATAACAGAAAACATTCAGTATAGCAACAGCCTTCAGAGAGAACAAAGGGGGAATTAGTTTGATGGTTCTATTTTTAGGCTGGTTCTCTGGAGTATATTTATTACAATGCCGATTTTTATCAGCTTTATTGGGGTAATTATTTACACATAGATTGAGCAAACTCTTATGCTCTTTTTAATAGGCCCAATCTATAAAAATATTGCTTAGGACATCGTCTGGTATTTAGAAAAAACGCAAGAGGCCGCAGAATTTATTATTAGGAGGCCAGGTTATTTCTGCTTTTTGAATGTCGGATACTAAAAGAGAAATCAATGAAAAATGAGAAAGATTTATCCAGAAGCCTTTATGGTCACTACAATTTTATAAAAGGGCGAATTGCAGAAGCCATCGTTGAAAGACTGTTTATCTGTTTGAACATGGTGCCAAAGCATAACGGCTTTGAATTTACCCAACCCGATCTTGCTTATTTAAGGCGCACAGGTCAGATTTCAGAAGAGAGGCTTAAAAACATAGAGTTTGGATGCGATTTTGTATTCCGATCCGTCGAGAAAAACCAAGAAGGTCTCTATAATGTTTATCAGGTAGAGGTGAAATTCAGCAAAAACCGTAAAGTACAAAAAAACAGGCTGAGTGCTTATGATAACAATGATTTGATTTTTGTGTTCGTGGATTTGCAAGGATTTTACTGCGCAACCAAAAGAGAGTTAGAGGCCTTAGCTCAATCGACAAAAGGCAGTACTATATCCTTCTCGAAGTTGGAAAAATTAGAAGATCATGAAGCCTTTTCTTTTGGGCCGAATGAGAGAAAAATCATTCAGACATTTAGCGCTTTTATTGAATCTACTCTGCAAAAGCTTGATGAGAGCAAAGCCTTTAAAGAGAATTTAGAAAGCCTTCTTCAAGACTCTAAGGAGCAGTAGCCTACAATCTCCTAAAATGTGGCTCGTACATTGCCCTAGTTAGAATCTATTCCTTCCTTTTGAGTGATGTTTTTTGTTCACTTTTCCTGTGATCAAAAATCTCTTTACCCACTTAAACATCGACTAGAAAATTCACCGTTTTCAGCCAAAAAGACGCCATTGGATACGGAAATAATTGTATATTTATTATTTCACATAGCATTGCATAATGTATAATAATATATTGACATATATTGATTTTTAGTATATAAAAAACCATACAAATCCTCTTTTTATGTAAGTATAAGGATATACAATGACTGTGAAAGCCATCATCGCCAGCCAGTACCGGGAAAAGGTCAATAAGGCTGCATCTAAGCTTGGGGACATCAATCTGCCACCTGAAGGTTGGATATGTACGGCCAGAAAAGCGCTGGGCATGTCGGCGGCGGCGCTGGCGCGGCGACTGGGCAAAACCCGCGCTTTGGTTTCCAATGCGGAAAAAGCGGAACTGGACGGCGGCGTGACGCTCAAAACCATGCAAGCCATGGCTGAGGCCATGAATTGCCGTTTTGTCTATGCTATTATTCCGCATGACAGTGTGGAAACCATTCTGGAGGATCGTGCTAAGCAAAGAGCCAAGAAGATTGTCGAGGCCGGTGGTCATCACATGGCACTGGAGGCGCAGTCACTTTCTCGGAAGCAGATTGACTTCGAGATAGAACGCCTAGCATCAAATATGCTGAAAAACCAGCCTTCCGATTTCTGGAACGACAAGGCATAAAGCACCATGATAATCGACCATCCCGAAGGCGCAACCCTGCTTGATCCAGATGAAATGGAAGGCCTGAAATTCAGGCATATCACAACGCGGAGCGAACTGGATCATCTGGAACAGGCCAATATCCAAAGCGGCATGGAATGGATGCGCAAAAGCAAACGCACCGACCTGCTGACGGAGAGCTACGTATGCGATCTGCATAAAAAGCTGTTTGGCGAAGTCTGGAATTGGGCGGGAACATTCAGGCGCGCGGGCAAGAATATCGGCGTTGATCCGGTACAGATCGCTGTGGAACTTCGTATGTTACTGGACGATATGCGCTACTGGGCCACGCATGAAACTTATCCGCCTCTGGAAGCAGCCATCCGCTTTCATCATCGGTTGGTGTTTATCCATCCTTTTCCCAACGGCAACGGACGGCATGCCCGGATTATGGCAGATGCTCTTTTACTGAAACTCTATAGGGACAAGCCGATAGACTGGGCGGGTGGCCATGATCTTGGCTCCATGAATGAGCGGCGCAAGGAGTATATTCAGGCATTGCGCGCAGCAGATAGGGGCGACTATGCTCCATTATTTGCTTTTGCGGGGATTGTTGGTTCTTTATAGAGAAGTCATATTTTAGTGTGTCAGGTACCAACACAGGCAGTGAATCGTTATGTCCCAGATAGATCCCTCCACATTCTTTGATGCAAAAATTGCCGAGCAATACGACTCCCGCACTGAGCGAATGAATGCTGTGGTAGAAAACCTGCATGCATTGATCGGGCTTGTGTTGGAAGACCTCCCTGATAATGCCCGAATTCTATGCGTGGGAGCTGGTACGGGGACAGAGATTGTTCGTCTGGCAGGGCTGCATCCAAACTGGCAATTTGTCGCGCTGGAGCCATCGGGTGATATGATGGAAAAATGCCGTTCAAAACTGAAAAAACAGGGTATTGTTCCTAGGTGCGATTTCATACAGGGGTATCTTTCGGATATTGCTCCGGACGAAACATTTGACGCTGTACTATGCTTGCTGGTGACGCAGTTTGTACTGGATTCTAAGCAACGGCAAGCCATGTTCGACAGTATGGCCAGTCACTTGCGCCTAGGAGGATATCTCATCAATGCAGAAATTAGCTGCGATATGCAATCTACTGAAAGTAATGAGATGATGAAAAAATGGATCGCCGCGCAGAACAAAACCACCGCAAGCGCGGAAGAGGCCGCGAAAAGCATCGCTATGATGAAACAGCATGTTGCAATCCTACCATCAGCGAATATCGAAGCCATGCTCAGGAAAAGCGGCTTTGGAATGCCGATGTTGTTCTTTCAATCATTGCTTATCCATGCTTGGTATTCAAAAAAATAAAGCCCTGTCATGGCGGCAGGGCTTTTGCGCTAATATAGTTAAGGGAGTGGAATCTTTTTCATGATTTGAAAGAAGTCTATACCGATGCTATGGCTGCCACAACTAGCTTCAAATGGCTCCTGAACTTCGTAGAGAGTGATATTAGCGGCATCCTCGGCATAAAGGATCAGGAAGCCTTCGTCCGGCTCTTCAAATATATTGAAATCGCCTTGCTTCATGCCACATTTATCACAATGGTTCATCCAGTATTCGCTTTGGGTGGTTTTACTGTAATCGAGGCGGTAATGTTTTGTGAGCGATGATATCTTGCGACTAACGGATTCAGGAAGAGCTTCAACAAAGGCGATCATGGTTTCATAATCTGTTTCCATCCATATTGCAGGAGCATATATGTCGTCAGGAGGGCAATCCTTATTCTCGAAGCCCTTTGGTAGAAAAAATCCGAAAATGGGCGTTTCTTGACCGCATTTCCAGCATGTTTTGATTGTTTTGGCTATGTAGTATGACTTTGCCCGCGTGTTATATTCGGGTTCTTTCCGCAGCCATTTCTGGAAAGGCTCAGGTGCAAGATTATCAGGAATGTACCATGTCTTTTCTTTAGCATCCCATCTTGCGCCAAGTCCTTTGGCTTCATCTTTTTCTGAGTAGGGGACATTCAGGTTTATGCGCGGCATGGCATTTGTCAGTGCTAGGATGGCTTACGTTTCGAGGTCGTAGTTTATGATCTCTACACGGAATTGTCATTGTTTAATGCTGTTACCGTACTTATTTCCGCTATTGGTTTTTGTTTCTAGTTTTTTTAGTTCCGACGTTCCGCAAGCTGTGTTTTGTACTACGTCCAAAACGCTTGGCAAGGGAGACGCTGCGCTCTCCCGTTGCATCCCTCTGGCATATGGCGCGCCCGCGCCATGTAAAACGTATCGCCGTTTTATCACTGGTCAGGGTGGAGCCTCCAAGCTCCCTCCCGACACCCGCCCATGGTGATCGTATTCGCCGATCAACCGCGACCAAGGCGTATGCCGCCCGTGGACCCCGCACCATGGTTTCGCCCATGGAGACGACCAAAGGGCGTTCCTGCCCTCTGGACACCAGACCAACCCTGCGCGGATTGGGTGCCGTCAACGCCTTGCCGCTGAATTGCAAAATTATGATGGCAGTAACACTCTATTTATGGCGTGATGAACTAAGGCCTGCGTCCTCGCGCATTTCGTAAAAAATAGCCCGAACAGATTATTGCTTTATCGTCACTGGCGTTAGAAAAGACAATAATCTTTCGTCGATTTTTTCTCCATTTGCTACCCGCCTGTTCGCCACGAGGGCAGGGTTGCAAGCAACCCATTCTGAATTTATTGAAGTTTCGCTAGACAAAACAATCTGTGGTGGCATAATTGCAACAAGGATTCTCTTTTAAAAACATATATATGAAACTTTTATACCCTGAACATTGTATACTCTTCTTTTGTCAAGCTAGCCCTCTCCATAATATTTATAGAGTCCTGCACCCTCCGATTTTCCTGATTCTAAGCGACGTTGCGTTCACCCGTTTCAAATTTTCTTACAACAACACCTAATATCCTGACTAACTAGAATATGGCCATGGCAGTCAATTTTTTTTCCGCCCTAGAAAGATTTTTCATTTTTGGAAATATTCCCGAAAATGTAGCCACGGGTACATATATCCCTGCGCTTGTCCTGCTATCGTATGTCATTGCATCCTTGGGATCATTTACGGGTCTGCGTATGGCGACAGACATTCATAGGGCAAAAACGTCCGCGCAGAAGAATATCATTCATTTCGCAGGGGCCGTAGCTTTTGGTTCGGGCATCTGGTCTATGCACTTCATAGGCATGCTCGCCTATAACATGGATATGGTCCATACCTACAGCGTTCCGATTACCTTTCTGTCTATGCTTATTGCTGTGGTTATCGCTTATGGTGTTCTTGCCGTTATCCGGCAGGGTGAGATTAAGATATTTAGGCTTATCGGCAGCGCTCTCCTTCTGGGAACAGCCATTTGTGCTATGCACTACTCCGGTATGGCGGCCATGCAGATGGCTGCTGATTTGCGCTATATACCAAGTCTGTTCCTTCTATCTTTCATTATAGCTGTAACAGCTTCCGGCGCTGCGCTTTGGATCGTCTTTATGCTGGGAAAACACAGAGGGCGTAAAAAGATACTCTGGCAAATCGCAGCCGCGCTGGTCATGGGAGCCGCTATTTGTGGCATGCACTATACGGGCATGGCCGCATCGGTCTTTATTCCCTATGCGGATTGTCGCTTTGATCCAGATCAGAGCTATGACACTTTAGCCATGATTGTAGCTATAATCAGCAGCACAGTATTTGCTATTGCCATTATTTTAAGTTTGCAAAGCAGGTCAGAAGAAGAATCTTTTTCTGTTGAAGAGGGCAGATATTCCGGAAATGCTGTATTTATCCAGCTTTCCGGCCTTTTGGGATTGTTTATGATCTTGATGGTCGGTTCTTACTTTTTTTTCAATAGCAGCTACGCCAAACATAAGGATGAAGGAACTATCCTGAACGCCGCCGCTCTTCAACGTATGTTGATCGTCCGTTACGCCCATCACAGCTTTGCTGATAGAGTCACGGGCAATGACCAACATTTGAGCAATGATAAAGACACTAAAAATAGCCAGAGCGACGCGGCCTATGTTGAAATGAATTTTTCAGGGCTTATGAATGGAGGAGAGGTTGTTTTAAGCATAGACGGTTCAAAAACCGAAAACGTCAAGCCATTCAGTAACGCGGAAATCCTTAACAAACTGGCCGAAGCGAAAAAAGAATGGAACGATCTTGAGCAAATGGCAAGCGGCAAGAATCCAGAAAAAACCGGGGTAATAAATGTCGAAGAATGGCATGACAATTTTGATATGCAGCTTAATAAAACGCTTTTAGCTCAGGATGAGGTGGTAAAATCTATCCAAGATTACCTCCAGAAAAAATATGGAGAGCTATCTATTAAACAGCAGATGATCTTGGGCGCAGGTATTGTCCTCTTTATAATCACTGTTCTCTATACCAGATTTTTTATCGCCAAGCCGATTGACGTCGCGCGAAAAGAACTCACTAACAGCCAAGAAAATCTGGAAAAACAGGTTGCTGAACAAACTACGGATTTGCGAGAGGCAAAGATTAAGGCTGACAATCTGAATTTTCAAATCAATAAGGAAAAGAGTCACCTGAATGCCATCCTGAACAATATGATGCAGGGCGTTATAACGATTGATAAGGCAGGGATTATTCAATCATTTAATGCTTGGGCTGAATTTATTTTTAGCTATCAGGCCCATGAAGTTATCGGCAAAAATGTCAGTATGCTTATGCCGGAGCCGCACCAGAGTAACCATGATCAATATCTTAGGAATTATCTGGAAACCGGGAAGACCAATATTCTTGACTCCGGGCGTGATGTATTTGCCATGAGGAAAGGTGGGGCTATTTTCCCGATGCAGCTAAACGTAACGGAAATAAAGAATGAGGGAGAACCGATTTTCGTGGGTTTGGCTCTGGATATTTCTGAACAAAAAGCCAGAGAAGAAACTTTGTTGAAGGCGAGAAAGGATGCCGAAGCGGCCAGTCAGGCCAAAAGTGATTTCCTTGCCAATATGTCACATGAAATTCGTACCCCTATGAATGCAATTCTCGGAATGTCGAACTTTCTTTTGGATACAGAGCTAGACCCGGAACAAAAAGAATGCGCCGCCGCTATCAAGACTTCAGGCGATACGTTGTTAAGCATTATTAACGATATCATTGATATATCCAAAATTGAGGCCGGAAAGCTTATTCTTGAAAAAACGAGCTTTGACTTGCTTGAAACGATACAGGAAGTCACAAGCCTGTATTCCTATCAGGCGCGTGAAAAAGGGTTGGAGCTAATCATGGAAATATCTCCGGATATTAATCGTCATGTTATAGGCGATCCTGTCCGGATAAAGCAGGTATTTGCAAATCTGATCAGTAATGCCCTGAAATTCACATCCGAGGGACATATCCTTGTCCGTGTTGGAAAAGCACAAAAACAAGATGATGGCAAGGTTAACTTGATATGTGCCGTAGAAGATAGCGGAATAGGCATCCCCGAAGACAAACTGGAAAAAGTTTTTGAAAAATTTTCACAGGCTGAAGAATCTACGACCAGAAGGTTTGGGGGTACAGGGCTTGGCTTGGCGATTGTCACGCAGCTTGTAGATTTAATGGGCGGCTCAATCCGTGTGGAAAGTCAGGTTGGTAAAGGATCAAGCTTTATTTTTAATGTCAATTTCATCGAGGGGCCTAAGGATTCAGGAGCCGTTTTCTTGCAGGATATACCTCCGATGCGGATTTTGATTATTGATGATTACGACCTTACATGCGAGCTCATGACCTCTCAGCTTTCTCGTCGCAATATACCATGTGAATCCGTATCAAGTGCTGAAGAAGCCTTAACCCTTTTGGAAAGGGAGGAGGGAAAATTCGATGCTTGTCTGGTTGATTTTGCACTTGGCGGAATGAATGGTTTGAAGCTGGTTCAAAAACTTCGCAAAAACAAGGCATTTGACTCACTTTCTTTGATCATGGTTTCGGGTGCCATGGAAAAAAGACCATATGAGGAGTTAGCTGCTTTAGGGCTGGATGGATATTTCAATAAGCCTTTTGAGATAGATCAAATTGTGTCCGCAATAGTAACAACGGTAGAGAACAGAAAGAATGGCATTAAGAATGCGCCAATAATGACGCGTCATAATTCCTTGAGGCCGCTTGGACCCCAAGAAGGCAAGAAAAAAGAAGCCTATAAACAATATACGGGGCGCTGCGTTCTGGCAGTGGATGATACCAAGCTCAACATGATGGTTATCACAAAAGTTCTCAGTAAATTTGGCCTGATGATTGATGCTGCCGAAAATGGCTTGGAAGCAGTGGATCGCGTCAAGGAAAAACAATACGATGCGGTCTTTATGGATTGCCAGATGCCGGAAATGGATGGATTTGAAGCCACTCTTGAAATTCGTAAATTTGAAAACGAGCATGACAGGGGACGCGTTCCCATCATAGCGCTCACTGCGGATGCCATGATCGGGGATCGTGAGAAATGTCTGAGCTTTGGTATGGATGATTACATTAATAAGCCGTTCAAGGAGCTTGATATTGCCCATGCTCTGGAAAAGTGGGTTGATGTTAGCGGAAATAAGGAAATGGAGGGTTAACATGACTGGTGATGGCTTAAGCTCACCTGTGGATTTGTCATATCTGCAAGAATACACGGATGGCGATACGGAAATGATTGCTTCACTACTAGACGTATTCCGTGAAACCGTTTCGGAAAGCTTGGAAGTCCTGAAATCAGCCATACAAGACCCAAGCATGGCTTCATGGAAGTCTGCCGCACACAAGCTGAAAGGGGCAGCAGGGTATGTCGGGGCGACGCACATGAAAGCATTGTGCGATACCGCCCAAAACATGGATGAAGGGACTTTGGAAGAAAAACAGGCGCGTTTTAATGAAATTTTGTACAGTTATGAAAGGGTCACTCTCTTTCTGAAGGAGAGAAAATTATGATTCTGGCTGATAAAAATAATGATGCTGAGCTGGTTGCGCTTGTACCCTCTATCAAAAATTTTATGAATGAATGGCAAATCGTTAACATCAACATTGCTGAAACAAGCACGCTTTCTCAAAAGCAAATTATTCAGAAATTTATAGATCAATATCGTAATTATGATGGGGTTATATATCCGGTTAATTCAGCCAAATTTGTAATGCTTGTGAGACTTGGGATCATTGAAAACTACGCTTTAATGAAATCGGAAATTGAAAAGAAAATACCTCAACACAGCTGTCGCATCCTGCTCCGGAAAATGAGTGCAAAAGGTCTAAGGCAAATCCAGATCGACCTCTCAGAAAAGGTTACCTCCGTAAGTCTAGCAGAAAATCTCTATTATCAGCGAATGAACAGAAAAGAAAATGTCATTCTTATTGCAGACGACGATGCGTTTGTCCGCAAATCAATGAGCGCCCTTTTATCATCTTGTGGCACGATCTTTGAGGTGGAGGCAGGCAAGCAGGTTATTCCTTCTTATCTAAAGCACAATCCGGACATTCTTTTTTTAGACATCCATATGCCTGATAAAACAGGATTGGAACTTATACCCGATATTGTGGAGATCGACTCAGATGCTTTTATGATTGTTTTGAGCGCGGATAGTCAAAAAGAAAACGTTCTGACGGCTTTAGAGCTTGGAGCTGCGGGTTTTCTGAGCAAACCTCCTTTAAAGCAAAGAGTTCAGGAATATATCAGCCAATGCATAACGATTAAATAACTCTTCAAAAATACTCATGCCTGTAAAATTTGAAGAATTAAAAATACTTGTTGTGGAGAACGTTGATCGCCTTGGGACTATGATTGAATCGATCTTGCATGCGGTCAATACCAAGCAGGTCTTTATAGCCCGTAACAGCGATCATGCCCTTGTCGTTTATAAAATTCATACTCACGATTTGCTGATTGTCGATCTGGATGTCAATACGATTGGCGGGATAGAACTCACAAAGGAGATTAAAAAAGAAAAGCAGAATATCCCTGTTATTCTCATGGCTTCACACATGCATTTTGAAGCCATACGACAAGCCAAAGAAATAGGCATAACCGATCTCCTGATTAAGCCTTTTTCTTTTGATGATTTAATGAAGCATATTAATTTTGTAATGGATGGTAAGAAGACGTGAGCGATGGACGATCCAGATACAAATAGAGAGTTGTGGGCGTATAAAGATCAAGCGGTGGAGCTTACGAATACTGCTCTGGGTCACTATGATATACACAGGCAAATTGTTCTTAAAAAGCTCAACCTTGCCCGAAAAGCGGCCCTAGCCAGTGAGAAAAAAAGATCGCGGCTCTCTCCGGGAAGTCTTTGGAAGTGGCTAAAAACCTTCTCACTCAATTCTCTTTCTTCTGAAAAAAAAGAACATGATGTATGGGGCGAAATCATCGGTCTTTTTTCAACAAACATTCTCTATGAAGATGATCTGTTCCAGATAGAGGCTCTCCTTGAAAAAATGCCCAAACAAACATATCAGGTTTTTCTGGACCTTCTTAAACAGGATAAAGATTATGCTTTTCTGAATAAGAATCTAAAGCGGGACGCTTATCAACAAGCTAAGAAAAAAATTGAGAATGTTCAAAGACACAAAAATCCTTTAACCGGCTTAAGCCCTGAAGACTACGAGCGAGGTCTGCTCCGCCATCTCAAAAGCCTGTTATTGACTGAAGTGTAGCCCTTCTTATTTTTTTAACTATTTTGTTTAAACAGACATCTATCTTTTTTCACAAATCATCCATTTATAAACTTCGGCTGCTTTTTTTAAGGTTCAGACTTACTAATTCTGCGAATGTGTTTGCGCGAGATTTTGTCCGCTCTTGAATGCTAAATCCTGTCTTTGGCTCATCTCGGTATAAAGTCCAATATCGCGGCGCAGATCAAAGACGATTTTGTTATGTTTTTCTCGCGTTTTCTGGATTTGTGTCTGTAAACGCTGTCTTTGCGCAAGCTGTTTATCAATCAGCGCCTGTTTTTCATCGCGGTCACGAATGGTGCATGTTAGAGTTTCCTGTTCATTGATCTCGCGGATGCGCTGGTATTTTCCTGTGATGCGGTGCCATAGCCCCATCATGCCGCGCGGCAGGCGATTGATCCTTTGGCGTTCTTCTGTTTGCCAGCGCTCTGCCTGCTTTTTCTTTAGAATTTGCCGTTCGCTTTGATGACGGGTTTTGACGGTTTGTACGGCGCGTTTAATCGGCTGGAAATCCTTCTTCAGCTTGGCTTCTACAGCTTTAATGTGAGTTTGAAGCTTCAGCGTCATGTTCTGTGCGATCTGTGCTTTAACGTCCTCTACGCATGGAAGGTCGTCCGGCGCACCAAGCTTGTTATTCAAGGCTTTGGTCTTTACGCCTGTCCAGCGGGAGAGGGAGTAAACCTCGCCCTTATAATCTACCGCGACAAAGCCCCGCCGATCACCTTTTGCCAGCCAGAAACCATGCTCTTGCAGGGCTTGTTGGAAGGCTGGTTTACCGTCTGATCTTTCCCATGCGCGTTTGAATAGCTGTTTTAAGAGGCGCGGGTCTTGATCGCTGCGCTTGGCTTGTTGCCATTCCTCACGGGTCAGATTGAGGGGATTGCGCAGAGCATTATCAATAAACCCCTGTGGCAGTTCCCAGCCATGCTCCAAAAACAGCTTCTTGGAAATTTCATTCAGCTTGCGTTTGTAGTGGGGTAAATTTATGGCTTTCATATCTTGGGCATCAATGCGTGACCAGATGCAATGCGCATGGCGTCTCCCTTCTTTTTCATGAAAGACAATCACGCGGGATTGATTGGATAGGCCCAGCTCATTCTCAATACGCATCAGTGCGTTTTGAAAATATTCGGTCGGTGCCGTTGCGTTTGGCGGTGGATTGAGAGAAACCGAAAACATAAATTGCTTGCATTTTGTCCCGCGAGCAATCGCATGAATTTCCTGTAACGCGCCGTAGACGGTATCTGAAACAAAGCCGGAAACTTCATGGATTTCGACATGCTCATTGTCTTTGGTATTCAGTAGATGGCGGGCCATTTGATATGCGCCGCCGCGCTGATTACCTTCCAGCATCATCGTTTTTGTTCTCCTGTGCTTTGATATTTAAGGCGCGCATCAGCATGTCACGCATCTGGATAATGGCTTTACAAGCCTCCTGAATAATCTCTTCCGTATCGGGCGTGACGAGTAGGGAGTCACTGCTCAGGGCTTTGGCAATCTGGTTGAGATTGCTGGATATACGTGATTGGCCAAGCATTGCCAGAATTTGCGCGATGATTTTATGATCTTTGATCGGGCTTTTGAGCTTTCTTTTGCGTTGTGTCGGATCAAAAGGCAGAAACGAGCGAATAAAAGCGCCAAGTGGTATATCACCCGCCGCTTGCTCTAACTGTTCCCGCTCTTCTTGTGACAGGCGCACAGATAGGGGCGGGCAAGAAGCTCTGTTCTTCTTTTCAGACATTCAACCTCAACATATTGGAAAGATAAGGATAGCGTCGCTGCCGCTTCTATTCGGGCGGCAGACGCGCAACAAAAAAGCCGGATCAATGTCCGGCTTTGTAAAAAATCAGAGATACGAAAAAGCTACGTTAGTTTTTCTGCAACGGTTTTTCGCATTTGCGCTGTGACACCGGCTTCTTTGGCCAGTGTGTCCCATTGGCTCAACGCTTCGCGTGTTTTCTCAATAATCGCATGGGCTTCCTCTGTGGACAGGTCGGCAAGAGGGGCCAGCTTCAAAAGGTGCTCTATGCACGGATTTTTTTTTTCTTCCATAACCATCGTGCTTTGCTCGCCGCCCGGCCCGGAAGAAAACGTCAGGTCATAGGCCGGAGCCAGACGCCACTGGCCGCTTTCATCCATGAGATAGGAAAAATTCTTGGTGTGATCGTCGCGGTTATAAGACAGGACATTAAAGACCGCCAAACGATACATTTTCTGTGCTTCCCTTATGTCCCGCGTCAGGGCCATGGTCGCCTTGATTAAATCCTGATAGTCCAGCGACGGGACACGGAAATCGCTGTGCAATAATCCGCAAGCCGTATGCATATGCAGGCGCTTGCCATCTGGTAATAGATCAAAACGCCGCGTGGCAAAATAACCTACCGTCTTTTTTGCGGGGAATAAATGAGTGTCTGTCATATCAAGTTCTGCGCGCCGTGCCATCTGGCTATAGACGAATTCTATCGCCCCGGCGTCAGGCGTATCCGCACTGTTAGAGAATTTGACCAGCCATGGTTCGTATTCTTTTTCGAGTGGGCCTATTCCCCGTATGATCTGCGTTTTATCCTTATTTACCCCAATCATGGCTTTGGGGCGCGCTCCGGCAGATGATCCGTTTAGCGCCAGAAGTTCTTCCAGAACATCGGAACTTTCCCCCGCCAGAATTTGCTGGCTTTGTTCCGAGAGCGTATCCAGATCAATCTGCGCTTCTGTCGTTGCGCTGCTGTAATCCGGTTCATAAATCAATGCGCCCATGCCATGCTTTCCGACATGTGCCAGCCTGTCCAGCGGCGCAAATTCATCAGGCATGATACCGTGCGTACGCAAAGTCCGATCCAGCAGCAATCGGCCCCATCCATCAGGCAGGCTGTCGCTAAAAATACCGGGCAGACCCTCAAACAATCCGGCGTCAAACGTGTGAACGCCGGACTGCAAAGGCAAATGAAAAGGGGAGAGTTCAAGCTTGCTTTTTAAAAACTCTGCATTGTACTCGAAATAGACCTTTCTGTTCTTCGTTGCCAGTTTACCGACGCGCACAGGGTTTTTTCCAAAGTCCAGAGCAACATTCAGGGCATCAATGGATATATAATTCCTGGGCATGCTATTTCTTTCGTGGGTTCGATGCGCGTTTGCGGGATCGTCCCGGCTGTTCGTTTATTATTTCTTCCAAAGAGCTTGGTTTTTGTTCCTGTGGCTGAAAGGCTTTCAGCATCCGTTCGCTCAATCCCAGAACAAAAGTCAGCTTTACAAATGATTCCAGCGATATTTTGCCGCTTTGCTCGAATTTGCGCAGCACAGACAGGCTGACATTGGCGCGCTCAGCCAGTTGTGCCTGCGTCATATTCATGGAAAGCCGCTGCTTTTTCAGACGGGATGCCATATCAATCAATAGCTCTGTTGGCGATTTAAGTAATATCATAATGATTATTATAGTGAATAAAAGTTAATTACTGTTATCATTATATCATTTAATTAACCTCAAAGCACCAATAAAGGCTTGCTGCCAAGGCTCAGTTTTTTGACGTTAACCCCAATGCCGGATTAGGCGGTCGCGTTTAAGTTATTGAACTAACGTCCCAACAAAGTTTTAAATCACAACACTGTCAGCCTTAACCGCAGAGCATTACCAATCACACTAACGGAAGAGAGAGACATTGCTGCTGCAGCAACTATAGGGGAAAGCAGTACCCCAAACATGGAATAAAGAATGCCTGCAGCGATAGGCACTCCCGCCATATTATAAATGAATGCAAAGAAGAGGTTTTGGCGAATATTGTTCATGGTGGCCACAGATAGTTTACGGGCGCGGACAATCCCTGTCAGATCACCCTTGAGCAATGTTACGCCTGCGCTTTCCATGGCCACGTCTGTTCCTGTCCCCATCGCTATGCCAACATCGGCAGCGGCCAAGGCCGGAGCATCGTTGGTACCGTCCCCGGCCATGGCCACGACCTTACCCTCATCTTGGAGTTTTTTGACGATACGCCCCTTATCTTCAGGTAAAACTTCCGCTTCCACCTCTTCAATGCCAAGGGTCTTGGCCACAGCCTCAGCTGTGCGGCGATTGTCACCTGTAAGCATAACAATACGAAGCCCCTGAGCATGTAGCGCTTTAATTGCGGCAGGCGTGGTTTCCTTGATTGGATCAGCAATCGCTAATAGTCCAGCAGCCTTACCATCCACAGCAATAAAAATTACGGTTGCCCCATGAGAGCGCATATTATCTGCCTGAGCGGATAAAGACGATACATCAACAAAGCGTTCTTCCATGAGCATGGCATTGCCAAGCGCAACGTCATGGCCTTTGATCTTGCCTATAACCCCTTTGCCAGTAGGAGAGTCAAAATCTTCTGCGACTGCTAAATCCAGCCCTTTATCCTTTGCAGCCACGACGATGGCATGAGCCAGCGGGTGTTCGCTGCCCTGTTCTAGCGATGCAGCCAGCGTCAGTAATTCATCGTCATTAAAACCCTCAGCAGATACTATCTTAGTAACGGTCGGCTTCCCCTCGGTCAGCGTGCCGGTCTTATCAACCACCAGCGTATCCACCTTTTCCATGCGCTCCAGTGCTTCAGCACTTTTAATCAGAACGCCTGCCTGAGCACCCTTGCCAACACCAACCATAATAGACATAGGCGTTGCCAGCCCCAAAGCACATGGGCAGGCGATAATGAGAACACTCACAGCAGCAATCAGGCCATAGCTAAACGCAGGTGAAGGGCCATAAATCATCCAGAGTATGAACGCTACAACAGCGCACACAATAACGGCAGGCACAAACCAGCCTGCCACAATATCAGCTAATCTTTGAATTGGGGCACGGCTACGCTGCGCCTCTGAAACCATGTGCACAATTTGCGAAAGCATCGTGTCTTTGCCAATGCGCTCGGCTTTCATCACAAAGCTGCCCGTCTGGTTCATTGTCGCTCCAATAACCTTGCTGTCAGCCTGCTTCATGACGGGCATGGACTCGCCCGTTACCATGGATTCATCCACGGCGCTTTTCCCCTCAATAACAACACCGTCCAGTGGCACTTTCTCACCGGGTCGAACACGCAATAAATCGCCAACTTTAATCTGATCCAGTGATACATCCTCTTCATTGCCATTTTCGTCAATGCGGCGAGCAGTTTTCGGCGCAAGATCAAGAAGAGCACGGATCGCGCCACCTGTCTGTTCGCGAGCTTTAAGTTCCAATACTTGGCCTAGTAGCACCAAAACAGTAATGACAGCAGCGGCTTCAAAATAAACAGCAACCGTACCGTCCTGACGAAACACATCCGGGAAAATATCAGGCATCAAGGCTGCCACGACGCTATAAACCCAAGCCACGCCCGTCCCCATGGCTATCAACGTAAACATATTCAGATTGCGGGTTTTGAGGGACTGCCAACCGCGTTCAAAGAAAGGTTTTCCAGCCCAAAGAACAACGGGAGTAGCCAATACAAGCTGTATCCAGTTGGAAATTGTACCATTGATGTAATGATGAATATTAAAAACATGCCCACCCATTTCCAGTGCAAAAACTGGTAATGTAAGGACAAGCGCTATCCAGAAGCGTTTGCGCATATCTGTAAGCTCTGGGTTTTCACCTTCTTCTCCAGTAATTGTTTCAGGTTCCAAAGCCATCCCGCAAATCGGACAGTTTCCCGGCCCGATCTGCTTAATTTCTGGGTGCATGGGGCATGTATAAATTACATCCGCGCCAGCACTAGGTGCCGCAACTGGTTTTGCCCTTTCCCTGTGATGATGATCGTGATGGCAGCATGCATGATTTTGATGATTGTGTTTATGCTGTTCATGTTCCATGTGAGTTTCCTTTGCCAATCTTAATGAATTCGACTGCTATCCCTCTTTTGCTCGTAAAGAATTAACGTAACGAAAAAAGCACCGATACCGGAAACAAGCTAAGCATAATCCCATATGAATCACGGTTTTTGTCCTGCATTTAATTCACGCATTATTCTTCTTGCTGCCAACTCGCGCCTGACTTCATGTTTGCAATCCAGTCTTGTTTCTAAAGAGGGGTATCGAGATTTTGGGCAACGCTGTTGCTCTATGGAAGCATACACTGGTAAATTTTCCTGCGGCATTGCCTGAACCTTTGCTTTGATTTCAGGCGGTATGGGTCGCGGCGCAGCACAAGCACTTAAAATCAAAGCCGCCAATAGTAAAGATTTTTTCATGACTCTAACCTTATTCTCTTATCGGAAGTTTCAGTTTCCATTGCATATATGCGGTATACAAAACCGGTATCAGAATAAGTGTCAGGATTGTGGTACTAACCATGCCGCCGACCATCGGCAGGGCGATACGCCGCATCACATCCGACCCCGGCCCCTCGGTCAGGAAAATTGGAATCAGACCAAGTATGATTGTGCTAACTGTCATTAACTTCGGACGTAGCCTTTGAATGGCCCCATGACGTACATTTTCCAATAACCCTTCAAATGTTTCGGGCCAATGTTCACGCATTTCATGGTCAATATAGATCAACATGACAATCGCAGTTTCCACCGCAATTCCGGCCAGCGCGATAAAGCCGACAGCCACAGCCACTGACAGATTGTACCCGGCAAACCAAAGCCACCAGACGCCGCCAATTACGCCAAACGGCACGGAAAGCATAATTAACAAGGTACGATCCCAACGCCCAAAATGAAGGTAAAGCAGCGTAAGGATAATCAGCAATGTTGCCGGAACCGCTATTTTCAGGCGCTCATTCGCTTCCTGCATCTGCTCAAACTGGCCGGAGAGTTTCAGCGCATAGCCCTGTGGTAATTCCAGCGTTTTGAGTGTCTCCCGCAAACCGGAAATGTAGGAGCCAAGATCGCGCCCTTCAATATCCACAAACACCCAGCCGTTGAGCCGTGCATCCTCGGATTTAATCATTGACGGCCCCTCGGCAATACGAATTTCAGCGAGATCAGCCAAAGGTATTTGTGCGCCCTGCGGCGTCGGCACAAGGATATTATCCAACTCCGAAACATGCTCACGGAATGGGCGGTCATAGCGCAACATGATCGGGTAGCGCTCGCGGCCCTCTACCGCCTCATCAAGCTGCATTCCCCCTAATGCGGTTTGGATCACACGCTGAACCATAGTCAGCGATATGCCGTAGCGGGCGATTTCGCGGCGGTTGGGAACAATCTCAATATATTTCCCGCCGACAACCCGGTCAGCAATCGCACTGCGCGTTCCGGGCACCGTACGCGCCAGCGCTTCAACTTCCTTGGCAATTTCATCTATTTTCTTGAGGTCGGTTCCTGCCACCTTAATCCCGACCGGAGTGCGAATGCCGGTTGTCAACATATCGAGCCGAATTTTGATCGGATAACCCCAGCTGTTCATCATTCCCGGCAATCGAACACGGTTGTTCATATCGGCAATCAGCTTTTGCGGCGTCATGCCTTTACGCCACTGCGAACGCGGTTTTAATTCTACCCATGTTTCGATCATGGCCAGCGGCGCGGGATCTGTGGCGGAATTGGATCGTCCGGCTTTGCCGAACACCTGCTCTACTTCCGGAACGGTCATAAGCTGGCGGTTTGTCACTTGCAAAATTTCCCGCGCTTTGGCTGTTGAAACGCCCGGCAATGTCATAGGCATATAAAGCAGCCCGCCTTCATAAAGCGGCGGCATAAACTCACTGCCCAGCTTTGCCGCAGGCAGCGCGGTGCTGATAAGAGCGATCACAGCCAGCGCAATCGTTGTTTTGCGCCATTTCAAAGCCGCATTGAGAAACGGTTTATACAGGGCAATGAAAAACCGGTTCATCGGGTTTTCATCCTCACGCCGGATTTTTCCGCGCACAAACCACAACATAAGAACCGGAACAACCGTAACCGACAGGAAAGCAGCTGCGGCCATGGCATAGGTTTTGGTAAAGGCCAGCGGCGAAAACAACCGCTCCGATTGTCCGGTTAAAGCAAAAACCGGGAAGAACGAAACGGTGATGATCAAAAGCGAGAAAAACAGGCCCGGCCCGACTTCCTTGGCTGCAAGAATTAAGGCATGGTGCTTTTCTTCCTTCGTTGCCTCTGCCCCAAGATCAGCCAGTTTCCTATGCGCGTTCTCCACCATGACAATAGAGGCGTCAACCATAGCGCCAATAGCGATAGCAATCCCGCCCAGCGACATGATATTGGCGGTTATGCCTTGCGCATTCATCACGATAAAGGCGGCGAGAATGCCCAGCGGGATCGTGATAATCGCTACAAACGCACTGCGGGCATGAAGCAGGAACAAGAACGTGACCAGCGCCACCATCAGGCTTTCCTCAATCAACTTGTCTTTCAGGTAATCGACTGAACCTTCAATCAGCTGGCTGCGATCATAAACGACTTTCAGTTCTACTCCCGGCGGAAGCCCTTGCTTTACGTCGTCAAGCCGTGCCTTGACGTTATGGATCACATCAAGGGCATTCGCGCCGGGGCGCATGACAATAATCCCGCCCACCGCTTCACCAACGCCGTTCAGTTCCGTTATGCCGCGCCTTATGGCCGGGCCTTCCACAACGCGAGCGACATCGCCGACTGTAATCGGCGTACCGTCTACAGTTTTCAAAACAGCCTGCTGCAAATCTTCCGGCTTATTCACATAGCCAAAGGACCGAATAAGATATTCCGTTTCGGCCATTTCCAGCGTCCGCCCCCCGGTTTCCTGATTAGAGGAACGCACGGCATCTATGACCATTTGCAAAGGTATATCAAAAGCCCGCAACTTATTGGGATCGACCAAAACCTGATATTCTTTTACAAATCCGCCGACGCTGGCAACTTCCGCCACACCATCAACCGTCGCCAGTTCAAAACGCACGAACCAATCCTGCAAGCTACGCAGCTCAGAGAGATCATGCTGTCCGGTTCGGTCAAACAAAGCATATTGAAACACCCAGCCTACACCGGTAGCGTCCGGGCCAAGCTGCGGTTCCGCGCCTTCGGGCAGCATACCGCGCACCTGTGAGAGATATTCCAGAGTTCGGCTTCTGGCCCAATACATATCGACGTTGTCTTCAAAAACGATATACACAAAGCTGGTGCCGAACATAGAAAAGCCGCGCACAACTTTGGTTTTCGGCAAGGAAAGCATCTGTGTGGAAAGCGGATAAGTCACCTGATCTTCAATGACCTGCGGCGCTTGCCCCGGCCAGTCCGTGCGGATAATAACCTGCGTATCGGACAGGTCGGGAATGGCATCCAGCGGGATTTTGGTAATCGACACGATTCCTGCTGCAAGTAAAACCAAAGCGCCCAGCATGACAAAGAAAGTATTAGCAACCGACCAGTCTATGATCTTGGCTACAAAGCTCTTGGATGGGTCATGCCAGAGATTTTTATCTTGCTCAGTGTTGTCCATGATCCATACCTTTCATGGCCGGTTCAGGCTGTTTCATATCCATGCCGTCCATATCAGCGCTTCCATGGTCATGTCCCATAGCCGCCATGCCACCCCGTAAATTGCTTTCTGCATCCAGCATGAACTGACCGGACGTCACTATACGCTGGCCATGTTTAAGTCCGTTTTTAATCTCCGTTAATCCGTCTGCCGTGATCCCGGTTTCCACCATGACAGGCCTGAACATACCATCGCTGACATTTTCCATGACATATGCGCCCATACCGCCATACAAAACGGCCTCAGCAGGAACCGCCAAACGTGATTGCACATCGGCTCTAAATGCGGCATCCACAAAAGTATCGGGTTTCAAGACTCCATTCGGATTGTCGAGAATTAAACGCACCGTGACCGTGCGGCTTTGCGGGTCGTTGACAGGATGAATAAAATCAACAGACGTTTCGTAATTATCACCCGTTTCCGGCACGGTTACCGTGGCCGGCGTTCCTACAGCCAAAAACTGAATGTCTTTAACCGGAACGTCCACGTTTACCCAGAGCTTGGAAAAGTCCTGCAATTTTACTATGTTTCCGCCTTCATTGACATGTGATCCTTTGCGGACATTCAACAGTGTAACGCTGCCATCTGCAGGAGCGTAAAAGGGCGTTTCTTCCAGAAACCTGCCCTTCTTTTTAAGCTCTGCAATGGCTTTGTCATCCATGCCATAAAGACGCAGACGCTGTTCTGCTCCGCCGATTTTCGAGCCAATCAGATAGTCCGATTGCGCGGTCATTAAATCGGGGCTGTAATAGGTGAATAACAGGTCGCCTTTCTTGACTGTATCGCCAACAGCATCGACCGGCAGATCAACAATCCAGCCTTTCATGCGTACATCCACCGCATATTCCAGCCTTGTGCTGGGCACGATTTTACCAAAAGCGCGGATGTTCCTGCCAAAGTCACGATGCGTCACCTCGGCGGTTTTTACGCCAAGGGCTTGCACATAAGAGGGATCAATGTGAAGTGCGCCTTCTAGCGCAAGCGCATCGGTGCTATGTCCTTCATGGCCAGCGTTATCCGGCGTTTTTTCGACTTTAGGCACCAACGTCATGCCGCATATCGGGCAACTGTCCCCTTCTTTACCGCTGATATGCGGATGCATCGGGCATATATACTCCTCCGCCGCGACAGCTGCGGGTGCAAATATAACCGCTGGGGCAAACAATAATAGAACGAAAAATAAAACACGCATGGATATTGCTCCTTTCTTAGGGTGTTAAAAACCGTCAAGAAAAGAGCGCGTTTAAATACGGAAACGCTGTGTTGTAAGTATAATAGAGGGCTGGCGTTGCGGTCGTCCGGCCCACTCAGGCGGGCCACGAATACCGTGTATGGTATTGTCAGGCAAGAAGCTATACTCAGCAGTTAAATCGGCCCAGACGATATGAATAATGTTTACGGACTGATCCGGTTGCGGCACATCACTCAAAACGTCAGATTGAAACAGGTCAACACCCATACAATCCACAACCAGCATCAAGCCTTGTTTTTTTCTGTTTTCGGATTGATGGCAAGGTTTATGCTCATTCACCTGTGTCGATGATTGCATAGGGCAAAAGTTCATGGCACACACCAGCGACGGTGTGAACATCATAAGAATTATAAATCCTAAAAAAACATTTCGCACAGGCTTCATGGTACATTATTCGTTTAAAGAAGTCTTTAAATTACATCTCTTTATTTAAAAGTTCCTAGCCTTCTTAAATTCCGGAGAAATATATACTGCGACATAGTATCTGTTTTACTCATCTGCTCCGTACCGTAAGCTGTATTTTGTACTGATGCTGTCTCAATTCGGGTGACAAATGCGCAACAAAAAAGCCGGATCAATGTCTGGCTTTATTTTAGTATAAATATTTTGCTTCAGTGCTAATCAAGAGAACAATCCGATTGGTTGCCCTCCGTGAGTAGGGCTAAATCGCTGTAGGGTAGCACTTGAAGAGACCCCTCCCATTGTTCTAAAGTTTGGAAGAGGGTGTTGGTATTCTCTCCGTCTAGGTGCGCCATTTCTGTTAAGCAGAGATGTTTTTTGTTCCATTTTTGTTCTTATTCATTTTTTTGCTCTGAATATTTTCTTTTTTATCCCGGCATGTGCTAGTGTTATGGGAGATAAAAAAGACGGGTGATTAGAGTGGCAGAGCCGGACCAGCCGAGATTTGCGCATTTTGAAGGAGTAAAGGTTACAAGCCTTTACGATCTTTACTCACGCCATGACGAAGTGGCGCGACAGATTCATCAGGATACTTTGAGGCGGTTTACCGGCAATAATGCGCTTACCGTTGACCTGGTTCATGAAAGCCCGATTGTTCCCGATCATCCCCAAGAGACGATCCAGCATCTGCAGCAATATGATGTTGTGTCGGTCAGTTCGGGCGTTGCGCTGGGTTCTATTATTCGCAGCGGCGGCGTTGCCGGCCACCAGCTGGTTGATATGTACAGGCATTCGTTTGCCGAACAGGATATGCCCGTTTTTGTCGAATCTGCCGGGAACGAGGGCAAAACAAAACAGGAAATCATGCCAAGAGTTTCCGATTTCGCGCGAAACAGCCTTGTGGTGGGTGAGGCAAATCGCGGCGGCGGTTCGCCCTATGTCGAGGAACACAGCAGCCGCATCAATCCGACTTTGACGTCGGACACTCCGTTTAACAGAGGGGAGCGGTATCAGTTTTATAATGTCAGCCCGTCTCTGACCGGGCATGAAGATCTGATCCGCGACTGGATTATTGACAGGGAAGTCAACCGGGCCTTTGACCAGTTCAAGCAACAAAATCAAGACAAGGTTCTGGATAATACCGAGTTGTCGTCTGCTTATTTAAGAATAAGTCAGGCCACGCGCCATGAATATACCGAAACCAAAGAAGGTCAAGCCAAGATCGATGCAGAGGTTCGGGGTTATATGGCCAGGCCCGAGACCCTTCATTCGCAAATTATGGCCGAGTTCCGGGAGCATGCCGATATCGACGCAAACGGTTTTGTTACCGGGATTGATGGAACTTCGTTTTCAGCGCCGGAGCAAGCCGGATATATTTCGGGCGCGGTGTATGAGCAGACGCAAAGAGAGGAGCAAGGCCGTCCCATCCTGACCAAGGATGAAATCACCACGCTGGCCAAGATGGCCACGATTGATACCCAGGCCCGGGAAGGCAGCGCCGAGCCCATGCATTCTTATACGAACCATGCCGGCGAGACTTTTGTCGAGGGCGGGGGGCACGGCGTTTTTCAGCCCGAGATGTTCCGGTCTCTTCTAAACGAAGCGTACCGCAGAATTGAAACCGATCCGAATATTGACAGACACTCGGTAACTGCGGTGATGAGTGCGCCTGTTGGCGATAACCACCGGGGGGATCAACCTGTGAGGCTCAGCAGTAACTTGCCCGAGGGTCACAATATGGTTATTGACCGTATGCGTCTGGATTTGACATACAGGGTTGATGGTCTGGTTCCGCACACGGCTGTTCTTACACCCCCCGGCCAAGATGCGTATGGGGTCCATTTGCAGGAAGCATCTGGAGACAATTCACGGATATCGGGGTGGTCGCGGGAGGAGGATCGTTTTGGCGAAATCCATCATCCGGGCGATCATTGGGATGTCCGTCTGGTCAATGGACGCGACTCCGTGCTTCAGGACGCGCAAATCACAGTTTACGGTTACAATCAGGGCGGACTGATGGATCAGATGATCGCTTACAGTAAGGAACTGGCCGCGAAAATGACACCTACTCCGGCTGTGGCTCCCGATCAACCTGCCGTTCAGGGTACAGTTGCGCCTGCAAATGCCGGGCATGATACTCCATCACTGCCGCCGGCTCCCCGCTAAGATTAAAATTACTCAAAGCAGGTCCTTTATTTTTTGTCCTGGTTTGAATTTTCGGGCTTTGCTTCGAAGAATTTTTTTGTTGAGGCCGTCTTCCTTTATACCTGAACATTGAGTAATCAGGCCGCAGACAGCTAAATATCTTATAAAAAACGTTGCTTTTGCTTGCGGAAATGCTACAAATTTGCTGCATTGCATTCACGGTGGACATATAAAACATAAGGAGCAGTTTCATGTCTAAATTTTCCTTGGCAGAATATATCTGGCTTGACGGGTCTCTTCCGACACGCAATTTGCGTTCGAAGGCCCGCGCAGTCAAAGTGGGCGCCAATCCCAAGATTTCCGATTTCCCTGAGTGGAGCTTCGACGGTTCTTCGACGAATCAGGCTCATGGCCATGATTCCGATTGTATCCTCAAGCCTGTCAATTTCATTCCCGACCCGATCCGCGGCGAAGGCAACTACCTTGTCATGTGTGAGGTTTTCAATCCCGACGAAACGCCGCATGAATCCAACTCCCGCGCCCAGTTGCGCGCCGTTCTGGATGCCGGTGCGGCCAAGCAGGAGCCGTGGTGCGGTTTCGAGCAGGAATACACGTTCTTCCGCGGCCGTCAGCCGTTGGGCTGGCCGGAGTATGGTTTTCCCGGCCCGCAAGGTCCGTATTACTGCGGTGTCGGTGCTGATGAAGTTTTCGGTCGCGAGATTGTCGAAGAGCATGCTGTGCTGTGCCTTGAGGCCGGACTGATGTTCTACGGGATCAATGCCGAAGTTATGCCCGGTCAGTGGGAGTTCCAGGTCGGGTTCCGCGGCGATTCTTCCGAAACCGGGGATGCTATGGAGATGGCTGACCAGCTTTGGCTCGGGCGCTGGCTGCTGTGCCGTGTTGCTGAAGATTATGGTGTGATGGTTACGTTCGACGTCAAGCCTGTCAAGGGTGACTGGAACGGTGCAGGGATGCACACGAACTTCTCTACCAAAGACATTCGCGATCCCAAGAAAGGCCGCGAAGCGATCAAGGCGGCTACGGATGCCTTGTCCAAGAAGCATCCCGAGCATATCGCCGTTTATGGCGCCAGCAACAATCAGCGCCTGACCGGTCTTCATGAGACCTGCGATATCAACACTTTCCGCGTCGGCGATGCAGACCGGGGATGTTCGATCCGTATTCCGAAGCCTGTTGCCATCAAGGGTTATGGTTATTTTGAAGACCGTCGCCCGGGTGCCAACGCTGATCCGTATCTTGTTGCTGCCCGCCTGTGCGCAACTGTTTGCGGCGTTGAAGAGAAGGTCATGACCTTTAAATCCTGGCCGCGCAAAGATGCGAAAATCGCGATCGCAGCAGAGTAATAGCGGTTCACAAAAAATTAAAGTTCAGGACGCCCGTAAAAATTTACGGGCGTCTTTTTTTATCAGCAGTGATTCGTTGTTGTCAGATGTCCGGGATGGTTATACCCTGAGCTTTCTCTGTCATGATTTATTCTCGGTTTTTTCACTGCGTGTCTATTTATTAGGGAATGACATCAAAAAATTAACTGTTTTTTGATATTATTTTCTTTTGATCTGGAGCGGCTTTTTTCATTTGCTTCGTAATTTTATGGAACGTGTTTAACGAGTGAATCAAAGGTCTTTTAGTTAGCTATGAGTGATGACCCGACAAATAAGAAGCCGTCTTCTCCGGAGGATGAGGTTATTGATTTTGTCGTCGAAGACGGTTTTTTTGTTGATACCAGTCAGCCTTCTCCGTCTCCTTCGTCAGACTCAAAGGGCGGGTTTGCCGGTTTGAACGTTCCTGCACCGTTTTTTCCCAAGAAAAAGCCGACAGAGAATGAAGGAAAGGCTGTTTCAGGCGGAAAGGGCGGGCTTCAGACTTTTGGAAGCGATTCTTTTTCCGGGGGTGACGGCAGTGATACGGAACCCAAAAAGCGTATGGGCGAACGGATGGTGGAGATGGGCCTCATAACGGCCGATCAGCTCAACGTTGCCCTTCAGGAAAAAAAGATCAGCAACAAGATGCTTGGCGAGATTCTTGTCGAGCTGGGGTTTATCGACGAAGAAACCCTGACGATGTTTCTGGCGGAAACGTCGGGTTTCGGAATTTTCGATCCGCGTTCAACGATCGTAGATGGAGATGCGCTGGCGCTGATCGAGAAGTCCATGGCGATTAAACATCAGATCCTGCCTATTTCTATTGACAATGAATTCGTGAATGTGGCGATGGCCGATCCGTACGATGTTGTCGCTCTGGATACACTGCGGCGTTTTCTTCCCAAGGGTCTGCAAATCAAACCGCATGTAACGACAGCCGGCGTCCTGTCTGAAGCGATCGATGCGTCCTATGGGTATGCCAGTTCGATCAAGGATATCCTGCAGGAGCTGGAAGAGGGCAAGGAGCAGAAGGATGTCGCTACGTTGTCGGGCGCAGAAGCGTTCTCCCACCCGATTGTCCGCCTTGTGAACGCGCTGGTGTTCGAGGCTGTGAAGATCGGGGCATCCGACCTTCACTTCGAGCCGGAGGAGAACTTTGTTCGCTTGCGTTACCGTCTGGACGGCGTACTTTTTACGGCGCAAATCCTGCATAAACAGCACTGGAACGGGATTTCTCAGCGTCTGAAAATTCTCTCGGAGATGAATATCGCCGACAAGCTTTCGCCGCAGGACGGGCGTTTCAGCCTGAATGTGGGGGGGCGTGAAGCCGATTTCCGGGTTTCCTCTCTGCCCACGGTGTTCGGTGAAAATATCGTTTTGCGGGTTCTGGACAAGAGCGCGAGTATCATGCCGCTCAGTGCGCTTGGATTTAGCGAGGAAAACAAGCGCAAGATCAAGGTTGCCACATCACGGCCCGAAGGGATTATCATCGTTACCGGGCCGACGGGGAGCGGAAAGACGACGTCGCTTTATTCCATGCTGAATGAAATCAACGATGTTAAGGTGAATATCCAGACGCTGGAAGACCCGGTGGAATATTCCCTGCCCATGATCCGCCAGACGCCGGTGAGGGAGGGAATTCTTGATTTTGCCGACGGGATCAAGGCTTTGCTGCGCCAAGATCCGGATATTATCTTTATCGGCGAGATCCGCGATAAAACGACCGCCGAGATGGCCTTGAAGGCGGCCATGACCGGTCACCAGGTTTATACGTCCCTGCATACCAACGATTCTTTCGGAGCCATTCCCCGCCTGATTGACCTCGGTATGAAGCCGGGGATGCTGGCGGGCGCGATTATCGCCGTCTTTGCCCAGCGCCTGGCGCGTCGTCTCTGCCAGTCCTGCAAGGTCGAATATACTCCAACAGAGGAAGAGCGGCAGATTTTAAAGATGGCTCCCGATGACCAAACCATTATTTATACCGGGAATTCGCAGGGGTGCGAGGTTTGCAAAGGGCAAGGGTATAAGGGCCGCGTGGCGATTGTAGAGATTCTGCTTTTCGATGAAAGCCTTGATGAAATTCTGGCCCGGGGTGAATCTAAAGCTGAATTAAAGGCCATGGCGGTTAAAAAAGGCTTCAAAAGCATGAAAGACGATGGCATTCTCAAGATTATGGAGGGCCTGACCAGCGTCGAAGCCTTGTCGCGGGTTGTGGATCTTACCAAGTAATTCCTTGTTAAATTTCCTCTTTGCGTAGTTTCATCTTCTGTAAACCTTTTTCCGGCATATTTGGATTTGTCTTATAAGGTGAGGGCAGGGCCATAGAACGCTATAAGTACAGAGCGATCAATATGAAAGGGCGGCAGGTACGCGGCACTTTGTCCGCGCGGAGCGAGGTCGACCTTTATAATCAGCTGCAGACCGCCGGTCTTGAGCTGGTTCAGTGTGCGTCGCTGAGCCAGAAAAGAGCTAAAATTCCCGGCATCAGCTTCAGTAAAGTCAAAGTTCGGGACCTGATCCAGTTTTTTATCTCTATGCAGCAGATGCAGGGGGCGGGGGTTCCAATGCTCGATGCGCTTGCGGATATCAGGGATGCGACCAGCAACGATATGCTTCGCGACATGATCAGCGAGCTTCATAGGGACGTGAGGGATGGCGCTTCGCTCTCCGAAGCTATGGAAAAGCATCCCAAAATATTTAAACCTCTTTATATTTCGCTGATTAAGGCTGGCGAGGATACCGGGGATTTAACCTCATCCTATTCCCAACTTGAAAAGTTTCTCAAGTGGGTGGATGAAATGCAGTCAAAGATCAAAAAAGCGACCCGTTATCCGATTATTGTTACGGTCGTCGTTCTTTTCACGATTATCTTTATGATGAGTTACGTGGTTCCGCAGATTGTCGGGTTCCTTAAATTTCTGGATATCGAACTGCCCTGGTATTCGGTCTGGCTGATCAACACGTCCAACTTTTTTATCACGCCCCAGTACGAGATTCTGGGGGTACCGATATACGGGTCCATCATCGTGCTTGTTGTTCCGGCGGTTCTTGTGACCGTATTTATTACATTGAGACGGATGTCCGATGAGGTCGCGTACAGGGTTGATTCTCTTTACCTTAATATGCCTGTTGCCGGGCCGTTGATTCGAAAGATTACGATCGCGCGGTATTCACAGACTTTTGCCGCTCTCTTTACAAGCGGTATTGACGTTATCAATGCCTTGAAATCGGCACGGAATACCGTGAACAACCTTGTTCTCATCGATGCCATGGAGAGTGTTGAGACCTATGTTAAATCGGGTAGTCCGCTTTCCGATGCCTTTAACGCATCAGGAGAGTTTCCGAGCATGGTTGTGCGTATGGTGAAGATCGGTGAAGAGTCCGGTAAGCTGGGCGAGGTGCTCGATCAGGTTTCTGCCTTTTATACAAAAGATGTGGATGAAGCTATCGACGGATTAATAGAGATGATTCAACCGACATTAACGTGTATACTAGCGTTGGTGATCGTCTGGATCGCCGCTGGCTCGCTCGGGCCGATCTATATGAACCTTGGTAATATGATGGATAAGATCCGGTAGGGTTCTTGTTTGTCGTTGTCTTTAGAGTAAGCTGTCTATGTCTCTTTCTTTCCTAGCGCCGTCCCGTACCGTTCTTCTGATTACCGATGACGCCTTGTTTATCTACAGTGTCGGGCCACGGGGTGTGCGGCTGATCGATACTGTGCCGTGGACAGTTGATAATTTCGAGGCGAATGTTGCGGCGATTATTTCCAAGGAATGCGGCGGTAAACCGGTTCTGATTCTCAATGATATGGTCGAGCAGCATTACCGGAAGGAGCGGATTCCCAAGGTTAGCGTTATGGATAAGGCTAATGTCGTTCAGCGTAAGCTGATGGTGGCGTTTCCGAATTATCCCGTGCGCGCGGCTCTGCCGCTGAAGGAAAAGGCGGGTAAGGGCGATAAGGCTCTGCCGGGAAGCGTTTATATCTTTGCCGCCGTTCCCGATACCGATCCTTTCAAGAAAACCATGGGGGCCGCGAGACGCTCCCTTGCGCCGATTGCGGGCTTCTGTCTGCTGCCTGTGGAGGCGGCAGGCATGATCAAGGCTCTGTCCAAGAAGCTGACCAAGGGCAAAGACAAGGCGAAGTGGACAGTGTTTGTCGGTCAGCATCAGAATGGCGGGTTGCGTCAGGTTGTTGTCAAGAACGGCGAGCTGGCCCTGACGCGTATGACGCCGATAGTCGATACGGATGACGATGCTGCCAAGTGGGTCAGCGATGTCGCGCAGGAATTCAAGGCCACTATGAGCTATCTGGGCCGTTTCGGATATGACGTTTCCGACGGGCTGAATATCATTCTGATCTCCAATCCCGCCGTTGGCGAGATGATGGAAGAGGCGCTCGATATTCCGTGTAACTACTATAATCTTACCACGCAGGATGCCGCTCAGCTTTTGAATATGCCGCTGGGGCGGCAGGATAGTCTGGGTTATGCCGATATTCTCCATATCGCGTGGTCCGGGCGGAAGGCGACGTTTGCGCTTCCGATGAAAGCCAAGGAGATCGACAAGGTTTCCCGGCCGCGGCAGATTGCTGTTCTGGCGTCTTTTCTCCTTCTGCTGGGCGGTCTGTTTCAAGGGTACCAGCTGTTTAGCTCCTATTCCGTCGTCAGCCAAAATCAAGAGGGTGTCGACGATGAAACATCCAAGAAGGCGCAACTGGACCTTCAGTTTACGAAAGAGGTTAAGCGCAAGGAAGATCTCGGGTTTGATATTACTCTTATCCAAAGTGCGCTGGCCGTTCATAATGAGCTTGAGCTCAAGCGGATTAAAATCCTGCAGCTTTTCTATTATATCGGTTTGTCGCTGGGGACCGAGTTGCGTTTTGATTCCATCGAAATTGAGAGGGGAAAACCCGATATTATCAGCAAGTGGGCTACCCAGACGTCCAAGACGCCTTTGTTCGTGGCTGTGCTTAGAATGACGTTTCCCAGCACGACGGATCCAGAAAAAGGGAACAAGGAAGTTCAGGATTTGCAGGCGCGGTTACAAACCGTTTTGCCCGATCATATCGTGAAGGTGACGAAGAAGCTGGAAGACTACGAGTATGTCGACTCGATCGTCGTTCAGACAGGCGATGCCGAAAAAGAAGCTAAATCTGCGGATTTCGTCGCCGAGATTAAGATCGAGGGGCCGGAGATATGATTAAAGTCATTGGTGCCAAAAGACTGTTTCTCCTCGCTGTGCTTATTCTTGTGAATGTGCTGCTGGCGGCGAGTACATATCTTTACATGATCCCGCAGGAGTCCGAGACGGCAAAGAAGCTCAGATCCCTTAGAAGCGCAAACCAGACCAAACAGTCCGATATCGAGCGGATGCAAATTGAGTTCGATCAGCTGGGGCAGCAGCAGGATAAGTTTGACGCTCTTAAGAATGACGGGTTTTTCAAGGCTCAGGTCCGGAGCGTGGCCAAAAAACTTTTCAAGGATATTCAAGAGGAATCTCATGTGGTTTCCGCGGTTGCTACGATCAAGCCGGGGGCAATCGAGGAGAACCAGGAGGCCAAAAAATCCAATTACAAGCTTTTAGTCAGCCCTGTGGAGATTACGATTCAGGCTTTTGACGATTCCGATATCTACAACTATCTTTTTATTCTTGAGCAGAAATTTCCCGGACATCTGAGCGTTGATCAAATGTCGATGTATCGAGCGATCGATATTTCGGGACCTGTGTTAAGAGCGATTGCAACCGGGGCAAATCCGGTTTTGATCACCGCGAAAATAAACATATCATGGCGCACCATGATTCCTGAGTCCCAGATTATCGTCGAGGAGCAGTGATCGTTATGTGCAGGGACTCTAAAGAGATGAAAAAACATTCCGCGCCACGGCTGAAAGTCTGGAAGGCGTTGACGTTCGCTTTTGCGGCTTTTGCTTTTGCGGTTGTTGGTTTTTCTGCGAGGATTCCGGCCTATGCGCAGGACCTTGCTTCTGATCTTGAAGCAACGGACGATCTGGGGCTTCCTGGAGGTGAGCCTGACCCTCAAACGCCTTCGATGCCGAGTGCCAGCAAGCTTGAGCCCAGTCCCTCTCTTTCGGTTTTGACGGGTTCTCCCGATGCTTCGGTTCCTTCGGATGACGAAGGGGATGATTCCCAGAGCGAGCTTTTGGAGGGTGAGGAGCCTGATTCTGAAGACAGTCCGCTTGCGGAACATGAGGGGATGCCGCCACAGCCTGAGGCCAGTACCGAAAAGGCCAATACGTCCGGTTTGCCGGGGCTTGAGGTTGCGCAGCCTCCTCTCGCCGCTACCAGCGCGCCTGATCATGGCGACGGGCCGATGGTTACGGGCGCCAAACCGGAAGACAGCTATCAGCAGCTGCTCGATCACAAGGGAAAAGCAGAGGCGCCTACTGAGGCAAGTATGAAAGAGAAGATTGCAGAGGATGACCGGTCGCCGTTCAGGCCCGAGAAAATCCGCTCGCTGTTTTTTACATACTGGCAGCATGAAGCGATTGTCGATGCCAAGCGTTCGAGAGGGCGGGCGCGTCCGCCGACGGAATCGGAACTTAAGGCTCTTGATAAAGAGAAGCCCAAAGCGGGCGAACGGGATCTTACGTTGGACGGGATCGTCTTTGTTGCGACCGATAACTGGACGATCTGGTTGAACGGGATGCGTGTTACCCCCTCTGCCATCCCCAGAGAAGTGATCGACCTTCGTGTTTTCAAGGATTACATCGAGGTTAAATGGCTGGACGAATATACCAATCAGGTTTTTCCCATCCGGCTGCGGGCGCACCAGCGCTTTAATCTGGATATGCGTATTTTCCTGCCCGGTTAGTAAGATATCGTGTTCCTCATTCAGGGCTTGTGATTTGTCATGACCGATACTGCTCTTGATATTCGTGAATTGTGTGTTTCTTTCGGTACTTCTGCCGTTCTGGATCATGTTGATCTGCAGGTCAGGAGAGGGGAGACGTTCGGGCTTATGGGGCTGAACGGCGCAGGAAAGACCACAATGATTAAATGTATTCTTGGCCTGAGGGATCAAGATTCCGGTCAAATTTTCATTAACGGCAAGAGCAAGGGCGATCCGGGCTGCAAGTCTGAACTTTCTTTTCTTCCCGAGAAGTTTGAGCCGCCGTGGTTTTTGACGGGTATGGAATTCATTCATTTCTGTTTAAGCCTTTATGGACGGCGCATGGACGATGCAGATATTCTTTCGGCGACCGAAAGTCTTGCCCTGGATCCGAAAGCCCTGAAGCGGAAGATGCATACCTATTCGAAGGGGATGCGTCAAAAGCTGGGAATTCTGGGCACTTTGCTTACTGGGTGCTCGCTTCTTATTCTCGATGAACCGATGAGCGGTCTTGATCCGCGTGCCCGTGCCCTTGTCAAACGGATGATTACCGAGATGAAGCACAAGGACCGTACGATTTTTCTGAGTTCTCACATTCTGGCCGATATGGACGAAATCTGCGACCGGGTGGCCGTTCTGCATGATGCCAAAGTCCTTTATGTGGGCACTCCGCAGGACATGAAAGCCCAGACAAAGGCGCAAAATCTTGAGCAGGCCTTTCTTGATTATGTTGAGAAAAGGGAGGCGGCGTGATATCATCCGAATCAAGCTATCTTTCGGCTTGTCCTAAGTTTCTACCAGTTGCCCACCTAATTTCTGTCACGAGTTGTTAAAATGAAAGAGTTGCGTTTCTGCCGTTCGCTTTTACGGTTTCCGTTTTTTGCTTTGCTGGGCCTAGGGGTGGGGGTGCTGTGTGTGTCGTTTTCCTCCGCGTATGCTCAGGGAGTTTCGGTCGTTGTCGATGACGGAGAGGCGGTCCCTCCTGAAAGCGGACTGAATTCCACCGATGCCGGGGCGGAGGACGAGTCTGCCGTTATTTCCGGGCCTTCGGCCGTCCATTCAGGGGCCGATGCCGAAGCAGATCCTGAGGCCTTCTTTGATGCCGAGCAGCTTGTTCCTCAGGGCGAGATGAGCAAGCAGGGGCCGAAGCGCGTGAATCCGGTTTTGCAGCCTGCATCCAAGCTTATTACCGTTCGAAAGAATGCCGGACCCGACAGCACGACGGCGCAACTCGTGTCGGCAGAGCGCGCCATGTCTTTAGGGCTTTACGATTCCGCCCTTGATATGTTTGACGGTTTGTATGCAAAGAACAAACGCGATCCGCGTGTGCTGATGGGGCGCGCGGTCGCTCTTCAAAATCTCGGGCGTTTTGAAGATGCAATGCGGACCTATGAGGAGCTTTCCGATCTTGATCCGGGCAATGTCGATGTGAAGGTCAATATGCTGGGACTTCTGGCTTCGAAGTTTCCTGCTATAGCCATGAGACGCCTGATGGATCTGTATGAACAGAATCCCAATAGTGTGGGCGTTATTGCCCAGCTTGCGGTCACCGAGGCCAATCTGGGCGATTTCGAATCGGCCATCAAGCATCTGGGGATTGCAGCCAGTATAGAGCCTGAAAATGCTGGCCATATCTATAATATGGCGGTTATTGCAGACAGGATGGGGCAGACCTCGCAGGCGATTACTTATTACGAACAGGCTCTGGAGGTTGATTCGATTTATGGGTCTGGACGGTCTATTCCGCGCGATGCGGTTTATGAGAGGCTGGCCAACATCCGCTGAGCCCTGTTTGCGTAAGTGTTAGTATTCGATGAATGTTCCCGAAATTCTCGCCGTTATTTTTCTGGGTCTGGTTTTCGGGAGTTTTTCGACAGCTCTGGTTTACAGGGTTCCCCGCAAGCAAAACTGGGTTGCTAAGCGCTCCGCCTGCACATCCTGCAAGACCAAGCTTTCGTTTCCGGATTTGATTCCGGTTTTTTCATGGGTTTTTTCCGGTGGCCGGTGCCGACATTGCGGTCAGCCTGTTTCTTGGCTGTATCCGGCAATTGAGATCCTTGTTCTCGTTTTATGCCTGGTGGTTTACAGATTTTTCGGGGTGACGGGAGAGGGGCTTTTTCTCATGGCTCTTACTCCCCTGCTGAGTGCGCTTACTGTCATTGATTTTCAGCGGATGATTCTTCCCGACCAGCTTCTCTTCAGCTGTTTTATCTTAGGGATCGCCCGGCTGGGCTATTTTACGTTCACAGGCCAGTTTCATACTTTTTCCGACCTGTTCATGCCTTACCTATTGGCCGCCGTCTTTTACCTGATTCTTTCGCTTGCCCTGCGGTATATCGTTTCGACGGCTTTGGGCAAGGAGGCGCTGGGGATGGGCGACGTTAAGTTTTTCTTCATTACCGGGTTCTGGCTCGGGGTTCAGTGGATGCCCATTTTCTTTATTATTGCCGGAATTTCAGGAGTTTGCATGAGGATTTTCTGGCGAATTTTTGTAAAAACGCCGGAGTTTCCATTCGGTCCGGCGCTTATTCTGGCTCTTTTCTCACTTCTTTTGTTGCAAGGGCCCATCCTGAAATGAATAATATTCCTAAAAAAGACTTCGATCTTTACCTTCCTTTTATAAAGTTGAGTTAAAACAGTATCACGGGGTATCACTACATACTAACGGAGCAGAGCCTTGGATCTCACGCAGTTACTCGCTTTCACCATGCAGAATAAAGCTTCCGACCTTCATTTAAGCGCTGGAAGTCCGCCCATTATCCGTGTCAGCGGGCTGATGAAACGCGTTAAGGCCGATGCCCTGGGAAGTGACGATATCCGCACGATGCTTTATTCCGTTATGGCTGAAGACCAGCGTGCCGAATACGAAAAAAATATGGAGCTGGACTTTGCGATCGCTCTTGGCGAAAAAGCCCGTTTCCGGGTCAACGCGTTTACGACCCGTCTTGGAGCCGCCGCCGTTTTCCGGACTATTCCGACCGAAATTCCCACGATGGAGCAGCTTGATCTGCCTCCGGTCATGCGCCGCTTTGCGGAACTCGAGAAAGGGATCATCCTTGTGACCGGGCCGACCGGTTCGGGTAAATCGACGACGCTGGCTTCCATGGTCAACCATATCAACCTGCATCATGCGAAACACATTCTGACGGTTGAAGATCCGGTCGAATTCTTTCATACCTCCAAGAAGTCTCTGGTTAACCACCGCGAGGTGGGAACGGATACGCGAAGCTTTTCACGGGCGCTGAAGAGCGCGTTGCGGGAAGACCCGGACGTAATCCTGGTGGGGGAGATGCGCGATCATGAAACGATTTCCCTGGCCCTGACTGCGGCAGAAACCGGTCACTTGGTGTTCGGCACACTGCACGCCAACTCTGCGTCCAAGACTATCGACCGTATTATCGACGTGTTTCCCACGGGTGATAAAGAGATGGTTCGTGCCATGCTGGCGAGTTCGCTTCAGGGCGTAATCGCGCAGAGTCTGCTTCGCCGGGCGGAAGGCGGCGGGCGTGTCGGTGCTTTTGAAATTCTTGTCGGAACAAGCGCTGTGAGGAACCTGATCCGTGAGAACCAGATTCCCCAGATGTATTCGATGATGCAAACCGGGTCGCGTTACGGGATGACCACGATGGAAGATGCTGTTAAGAGCCTGCTGGAAGCGGGGATTATCGGTAAGGATGAAGCGCGGCGCGCGCTGCTTAAATCCACCGACTCTGAAGAGGGGCCTGATGACGATTATGCAGCAGGTGCTTTGGGCGGGCGCAAGATGGTGGATGATGATATGGAGCAAGAATACGACATTGTCCCGCAAAAATCCGGTCGCAGCGGTTCGGGCGAAAAATCGGGTGAAGAAGGATATTCATTTTGAGTGCGCCCCTGATTTTCACATATCTGAGTGCTATGAACGAAAGCCGTGCGGCGGACATGTACCTTACGGTCGGGTTCCCGCCTACGCTGCGCGGCGACAAATCGCTGATCAAGCTGGCCGAAGAAGTTCTTACGCCTGACGATATCAACGATATTCTCAATTCCATGCTGACCAACCGCCAGAAGCGCGATTTCGAAGCGCATATGGAGCTTAACACGGCTCTTGATATGGGCGACCACGGGCGTTTCCGGATCAACGTCATGCGCCAGCGCCAGTTTCCGGCGCTTGTTATCCGGCGCATTACCTCCGAGATTCCCAGCTTTGCGGATCTTCGTCTGCCCAAAATTCTTGAAGTTCTGGCCATGGAAAAGCGCGGGCTTTTGCTGGTTACCGGGATGACCGGTTCGGGTAAATCCACGACACTGGCGGCAATGATCGACCAGCGCAACCGGAATAGTCAGGGCCATATTATCACGATTGAAGATCCGATCGAATTTTTCCATGAGCATAAGGGGTGCGTCGTTACCCAGCGCGAAGTCGGGGTCGATACAGAATCCTTTGCGATGGCGATGAAAAACTCTTTGCGTCAGCGTCCGGATGTTATTCTGGTCGGAGAGGTTCGCGACCGCGAAGTTATGGAGCAGGCGCTTTCAATTGCGGAAACCGGGCATTTGTGTCTGGCGACCATTCACACCAACAACTCCTATCAGGCGATTGAGCGGATTGTGAACCTGTTTCCTGAGGATTACCACAACCAGATCCGGCTGAATCTTTCCATGAACCTCAAAGGGATTATTTCACAGCGTCTTCTGCCAAGCACCGGGAAGGGAATGGCACCGGCGATCGAGGTTATGCTGAATCAAGGTCTTGTACGCGAACTTGTTCTCAAGGGTGAGATCGGCAAGATTCACGATGTCATGGAACAGAACAATTCCATCGGGATGTGTACGTTCGACCAGTCCCTGATGAAGCTTTATCAGGAAGGTCTGATTACAGAAGATACGGCGATTTCCAACTCTGATAAACCGTCGGATATGAAAATCAAGGTTCAGCAGTTCAAGCTGGTCAACAGTTCCAAGGGCAGCAAGAACGCCCTGGATGCCGTGGACACATCCCTTCTTTCTTTCAGCGATTAATTCCCAGAAAAAGTTATACACAGGGGCGATCAGTTTTTCTTCCGCCCGATCATCGGACTATTGCCCAAGTTGCGGCGATATGTTGTAGTTAGGGAAGGAGAATCAGCAGGCCTGTTCTGTGCCTGTTCTACCTTTTCGATATTTTTCTACCCACACTTAATCCGGGTTATTTCGTTGTCAATGCGTATAGGGAAGAGTTCTATGATGAATATGGGTCGTTCTGGCATCCGCGGGTTTGCTTTGTGTTTTGGAGCGGCCCTGTTTCTTTCGTCCTGTGATCTTGCGGCGAATTATCAGAAGCCGGATCGGGCCGCGAATATGGAGATTCAGGATTTCAGAGACGGGCTGACAGAGCGCCTTCCCGAGGTTGACGAGAAAACCGAACAGAAGCAGGCTGCCATTCCGGCTCTTCAGCCTTATGTTTCAACACAGACATCCGGGATCAAGCCTATGCCGCTTGTTTCCGTTTCTGTCAATCAGTCCGTACCGGTGCGCGATATCCTGTTCGAATTGGCCGAGCAGGCTGATTACGATATTGAGCTTGACCCCAACATCAAGGGTTCGATTATCTTTACGGCCCGCAACAGGCCTTTTGACGAGGTGGTCGGCCGGATTGCCGATATCGCAGGCTTGCGCTACAAATTCAAGAATGACAGTCTGAGGGTCGAGCTTGATACCCCTTATAACAAGACCTATAAGCTCGATTACCTGAGTTACCTGAGAAAGAACTCCAGTTCTGTCAGCACTAACGTTTCCGTGGTATCCGGGGACGGTGCCGATACAGGATCCGTCTTTAAAGCTTCTTCCGAGAGTGTTGCTGATTTCTGGGCTGAGCTGGAGCTGAACCTGACCCAAATGCTTGGCGGCGGGACAACAGGGGGGTTGAAAACCAAGAGCGATCCAAGGATTACTGCCGTTGAGCAGAATCCGGAAGTTCAGGCAGTGGCGCCGACACCCAAGGAGGGTGAAAAGGGGGAGGTTCAAGTTCAACCTCCGCAGGCTGTTCTGAAAGTTGAGTCGCTTCCCGTGGATGATAATGCTGCCGGTGGAAGCAAAAGCGATAAAGACGAGGGGCCCCCGTCAACTTTTACGTTGAACAAGCAGGCCGGCATTATCAACGTGTTTGCAACGCAAAAGCAGCATAAGGAGGTAGAGGAGTATCTGCATATCTTGCGCAGGGCTGTTTCGTCGCAGGTCCTTATCGAGGCCAAGATTTTCGAGGTTGATCTCTCGGATGAATATATTACTGGCATCGATTGGGGTGTTCTCGGGCTTTCCGGTGGAGAAGGATCTGTCGGGTTTATGAATACTCCCGGGAGAACGGCTATTAATACTCTTCTCGGTGCTCAAGGGTCAGGGTTTTTTACGGCGGCAACGGGTTCGAATATTGGCGTGAGTTCGAACTTCACGATGGGGTATGTGGGCGACGATGTTCAGACCTTGTTGCAGGCTATTTCGGGGTTTGGAACCGTTCGAGCGCTGGCCAGTCCGCGCCTGACCGTTGTCAACAATCAATCGGCCGTGCTCAATGTCGCCACGAATCAGGTGTTCTTTGATATTGATATCGATTCCAATACTGATGCTGATACCGGTAATACTACTGTGGATATTAACAGCGATATCAAGAGCGTTCCGGAAGGCGTCCTTGTAAATGTCATTCCTTCGATCGATCTTGAGAGGGGAACGATTTCTCTTGCTGTGCGTCCGACGATCACGCGTATTGTCGATACGGTTGACAATCCTTCGGTTTCGTTTGTCGCGGCGACCATTCCCGGCGCGGAAAATGTCGTGTCCAGAGTTCCTGAACTGAACGTGCAGGAGCTGGACACGGTGGTCAAGGTTCGCTCGGGGCAGCCTATCGTCATGGGAGGGCTGTTGCAGGACCGTACAGATACGCATGAAGAGGGCGTTCCCGTTCTTGGAGAAACACCTTTGCTTGGCGGCCTGTTCAGGAAAAAATCCGACCTGACGCAGAAGTCAGAGCTGGTTATTTTCCTGAAAGCGACCATTCTTGAGCAGCCGGAAGATAGCATCGATCCGACGGACAGGGATCTTTACAAGGCGTTTTCCGGGGATCGCAGGCCCTTGAAGCTTTAAATTTTGGGGAGGTTGTTCGTTGTCCTATCCTCTCGTCAGGTATGTTCTTCTGGCTGCCGTCCGCGACAAGTTGATCGTTTCCCTTCTTATTCTGCTGGTTCTGGGGTGTAGTCTGGCTATCTTTGTCGGTTCGTCGGCCGTTATCGAGAAAGACAGGTTTGCACTTGTTTTTGCTGCCGGCGGGTTGCGGCTGACCAGTGTTCTGGGGCTGGTTCTTTTCGTTGTTTTTTTCGTGAGGCGCTCTTTTGACGGTAAGGATGTAGAATTCCTGTTATCCCGCCCGATCAGTCGTGTGGCCTTTCTTTATTCCTATGCTCTGGCTTTTTCTCTTCTGGCCTTGGTTCTTAGTCTGGCCATCGGTTTGTGCCTGTATATCATAGGGCCGCATTTATTTGGTTACGGACATATTTTATGGATTTTCAGCATTATCGCCGAAAATGTCATCATGGTGAATACGGCCCTGTTTTTTTCCCTTTATATGTCCAGCGCAACGAGTGCGGCGATGTCGACTTTTGCTTTTTACGTTCTGGCGCGGATGATGGGGCAATTGCTGGGGATCGTGGATTCCAACCTTGTCATCGATACCGGGCCTATGGCCATGGCGGTTCAACTGGTTTCTGTTCTTACGCCGCGTCTTGATCTTTTAGGTCAAACGTCATGGCTCATATACGGTGTCGGGGAGGGTGTCAGCCTCGGGTTCGTTCTGGTTCAAGGGTTTTTTTTCTGTGCTCTTGTCACTCTTGCCGGTTTGCTTGATTTGTTGAAACGGCAATTTTAGGGGATCTGTTTATGGCCCTTACCCAAGAGAATTGCGTAAAAGCGTTTTTGACGGCCGCTGTGGTGCTTAATATCGGTCTTTGGTTTTCCGTCCGGACCGTTCAGGCGAAATGGGTGAATGTGCCTCCGGCTCCGGATAAACGCTTTGCAGCGGCTTACGGTTTGGGAGATGCCGAACTTTCCTATCGTGCCGTGGGGATTATGATCCAGAATATGGGGGATACAGGCGGGCGTTCAGCTTCGCTTTCGGATTATAACTATCCAGAATTGGTCAAATGGTTTTTTCTCGAGGATTCACTGGACCCTCTTTCCAATTACGTTCCTTATCTGGCGGCCTTTTATTTCGGTGGCGTCCAGCACCCCGAGTTGTTCAGACCGGTTCTTGATTATCTTGAAACGGTGGGGAAACGATCGGAAGGGGAGAAGTGGAGATTTCTTGCCCATGCCATCTATCTTGCGCGGTTTGAAATGGGAGACTCTGATAAGGCTTTGCAGTTGGCAAACGAACTGGCCACTGTTAATAACCCGAAAATGCCGCACTGGACGCGGCAGATGCGGGCTTTTATCATGAATGCTCAAGGAAAAAAGCAGGCGGCGTATGCCTTGCTTCTGGAGATGTTGAAAACCGATCCGAAAAATCTGGCGCCGAACGAGTCGAATTTCCTGCGCGGTTATATCTGCGAGCGTATACTGGATAAAGCGGAAGCGGATTTGAATCCCATCTGTAAAGATATCCCTTAATTTTAACCTGATCTGCGGGTATTGTGATCGTATGGAGCAGTTGCGCTTTACCATTCCCGAAATGCTGTCCCTGGTCGGGGTTTTTCAGTGCGTGTATATTCTGGTGTACGTGTTGTTCCGGGCTGGAAACGCCTCACGTGTGATCCTGCCGCTTTTGTATTTTTTTACGCTGGGCGTCGGGTTTTTTCTGGATTTTGCTTCCTCCTATATTGGCGAAATCACCCCTTATTACGATCTGATCCGCTGGGCGGCGTGGTTTTTTGGTCCACCGCTCAGCGTTCTTGTGATTATCCAGATTGCGCAGATTACCAAGCTTCCTTCTCTTGCGGATTGCGCGGTCTTGCTGTTTATCCCGGTGGCGCTCTTGTTTTCCTGGGGGATGGCCGTTCAGGCCAAGGAGTGTGAGATTATCGCAAACTGCCCCGTTTTCTGGGAATGGCTGGATGTTACGGGGCTGATCGCCGGAACGGCCAGCCTTCTGATGATCTGGGTGCATCGAGGGCTTTTCAGCGAACTCCAGAAGCAGAAAGCCGGGAAAGAGCGGTACTGGCTGATTTTGGCCCTGATTATTGTGAATATATTCTTTCTGGCGGCGATGAGCTTGCGGTTTGGCGGGGAGGACCTTGAGGAGGACTCCACAATTGTGCGTACGCTTATCGGTCTGGCGTTCATTTATCTGGTTACAACAAGCCTTTTCCGTATTTATCCGCAGGCTCTTCAGATCACTACAGGCAAGAAAAAAGAAGAAAATCCTACGTCGGAGGACCAGGCCTTAGCTGAAAAAATCTCAAAACTTATGGAATTTGAGAAAGTTTACCATGAAGCAACCTATTCACGGTCCGATCTGGCGCAGGAATTGGGGGTTCCGGAAGCGACAGTGACCCGAATTATCGGGCAATTCTTCAATAAATCGTTTCCGCAGCTTCTTAATGAGCGCAGAATTGAAGATGCCAAGAGATTATTGTTGGAAACCGATGCAAATATTAAAACTGTCGCTCAAGAAGTCGGTTTCAATTCTTTACCGTCTTTTAACAGGGTTTTCAAAGAGTTATCGGGAACAAGCCCCAGCGAATACCGAAAAAACATGATTAAGTAAAACTTAAAAAAACACCTCTTTTGGAAAGCTGCGCTATTTTGACTTATCAATTTGTTTTTATGAGAATTTCCAGCGTTTTTTTTAAGTATTTCTTTAACGATTTCCGCAATCCTTAACGATATTGGGACTTGTTTGAATAGGGGAAGACCGTGTATGATTCGGTGGTGCCGCTCGGCACGTTCTTCTTTATCTCAAACAAAATTTACATCTTTTTTACGACTTAGGAGACTTGAGTGATGAAAACTTACATGCACGAATCCGCGCATAGCGAGAAGGGCTTTACGCTCGTCGAGCTTGCGGTGGTTATGATTATTATCGGCCTGCTGATCGGGGGTATCCTGAAAGGGCAGGAAATGATTTCCAACGCACAGGTAACCGCGACGGTTGCCCAGATGAAAGGGATTGAAGCTGCCGCTTCCACGTTCCGGGACCAGTATGATGCTTTCCCCGGCGACATGGCCAATGCCTCGACCCGTCTGGTCAACTGTGCTGTTAACCCCTGTAACAACGGGAACGGCGATGCCCGGATTAACGTTAACGTTGGTGCAGCTCCCACGCTGGCTGACGAAGGTGCGTTCTTCTGGAACCATATGCGCGTGACCGACCTGATTACCGGATTTGATGGTTCTGCTACGCTTTCTTTTGGTGCCGCTATTCCGGTTGCTGAAATCGGCGGTGGTTACTTGGTTGGACACACCAGCACCGGTGTTACCGACTTTACCGCTACGGAAATGCGTCCGGGTCACTACATCGTTTTGACCGGCCAGCTTGCTGACGCCGCTAACGGAACGGGTATCCTGACGGCTTCCCAAGCTGCGCGTATCGACCGTAAAATGGACGATGGCCGTTCTAACTCCGGCTCCGTTCTTTCGGAAACGACTGCCGCTTGCCGTAACGGTAACGACTATGCAGAAAGCGACCAAGACCAGCTCTGCAACATTGCAGTCCGGATCCAAGGTTAATCCTTGCTGATTTAAGTTGAGATACAGGAAACACAAAAGAGCCTGAGCAATCAGGCTCTTTTTTTATATGTTTTTTAAAATCAGGACTTGATGGATCCCGCGAGCTTTTTCAGGCCGCTCATGACGTCCAGCGGTATCGGCAGAACGATCGTGTTGCCCTTGGCGTTTGTAAATTCGCTCATGGTTCCAAGATAACGCAGCTGCATGGTTTCGGGGCGCTGGGCAAGGATGGTTGCGGCTTCGTCAAGTTGTTTTGCGGCCTGCAGTTCCCCTTCCGCATTGATAATTTTTGCGCGTCTTTCCCGTTCGGCCTCGGCCTGTTTGGCGATTGCACGGATCATGGTCGGGTCGATATCGACGTTCTTGATCTCGACGTTCGTGATCTTGATCCCCCAGCCTTCGGTCTGGTGGTCCAGAATATCCTGAATATCCTTGTTGAGGTGGTCGCGCTTGCCGAGCATATCGTCCAGATCGTGTTTACCGAGGACGGAACGCAGGGTGGTCTGAGCGAGCTGACTGGTTGCGATCACGAAGTCCTCAACCTTGTTAATCGCCATTCCGGGATCGACGACTCGGAAGTAGACAACCGCATTGACTTTTACGGAGACGTTGTCCTTGGAGATGATGTCCTGCGAGGGAATATCCTCGGTCCTGATCCGCATATCCACCAGCAGAACGCGCTGGAAGCCGGGAACGATGATCTGGACGCCCGGGCCGCGAGTGCTGGTAAAGCGACCGAGCGTATAGATGACGCCACGCTCATATTCCTGCACGATGCGGATAGAGGCAATCAGAAGGATTACGATTACAACCAAGATAGGCGCTAAAAAGGTCATTGCAAACTCCTTAAAAAAATAAAGCCATGTTGTTTACGCTCTTACAATCAGACGCAGCTTTTCAACCGCCTCTATCGTTACTTCGTCATTCGGGACCAGATCCAGCCTGTGTAGCGAAGAGGCTTTCCAGATTTCGCCATCAATGCGAACCTGTCCCTTTTTCCCGCTCCAGTCCAGAACAATTGCCCTGGCACCGATCATGCCTTCTGTTCCCGTGTCTGTTCTGAGGTTGCGCAACCACATATGCACGGACACGCCGCTGATGATGCAAGCATATTCCACAAAGCCTATGCCAAAGACGATGTTCCAGTCCACAGGAATCCCGAAGAGCAGGACCTGGCCTACCTGAAGGCTGTAGGCAGCGAAGAGGGCGACAAGGCCGTTGAAGGCCAATATGCCAAAAGAAACGACCCCGAATTCGGCTATAATCATGACCACTCCGATGACATAAAGAAAGGTCACCGTCGTGTCTAAAGGCATGAAGCCCATAAAATGGAGCGCCAGAATGATTGTGATCATGCCACACCCTTGAGTTCAACCGCTTTATCCAATGCGGTTATTAAAGCATCTCCCATTCCCGCTGTCGAGGTCTCCTTGCAGCCCGGCGCCATGATATCCGGGGTTCTTGTACCCGCGTTCAGGACTTTTTGAACGGAGGATTCGATCATGTCTGCAAGATCGCCGCGGCTGAATGAATAGCGCAGGCACATCGCGAAGCTCAGGATCGTGGCCAGAGGGTTGGCCTTGCCTTGTCCGGCGATATCGGGGGCGGAGCCGTGGACAGGCTCGTAGAGGGCCGTGGAGTCTTCTGCGCCGAGGGAGGCGGAGGGGAGCATCCCCAGAGACCCGGTGAGCATCGCGGCCTCGTCGGAGAGGATATCGCCGAAGAGGTTGTCGGTGACGATCACGTCGAACTGGGACGGGCGGCGCAGGAGCTGCATCGCGCAGTTGTCGGCGTACATGTGTTCGAGTTCCACGTCCTTGTAGTCGGAAGTGTGGAGTTTTGTAATTTCCTCGCGCCAGAGCTTGCCGGATTCCATGACATTGGCTTTTTCGCAGGATGTGACCTTGTTCCCGCGTTTACGGGCGAGTTCAAAGGCCACGCGTCCCACGCGGAGAATTTCGTCGGTCGTGTAGACCTGCGTATTGACCCCGCGGCGCTTGCCGTTGCCGAGGTCCTCGATGCCTCTGGGTTCGCCGAAATAGACGCCGCCGGTGAGCTCACGGACTATAAGGATATCCAGCCCTTTTACAACTTCGGGTTTGAGTGTGGAGGCGTCGATCAGCGCATCGAACACGAGGGCCGGGCGCAGGTTGGCGAAGAGGTCGAGTTCCTTGCGAAGGCCGAGGAGGCCGGCTTCGGGGCGGATATTGTAGGCCACGTCATTCCATTTTGGGCCGCCGACCGCGCCGAGGAGAACGGCGTTCGCCCCCTTGCAGTCGGCCAGCGTTTCGTCGGTGAGCGGTTTGCCGTGCGCGTCGATGGATGCGCCGCCGACGAGTCCTTGGGAGGTTTTGATTTTAATATCCGTTTTGACGTTTAGCCACTGGACGAGCTTTTCGACCTCGGCCATGACTTCGGGGCCGATGCCGTCGCCGGGGAGAATGTGAAGTTTGAAGGTCATCGTTTTTGCTTTCTTTAAAGCCACGGTTTGTCGGCTGTGCGTTTTTGTTCGAAGGTGGCGATCTTGCTGTCCTTTTCCAGGGTCAGGCCGATATCGTCCAGACCGTTGAGCAGACAGCGTTTACGGAAGGGGTCGATTTCGAAGCTGAAGGAGAATTTATTTCCGCGTTTAACGGTCTGTTTTTCCAGATCGACTTCCAGCATCACTTCGGGGTGGTCTTTGGCTTCCTGCATCAGCTGGTCTACCTGATCCTGCGGGAGGATGATGGGCAGGATGCCGTTCTTGAAGCTGTTGTTGTAGAAGATATCGGCGTAGCTGGAGGAGATGATGCAGCGGATGCCCATGTCGAGAATGGCCCACGGCGCGTGTTCGCG
>JAGRIJ010000014.1 GCA_020443295.1 Alphaproteobacteria bacterium | reverse complement strand
GGTCGAACGGCACCTGCCCGTCGCGGTCCATCTTGTTGACGAACGTGATGATCGGAATGTCCCGCAAACGGCACACCTCGAATAATTTCAAAGTCTGTGTCTCAATCCCCTTCGCGCAGTCCAGAACCATCACCGCGCTGTCCACGGCCGTCAGCGTCCGGTAAGTATCTTCCGAAAAATCCTCGTGCCCCGGCGTATCCAGAAGATTGAACGTAATATCGTTGTAATCGAACGTCATGACAGACGACGCAACCGAAATCCCGCGCTCCTGCTCGACCTTCATCCAGTCCGAACGCGCGCGCCGGCGATCGCCCTTCGCCTTCACCATCCCGGCCATCTGGATCGCGCCCCCGAACAGCAACAGCTTTTCTGTCAGCGTCGTCTTCCCCGCATCCGGGTGCGCGATAATCGCGAACGTGCGTCTCTTCTTGATTGTGTCTTTAAAACTCATGTCGCACTCATGTTAAAAGCGCGGCCAAGCATAAGGCCGCGCCTTTATAAATTCGCAGGCAAAAACCTAGAACGTGTCCTGAACTTTCTGTCCGGCTTTCTCGATATCGCGCCCCGCCCCTTCCATCGTATTGGAGCAGCCCGCGACAAATCCGGTCACCGCAAACAGACACACCATCATAAGAACTTTTTTCATCGACGTTCCTTTCTACAATAAAACCTGCACTGCATATTAAGCTTCAATCATCGGGCCTTCAAACGGATTTTCCATCGCCCGGTCCTCGATTTCGATCACCCATAGATCGGGATCGCGGGACATTGCGCGCTGAATATAGGCGTCCGCAGACTTTTCTTCAACCTCTTCCTTGCCGGTCGCGTTCATCCACCCCAGCACCCCCTCCAGATCGCGCTGCTGGATCAAAAGCCGGCACTGCCCTCCCAGCCCGTTCAGCTTGAGCAGAATAATCCCTGAATTTCTCTCCCCGCGCTGTTGAATGTAATAGTAAACCCCCCGATCCGCCAGCGGCCTTAACTGGGCATCGATCCAGAGATGAACAGGCAGGCGGGCCTCATGTTCCTCATGCATCCTCATCGCCTTTCATGCGCCCGCACATCAAAACTTCACATCCAGCATGGCAATTAACCTGTAATACAATACGAGCACAACAACAAAGATGACCGCCATGCCGATCAGTTTGTATCTCGACCGGCTTTGGCGAAGACTGAGATGGTGGTCATGACTGACGGCATCAACCACTTCGTCACCGAAATGAATCGACAAAAATGTCCCGACCGCACACAGGACGATGATACTCCAGTACGGCCACGGGGTAATGAGTATTTTGTGAAGCAAGGACGTCAAGACGCTTTTCTCGTAATCGTCCGGCACATACTTAAGAGTTGCCAGATTCAGGGAAATGGCAAGGACCCAGACAAAAAGCTCAGTGATAAACATCCGCAGCCCCAGAATCAGACGGACTGGAAAATCAATCAAAAACCCGGCATCGGCGATGGGCGTACACAAGACAAAAAAACTCCATGTCAGTGCTGAAACAAGCCCGCCGGTTGCGAAATCGTATGTCCAGCTCAGATAAGCGAAATAGGAAACCAGCACGACAAGCAAAGCCAGGAACTTAAAAAGCCCCCTCCGCTTGCCGAAATGACTGAACGCATCCTTCATGACAAATATAAAGCGTAACGATTATGCCGCCGCGCTATCGGCCAGACCGTCTTCGATCCAGTCGACGGCAGCCTGCCGTTCCGACACGTCAAAATACCGCAACTCAGCCCCTACGAACGGCTTCATGAAAACGGTCAGCCCCTTTTCCCAGGCCCGGTCGCCCACCATGGCCATGCGCTCGACATCCTTCAGATGATGGTAAGCGAACTTGCACTCCTCCCACAAAGCGCCCGCGCTCCACCCTTTAAAATCGATAAGTTCGACCAGAACCCTGATTTTTCCGCTTTTCTCAATAAGGCGCTCGGCTTCCGGCACGAGAAGATCATAGTCTTCCTTCTCCAGCTTTCCGGAAACGATTCCATGCAGGACACGTCCGTGAGTTTCAACTGAAAGAACTTTATATTCAAGTTTTAAGGCCATAACGGAACCTCCTTCTTTTCAGGCTGGAAAAAAATATCGTCTGGCAAACACACACACCCTTCCATACTCAGGGGACAAAATAAAACTAGTGAAATTGCTCGGCATGGATCCAGCGCTCAACTGTCAGGGCAGCATCCAGCTTTGAATCCTCGGGATGATGATAACGATACACGATCTCCGCCGCTTCAAGCGCGACCGGATGCGGACGCCCGGCTGAAATAAGGCTGGTATATGTCCTCAACACGGCCCCCTGACATTTGCACCGTTCCGGGTCGCGGGCCCCATCAAAATGAATTTCCTTACAAGACATAAAAAGTCTCCATCTCGGCTTAACGGGAATTACTTTTTCCCTTTGCTCTTTATCCTCTTTCCATAAAGCTCAAGCCTGTGATCGACCAGGTCGTATCCCAGTTCGCGGGCGATCTTGACCTTCAGACGCTCTAACTCATCGTTCTGAAACTCGACAACCTCGCCCGTTTCCAGATCGACCAGATGATGGTGATGATCCCAGTTCAACTCATAGCGCGAATACCCTTCCTGAAACTCGTGGCGGGTGACCAAATTTAGCTCATCAAGTAAACTCAAAGTCCGGTAAACGGTCGCGATACTGATAGATGAATCCAGTTTTTTTGCACGATCATAAACATCTTCGACTGAAGGATGATCTCCGGAGTTCTGAAGAACTTCAAGAATGGCACGTCTTTGCCCGGTCATTTTCAAACCGGCTTCAACACAACGCTCTTCAAGATCGGTCATGACATAGATCCCTTATGTAAAAAGTCCACAGGCAAGTATATTGCAGAGCAACATCACCGAAAAAACACAGCCAGTATGCAAGAAAGAGTGTGTATAAAACAAGGCACAAATCAAAAACAACCATGGGTAAACAAAAAGTATTAGGAGTCCCTGAAGTTTTATGACATTATGCAGCCCAAGATAAAAATTCCAAGGATTGGGCAAGCCGACATGTACGCAGCAGGAATTGTTTTCTTCACGTTTGTACTTTTATTTATTATGTTCTGGATTTTTGTACTTCCTAGGTCACAGAACTAAGAAAAATGGGTCAGGCTTTATTTTCGGCAATCTTTTGTGAACCGGTCTGCTTCTCTTTTTTGCTGATCACGCGATAACTGGGAAAAGTTAGAAAGACTGTTGTTCCAACCCCCGGCTCGGACTCGATCTCAAGAACACCATCGTGAAGTTCGGCCATCGCCTTGGAAAGAGGCAGGCCTAGCCCCGTCCCCTGATATCTTAAATCCCGCTTTTCAGGCTTTTCACTGACTTGGCCAAACGGCTCAAGGGCCTGTTGGATCTTGTGCTTCTCAATACCGATCCCCTGATCCTTGATCGTGACCTGCAGACGTCCATCGGGCAGGACATCCGCAAAAACAACGATCAGCCCTCCATTGGGTGAAAACTTGATCGCATTGGTCATCAGATTGATCAGCATTTGCCGCATCAGGCGATGATCGGCCCACATTTTGGGAAGCGTGGGCATGATCTCGGTCTTGATCTCTGTATCTCCCGAAAAAATCCGCGAAGCCATCATGCGCACCACCGAACTGATCAATTCCCGCAAATCGACTTCTTCTTCCAGAAGCTCCAGACGCCCGGCTTCAATTTTCGACATATCCAGCACTTCATTAATGATTTCCAGCAAATGCTCGGCGCTCAGGTGAACGTCACCAAGATATTCCTTGTATTTCGGACTGCCCAACGATCCGAAAGTTTCCTTCATCATCATCTCGGAAAAGCCGATAATCGCGTTCAAGGGCGTACGCAATTCATGGCTCATATTCGCCAGAAAAGCCGACTTTGCACGGTTGGCTGAGTCCGCCTGCTCCTTGGCGTAGCGCAACGACTGTTCCATCTGCTTACGCAACGTAATATCCATAAACGTCGTAACCAGAAATTTCCGGTTCTGGCTCAGCTCAAGGGTCGCGGATGTAAACAGAACGTTGGCGATACTGCCGTCCTTGCGGATCATTTTTATTTCGCCCGAACTTCTCACGCCGACACTGATAAATTTTTTATGATTGATCCGCGCACGCTCGCGTTCGTCATGAGTAACAAGCTCGGTAAAATCGACATTGATCAACTCGTCCCGCGTCCAGCCATAGGTCCGCACAAAACTGTCATTCACCCGGACAATCAGGCCGGTATGATCCGTCACGATAATTCCAACCTCGCTCACCTCAAAAATCGAAGCCAGCAAAGAGACAGCATCGTCGCGCTCACGCTGGAGTATGGAATGATCCTTGACGTCCAGCTGCCCCAGAAGATCCAGGGCAACCACATCGCCCTGTTCATTCATAATCGGGTTGATCCAGAAACCATAGACGCGCATGCCGCCGGGAATGGTCGGAAGGCTTTGAATGCTGACAGCTTTTTTACGGGAGATACAAACCGTAAACGATTGCAAAAAATGGCGGACATTTTCATCGTCCAGAAATTCCCGGATATCCTTGCCAATCAGTTGATCTTCGCTCCGGTCGAAATACTTAAGCGCCTGCGCGTTAGCGAGAATAACAAGATATTGCGCCTGTTCACCGGGCTGAATAATCAGGCGGGGCAAAGGCATATTGGAAAACAGCTCGCTGTAATCCGGAGTCAGTTCGCTGCCCTTTTTCTTATTTGGCATGGCAGGGCGTCTTCCTTGAAAATTAGCGTTGGCCTGTCTCTTGTACGTAGCGTTGCAGAGGGCTGATTTCATAGTACTCAAGAACGGAATCCGCCTGGCGGTTAGAAGTGTTCAGGTCGTTCTTGAGATTTTTCAGGAGCTCTCGGATATCGTCCCCCTGCACGGGCTGCGCAATACAGCAGGACATACTGAGCGGAAGCTCTTCCGAACCCAGCTTTAAAAGAACATTCTTGCGCTCCAGTTCCTTTCTCAGCCGGTCAAGAGCGGAAACGCCGCCCGCCATATCGGCCTGCTTGAGACAAAGAACAAACTCGTAATTCCCCATGAAATAGGCATCGTCGAAAGAACGGACGCTCAACTTGATAAGATCGGCAATCGCCTTGACGAAGCCATTGCGCTCGGACTCGGAATAGTATTTTTCGATTTTCTCAACTTCATCAATCCGGCCAAAAGCAATACAGAAATGTTTGCCCCGGCGCGAAAGACGGTGCAACTCGCGCTCAATATCCTGAAACAGGACTTTCGGACTGCGCAGGCCTGTAAAGGGATCGTACCCGGTCCCATCAAGCAGGAAATCACGCTCAAGACGCCGCAGCCTCTGCATGAATTCTTCATAGATATTGATGAAAGTCTGGAACGCCTCGAAATCCGGCTTGACCTTAACTTCTTTGGAATCGACCAAAAGCTTGTCACCGGCACGCATCATATCTTTGTGCATTGCAGCAAGCTTTTCAAGAAGCTCTTCCTGAACAATACCGTCCTGACGCGTATTCTTGATCCATTCAGCAAAGGAAAGGGGCTTTTCAACCGCGAGCAGCTTGCCTTTCATTTCATGATAGAAAAGGTTCTGCACCAGAGCGTCAAACCACTCGGTATGATCACCAATAACCGGAAGCAACGATCTCCACCGCTGCTCCTGCTTGCTTTCCCGGGACATGCTTTCTCTAGACATAATAAGAAATTCTGCCGATTCTTTGCACCTTCACACCAAACAAAATACAGGAAAAAGCTTAAATTCGGTTAAAGAATATCAACTTTGAAAATATTTTTTGATAACAGGGTGTTAACGATCAAGCCATTCCCGTTCCAGCGCCTCCAGACGACCCTTTGGGATCGCCTCCCGCACTTCGCGCATCAGTCGATTGAGCGTTGCGATGTTATGCTGGGCAAGAATCTGCGAAGCCAGATTCTCGTTGGCTTTAAGAAGATGATGAATATAAGCCTTCGAAAACTGTGCCGACGAAGCCAGACCGAGGCTTTCATCCAGCGGACTTGGATCGTCCCTGTATTGCGCGTTTTTCAGATTGATGGTTTCGCCCTTCACCCCGCGCATGAAAGCCGTTCCGTGCCGGGCCAGACGGGTCGGAATTACGCAATCGAACGTGTCGATCCCCATCCGCACAAACGTAAAAACGTCTCGAATTCTTCCGATCCCCAGAAAATGCACAGGCCGGTGAGGATGAATATAAGGGGCGCTGCCGTCAACCACATCGGCCATTTCCTCGTCCGAACCGCCCAGACATCCCCCGATCGCTGTCCCGAAGAAAGGGCGGTCGCCGGTATATTCCGCACTGATGCGGCGTAAATCCCTGTAAATTCCCCCCTGAACGATCCCGTACACAGCCTGTTTTCCGTTATGGTGACGGGCGAATTCGGCCAGGCAGCGATCCCCCCAGCGCAGGCTCATTTCCATCGAACGCGCCGTATACTCCTTATCAACATGATAGGGCGTGCATTCATCAAACTGCATCAGAAGGTCCGCCCCCAGCTTGCGCTGAATCTCCATCGCGCCTTCAGGCGTCAGGGCAATCTTTTTCCCGTCAATATAGGACCGGAAAACGCACCCTTCCTCTGATATTTCCAGCAGATTGCGGTTATCATGTCCCTTCCCGCTTCGGCCCTTGATTTCATTGGCCATGGTCCCCTCACCTAGCGAAAACACCTGAAAACCCCCGCTGTCGGTCAGCATCGGCCCGCCCCAGTTCATGAAACTGTGCAACCCTCCCATTTTAGCGATCAGATCAGCACCGGGCTGCAGCATCAGATGATAGGTGTTGGAGAGAATGATATCGGTCCGCGCCTCAAGCAACTGCGCCGGCGAAAGATTTTTGACCGTCGCCTTGGTCCCGCAAAAAATATAGTTTGGAGTTTCGATTGTCCCGTGCGGAGTAGACAAAACCGCCGTCCGGGCGCAGGAGTCCGGATCGCGTGCGGTAATTTTAAAATCAAACCCGGGATAGTCCAGCCGCATGCACGCTCTTTCTTATTGAAAACAAAAACCCGCCATCCAGCGGGTTTAAGCATAAATCAGATGAAAAACAAGCCTCAGGCTGCTTTTGCGGCCAGAGCCTTTTCGACCTCGGCTTTAACAGGACGCAGAGCGGCATTGAGCTTGCTGCTGGCAGTCTGCGAAAGATAGGCATCAAGACCGCCCATATGCTCAACGGTACGAAGGCCGTGCGCGCTTACACGCAGCTTGACCCAGCGGCTCAGCGCTTCACTGAACAGGCTCACTTCCTGAATATTGGGCAGGAAACGGTGCTTGGTCTTGTTTTGCGCGTGGGACACACGGTTCCCGGTCTGTGCGCCTTTTCCTGTAATCATGCAACGACGGCTCATGGCCAAAATCCTTATAATCTTGTGTTCTCTTTATCGGAGGCAAAAAATAGTCGAACTGGCGCTCCGAAGTCAAGCTTCTGTTTGGAAAAAGTGCAGAAAGTGGCTAGAAAAGCCGCCCGGAAAAGAAATAAGCGCCGCCCAGACTGGCCAGAAACAACAGATGAGCCATGAAATTAATATAAATTCCGCGCCTCAGATGCCTGTGATCCAGCCTCGCAGTAGCCTTTTCCGGCCCCACCCACACGTTTTTCAACTGAAAACCGGACAAATCCCTCACCGGCCCGCCGATCATGATTCCAAGCGGCCAGGCCAGCGCAGCCAGCATCGGTCCCCCCTGTTCGTAAGGGGCCTTGTTCTTAACCGCCCACCACGCCAGCAAACTCTGCGTTAAACGCGCCGTAGGCGTCAGCGCAGAAGCGGCAGCAAAAAGAAACCCGGTCAGATAGGCGGGAATAAACCCCATCAGCTTTTCAAGCGCCAAGGGTATAACACCAAATCCCGTTGTATGGCCGCATTTTCCAAACCGCCAGACAAGCATGCAAAGCAGATTGTAAACGGCCAGAACCGGGATCCCGCCGACAAGGTACCACAACACGGGTGCAACCATCCCTTTGTCAAATGATACCGCCGCAAACCCCATCCCTGCGCGCGTAATACCGAAATCATCTGTGCTGTTGAGATTAAATCTCGTGGACCTCGAAAGACCGTAAAATGCCCCTTTCGCCGATCCTTGCTTGTCCATGGCAAAGTACAGACGCAAAAGAACGAACCAGACAGACCCGGATGTAAAAGACAGGCACAGAAAAAAAACCTCCGTCGCGCCGTGATCATGAAGCCCAAGAGTCAGACGCTGAACCACACGCCCGATCATAAAAGCCATCACCACGCCGAACACGGTCAGAATAAATCCCCGGAAGATCAGATCACCGCGCGGACGCTGCGGTTTATCGAGCCGGTCGCCAAGAGTGCCGAAAAAAAGATCGTAAAATTGCCAGAAAAACGGATTGGCATTCCCCCGGAGCGGCCCGGTAATCATTCCCACAACCATAGTTATGACAATTGAAAGAATTGCAACCGGGATTCGCTCGGCCTCTATCAAATACGCATTCAGTTGTGTTAAGGTTTCATTCATAGTATAATGGAAGTGTGTGGGAGAGCGGCTCTGGCCCTTGTTTTCCGTAAATTCTAACAAGTATTCTACAGCCGATTCCCGGACCAAGAAAGAGGGACTCAATGCTTTATCATTTGTATGAAATGCAGCACGCGCTCCTGACCCCGGTCAGGCTACAGGCCGAGTTGACGCGCACTCTCTTTCAAAACCCCTTTAACCCGCTCTCTTACACCCAGTTTGGCCGCACGATCGGCGCATCGGCGGAAATGATTGAACGCGTGACCAAGCGCTTCGGAAGACCAGAATTCGGTCTTCACGAAACGGAAATTGCGGGTAAAAAGGTCGAGGTAGTCGAGCGGGTCATTGCCCGTAAGCCATTCTGTTCATTGCTGAATTTCAAACGCAGGATCAAGAGAAACGACCCGAAGGTCCTTCTCGTCGCCCCGATGTCCGGACATTTCGCTTCCCTTTTACGAGGAACGGCGGAAGCCCTGCTCCCCCATCATGACGTTTATATCACCGACTGGGAGGATGCCCGGCAGGTGCCGTGCAAACAAGGCCGGTTTAACCTCGACGACTATATCACTTATCTCCGGGAGTTTATGAGCCTGCTCGGCCCCGATGTGCATGTCATCGCCGTATGTCAGCCGGCAGTGCCGACATTAGCATCAGTGTCGCTAATGGCTACCGAAAAAGACCCCAACCAGCCCCTGACCATGACCCTGATGGGGGGCCCGATCGATACGCGCGTTTCCAAGACTGCCGTAACAGAACTGGCGGAAACCCGTCCGTTGCGCTGGTTTGAAAACACGGTCATTCATGACGTGCCCTTTTATTATCCCGGCGCGCACCGACGCGTTTATCCTGGATTCCTGCAACTGGGCGGCTTCATGTCTATGAATCTCGACAGGCACGTTGGCTCCTACATGAAATTCTACCACCATCTTATCATTGGTGACGGGCAATCGGCAGAACAACACCGCAGATTTTACAATGAATACCTCTCGGTCATGGACATTCCGGCGGAATTTTACCTCCAGACCGTGGAAACCGTTTTCCAGCGCCAGCTTCTGCCACGCGGTCGCATGAAATGGCGGGATCCTTACACCGACCTGCTTATGGATGTGCGTCCGCAGGACATCGAGCATACCGCCCTTCTGACCATCGAAGGCGAACTGGACGATATTTCGGCAAGGGGGCAAACAACGGCAGCCCACGAACTCTGCTACTCTTTGCCCCAGCGCAAGCAGTTTCACCACTTCCAGCTCAAGACCGGACATTATGGAATTTTCAACGGTCGGAGATGGCGCGAAGAAATTATGCCCCGCATTCGCCATCATATCCGCCTCTTCGACAAGGAAAAAGATCCTGTACCTGACGAAGATTTGGCCAAAATCCCCGATCTTACGGCGGAACAGTACAACAGGGAAAAGCACGGAATCGCGGCAATCCGGCGCTGGATAAAAGAAAACCAGCCGCACAATTACAAGGAAGCGCAGATACAACAAAAAGCTGCCGGATGGCATCTTGAAAAAGAAAAAAATTAGTCTACAGTGAACACGCTCCTTGAGAAACTTTTTGACAGGCATTCATGGGTACTAAGTGATCTTAAGTATCTGTGGGAAAAGGACAATATGGCTATCGAGCGACTGGTTCAGGTCAAACGGAGTAAGCGGGCGCGTCGCGTCGCACTCCGCCTCGACGCCAAGGAAGGCGTGATGAACCTCGTTGTGCCTCCCCACATGAAAATCGACAGCGCTTTGAAGTTCGCCAAGATCCATGAAGAATGGGTCAGGGAAACTTTGGCCTCCCTCCCGCCGGGTGTCCCGTTCGAGGATGGAACGGTTCTTCCGATCCTCGGCCAGAAAAGACGGATTTCAGTCATTTACGATGAAACGCTGAAAAGCACCAACATCCAGCTTCTGAAAACAGTCCTGCAGGTCCGGACCAACCTGATTGATCCGTCCCCCCGGATCCGCAGGTTCCTCAAACAACTGGCCAAACAAACCCTCACGGAAATGACCGAACGCAAAGTCAAGAGAATTGGCTCTCAGAATGTCTCCGTCAGTGTCAGGGAAACCAAGAGCCGTTGGGGCAGCTGCTCCGAAGACGGCAACATCTCCTATTCCTGGCGGCTGATCTTTGCTCCGCTTGTCGCTATTGACTACGTTGTCTCACACGAGGTCGCACATTTGATCCACCTGGACCATAGCGACGATTTCTGGCGTGTCTGTCGCAGACTCTCCCGGGATTACTTCGAGGGACAATACTGGATGCGCAACCGGGGTAACATTCTCCTGCGCTACGGCGAAGAATAACCCCTAAAAAGAATAATCCCTAAAAACCCTTTATTTCCGGGCCAGATAGTCCAAAGCTTCCTGAAGGATCAGCTGCGCGGCAAGCTTGTCCGTCAACCCGTCCTGCTTCGCACGAAGACGTTTTTTCTTTTTATCCACCAATTCATCCACAATATCCTCCACAGCACCTGTGGATAACCTCTCGTCCCACAACCCGATCCAGACAGGATGTGCCAGAATATCCCTTGAAATCTGCCGCTCCAGCTCCAGCGCAAAATCGCGCACCGACTGCGCGCTCCGCCCCTCGCTGCCGTCCATGTTCACCGGCAGACCGATCACAAAGCCCGCCGCCTCAAACTCCCGAACCAGCCGTTCAATCTCCTTCAAGTCTCTGGAAAATTTGATTCTTTGGACCGTTTCGACGGGCGTGGCAATCTTCTGGGAGTCATCCGAAACGGCCACGCCGATCGTCTTTTTCCCGACATCCAGCCCCAGCAGAACCCGCCCGGAAGGAACCTGATCGGCAATACTCTTGAGAAGCGCAACTGTCATAGCCCTTGCACGCTACATCGCACAATGTTAGAAGTCCAAAGTTTACTGACGAAAGCCCTAAGGCAAAAGGATTTTTTCCAAAGGGGCCTTAAAAACTAAAAAGGACAGGCAAAACGTGTCTCTGGACAAAGCAACCGTTAAAAAAGTCGCTGCCCTCGCCCGCCTCGCCATGGAGGACGAAGAACTGACCCGCATGGCGCCCCAGGTTTCCGGAATCATCACATGGATCGAACAACTGGCGGAAGTAAACACCGACAGCGTGGAGCCGCTCTCCAGTGTCGTTGATATCCCCCTGCCCCTGCGCAAAGATGAAATAAACGATGGAAACTGCGCCGAAAAAATCCTCGCCAACGCACCCGAAGCAACCCAGGGCTATTTTGTCGTTCCCAAGATTGTCGAATAACCATCAAAGATTTGTTGGAATATGAAAAACCAGGAAGAGCAGATCAGGAAAATGAAAGAGCATCAGAAAAAAGTGCTCTATTCCACTTTGATGGCCAGCGGGGCCGGCATGGTGCTGGTCGGCGCGTTCGGCCTGTTCAGCCCGGAAATCTATTTCGCGCTTTTCAATACAGGACTGAATGAAAATTTATCGATTAACAATATCAAGACGATTTCAATGTTGGTTACTCTGGTCGGCCTTGCAGATATCATTATTGCCTCGATCGTTTTCAAGGAGAAGACACGTCTATGACGGAACTGACAACCCTGACGATTGCACAAGCCCTCGAAGGCTTGAAAAAAAAGGACTTCACGTCAAAAGAACTGACGCAGGCGCATATCGGCGCTATGGAAAAAGCCCGGCCCTTAAACGCCTTTATCGTCGAAACCCCCGAACTTGCGCTTAAACAGGCGGAAGAATCGGATAAACGGCGGGCATCCGGCTCCGAAGGCGCGCTGGAGGGGATTCCTCTGGGCATTAAGGACCTCTTCTGCACGGAGGGCGTCCAGACCACCGCCGCCAGCCATATCCTCGAGGGATTCATCCCGCAATATGAATCGACCGTGACCAAAAAGCTCTTTGCCGATGGCGCTGTCATGCTGGGCAAAACCAATCTCGATGAATTTGCGATGGGCTCGTCCAACACCACCAGCTACTACGGCAACGTCATCAGCCCGTGGAAACGCAAGGGCCAGCCGAATGTCCAGCTTGTCCCCGGCGGCTCTTCGGGCGGTTCGGCAGCAGCCGTTTCCGCAGGTCTTGTCATGGGCGCGACCGGAACCGATACCGGCGGCTCGATCCGCCAGCCCGCCTCCTTCTGCGGAATTTCGGGGATCAAGCCCACTTACGGACGGTGTTCGCGCTGGGGCATCGTTGCCTTCGCCTCCTCGCTCGATCAGGCCGGAACCTTTGCCAGAACGGTAAAAGATAATGCTATCCTCCTGCGTTCCATGTCCGGGCACGACCCGAAAGACAGTACCTCGGCCAAAAAAGAGGTTCCCGATTTCACAAAGGCGCTGACAGGAGACATCAAGGGCAAGACCATCGGTATCCCCAAGGAATACAGGATAGACGGGATGCCCGGAGAAATCGAAAAACTCTGGCAACAGGGTATTGACTGGATTCATAGCGCAGGAGCCAAAACCACCGAAGTCAGCCTGCCGCATACAAAATACGCGCTGGCAACCTACTATGTCATCGCTCCGGCAGAAGCCTCCTCTAACCTCGCCCGTTATGATGGCGTGCGGTACGGGATCAGGGTTCCCTCCGAAAACCTGCGCGAAATGTATGAACAAACCCGCGCCGAAGGCTTCGGGGATGAAGTGAAACGGCGGATTATGATCGGAACCTACGTATTATCGGCAGGATATTACGACGCCTATTACATTAAAGCTCAGAAAGTGCGCCGTCTGATTGTGCAGGATTTCATGAACGCTTACGAAAAATGCGACGCCCTGCTGACCCCCACGGCTCCGTCTGCATCCTTCGCAATCGGCGAGAATCAGGACGACCCCATCAAGATGTACCTGAACGACGTCTTTACCGTCCCGGCTTCTCTGGCCGGCTTGCCCGGCATGTCCGTTCCGGCGGGTCTGGATGCCGACGGTCTGCCCTTGGGATTACAGATTATCGGGCGACCATGGGATGAGGAAATGGTTTTTAGGGTTGCCGGAGTTATTGAAAGTCTGGCACAATTTACGCACAGGCCCGCGTAACTGGAACAAGGAGGCAGAACCATGCAAACTCTGGGACAAAGAAAAATAATTCTCTGTTTTCTTCTGACTGTTCTGGCCCTGCTTGCACCCTGGCATAAAGCTCCGGCATATGCGCAGAAAGATCAAACGCTCGAAGAACTGGTCACCGGAGACAAAAACAGCAAAAAATCCGGCGTTAAAAGCGGCGCGGACCTGGCCTACGATTTTTTCGAGAAGTGCTCCACCGACCCGGACTATTTTGTAAAAGAAAAAACACAGAAGGAATATTGCCGTTGTAAGGCGGAAAAAATGTCAACCTCGCTGAGCCGATCGGAACTTTTGAATCTCAAAGAAGACTCGGAACGTGGAAGCATAGCCCGCGATCACATGAGAATGTATGCGGACTCGGTTTGCATGAGCCCGGCAATAAAATCCTATACCTACGGGGTCTGCATGAAAGACCCGCAATTTAAAAAAATACTCCTTGGAAAAAGCGAGATCTGCAAATGCATGTCAAGGTACGTGGACTATTACATAGGAAGGCAGATTCCCAACATACTGGTCCGCGCATCGACCCAGGAGCCCTTGTCCCTTGACGCTCTCTCCTTCTTCCTGAGAAGCCCGGAATACGACCAGATGTACGGTATGTACAGGGAACGCTGTTATACGGAAGTCACCTACAGTCAGGCAAACAAGTAAGCACTCAGGATACACGTTTATGGCCCAGACAATTCAAGGCAAAACTGGCGATTGGGAAATCGTGATCGGCATGGAAATCCATGCGCAGGTAATCTCGAATGCAAAACTCTTTTCCGGGGCGGCCACGGCCTTTGGCGCAGAGCCGAACACTCAGGTTTCACTGGTTGATGCGGCCATGCCCGGCATGTTGCCTGTCCTCAACGAGAAATGCGTGGAACAGGCGATCCGTACGGGTCTGGGTCTGAACGCGCAGATCAACAAAAATTCGATTTTCGCACGCAAAAACTACTTCTACCCCGACCTGCCGCAGGGTTACCAGATTTCCCAGTACGAACACCCCATCGTCGGCAAGGGCAAAATCGAAATCGACCTCGCAAACGGTCAGGTCAAGGAAATCGGCATCACCCGCCTGCATCTGGAACAGGATGCGGGAAAATCCGTTCACGACCTCCACCCGAAAAAATCCTATGTGGATTTGAACCGTTCAGGCTGCGCGCTGATGGAAATCGTCTCCGAACCGGATATTCGCGGGCCGGAGGAAGCGGCAGCCTACCTTTCGAAAATCCGTATGATCCTGCGTTACCTCGGCACATGCGACGGCAATATGGAAGAAGGCTCCATGCGCGCCGACGTGAACATCTCGGTTCGCAAACCCGGCGCTCCGTATGGCACGCGCTGCGAGGTCAAGAACGTGAACTCGGTCAAGGCCGTGCAACAGGCCATCGAATACGAAGCCGTGCGTCAGGTTGAAATCATAGAGGACGGCGGTTCCATCGATCAGGAAACCCGTCTCTGGGATCCGGCCAAAATGGAAACACGGTCCATGCGCTCAAAAGAGGAAGCGCACGATTACCGCTACTTCCCCGACCCGGATCTCCTGCCCCTGAATCTCGAACAGAACTGGATTGACCAGATCAAGGAAACCCTGCCCGAACTCCCGGACCAGAAAAAGCACCGCTTTATCGACACATACGGCCTCAGCGCCTATGACGCCGGCGTCCTCATCGCCGAACGCGAACGCGCCGATTATTTTGAAACGGTCGCAAAAAACCGCGATGCCAAGCTCGCCGCCAACTGGGTGATTAACGAACTGCTCGGCCTGTTGAACAAAAACGGCAAGGGCATCTCGGAATCCCCCGTCACCGCCGAAAATCTCGGCGGCCTGATCGAACTGATTTCCGATGATACGATCTCCGGAAAAATCGCCAAGGACGTCTTCGCCGAAATGTTTACCTCCGGCAAAGCTCCCGGCTCGATCGTCGAGGAAAAAGGCCTCAAGCAGGTTACCGACACCGGCCTGATCGAACAGGTGATAGACGAAGTCATTGCCGAAAATCCCGATAACGTATCGGCCTACAAGGGCGGAAAGGATAAGCTCTTTGGCTTCTTCGTCGGACAGGTCATGAAGAAAACGCAGGGTAAAGCCAACCCTGCCGCCGTGAACGACATTCTCCGCAAAAAACTGGATAATTAAGGATGAGCGAAGCAACAGCGCCAAAAATACCCGGAAAAATTCCTCTGGACCTCGAACATCACCAGCGCCTCATGGTCGGCCTCTCATGGGACCCCTTGGATACAAAATACGCGCCCTCGCCTGAAAACCGGAACAGTTTCTATCTCTATGACGTTCACCGCGCTTTTGGTTTCCTTCTTCATATCCGCTCCGCAGAAAAGGATGAAGACGGCAAGGGCCGCGAAAAAAACTATGCTCACTTTGATCTGGATCTCTTGTGTTTCGCGCTTGATCACGATGGGAACAAGGTTGCTTACACCGGCCCGGCTCCTGAAGACGCGATAGACAAAGAAGAGGTCATGTACCATAGCGGCGAAAATTACAACGGCTATGGCGGCTACGATGACGAACAAATCCACATCGAGATGAACACGATCCCGCCGACATACGAAAACCTGTTTTTTATCGTCGCCAGCGATAGCAAATTCAGTCTGAACCAGGTCCAAAACCCCTCCATCCGCCTTGTGGACTGCAAGAACGAAAAAACGCTGGTCGAAACCCCTCTCAAGGCTCCCGTAGACCAAGAGACCTACGCCTATATCTTTGGACGCCTGTACCGCAAGGGTAGTGAATGGTTCTTTCAGGAAATCGGTGAATTCACCGATGGCGAGCAGGACTGGCCGTCCTCCCTGAAAAAATATCTCTAGTTGAAAGAAACCCTGCGGGTTCCTCTTTTTCTACGTGAAGAAACGCCGCTTCCCGCTATAATGAACCGGCACCCTGGCAGGAACGGATAACATGTCTGACCCCAACAGCAGACTTTTATTCTCCATGATCGGCGCAGTGGCCGTAATCGTGCTTGTAACGATCGCCCAGATTTTGGGTCCCGTCCTGCCCTGGAACCTTTACATCAAAATAATCCTCTTTGCCCTGATCGTCGCTGTTATCTGCGGCCTTATCCTGACGAACAATTTAGGTCTGCTCGAAAAAAAGAAGGACAAGGATGAAAATAACAAGGACTAACAGGACCTTAAGAAGAAAAAACGGCAGAAAAACTCCTCCGTGCTTTACAAAATAGCGCGGATAACGTATTGGAAGAAACCTTTAGTATTTTTTGGTGACGTGGCCGAACGGCTGCCCGCCTGCGGGAGCAGGCAAGACAGAAAGGCGGCGTCCCGATAATAGTAAGTCTTTTTTGTGCTGGTGACGTGGCCGAGCGGCTGAAGGCGGCGGTTTGCTAAACCGTTATACGGGTAACACCGTATCGGAGGTTCGAATCCTCTCGTCACCGCCATTTTCCTCATAATTCCGCTCCCCCTCCCCCAAGTCCCCGAAAAGAAAGACCGGCTTCTGCCGATAATATTTGCGTGTTGGTCCGCGCCGGAGTACTTTGCTGGCCTTATGACGTGTCTTAAGGAGCGATCTTCATGGGCCTTGACCCTTTAACCCTCATCAAATCCCTGGGCTATGCAGGCATCTGGAGCTTCCTGTTCCTTGAATCGGGAGTGCCGTTCTTCTTCTTCCTGCCGGGGGACAGCCTGCTCTTTACAGCCGGATTTCTGGCATCACAAGGGTTTTTAAGCGTCTGGATCCTGATGCTCGGCGGGCTGGCCGCCGCGGTCGCGGGTAACCTTGCCGGGTACGAAATCGGGCGCCGGATCGGCATGAAGCTGTTTGCCAAGGGCGATACGCGGTTCCTGAAGCGCAAACACCTGGAAATGACGGAGCGCTTTTACGCAAAGCACGGGAAAATGACCATCATCATGGCCCGCTTTATGCCCATCGTGCGGACGTTCGCCCCGTTTTGCGCAGGCATGGTGCGGATGAATTACCGGGAATTTATCGTGAATACGCTGATCGGGGCGCTTTTGTGGGTCGCGGGGCTGTGCGCGCTGGGCTACAAGGTCGGGGAGTATATTCCCCCGGAACAGATCGACCATTATCTTCTGCCGATCATCATCGGGATCATTATCCTTTCATTCGTGCCGTCCGTTGTGCATGTGCTCAGAGAGCGCCGGGCGATGAAACGCGAAAAAGCGGCAGAGCAGGAAGAGGACGCTTCAGAGAGCCGGAACCGTGGTCAAAACCGCGATGCGGCCTAGGCTCTTGCTTTCGTAAGTCTAAAGCCCTAAAAGGTTTGAACCCGGCATGCCGGGACTGGAGAGGTGGCAGAGTGGCTGAATGCGCCGCACTCGAAATGCGGTATACTCGCAAGGGTATCGTGGGTTCAAATCCCACCCTCTCCGCCATTACGTTTTCGCCTTCCCGAAACGACCCCAAAGCCTTGAAAGGCAAGGTGGTTTCCGGGGTTCGAAATCCCGATTTCCGGCAATAGCTCAGACGGTCCGCAAAGGTCAGTTTCAGGACCAGCCTGCGGTGTGCATGTGACCCGGAAACCCAAAGTTTTGAAGGGTTTGCCAGAAAGCCCATGGCGAGTTCGAACATATCCTCGAACCTCCCGCGCGGACTTCCACTCGTGAGCCGCTTTTCTTCGAGCACCAGCTTCTCGCGTTCGAGCTTGGCGATCTTGGATTCGTAAGCAGCAATCACGCTCGGATTGCTTGCTTCTACGATCCGCTCAAGGAGCGCGTCGATCTGCTTTTCAAGTGTCTGGATATCGCGCGCAAATGTTTTGGCAAACGCATGAGCCTGCGCCAGCCGCTGATCCCATCCGTGCTTGACCAACGCCCGGACCAACTCGAACAAGGTGGGCGCAGGCGTCAACTCTTCAAGCAGCGCCGCGAAGTCTCCCTCGATCTGGTCACGCCGGATCGACTTGCCCTTTTCCGAGCAGGCGCGGTTGAAGCACGAATAGTAAGGATGCTTCACCCCGGTTTTGCTTTTCGACCATGAACCCGTCAGGGGCCGCTCGCAGCAGCCGCAGGTGATGGCTCCGCGCAACGGGAAATCCGCGTTCAGGTCAGGCCGAGCCGGAGCCCGCGCACCTTCTTTCAAACGTTTCTGGATGCGCTCAAACGTCTCGAACGAAATCAGCCCTTCATGGTTTCCTTTGCGCAAGGACACGCCCCAATCCGGCGCTTCGACATACCCGGCATAAAGCGGCTTGGTCAGCGTGTCGGTGACGAACTGGTTGCGCACCACGCCGTAACGATTCTTCGGAAAAGCCGGATGGCTTTCGAAGAAGCGCTTCACTTCGGCCTGCGATTCAAAGCGTCCCGAAGCGAAACCTTCAAGCCCTTCCTGAATGATCGAGGCGAGCGGTTCATCGCGCACCAGCACCTTGCCCTGTCCGGGCGCATGAATGTGCTTGAAGCCCATGCAGGAGATAAACGGCCAGTAGCCATTCTGAATCCGTGCGCGCATCCGGTTGCGGGTTTGCTCCGCATTCTTCTGGCGTTGATGCTGCGAAACGGAAGCCAGCAGATTCTCAACGAGGATGGAGTCGGAATCTTCCCCGAACTCAATGGACGGGCTTTCGAGCCGTCCACCCGCAGCGGCAATCGCATCGCGCAGATCAAGGTGCGCTTTCATGTCCCGCGCGAGGCGCGAGATATCGTCGATCAGAACGACATGCTCGGTACGCTTGTTCTTCTTGAGGTACGAGAGCATCGCCAACATGCCGGGGCGGTCGATGATGCCGCCGGAGACAGCTTCATCGCAAAACACATGCGCGACTTCATAGCCCTTCATGCGGGCGAACTCGCGGCAGCGCGTTTCCTGCGAGCCGAGGCCGTGACCCTTTTGCATTTGCGCGACGCTGGAGACACGCGCGTAAATGACGGCGGTTGCGCTTCCGGTCTTTGGTCTGGTCAGTTCACTGGTCATGGCTCTCCCCCTCTATCATGTTTGGAATCTGTTTTGCGCGCAGAGGTTTCCCCACGCGCTCAAAGTCTTTGCAAAAATCTGAATGGGGTAATTCTACCATGTCCGAATCGGCACCGCCGCAAAGAGCGGTCCCCTCATCAAACTGTCCACAGGCTTGTTGAATTGGATGGATTCCAAAACCCATGTCGATGAATTGCAGAACGATGGTCCAGAGCGTTTCGATATATTCGAGCTTTTGCGCTTCGGTCGCATCGACCTCGGCGAGGAAATGCGCGAACTCCCGCGCATCGAATTGAATGGCCGTTTTGTTGGGCGGTGTCGGGTCTCTTTCGTGAATAGGTGTTCTCGGTGCTTTCATGGCGGTCGTCTTTCGTAAGGCGGTGGCGCACGCCCGGACTCACTCGGGCGTGCTTGGATCGGGTTAGAGAGCTTGGCGGTATTCATCGGAGAGGCTCCGTTCAGGTTCCGGCTCTGGCGCATGATCGCGGCGGAACGCATTGACGCTGGCATAGGCTTGGCGGGCGAGTTCGGCGATGCGCAGCAATTCGCTTCCTGAAAAGCTGTGCGAATCCTTCAATGAGCCATCGCCTGCCTGATAGGTCCGGGCGAAGGTCGTCGTGAAATAGGTTCCGTTCTCGCCTTCATTCTCCCAGATGGTCGCCTTGAGCGCGCCATCGCGCAGAACTTCAACGGGCGGGCTTTTACTTGGTGGATGAGCATTCATCGTGCGGTGTCTCCTTTCATGTTGCGGGAAATAAAAAGGCGGCCCGGTTGCGCATCACAACGCTAAACGGGGCCGCCAATTTGATGAGAACAATACAAGAACATTCCTTCTTTTGCAAGAAAATATTCCTAGTGCAGATCATACCTTGCGACGGCTTGGCGCTGGACTTCTTCCGGTCAATTCCTGCGTGAGTTCAGCGCGTTTGGCCTTGAAGGATTCAAGATCAGGCGCGCGCAAAGATTCTTCTTCGAGATCGCGCACCTTGTCCGGCTGCTGCATATGTTCGTGGCGTAATTCATTGGTGCGGGCATATGCGCCGCGCGCAAGTTCAGAAACGCGCAGCAATTCCGTGCCGGAAAAGGAATGGCTGTCCCGGAACGCGCCGCTTTCATCCTGCCAAGTGCGGGCGAAGGTGGTGTTATAGGACGGGCCGTTTTCGCGTTCGTTCTTCCAGATGGTGGCCTTGATATTGCCATCGCGCAGCACATCGGCGGGGCCGTTCTGTTCCGGCTGTGGGGTTTTTGTGTCCTGCGCGGGCGCAAAGTCCGTGCTGGAAGTGTTGGTCTGGTCGTCTGTCATTTGCTTCTCCTTTCCGGGCTTCCTCAGTGTACCGGGGGAGAGAGTAAATTCAGGGTGTTATGCGGATTTTGTGGATTGAGTGACGCCTGATCGTTTAAGCTTTTGACGGATGATACTTGGCCAGAGATTGAAATTATTGTCTTTGATTTTTGTGGGGACTGTCTTCAGTGCGCCAACATTCGCCTGTGGTGGCGAAGGTAAATACGAACTTCATTTAAAGAAGAAAGATGTCTCAGCCGAAAGGTGCGTACCGCTGCTTCTTGAATACCCGGAAATCGTTGAAGGCTTTAAGCAGGTTGATGCGCGGTTGACGTATGATGATGGAAACGACCATTTCCTAAGTGTTGACCTTGAAGTGGACGATCTGGACCAAAAGGACGGAATATTAACAACTGACCTCTGTCTTGCGGAAGATATGCTTAGGCACACATCAATTCAAATTGAGTGGTATCACCATGTCCAGCGCGAAGACGGTCTTGTTGAAATGACATTTTGCCATGTGGACGTTGACACTGGCGACCTATATTCGTTGCTTCAATCCGGGGGAACCAAAGAGATTGATCCCAATCATTACATTCCCTAATCAATTTATTAGCCAGTTCTCGACCATATCCCATCCGCATATTGCGGAAAGTGTGCGAAGCGATGCGGCACCGTTTCCTTGCGCACATGCAGCCAGCCTGAGCGTCCGAGACTCAGTGTAACGCGCACACGGTCAGCGGGAGGGTGATATGGGTTCGGATGAAACCGCCCCGCCATGAAGGCTTGCGCATAGTACGCCTTGCGCTGCGCGAGGATGGGATGCTGCAAGCTATCGGTGAAGACGAATGCCGTATCGGGCTGTGCGTTCAGTACCTCGTCAGGCGTTTGCAGCGGGCGCATTTGCTTGGAGCGGTGCGTTGCCGCATGCTTGAAGTGACTGAAAGCAATTCCCGCTGCGAGCGGGTCTTCGCCTGTCAGAAGCGATTGCAGGATGCGGCTCTTGGCGAGACGGCTTTGGCCCTGTTGCAGCGTGTCGTTAAATTCGAGCGTTTGTGTGCCGAGCATGGTGGAGACATCGCGTGCCGATGAGATTTCACGCAGGGCGAAATAGATTTGCAAGGCTGCGCTTGAGGTGATGATGTTCTTGGCGTTTGGGCCGAGCGCGTTCATCTGGTCCGTTGACTGGAAAACCGCCCACGGGCGAATGCCGATGCCCGCGCCATAGGTGAAGAGCTTCACGACCAGCGGGAAGTTATTGAGTTGCGCGCATTCATCGAGAATCCAAGTCTGTTGCGGCGCAGACGGCGCTCGGGATTTGTAGATCATTGCACTCACGAAGATCGCCTTGATGACAGGTGCCCACGCATCGACGAACTCTGCCGGAGGCATAAGGTAGACCTGCCAGCGTTGGCCGGAATCCGTCAGGGCCGAACAATCGAAGTCGTAAGGCGGCGAGACGGACTCTAGCAGCACCGGGTCCGAGAGGCAGGAGAAGGCTTTGAAGATTTCGCCTAAGATGCCTTGGAAGCCGCCCGTGGAGGTGTCCTTGCGGGACTGGTTGATTTCTTCCTCGACGCGCCGCGCCAGCGGAAAAGCGGAGGTGTGCATCGCATAGGCGAAGTCGAGCCACGCATCGCCTGCACCGGGAATGAGGTTGATGATCCGGTACAGATCAGGAAGAGTCAGTGCACCGTGCTGCTCAACAAGCGTGAGGATCAGGGCTTCGACAATATCGCGTGCCCGCATCTCGAAATACTTGCTGTTGGCCGAGCCGGAAAGCGGGATCATGTTTTCGGTGAAGACTTTCACATCCGAGACGAGAGTCGAACTGCCTTTGCGGATATACGAGACAGGGTTCACGCGGTTCTGCGGAAGTCCGTGCAGGCCGAGCGGATTCCAGTAGGCGCAGAATTTGCCGTCCTTAGTCTGGTCCTGCGAGATCGCCGCCAGCTCGCCCTTCATGTCGAGCGCCAGCAGTGAACCGCCAGAATAGATTCCAGAGCAGAGATTGTAGGCGAGAATGTCGCGCAGCTTGCCGGACCGCGCGCCAGCCGTCAGGAGTAGTCCGCCCGCGCCGTGATACCAGAGCGGCTTGCCCTCGAAGAAGCCAACGAACAGCGATGTTGGAGATTGCCGGAAGAAGCCAGCAGCCGACAATTCGCGCATGTCAGCAAAGGCGGCGCTGCCGAAGCGGTAATGTTCATTGCGTTCTGTAATCATGGGCGGAGGCTTTCAAACAAAAAACCGGGCGGCGATGACGCGGCCCGGCTTCAAAGGGACAGCTTACAGGTTCGGGCCGTTCAGTTAGTGAGCCAGCCGATCAGGCACAGGCCGAGAATGACCCAGAACAACGCGCCGCCGATGGCTTCCCAGTCGATGACCTTCTTGTGTGCGTGGAACTTGCGGACGTGATAGCCTTCGCCGACTTTCTTATCTTTTGTGAACATGAGACTTGCTCCTTTCGTGGATTGAGGGGATCAGAGAAAACGGGCCGCAATCGCCAGACCGCCCATGACGAGTGCGGTCGAAATTGAGGCGCGCGCGCCGAAGAAGATCAGCAGCGCGACGATCAGCCACCAGACGAAGGCGGTGATATCCTCAAAGCCGTAGCCGTAATGGCTTGTGGTGAAGCGCTGGACCCAGCCGACCGTGCGGTCATAGGCGACAGGCGTTGCGAAGAACGCGACGACGACCGCGATGACGTTGGAGAGGCCGATGACCGACGACATGAAGATCGAACGGCCCGCCTGATTGGGATTTTGTTGCCAAGGCTGCATGACGCATACCTCCTTCCGTAAGAAGAAGGCTACGTCAGGCAGAGAGCGGTTTTAGGGGGATATCGGAGGCAAAGCCTCATTTCTGTGGCAAAAGTCCAGCATCCAAATGCTAACATGCTGTCCAACAGAGTTATTGGAAGATATTGAAGTGCGGCAGTCAAAGCAGAAACAGAATATTGAAGCCCACTTTTTGGGGATCGCTGGTGAGTGTGCAAGACTCAACACTCAGCTAGAACGTCTATTATCGGCCCTTTGTTGCTTGCTGTTAACCCGGCTTAGATGTCACAACCAACTGGCTACGCGCTCCCAACTTCTGTCACTTTTCGCTATTCTTTTCGCGCTTGGTGGCTGCGCTTCTACGACTACCGTGCAACTCAGTCCTTCACCGCAGGAACCTGTCTGTATAGCATCTGCTACAGCACAAATTTTATGGAAGCCCGAGTGGCGCGCGGACCAGAAGGATGTGCTCGCCAGAGAAGCTGCGGCTTCCGATGGACTTAGGCAGTTTTTTGATGGAGCGGGCTGCTTCGTATCTGCTTCACTTGAGAGGTTGCCGCAGATATCCATGGAGGCTGCTCATGCTGTCGCGGCTGACGCGACAAAGCGAAATAGGAAGGTCGTTCTGATAGTGGTCCGAGAGTTGGGTCCCATTGTCGAGATTGGCGGGTCGTTGGCGCTGGTTGAGGGTGGAACTGAGGTTGTTCTTGAAATTTCGGAGTTTGAGCCGGATAAGACAGGTTCTAGGACATTCACCATTCATTGGCGCAATGGCGGGCCGGGCGTAATCAAGGGTGTTGCCAGTCTTCCACAAGACATGCAGGCAGCGCTTGTAGCTGCACTTCAGCCTTCCGTGCAGTGACACTTCACGCTCTGCTCACGCTGTGGTTTAGCGGCGACGATCAGCCACAACGAAAGCGATGACGTTGGAGAGGCCGATGACTGACGACATGAAGATCGAGCGGCCCGCCTGATTGGCGGCAGTGCCAAGGCTGTATGCCACCTACTTCCTTGAGAAGAAGGCTATGTCAGGCAGAGAGCGGGTTTAGGGGGGTAAAGAAGCAAAGAGATAGCACGGTGCTTGGTCTCACAGACCGCGTAATCCACGATAAATACAGCCCGTCGCTATTGGCATAGCCTTGCTAGTCTTGGTAAATATCAGTTTTTATTGACATAAATATTTTGCACGACTTATTATATTGTATAACAATTATTTACTTTATGGGGTGGCTTTGAGTTTAACGGCGCAGTTTGCAGAAAAAAGTACGGGTGAGCCCAACATGGTTCCTGTAGCGGATGTGCGTAACACTTCCCCCGGATTTTCTGCATTGATTGATAGGGCAACGGGTTCTTCCAGCCATGTTATGATTGGCGAGCCTCATCGTGACGGGATGACTGCTCGAACATATGGTCTTTTGGCGGACAATCCCGAAGCCTTTCAGAGCGCAGCCCGCAATGGGGTTAAACACTTCGTTGTGGAACTGCCGTCAGACATGCAAAGCGATGTCGATGCGTTCATGTCCGGGGAAATTTCACGGGACGAAATGAAGAATAGGCTTAATACGCTGACTTTTCCAGCCTTGCGGGGCGATGATGTTGCGGGCCAAAAGGACGTTCTGACCGAGAATATGACTCGCGCTTTTGAGAATGCCAAAGATGCGGGTTTGAGCGTGCATTTTGTTGACACATCTTCTGGCCGCTTTTCTTATTCTGATACGCCTGTTTCTATTCAGCAGAAAACCGATGAGTTGACGAGAGAATATATGAGATTGTACCCAGAAGAAGGGGCGCGGATATATGCGAAGCAGCCTGATGCTATCGAGAGGCTGCAGGACTTTATGGTTGATAAGTTCGAAGAAATGCCTGAGCAAGAGCGTCAGAGATTAGCGCAGGATCTTTCCGACCTTAGGTTCAATTCTCAAGTCAGTCGTTCAGAGGCTGATCTTGAGGTTTATGGGCTTATTCGTGAGCGCATTCCTCCTGGTGAAGGTATGATTGGAATTTTTGGTTCACATCATCTCGACAATAATAAGGACTTTAGAGCCGAGCGGACTATTCTTGGAATAGATGATTTGCTTGAAGAAGAAGGCGCGACTGTTACGACAATAGAAATGGAGTCCAATGAATCTGCGAGGGCATTGCGCGAGTATGATGAATTAAATGGGCTTGTTCCTCTCGATCCGCCTGATTTTAAGGTGAACGTGGATGAAGGTACGATCAATGACCGTGGCAAGAATCCCGTCGGCACCCTAGAAGGTGGTTTAACAACTCCCAGCCGTGATGCGGCCTCTGTTGTTTCTGGTACTGAGTTCAAAGCGCAGACTTTTAATAGCTAACGGCCATATTTGTTGAAAACACCCAGTCGCTGAAAACTTACATTCAGAGTGAGTGTGGGTTGAAGGATCGTCGCCAAAATCCGTACCCGTTCTTTCGCTTCTCCGCGCACATAAGGCGTAATGTGCGTTGGGCATGGTGTGCAGCAGAAATCCCGGAACCAGTCTCGGATATGCGGAATCTCGAACACGTCCATATTAAGAAAAACCGTGCGCCCAGCTTCATCGACGATACACCCGCGATAATCCCGGTAGAGATCAGTGAGAAGGTCGAGCCACTGATAGCTTGAGACGTTCAGGCTGTAGCAGAAATTCCGCAAGCGTCGGATGAAGGCGGGATCGCCAAGCTCAGCGTCCGTGACCAGCCGTGTGCGTTCACAGCGTTCGTCTGTGATAAAGCAATGCGCGCAACTGCCCATAGTGCCGTCCTTTCCGGCGGCGCGGCGAGCGCGCCGTTATGGAAAGGGTCGGAGTCATGCCCCGACAAAACGACTCCCGATTTTTTTGATTTTGTTTTTTACGAGTCCGTACAGGCGGTTACCCGTGGACCGTCAGGCAGGCGCGGCTTTTTCGGAACGCTCGATCAAGTATTTGAGATCGAACACAGAGCGCCAGAAAGCTTCTGCGGGATAGCTGGGGGCCAGCAATCCCAGACCGGACAGGTCGGGAGTGAGGTTTTGGCAATCCTTCCTGATTTGGGCGTTGTGCTTGGCGGCACGTTGAATGGCGTCCGATTCGAACGATCCGAAGCTGAAAAAGGACGCGCCATGCGGTCGTCCGTCTTGGCCGTAGATATTGTGGTCCGTCAGTTTGGCGATGTAGTCGCTGCGGCTCTGGATTGACCGGGCCGCACGAAAGATCGGCGGCAGGCTTGTCCCGAAGGCGGGCGGCAGATTGATCGTGGCTTGCCGCACGAACAGGTAAGGCGTTTCCGCGCTGTCCTGCTCGAAGGGGCCAGCCTCCACATCAAGACAGATGATAACTTGCCGTCTATCAGCGTCCCGCAGATAGAGGTTGAGATTGTGAGGCGTCAGTGTTGCGTAACCGCTCAGGAAAGCATCGAGTTTCACGCCTTCCATCCCGTGGTGTTCAAGCAATCCCTTATTGAGCGTGATTGAAATTTGTTCGAACATCGCAATCCGCCCGCGAACGGCAATGACCGGAGCAGCACTTAGCGGTGAAAGTTTCAGGGCCATCGTCACATGCGGCGTTTGGAGTTCACAGAACAGCCAGCAATCGGTGAGCGCCATGAGGTCTTTGCGGGTGCGTTCCTTGCGAAAGCGGCGGGCATCGTGAAGTCCGGCCAGAACGTCGTCCATGTCCGTCCAGATCAGGAACGGCGGGACGTTGAGCGTGTGCGCAAAAAACGCGGTCATCTGGGCCAGCGTCTGGGATTGCGGCCTCGTCTTACGGTCCTTGAAGCGCGTGACCTTGGCGGCGCTGATGGGAGCATGAGCGTGGTCCTCTTTCCGTCCGCGAATGCCGACAACATTCGGACAAGCGTTCATCTGCTGTGCAACGGTTTCATCATCGAGAGCGTGGCGTGATTGATACCAGCGCAGCGTGTCCGCCAGCCGTTCATGGGCGAGCGTCCGCACATCTCCTTGCAGAGAGCGGAGCAGTCCCTTCGAGGGCGCAACATATGGCAATGGTGTTTGCATTGGGCGCGTCTTGTATAGCAGAGCGCATCCTGTTCAGGTGGATATGATTACGGAAAGTCCGGCTTCCGTATTTTTATTGGCGGTGTAGTACAATGCCTCGATTGTAGTACGCACCCGGTATGACCAATTTGGAAGGCCGCAAGATGTGCGTTGTAGTACAACGCCATCTTGGCAAGGGAGGCCCGCTAGCGCGCCTCCCGTTGCATCCCTCCCGGCCTGTGGCGCTCATCCGGCATTGAGCCGAACCACGCCAGCAATCGTTTCGCCGATTGATCCCGAGCGGGAGATTTCGATCTCCCTGCACCCAACGATCAAGGGGATGACCGCATCCCCCTGAACCCCGCTCGTCAGGGTATTGGCCCCCGACACCCGCCAGTCAGAGGAGCGTTCCTGCTCCTCCGACACCTCCATGACCAAGGAGCTTTCGCGCCCCCTGGACCCCACGAATGTGAGTTCCTCGATTGGCTAAAGGAAATTTCCTGTGGAATACAAGTCAAAAAAGAACATAATAAGAACATCATGCTTGTTGTCCGGGATAAATCATGACAGGATGTCAAAAAATGACCCAGATAATGACGAGAGAAGAGAATAGTGCTTACAGAAAAACAGAATTTTACAGAACTTCGTGAAATGGCCGGGCTATCCGTAAAGGAGGCCGCACAGGTACTCGGTGTTCACCTCAGGACAGTCTATCGATATGAAAATGGCGAAACTATTCCGAATGCTCTCGGGATTCGCCGAATGACGGAACTGGCAAATGTTCACGCCAGAAAATCCCGGAAAACAAAATTCCAGTTTATTGATCTTTTTGCCGGAATAGGCGGGTTGCGACGACCGTTTGAAGAAATTGGCGGCGAATGCGTTTTCACGGCAGAGTGGGATTCTAACTGCAGAAAGACCTACGCAGCTAATTTTTCAACAGACCATCTAATGGCCGGTGACATTCGCGAGTACTCGGAACGCCCTCAGGATATTCCGGAACATGATGTTCTGCTTGCCGGTTTTCCTTGCCAGCCTTTTTCGCTTGCCGGCGTGTCGAAAAAAAATGCTCTAGGCAGGCCGCACGGGTTTCTTTGCGAGACACAAGGGACACTTTTTTTCGATCTTGCCAGAATACTTGAATATCATCGCCCGAAAGCTTTTTTGCTCGAGAATGTAAAAAACCTTGAACGTCATGATGGCGGGCGCACGTTTGCAACTATCATGAATGTTCTGGAGAACGAACTCCGCTATAATGTCCGGTACCGGGTTATCAATTCAAGAAGCTGGGTGCCGCAGAAACGGGAACGTATATTTATTGTTGGTTTTCGTGATGATACTAGGTTTGAATTCGATACAATGGAGATTCCTGATCCGGACAAGGGTCCGAGACTTGGAAGCATTCTCCAGGAACCTGAAGAGGTTGATGACAAGTATATTCTCACCCCCAAGCTCTGGGCGTACCTGAAAGAATACAAGAAAAAGCATCAGTCGAAAGGCAATGGTTTCGGCTTCAGCCTGTTCGGACCAGACGATGTGACACGAACATTGTCTGCAAGGTACTACAAGGATGGTTCCGAAGTACTGATCAGTCGTGGAAGCAAAAGGCCACGCCGACTTACGCCAAGAGAATGTGCGCGACTTATGGGATTCGACCGGCCCGGATACCCGGAATTTGAAATTCCTGTCTCGGATACTCAAGCTTACAAACAGTTTGGTAATGCTGTTGTAATGCCTGTCGTGCAAGCGATTGCACAGCACATGCAGTCGTATCTGGCTGAAGCTCTGCTCAGGGATGGTGTGCAGATAGATTTGCCTATCTTCAGCGAGGAAGTTGCTGGTCATGGCTGATATTGTCTCTTCCGAGATGCGAAGCCGGATGATGGCAGGTATCCGTGGCGAAAACACAAAACCCGAAATGATAATAAGGAAGGGTTTGTTTGCGCTCGGCTTCCGGTTTCGCCTTCATAGCAAGCATCTTCCAGGCAAGCCTGACATTGTTCTTGCAAAATACAGGGCCGCCATATTTGTTCATGGATGTTTCTGGCACGGCCATGATTGCCATTTATTCAAATGGCCTCAGTCAAAGAAAGAATTCTGGCGAACGAAGATTAACAGGAACCGTGAGCGAGACAGGGAAGTAAGAGAAGGATTTGAAGCCATCGACTGGCGCCGCCTCGTGGTATGGGAATGTGCGATCAAGGGGAAATCACGGCTAGGCGATGAAAAGGTTTTAGAACAGGTTTCCAGGTGGATCTGCGGAAACAAGAAATATTATGAAATTCGGGGGAGCATTTGAGCGATTGGATAATAGAGCACGGAATTCTTAAGTCCGGCAGTGCAAATGGGAAATACGTGCCTGACGTTGGCTCTATCTATGAAGCCGCGTTTGAAAATACGGGGCCTTTCGCCGGTGAAAAAATTGAAGACTGTAAAGCCGCTCTTGGAATAACATTTTCGCGCTATCCTGTTTCATTAACGCCTGTTTTGAGAAACCCTAGTGATGACGGGCTACCACTCATAGAATTCGAAGCTGAAACTCAAGAAGGGTATTCGGAAACAGTTGTAGCCGAAGCATTGGAGGCTGGCCACATCATTCTGGGTGACACTTGGTACCCGCTCTCCCTTGGTGATGTCAGCGAACTAAGGGACTTCATGGCTAGTATTGGCGGGGTGGACAATGGCCGTGTTACCAGTTTTCGGAGCTTGTTGGCATTAAAACAAAATTCATGCAGTGAAAACGCGCTTATTCGGGATGAAACGGATCACGATGCTATTTCGGCGCTACAATATGTGCCGAAATCCGAGGGTTCCCCGCGCGGAATTGATGCCACCTTATACCCCTATCAGCTTGAGGGCTGGAACTGGCTGAGATTTTTGATTGGCCAAGGTGTTGGCGCTCTTCTTGCTGACGAGATGGGACTTGGCAAGACACTACAGGTAATCAGTGCGATAGTTGATCCGGACGATACTGGGCCACTTTTTCCGACATTGATTGTTGCTCCTGGTTCCTTATTGGAAAACTGGCGACGTGAATTCGAAAAATTCGCACCAGGTGTAAAGGTTGTCAAACATCAGGGAGCGTTCCGCACCGGCCGTCCAAAAGAGCTTGAGGAATACGACGTTGTTATCACTTCGTATGATACAGTGAACAGGGACCTCTCGCTTCTGAAAATGATTACATGGAAAGTCGTTGTGTCCGATGAGTCCCAGAACATCAAAAACCCCGACGCGCTCCGCAGCAAATCAATCAAGCAGATTCCGCGAGATGTGTCATTGGCCATGACTGGTACGCCGGTAGAAAACCGCCTGGATGATCTGTGGTCAGTGATGGATTTCGCAGTCCCCGGCTACTTGGGAACGCTTGAGGATTTTCGGTCACGGTTTCAGGATGATGTAGATGGTGCGACTCACCTGGAGCCTCTTGTTTCGCCCTTGATGTTGCGTCGGCTCGTCGAGAATGTGGCACAGGACCTGCCCGAACGTATCGATATTCCCCAGGTACTGGAAATGAGCGATGCAGAGGCCGCTGAATACGAGCGTATTCGTCACGAGATTGCAGAAGAATACGGTAAAGCGGCTACTCTGGTTTCATTGACCAGCCTTCGTCAGTTCTGCGCTCATCCGGTGCTCTTGTCTGCTCGCGACAGCGGAAATTTGTCATCTGAATTCACCAAAATCGAGCGATTGAAAGAGATTCTCGAGGAAATTTTCTTTAGACAAGAAAAAGTCATTGTGTTTACTTCGTATACGGAAATGGCAGACTTAATTACGAAAATTATCAAAAGCGAATACGGTGTATTTGCCGAAACCCTTGATGGCAGAATAGCGATTGAAGATCGTCAACCTTTGATCGACAGGTTTTCTGCTGTCCAGGGAGCCGCCACACTGGTCTTGAACCCAAGAGCGGCTGGTGCGGGGCTGAATATTACTGCGGCAAATCACGTTATTCATTATAATCTAGAGTGGAATCCGGCGACTGAAGATCAAGCATCGGCGCGTGCGTATCGCCGCGGGCAGACAAGGCCAGTGACCGTCCATAGGCTGTTTTACGCTGACACAGTTGAGGAAACAGTCAACGAAAGGATTCAACGGAAACGCACCCTTTCGGAGGCTGCTGTTGTCGGAGTCCAGGGTAAGGAGGATGATTTCGAGGATATAATCGCTGCTCTTGGCAGATCGCCGATGAAAGGTCGACACGCATGACAAGGATGTCAGTCACGAAAGAGCTGAGTGCAAATGATACCGGTGAAACAGGCGGGCATCAGGCTGGTATTCTTGTTCCTAAACAAAAGGAGCTTTTGTCATTCTTTCCGCCGCTTGATGCAAGGCAGTATAATCCGCGAGTACATATCATGTTTGAGGATACCGCGAAGGAGCGGTGGGAGTTTGCATTTATTTATTACAACAACAGGAATTTTGGAGGAACAAGAAACGAATATCGCCTGACTAGGATGACCCGATACATTCGGGAAGCAGGACTCGTCGAAGGAGACTCTATCCTTTTGAGCAGGGCCGAGGATGGTAAATACGCAATAACTTACAAACGAAAGTCGGAGCCGCACAAAGATGTTGGAAATGTGCTGAAGTTACGCTCCGGATGGCGCATCATAAAAATTTAGGAGATAGAACATGAGTGCAGAAGAGGAAATCAAATCAATTCCCGATCCGGCAAGGACGATGGAAGGCTTGCGTGACACGGGCTATGAATTCGAAACTGCTATTGCAGATATTGTAGACAACTCGATTGCAGCGAATGCATCCGAGGTCAATATCCAGATTACCCAGGATTTTCGAGGTGCAATCAGAATTCTGGTGACCGATGATGGTGATGGAATGAACCGCGAGGAACTCATTGCAGCCATGCAATATGGTTCACCTGAACGGCCCAATCCCGCCAGCCTTGGCAAGTATGGCTTGGGATTGAAAACTGCTTCAACCGCATACTGTCGAAGGCTTTCTGTCATATCTCGTAAGTCAGGCGACGAGAAACCGGTCATGGCGACTTGGGATCTTGACCACGTAATGCATAAGGCAAAAGATTGGGTTCTGCTTGTGTCTGAAGAACCGGATGAGGAAGCGGTAAAACATCTGAATATTCTTGCAAAGGATACATCTGGTACTGTTGTTCTCTGGTCCAAGGTGGATCGTCTGCTTGGTAATTATCAGGACCCGGTGGGCGGATTTGCAAAGCGAGCACTGGATAAACGGCGGAATGAGCTTCGAGAGCATCTTGGAACAATCTACCAGCGCTTCTTGGATCATAAGGACAAGCGAGCACCAAATGTCGTAATAAAAATAGACGGTAAGAAAATAGAACCGTGGGATCCATTCCAGACGGCAGTATCAGAGCTTGTTGCGAACGAGGCGCAGAAGGTTGAGTGGGAAGGTCAGGAAGCCGAGTTTACAGTCAAGGCCTACATACTTCCCAGAAGAGAAGAGTTTCCGTCAGACGAACTGGCGAAAGAAGCCAAGTTGTCATCCGAACGTCAGGGTATCTACATCTATCGCGAAAACCGCCTGATACACGATGCAGACTGGCTGGATATGTACCAAAAAGAACCGCATGGAACGCTGCTGCGTGTGGAGTTTTCATTCGATCACCGTCTCGATGACGCATTCCACCTTGATATCAAGAAGTCACAAATCATCTTGAACGATGATCTATGGTTATATCTGAAAGACCAGTTTTTGCCTGCGCCGCGGCGTCAGGCGAACCTACGCTATCGAGAAGGCAAAAAGAAGGATATCACAAAGGCGGCGAAAGGCGCGCATGATGCCTCAAACCGAAATATCAAAAACAAGGAGGCTGAAGTTGGCGGTGCAGAGGTCAATATCAGGGACCCGAACACCGGCGAAGTGACTATTACGAACAAGAATGGCACATTTAATATGAAGCTTTCTATTTCAAGTGCCAACAAGCCGGGCGAAGTCTATGTTCAGCCTGTCGATGAGCTTAATGACGGAATGCTATTTGAGCCTGCACTAATCGAACAGCATAAGGCCGTAAAAATAAATACGTCGCACCCATACTATCAAAAAGTTTATGTGCCGAACTTCAATAAGAGTGTGACCATGCAAGGCATGGATTCTTTGATGTGGGGGTTGGCGATAGCGGAACTCAACGCAACTTCGGACAAGGTACAACAGGACTTCGAGAATATGCGCTACGAGGTATCCCGTGTATTGCGGACGTTGGTAGATAACCTCCCGGAACCAGAGACTGACTCCGAGGCCGATGTTGCTTGATTCCAAACGACTGGCACATTTCATATCAGAAGAAACCGGACTACCGTTTTCTCCATCTCACGGAGTAAACCCGGACAATGATAGATGGATTTCGTTTGTTCCAGACGGATACGAACGCGCACGGACATTTTCTATAACACTTACGCTCAAGTTTCGAAGGCTGCTTATCGAATTTGTACCAGGTGCATTCGCTGCTGACTTACTACGCGATATGTCTAATGCTGATGAAGTCGGAAAGCAGCTTTTTGCATCGATGGTAACGGAATGCGCAAGGCTCGGCGCTTCTTCGGAAATCCATGTCAACGGGAGTGTAATACCTATACTCGATGATATTCCTTGGGACGCGCAATGGAGGCGCTTTGCTTGGATCGTGAATAAGGGAGCGGTTGAAATTGGGGCAGAAGATGCAAGTCCCGACGAGGATATTGTTCGTCCATGGCTATCGCGATTTTCTGCGGGAGTTGTCGCGTTACTTCCGCTTGAAGCAGAAGCCAATGATGAACAGTTGAATCCGGAAGGGTTGCCAGAAGGTGCCAAGTCGCGTGTTGAGGTAAATCGGTATGAACGTGACCGTCGTAATCGTGCCGCGGCATTAGCGATACACGGATATTCGTGTCTTGCTTGCGATATGAATTTTGAAAAGGTCTATGGTGCTGTCGCGGCAGGTTTCATAGAAGTCCATCACATAACGCCTGTCTCTGAAATTGGTGAAAATTACAGGGTCAATCCGAAAACTGATTTGATCCCGCTTTGTCCGAATTGCCATGCCGTCGTTCACAGGAAAAAACCGCCCATTACAGTTGATGAACTTCGGGCACTCCTTAATCACGGGGGTGAGCAATGACTTTGGATATTCGTGGTGGCCTTAAGAATACAAAGCTTAATCAAAATCAGTTTGTTGTTTTTGATGAACTTATTTCGAACGCGATAGACTCTTTTCTCATTCGCGCCGCAGATGACGCGAACTCAGGTGATTTTCATGTTTCCATTTCGATCGAGTTCTTCTCCATGGAGCTTGATGGAGAAAGTTATGACATGAAAGTCACGTGCGCAGACAATGGTGCCGGCCTCCAAGACTCGCAAATGAAAGCTTTTGTCACCAAGGACACATCCTACAAGGACGACCTTGCAATTGAAGGAATTGGGAAGTGTAAGGGTTCCGGGCGGATACAGTTCTTCCACTACTTTAGCAAGGTATCGATAGAGAGCACATTTTTCGATGGTGGAAAATACTTCACACGAAAACTTACATACGACGAAACCATGAAGGAGATTGACGAATCCTCATTCAAAACCAAAGAATCAGATTCAACAGAGCTAAATACGGAATTTGTTCTTGATATAATCAAAGGGGAACTCCACGATAGCCTTTTTCGGAATCGAAATTTACGCAAAGAATTTAGTGTTCACGCGCTAAAGCACCATGTTCTGGTGACTTTCTTGCAACGCTTGGTCGGGTTAAGGGAGCGACTCGGGGATTTTTCCATTACCCTTCAAACAAAATATAAAACAGAATTAGAAGATGCGGCTCTGAATAGCTCTGATTTGCCGACTGTCACAAACGAAAAGTCTGTAAAAGTATATTATACAGACTCTAATGGGAGAAATTTAGATAAGTTCCACGAATTCAAAATTTCTCACTACAAACTTCCAGCAGCAAAATATGACTTGCCGCGCAATTCTGTAGCGTTATGTGCAAAGGCATCGCCGGTAAAAACAATTACAAAGCAATATCTCAGAACTGTTACGCTCGAGAACAACCCTGTTGATGGGTTTTATCACATTGTTCTCGTCGAAAGCGATTACCTTGACGAGCACGTCAATGAGCAAAGAGACGATTTTGATATTCCGAAAGACGAACAGCAGGAAGAAACGTTTCTTGAAAGAATGCTTTCTTTCGAAAAAATATTTGCCGAAATTGACCCTGTAATCATCGATCTATTAGAGCCGCCCGATTGGGATAAGGAACAGATCGTTGAGAAAATGTATTCAAAGTATGGTGTCTCACCGAGCATGATAACAGACGTTAATGTAAGAATTCATTACGGTGACTCTGAAGATACAGTCGTAAAACGTGTTCTTAGAGAATACCAGGAGCGGATTATAGAAGATACGTCAGCAATTTTTGAGCTTAGGCAAAAAGTCTCGGAAGCTGAGCCTGACTCAGAAGACTTTCGCGAAAAAGTAAATGAACTCGCGTGGAAATACACGGCATCCCTAAAAAGTATGGATATGGCAAACCTATCGCAGCTTGTTGTGCGAAGAGCTGCTGTTATTGAGATTTTGGGGATGGCCGTTAGACGGGAATTAAAAAGCCAATCTATAGGCGGGGGCGAAAAGAGAAAAGATGAGAGAATAATCCACAGTATTTTCTTCCCGATGGGTAAAGATAGCCACGAAGTAGATGAACATGATATTTGGCTGCTCAGTGAGGAATACCACTACTATGATTATATTGCCTCAGATAAGCAGCTTTCAAAGATTGCGTGGGATGACGGTAATCTACTGTTTGAGGAGGATATAGATTCAAAGCTTCTGGAAATTCTCCAGAAGAATAGTGCTGAAAATGAAAAAAAGCGCCCTGATATTGCTTTATTTTGCAAAGAAGGGTCGGCGATAATTATTGAATTTAAAGCTCCAGATGTAAACTTGGATGATCATTTAGCCGATTTGATGGAGTATGCGCAGTTACTTGCAGCAAAATCAAAAGGAAAACTTAAAAGATTCTACGGCTATTTGATAGGGACGACGCTCAATCCGAATAGAATGCGCGGATATAAACAGTTTCCCAATGGGAAAGGCTGGTTTGGAACGGAAGAGATTCGCGAACATACATCTGGGGAACGCTTGGGTGAGTTGTATTCGGAGGTTCTTTTTTATGACGACCTTTTGGATAAAGCGACTAAGCGAATTGAAGTTTATCGAGAACGTTTGAAGATAGATTTTTCATGAATTTTGACTTAGGGGCTTTGCCCCTCGCGCGCGCAAGGCATCCAAACGCCTCCCTAAAGGGGCCCACGTTCGGAGCCTCCTTGCACTTGCTACCCGCATCCTCGCCGGAAGCAGGGTTGCATGGGCAACCCATTCCTATTCAGGGGCAAGCTGAAGACAGAAATCCTCAAGCTGTTCCTGCCCTTTTGCGCACCGCTCAGGCTCGCGTTTTTCAAGTTCGTGATATTCAATGATGCTGTCCATGAGGGAAATAGGATTGATGCCGAGTGCGACTGCGCAACGGATCAGCGGCGCGTGGAGGGCAAGTGTCTTGGTACAATGCCATGCAGTCCAGAAGCACGCTGCGCTCTCTACATCTTTTGTACTTTCAAGATATCGACCATAGGCACATCGCGCAGCATGATGAAACTTAATGACATCAGCTTTTTGTTCAGGCTGTAATTCCCATTTTGCAGTGTTCGACATTGGAAATCCTTAGTGCAGGCGGCGATCTTCCAACCGGAACGGGTTATGCAGCGCACCCCATGCGGTATAAAGTTCTGCATCCGGCATAGATGCGAAGCGATCCTTGAGCATGGCAAGGTCAGGCGTCAGGCCGTCCGCCTTCATGTTCCGCAGGTTGAGCCGCAGGATTTTGAAGGGCTGGCGCATAAACATCGGGTGCATGTTGAGCGCGATCAGCAGCGTTTCGAGATCGGCCAGAATCGCTTCGTCAGGTGTTGGATAGTCTGGCATCAGAACGACATTCTCCCGGTTGAAGGTATTTCTGGCGTCCCACGTCCATTGAATCCGCAACACTACACCAAGGCTGACTCCACAGCAGGGGGATATGATCGCCCGCAGTATATCTTACCGCTCCGGCTCGATAGTGGGCGAGTTTGACCGCTCCAACGCATCCGCAGAAGTCTTGCGGCTCTCCATGAAAGCACGTTTCCGGGCGGCATCGTCCAACGGTTCAGGCGGGCCTTGCGCCGTCCGTTCAAACCGGGCGCGATCATCCGCCAATCCCTTCTGTTGCTCATGCAGGCGTTCCACATCGTGCTTATGGCGATCTGCTAACGTGTGCCGCGCTTCAAGCTGGCTGAAGATCAGTTCATCCTTTTCGCGGCGGTCCCGCAGCAGAGAATCATAAGCGTCCTTTTCGTTTTCTTCGCGCAAGCGGCGGTGTTCGCCCCGCAGCTTATCCCAGAGCCCGGCCAGCCCGGTGCGGTAGCGTTCTTGCCGCGCTTGGGTTTCCCGGATGCGACGTTCTTCGATCCCGTCAAACAGCGTTTGCCGTTCTTCGGCCTGCCGCTCAATCAGGCCGCGCTTGTGTGTTTCATAGCGGGCGTGCTGCGCGTCGATCCGCTCTTGTAGTTCCCGTTCCCATCGGGTGAGTGCAGGCTGCATGTCTTTGGCGATCTGTGCCTTGGCGTCATCCAGCGAGGGCAGCGTATCGGCTTCACCCAGACGGGCGCGCACGTCCTTGGTTTTGACACCCGCCCATTTAGGGAGCGCATAGACTTCGCCTGCGAGATCGACAGCGAGATATCCCCTTCGGTCCCCGCGCGCGAGGGTAAAGCCGCGTTCCTTAAGAGCGTGGACGAGCGCGGCCTTGTTGTCCGAGATCGACCAGGCATCCTGCAAGGCAGTCTTGATCGCACGCGGGTCTTTTCCCTGCCGCTTGGCCTGTTGCCATTCATCCAGTGTGAAGTTGCGCGGATCGCTGCGGCTCTTGTCCGCCAGCCCGTCCGGCATCCGCCAGCCATGTTCGAGGTAGAGTTCGCGCGACACGTCTTGCAGCTTACGGTGTGAATGCGAGAGCTGGACCGCTTTCATCTCTTCAATATCAATACGGCTCCACACCGCATGAGCATGGCGTCTGCCTTCCTTTTCATGGAAGACGATCACGCGCGGCTGGTCGGTCAGACCCAGCTTGGCCTCTGCGCGTGCAATCGCATCCTCAAATGTTTCGGTGGAGACGTTCTCGCGCGGCGGCGGATTGAAGGAGAGCGAAAACAGGAATTGCTTGCAGCGCGTTCCCTTGCTCATGGCGTAGGCTTCTTGAAATGCCCCATGCACATCATCGGATGCGAAGCCCCGGACCTCATGCACAGTGACATGATCGTTGTCCGGGGACAGCAAATGAGCGGCGAGATCGCGCCCGCCGCCGCGCTGGTTGCCGATAAGGATCATGGGCCGGACCCCGCAGGCGGAAATCCGAGAGCCGCCAGCAGCGCATCTCGCATGATGCGGATATCCCGGCAGGCATCCTCGATCTGCTCGATCAGGGCGGGCGTGAGGACGATCACCCCGATATGGGCGGCCTTGGCGATTTGGTTCAGGTTATTGGCCAGCCGGGACTGGCCGAGCATTCCCAGAACTTTAGACAGCAAGGCATGGTCAGCCGAAGGTTTGCGCCGGAGCTTGCGGGGAGCAGCCCCATCGCCCAAGAGCCGTTCGCGGATATAGACGCTGAGAGGCTTGCCCTTGGCCTCCAATACCAGCCGTTCGCGTTCCTCCTGTGTCAAGCGGATGGAGAACGGGTGCTGCGGCTTGGCCTTGGGCTTAGCAAATTCAAGGGTTTCGCCCTTGGCAGCGGTCAGAAATTCATCGAGACGGCTGGTTGTGTTCGGGGAGCTTGTCATGGGGACAGCTCCTCGAATGAGACATTTGCGTGCTTAAGCTGGGCTTCCCAATCGGCTAGAGTGTCATAGAGAGAGTTCGAACAATCTCCCGTGCTCTCCGCCATTCTACCTATGCTAAAATACTGCTATGGAGAATTAAAAGAGTCATAAAACGCAAACAAAACATGCTTTGCGTATCTATGAAATTCTATTGCCTCTTCTATAGTTGTGTTTCGTAATGCTTTGTGTGCAAAGTCGTGTCGCCAATCCAGTATTTGTTGGTATTTTTTTTCTATATCTTGCCCAAGACTGTTGTTGATACGATCTTTCCTTTTTTTACGATTATTATTGAACTTTGTACGAGCAGAAGGTTCGAAATCATTGCAGTAGCGGCATAGATCATTGACAGCAATTTTGCTATTAAGTTTATCGTATCTTCTTCCTACATATTCCGAAAATTTTGAACTTTGCTTAAAAGAATAACTAATCAAAGTTTCTTTCACACAGGACTCGTAGCTTGCGACTATAGTGACAACTAATAGACCCGCCAAGTCTGCTCTAAAATCACTTACTCCCTTTAAACTGATCGGGATATGTTTCTGCATCTCTTGTGAAAGAATATCTATTCTTTCTAAGTGAGGAACTAACTCAGGCCGTCCCATTTATAAGGACGTCCCTAGCGCGTTTTATTCTGTCCACCAAAACTTTTTGGTCTGTTGTCCCTCCTCTGATTTTTGAAATAAAATCCTCATCAGACATAAGCTTTTCATACCTAGTTTTAAAAGTAGCTTCGTCGGGTGTTTTGCTTTCCAGTAGTGCGACCATTACCCCTTCTAGTGCCGCAGAGTTAATGACACGTTTGGGTCTGAATGGTTTTTCGATGCAGTTTGATATGAATTTTACAACTCTTTCAAAGTTTGGAATAAATTTTTGAGCTCTGTCAGAAGAAAATTCTGTGTTTTCTTTCATGGTTTTATTTAAAAAACTTAACATTGGTTTTTGATAACTTTCCCAGTTTTCAAATAACCCAAAAAGCCTAAGCACAAGCTCTACATCTTTTTGATTTTTGTCCGGTTTGCTTAGGCCAAGAATTTTTTGCCATTCAGGAATTGCATTTAGCTTTTTCAATTCCTCTACAATATTGCCTCGGTATACGGCGTTTCTAATTTCTTGAGGTTTTAGGCTTGTCCCTCCCGTATTTAATCGTTCAAATATATGGAAGACGCTATCGCCGACAGCGTTATCTTTTTGAGGCTCAGGTTTTAATTGCCTAATGTTAATAGCTCTTAGCGTTGAGTTTCTAAGTTTTCTTTGGTCTTTGGATGATAATTGTTCAAAAGTTTTTCCATTATATTCCGAACGTTCTGAAAGACCTTTTAATTTGAAAACCTGCCTGTTTCCTTTTGCGTCTTCTTCGCCGAAGTATCCTTCAAAAAAGTATTTGACGGACATCATTCTTTGTTGGCCGTCTATGACTTCCAGTTGATTTTCATTATTTACGTAGAAGAATACTTGTGGGACAGGAAGCCCCATTAAAAACGATTCTATAAGTTTAGAAGCCTGCTCGATTTTCCAGACATATTTTCTTTGGTAGAATGGGATAATAATATCATCGTTGTCTAATTGCTGGGCAAGTAATTCAAGTGTCGGGTCAGAAGGTGATACAGAAATATCAAATTCTACATACGGAGTTTCATCAATTTCTTCTTCGATTTCTAAATCTTCTTCATTTTTATCATTCATAACCTTGGGCCTCCATTTCGAATAGGTATCATACATCCCCCGCAGCTTGCTAGTAGATAAACTAGCAAGTAACTTTCTTCACGCTCTCATACTCGACATTCAGATAAAGCCGCATATATTTGCACGGAAATTTTCCTTAGAATACCCTCTCCGCCATTTCCCGCCACATTTACAAAAAATTACAAAACCGACATATCCCATTAATAATCCTGTGCGATGATAGGATGAGGATCATCGAAAATGAAGAGGTTACACACCATGAAAACCGGAACCCGCCTGTTTTTCTTAACTCTTACGCTGGCCGGACTGACAAGCCTGTCTGTCCCGGTTTTTGCTGAAGACGCCCCTTCTGTGGCTCACCCGCGTCTGCAGGAAAAATATGACAATCTGAGCGACGAACAAAAAGCCCAGATCGACGCCCGCAAGAAAAAAATGCAGGAAAAGCGGGAAATATTCGAGAATATGAGCCCCGAGGAACAGCAGGCGGCCATCGACGAAGCCAAGCAAAAAAAGGCGGACTTTCAGAACCTCTCTCCGGAGGAAAAACAGGCCGCTATTCATGATGCGGCGGCAAAACGCTACGAAAACCTGAGTCCGGAGCAAAAGGCCCAGGTCGACGCCCGGCGCCAGCAGGCAAAAGCCAAGTACGACAGCCTCTCCCCGGAGCAAAAGGAAAAACTCAAGCAAAAGCGCACCCAGATCATGGAAAAACGTAAAAACGGCGGCGGAGGCGGCCACGGCAAGAATTTCAGGGAAAAAATCCGGCAGAAAAGAGCGCAAAACCAGTAAGGCGCGCAACCTGTCGCCCCCCCTTCTGGACAGCTTCCGGCTCTTCCTCTAAACAGAAAGCATGGCAAGCATGCATAAAGGAAGGCTGGAAGCGTTCAGCGACGGGGTTCTGGCGATCATCATCACCATTATGGTTCTGGAACTGAAAATCCCTCACGGCGGAACTGTATCGGCGCTCACCCCCCTGTTGCCGGTCTTTCTGAGCTACGTGCTGAGTTTCTTTTATCTTGCGATATACTGGAACAACCATCATCACATGTTTCAGGCTACGCAACGGGTGAACGGCGCGATTCTCTGGGCCAACATGCATCTTCTTTTCTGGCTGTCTCTCATCCCCTTCGTGACAGGATGGATGGGCGAAAACCATTTCGCGGCTCTTCCCAGCTCCCTGTATGGCGCGGTGCTGCTGATGGCTGCGATCGCATATTACATCCTTCAGCACGCCATTGTGCGCGAACACGGCAAGGACTCCCTTTTAAGCCAGGCCGTGGGCAAGGATATCAAGGGCAAAATTTCTCAGTTCCTCTATCTGGTTGCCATCCCTTCCTCATTTATAAGCCCATGGATCGCGCAAGCGCTATACGTGCTCGTAGCGCTCATCTGGCTTGTCCCCGACAGCCGGATCGAAAAGACCTTGCGTTCGGGCTAGCACGCGCCCGTTCAGGCAAAAGTCTTGCACAGCTAAGTCGGGGAGCAGTATAAAGAGAATGAACACGTTCGACTCAAGGGCTCAAACCATGACAAAAACAGATAAGATGATTTTGCTCGCTTCAGCTCTATTGTTCCCCACGATATTTGGGGCTGCAAGCGCATCGGCCGCAGACATAAAAGAACCCATCGTGTGCACGATGGAAGCCAAACTGTGCCCCGATGGCAGTTACGTCTCCCGGACGGGTCCGCACTGCGAATTTGCCCCCTGCCCCGGCGAAACCAAAGGCACGCCTCCAAAGCCCAGCCCTCTTCCGCCGGAACCGATGCCCCCTGTTCAGGTTGAACCCGGCCATACACCCGGTTCAGGCCATGGACATTCAGGCTCGGCTGTTCCCGTTCCTGAATAAGAGCAAAATAACCCTTGCCTTTCCCGACAGCGGGTGTATGCGTATCCGTTAAACAACGGACCGTTATGACCGCACTACGCCAGATTCTTGATGCTTTTTCAGGACCTAAGCCGTTTAATATCGTCCTGCCGGTTATGATGGCCTACTTGGTCGCCGGCACCATAGCACAAAAATATATCGGCCTGTATGCAGCAACCCAGATGTTCTTCACGGACCCGATCCTCTGGCTCGGTCCCTTGCCCCTGCCGGGCCTGCCGTGCCTTCTGACTATCATTGCGCTGAACCTGACGCTCAAGGTCATCATGAAAAGTCCGTGGACGAAGGAAAAATCCGGCGTAATCATCACCCATCTCGGCGCGCTGCTCCTGCTCTTCGGCGGACTCTTTACCGCGCTTTTCAGTCAGGAAGGGTATATGGACCTTTTAAATGGGCAGGAAAAAGCCTTCGTCTCGGATTATCACCAGCGTGAATTCGTATTATTGGATTCCGCAGGAAACGCCGTGCGGTCATTCGATGCCTCCGCCTTGCAGGTTGGAAAAACCCTCCGCATCACCGATCCGCCCCTGATCGTAAGAATCATCGAAAGCTGTCGGAATTGCTCCATCATCGCCCGGCAGGATGCCAGCGGGGATTTTAAAGGCATGGCCGCTAACATGGGCCTGCTGCCCGGCCCGTTAAAGATGCAGGACGAGGAAAACCTGACCGGCGCAACCTTTTCAGTCGAAGGATCGCAGGATGACGGTAAATACCTCGTTCTCGATGAAGTTCCGAAGCTTCCGGAAATCAGGGTCAATGGCGAAACCTACCGATTCACTCTGCGAAAAGCACAACATACAATCCCCTTCACGATCCAGCTTCTGGAGTTTCGGCGCGAAATGCATCCCGGCACGGAAATGGCGCGCGCCTATGAATCGCGCGTCCGGATTATTGACGGCAAGACGCGCTGGGAAAGTGTCATCAGCATGAACCAGCCCTTGCGCTATAAGGGCTATACGTTTTTTCAGTCGTCTTTCGTCCAGACCCCCGCAGGAGAAATGTCGGTCCTGGCCGTCGTTCATAATGTCGGCAGAGTTTTTCCCTACCTGTCCGGTCTGGCCATGTGCCTGGGTTTAATTGTTCATCTTCTCTTCGTAAGAAGAAGCTCAAGAAAAACGGCAGCACTGATAATCGTATTCCTTCTTAACAGCCTGTGGATTCATCCGGCCTGCGCTCAGGAAAATACTTCTGCCTTGCCGATGCAGGAATTCTCCCGCCTGCCCGCATTGCACAACGGACGCTTCAAACCTCTGGACAGTTTCGCCCGCGCAAACCTGAAATTATTCTCCTCCCGCGATCACCTCGAAAACATGAGCGCGATCAACTGGCTTGCCGAAACGCTCTTTGATCCCGCACGCGCGGAAACCATTCCGGTCTTTAAAATCAGTAACCCGGATGTCCTCGCGCTTCTGAGCCTGCCGTTAAGAAGTAGCCATCTCTACAGCGCCCGGGAAGTTTCCGAAAAACTGGGCAATAAACAGGAAACCATTCTCTCCATCGCCAACTTACCTGAGAAAAACTGGACTACCGCGCAAAAAGACCTGATCGAACTGCAGAAAAATCTTGTTCTGCTCGATAATCTGATGAGCAGCCTGACCCTCTTCTTGCCGCTTTCAGTAACCTTGCCCGATGATGTTCCCGATAATTTGAAGCCCTATTCAGGAAAAATTCTGAACTACATGGAAACGCTGAAGTTTCGCGAACATCTGGAAGACGAACTCAGCAGGATCATTCAGAGCAAAGGCCGCGACATTGAAACCTACACGCCCACCGAGCAGGCAATCGTCTATTTATCCTTTTCCATGACGCGCCTGCGGGAAAAAGGCGAACACAGCACCGAACTGAAAATGATCCCGGACACAACCGCGCAGGATGGTCCCTGGCTATCGCCGTGGAGCGTAGTACTGGAAGGAAAAAGCAATCCGCAAACCGCCTCCCTCTTCGAACACTGGAAAAAGCTCGCCGCCGCGTATCATGACGGCGACGCCACAGCGTGGGCAAATGCGGTAAGGGATCTGAATGATTCAATCAGATCCCTGTCTTCAGAAAAAGTGGATTATAAAAAATTGGAACTGGAGGTCTTTTACAACCGTCTTACTCCATTCTTTGCAGCCTTCATCCTTTATGTTCTCTCAGCTTGCATTCTGACAGGCCATCTGTTCTTCAAAATGAAAATATTGCAGACAACAGCCTTCATAGCTTTGCTCTGCGGCCTTCTCGTTCAGATCACCGGGCTGGCCATGCGGATTCTGATCCTCCAGCGTCCGCCTGTAACGACTCTCTACGAATCCATCCTGTTTGTCGGCGCGATAGCCGTAGGCTACGCCCTGATCTCTTATATTCGACAGAGAAAAATTCTATGGCTGGCCCTAGGCGCTTTTTCCGGAGTGCTTCTGGGCTTGCTCGGATTCGCCCACGAAACCGATGCCGACAGCTTCGTGATGCTCACCGCCGTTCTGAATACCAATTTCTGGCTCGCCACGCATGTTCTGTGCATAACCGCAGGATACGGCTTTTGCCTGATGACCGCCCTTCTGGCGCACTGGGCTTTATTCACCATGATCCATGACAATGAAAGCCGCCCCCCGCCCGAACTGTTTGAAAAAGTGCAACTGGCTGCACTTCTTGCTCTTCTTTTCTGTGCGACCGGAACGGTATTGGGCGGCATCTGGGCCGACCAGTCATGGGGACGCTTCTGGGGCTGGGACCCCAAAGAAAACGGAGCATTGCTGCTGGTGCTCTGGCTGGTCTGGATCATGCACGGACGGATCAGCGGCCAGTTCTCTCCGCTGATCTATACAGCCGGGCTGGCCTTCCTTGCCGCCGTTCTTGCCGTTTCATGGTTCGGAGTGAACCTCCTGAGCGTCGGCCTTCATGCCTACGGATTTACCGAGGCAGCCGCATGGCTCTTCTGGGGTGTCCTGATTGCGGAAACCGCTTTTTCTCTCTTCTCTATATACTGGATCACACAGAACGCCGGACAAAAGGTAAGCCATGAAACCTAAGATCATGATTGTCTTTCTGCTGGTTATTCTGGGTTTGGCACTGGAAATCTGGTCGGAGAGCACGCCCCCGGCAACCTCCTCCACCGAACAGATAAAAACGGAGCAGATAAAAGCGATAAACACCCCGGCCCCGGCTTTTTCCTTTCCGACCCTCGGCGGAACGACAAAAACCCTGCAGGACTATCAGGGAAAGACAATCCTGCTGAATTTCTGGGCAACGTGGTGCGCTGCCTGTATGGCCGAATTTCCTGGATTGCTGGAACTGGCATCCCGATACCCAGATAACATCGTGCTGCTTGCCCTCTCCGTTGATGAAAATCCGGAGAATATAGAACCTTTTATCAGGCGCTTCGATGAAGAGTTCCAGAAGAAAGCCAAAGCACCAAACGTGATTATCGGCCTTGATCCTGAAAAAAAAATCGCCCAGGACCTGTTCGGGACCGTTCTGTTCCCCGAAACCTATATCATTGGGCCGGATATGACGATCCGGCGCAAAATTGTCGGGGCCATTGAATGGAGCGGTCAGAATCTTGAGAATCTGCTGAATCTCCCCTCAGAAGGCCCGAAATCAGGGCCTTAAGCCTGCCCAAAACTTTAATGTTTGACATAAACATTCACGGGAGTTAAGACACGTTCATTATGACTGAAGAAGCCCCCAAGGCTGCATCAGAAGACCATATAGACCTCGTGATCCGGGATGAAACGCTCGATCGCGAGCGCCGCACGATACTCACACCACATCAGGTTGCCGAGCTCACTCGCGAGGGTTTTAAAGTCGCCCTCGTGTGCTGGCCCGAAAGATGTTTCACCGATGAGCAATATACCCGGGCCGTCGAGCAGAGGGGCAACCCCCAAAACTTCATTCTGATGGATCATGACCAATGGCGGGAAGACCCGAATTGCGCAAAAAGCATAATTCTCGGCGTTAAAGAGATTCCGCGCAAACCGCCCGGAAGCGTGGATTTTATCCTGAACCACACCTATGTTCATTTCGACCATTCCTATAAGGGACAGTTCGGATCGGCCGAACGGCTGGCGCGCTTTGCTTTCGGATACCTGTTTGAAGAAGAAGGCGCGTCAAACTCCATTCTCCTCGACCACGAATACTGCACGGATGAGGACGGAAAACGAACGCATGCCTTTGGGCACAGCGCAGGTTATGCCACTGCGGCCATGAGCGTTCTATGCTGGGCTCAGAAAATAAATGGGATACCCGTGGGCCTCGCAACCACCTCCTATAACAGCAAGGACGAGTTTTTTAGCCTTCATACGCAGGAAATTGAACAGGCCATAAAAACCAACGGGGCCCCTCCTGCGGCTGTCATTCTGGGAAGCCCCAGAGGACGTTCGGCAAACGGGGCGATGGATTTCCTTAAGGACGTCAACCGACACTTAAACGCGTCGGACCAAATATCTGCGGAATTTTGGGGCCGGGAAGAAACGGCCGCCCGGCAAACGGATGATAAGGGATTACAGGGTCTGGAAAATTACGATCTCGTTTTTAATTGCACATACACGGACCGCCCCTGCCGCCCCTTCGCAAATGACGAAACAGCCCAAAAAAGAGGTAGCCGATTGCAGGTATTCGGAGACGTTACCTGCGATGCGACACCGGATAAAAACCGTCTCAGGTTTTCGAACTACCGCATCACAGATTTTGATGCTCCCCTGCTCGAAGTCGGCCCAAACACCTGCGCCATAACCGTGGATCACTCGCCCTCCCTTTTTCCCCTTGAAGCCACACTCGATATCGCACGACAGGCTTACCCTCATATCAAAAGCCTTCTGCACGCCAAACGCTCAGATCTTGGTCTTCCGCTGGACTCTCCCTGGGCTCACGCGCTCGAAGCCTTTGAAGATAATATGCAGGTCCCGCTTTACGCGTATGACCTCGGCGCATCTCTGGTTCGTGACGATGATATCTATCTTTCCGATATGAGTGAGCATCAACGCGATGCGTATCTGGAAAGTGTTCGCTTGGAAATCGAACGCAACATCAAATTGAGCTTGGGCGAACTTCATCAATTGCGCCCGCGCGAAGAAAGAGCCTTTTTCTATCATGTCGCGATGGGCATGCTTCGGGTTCACGAATTTGTAGAGATTGCCGCCAACAACGGGCACCAAGGCCAAGCCTATGACGGCCCGGACATGACAAACAAAATCGAAGCCATCGAACAACTCTTAAGCAGAAAGTTCAATATTTCCTCCTTGGCGTCTTCCCATGAAGTCTCCCAACTCCATGCCCTTTCCTATGCCTTCAGAGCATCTCTGCAGGATTACACAGTGGCGCAGGCCCTTGGATTTACATCCCCGGAAGAAACCGAATCCCGCATACTCGAAGACAAGGTTCCATCGCAATTTTCGCTCTTTCTGGTTTATCTCTCGGAAGCCCAGCAAATGGCGCTGGCCCACCTCTATCCCGAAGACTACCGGGAAGAAATCGAACGCGATTACCTGACGGTCAAAGCAACTTTACAGACGCGAACCAGCCTGCCGCCGGGGTTCTTTCAGAATATAGAGGCAATCATAGATACTCCTCCCCCCCTGCCCGAAGGAGAAATAAACACGCTATCCCCGGAGCCTGTAGAGGATACAAATTTAGAACTCTAGGAAACTCTTGTTTTTCTATGACTTTTAGCATTGAATGGGCCTCTGTAACATAAATCCATGCTCAGGTTGCCCGTCAATGCCCTCATACCAGTTTGCCTCAAAAAAACAAAAGACCCATATCGTCATTACCTGTATTCGACAAAAAGACTTCGCCGATTGGCTAAAAGCCCAGGATCGCCACATCCGCACTATCGCTGATGAGAACGGCTTCGAAGGTCGGGAAGGACAATATCTGGTCATCCGCAGCGAAACGGCGAACGCAAACCAAATATTCATGAGCCTCTCTAAAAACGCGAAATACGCCGAAGGTTCTGATCTCAGCGCTTTTATAGCCAGACGATTCAGCCTTAAGATGCTCAAAACGGTGAGCTTTGAAATCGAACCGAAAGGCCTGTCTATCGAAGAACTTGAACGCCTCTCGATCGGTTGGGCCCTGGAGCATTACCGCTTCGATACATATAAAAAAGCCAAGGATGAAAAAAAGCCTCTCCTTCTCCTGAACAAAAAAATCGATCAAACCAGAATTAAAGCCGTTCTGGATTCAACATTCCTTGTGCGTACCTTGGTCAATATCCCGGCCAATGACATGGGACCGGACGATCTGGAAAAATCTGCGCGGGAATTGACAACCACCCATAAAGCAAAAATATCGGTCGTCAGAGACAAGGATTTGCTGACTAAAAACTTCCCCATGGTTTTCGCAGTGGGGAAAGGCAGCACGCGCCGTCCCCGCCTGATTGACATCACGTGGGGCGATGCAAAAAACCCGAAAGTAACCATTGTGGGCAAGGGCGTCTGTTTTGATACAGGAGGTCTCGACCTGAAACCGTCAAAAGGCATGCTGATCATGAAAAAGGACATGGGCGGAGCCGCACATGCCTTGGCCGCTGCCAACATGATCATGACCATGAAACTGCCCATACGCCTGCGAGTCCTGATCCCGGCAGTTGAAAATTCCGTCTCCGGCGAATCGTTCCGTCCGATGGATATTCTGAAAAGCCGCAAGGGAATCACGGTTGAAATCGGCAATACCGATGCCGAAGGCCGTTTAATTCTGGCCGATGCCCTCACTTATGCCTGTGAAGGTAAGGACAAGCCCGATTTGCTGATCGACCTGGCCACCCTTACCGGCGCCGCACGTACGGCTTTGGGCGCAGAACTGCCGGCACTCTTTTCCAACCGCGACAACACGCTGGAAGAAGTCCGCAAACTCTCTATGACAAACGAAGTCGATGATCCCGTCTGGCCCCTGCCGCTCTGGGAAAGTTACCGCAAGGAACTCAAAACCGAAAACGCCGATATCAGCAGCACGGGAATCGGGCTGGCCGGAGCAATCAACGCCGCACTCTTTCTAAAAGAATTTGTGGACCCTTCTGTGGAATGGATTCACCTTGATATCTATGCTTGGGAGCCTTACGGAAGAGCAGGACGCCCCAAAGGGGGAGCCGATACGGGCCTTCGCACGCTTTGCAGTCTGATTGAGCAACGCTACGGAAATAAAAAACCGGCGAAGAAAACAGCGCGAAAAAAGAAAAGCTAGGCTAAAGCTGCAAGCACCTGCTGCGCAAATTCGTTAAGCGTGTCATCGCGCGCACCCATAATGACAACCCGGTCACCGGGCCGCGCCTCCTGTTTGATAACCTGCAGCAATTCCTCCCGCGTGGGCTTCCACCGCGCATCCAGCCCCCGCTGCTGAAGATCCGTAACAAAATCGGCAGCCGTAACCTTTCGCTCCACGGTCCCCCCGGCATAAAACACATCGGGCATCAGAACCAGATCATCTTGTGAAAGATGCGAAACAAACGAATCCGCAAACTCCCTGCGCATCCGCTCCAGAGGCTTGAACCCGTGTTGCTGGTAAAAAACGATCAGCCGCCCTTCAAAAGTCTTGAGAGACTGCAGACTCGCCGAAATCTTGTCCGGGTTATGCGCAAAATCATCAAGAACGGTAATATCCCGGACCGTTCCAATAACCTCCATCCGGCGATGAATCCCCCTGAACGCCTCCAGCGCTTCTACGGCCTTCCCCACATCAGCCTTTAGCGCTATCGCCACGCATAAGGCCCCCAGCGCATTCAAAACATTGTGCCGGCCCGGAACACGCAGCCGCACAGGAAAAGCCCCCCCGTCCTTCACGGCAAGAACAAAATCAACACCGTCAGGTCTGTAGCGGATCTCCTCAGCACGCAGGCTCAGCCCCTCACCCTCGATCCCGTAAGTCAGGACCTCCCGGCCTCGAAGCCGTGGAAGCAATCCTCTCAGGGCCGGGTCGTCGCTATTCAGGATAACCGCGCCCTCCGTTCGCTTCAGATAATCAAGAAACAAATCCTGAAGCTCTTCGATCGGCTTGTGATCGAGTGCAATATTATTGAGAAGCGCGATCGATGGCTTGTAAAACGCGATTGACCCGTCGCTTTCATCCATCTCGGCAACAAACAGATCGGGCCGTCCGGCCCTGACATTGGCAAAATAATCCTTAAACCCGCCCTGCATAAAATTACGGATGATCCCGCCATTCACGACTGTAGGATCAAGTCCAAGCCCCGTCAGGATTGTCCCGGTCATACCCGTTACCGTGGATTTACCGCTTGTCCCTGCAACTGCGATTCGCACCTTGGCGGCATTGAACAACTCGGCCAAAAGCTGTCCGCGCGTAACGATAGGTAAATTTCTGGCTTTGGCCGCGCGCACATCGGGAACACTATCCTCCACCGCGCTGGAAACAACCAGACAATCAGTACCGGGCAGGATACCGGACCCATCCTGCGGGAAAAGCGTGATCCCGGCATCACTCAGAGCCACAAACTTCCGGGGAGATTTCTGCTGGTCATGCGAACGGTCGGACCCGCTCACAGGATGGCCGGCCTGAGCCAGATACGCCGCAAGCGGCGTCATCCCGCTGCCACCGACCCCGCAGAAAAAATAATTCGTTTTATCGGGGTCGGCCATCAGGGAAAAAAGAAGGGTGGGTTTGAATTAAGGATAAAGAGAAATCGGACCGTTCGGCTTGATTTCAACAACATCGGAATCTTCCTCTGCCGTCTCTGCTTCGGAATCGCTGCTCAACTTCTTCAGAACGCTCATAAAAGCGCCCTTGCCCTCCTGACCGGGTGCGGGAGCTGCCCCCGGAGCGGCTTGCGGAACCACCGGATCGGACGGAGGCTCTGGCAGCATGGCAGCGCTAACCGCCGACTCTGCTTCAACTGCGGGAACAGGGGCTGTATAAGACGTTCCGTTGAAAACACCAAAATCAACGCTAACAGCAGGAGGATAGGACGCGCTGGTCTTGAGGTCGTATCCGTTGGACGATCCGGACCAGACAGGCTTTTCCTCGACTGTTGCCGGAATCGTCATATCCACTGTCCGGTTATGGGCTGAACAGGAGAGACGAAGGGGCTCCGTACTCTTTTTGACTTGCAGCGTCCCCGGCGCAAAAACCGTAAACTGCTCGATTCCGTTATGCGCGCGGCACATCGCATGATCGGCCCCCTGCAACGAAATCTGAACGTCCTGAAACCCGGTATTGACCAAAGATGTGGTTACACAACCGGAAAGATAAAGGGCGGAAACAAAAACAAATGCAGAGTATCGAAGGGATTCAATTTTCATAGATGGCAGCTTTTCGTATCAGTGATTTTACCTAATAAACAAACAACTAGGCCTTTATAGCATGGCCAAGCCCTGACAACAACGCCCTCTTTTACGCCACGGATTTCCGTTTTGCCGGGGGCTGCTCCTGCGTCTGGGCCGGAGAATCATGGACGCTAAAAGTAAGCTGGTCCTTATCCGCCGATACCTGAACGCTGGCCCCTTCCCGCACCTCTCCTTGCAGGATCATCTCCGCTAGCTTGTTCTGGATATTGGTCTGGATCACCCGCTTCAGCGGCCGCGCCCCGTAAACCGGATCATAGCCTTTTTCCGCCAGCCAGTGCCTGGCCGCATCATCCAGCTCAAGCCCAATATGCTGGGCAGACAGAAGCTTCCGCAGGGAGCCAAGCTGGATAGTGACAATCCCGGCAATCTTCTCCCGGTCCAACCGCGCAAAAAGCAGGATTTCATCCAGCCGGTTGAGAAATTCCGGCCGGAAGGCCGACCGCACAACATTCATCACCTGCTCCCGAACCTCGCTGACATCAGCCCCGTCCGCCTGTTGAACAAGGTACTCGCTGCCGAGATTAGAGGTCATAATCAGCAGAGTATTGCTGAAATCCACCGTCCGCCCCTGCCCGTCGGTCAGCCGCCCGTCATCCAGCACCTGTAGAAGAATGTTAAAAACATCCGGATGCGCCTTCTCGATTTCATCGAACAGAACGACCTGATAAGGTCTGCGCCGCACCGCCTCGGTCAACGCCCCGCCCTCTTCATATCCGACATAGCCCGGAGGCGCCCCGATCAGCCGCGCCACCGAATGTTTCTCCATGTATTCCGACATATCCATGCGGACCATGGCCGTATCGTCATCAAACAAAAACTCGGCCAGCGCCTTGGTCAATTCGGTCTTCCCCACTCCTGTGGGACCAAGAAACAGGAACGAACCGATCGGTCTGCGCGGATCCTGCAGCCCCGCCCTCGAACGGCGGATCGCATTGGATACGGCGCGGACCGCTTCTTCCTGCCCGACCACACGTTGTTGCAACTTCGTTTCCATTTGCAACAATTTCTCCCGTTCTCCCTCAAGCATTTTATCGACAGGGATCCCGGTCCATCGGCTGACGATACTGGCAATATCATCCGGCGTGACTTCCTCGTTAATCAGGTTCGCCCGTCCGGCAGCGGCAGCCTCCTTATGCTTTTGCTCCAGTTCTGGAATAACGCCGTATTTCAGCTCGCTCGCCCGCGACCAGTTACCCTCGCGTTCGGCCTTATCCAGTTCGATCCGGGCTTTATCCAGCTTTTCAGTAACTTTCTGAGCCGCATTCAGCTTTTCCTTCTCCGCTTTCCATTGTCCGGTCAAATCCGCAGATTTGGATTCCAGCTGATTGAGTTCAACCTCCAGCTTTTCCAGCCGGTCCTTGGAGCCTTGATCCTTTTCCTTTTTCAGCGCCTCTCGCTCGATCTTAAGCTGGATGATCCTGCGGTCCAACTCGTCGATTTCCTCGGGCTTGCTATCAACCTGCATCCGCAAACGCGAAGAAGCCTC
>JAGRIJ010000013.1 GCA_020443295.1 Alphaproteobacteria bacterium | reverse complement strand
TGAGCAGTTCGGCGCGGGCTTGTTCCTGAAACAGGACTTCTTTAGCAGCCATGGGTTTATCTCCTTAATAGCTTTCTGTGAATTGAACTTAAGCGGCAATAACGCCGATAATGTCGGACTCTTTCATGACCATCAGCTCTTCGCCGTCGATCGTCACTTCCGTCCCGGCCCACTTGGAAAAGATCACGCGGTCGCCGGTTTTAACGTCCAGCGGGCGGACATCGCCGTTATCGTTAACGTGACCGTTGCCCACAGCAACGATTTCGCCTTCCATCGGCTTTTCAGCAGCAGAGTCGGGAATGATAATTCCGCCGGCTGTTTTTTGATTAGGCTCGACCCGGCGCACCAGCACACGGTCGTGCAGAGGACGGAACTTTGATTTTTTTGCCATTTTCTTATCTCCATATATATAAGAGTTGCAGGCTTCCGCCCCGCTCGGCCCGCACCCTGCGGAACCGTCTCAGCCGGACCGGAAACCCCGGTTGCCACTCGCCCCGCTGTTAGCACTCACCGGAAACGAGTGCTAGTTCTTTACTCCCTTTGTTGAAAAAACGCAAGAATCTCATGGAAATTTTGCGTAGGTATGCCCTGGAATTAATGATCGGTCAAAAAATGAACCAAGCCTTTGCAAAATCAGGACGATTTTTGAAAAGGCTGAGGAAAAGCCTGATTTTATTTTTACAGGAAATATTAGTTACTGTATAATATAAGGAACGCTATAAAAATAAACTTTTTAGAACAAGAGGTTACGGATGGCAGAGCTGGATAGGCAGTTAAAGGATTATCGGCTAATTACAGCCAAAATACTGTACCATTTGCCCGATTATCACAAGCTTTTACAAGAGTTTATCTGGCAGCATTACGATCTGTCGCCCAAATTTCCAGAACTCCATAAATTCCTCGATTTTTGGGATCGTGAGATCGAAGGGAAAATTCATTCCGTCTATATCGCCCGACTCGATGTCATCACCCCCGGCGATTATCGTTATGCGGAATGGCAGAAGACCCTTCAATAAAAAATTATTCAAAAACAGGAAGATGGCGAATGAATTAGCCCAATTTTATCCAATTTAATCCGGATTGGGAGCCAAGGATAGCCGCAAACCGTCCAGCGCTTCATCCAGAATGATCTGACAGGACAGCCGGGAAGTCTCTTTCAGGTCAAACGCCTCATCCAGCCTTTCTTCCTCCTCCTGCCGTTTAGGCGGGAGCTTCCCATACCAGGCAGGATCGACATAGACATGACAGGTCGCGCAGGCGCAGGCACCCCCGCATTCTGCCTTGATCGGCAGCCCGTACTCATGGATAACCTGCATCGCGCTCCAGCCTTCTATGGCTTCAAGCTCGTGCTCCGTGCCTTCATAATCGGTAACAAAAATTTTCATATCAGACTATTGGGATAGCGCGGAGAGGAAGGCCCTTCAACCATTTCTTTAATGCCGAAAGCCGCACTGATTGTCATCACTGTATGAAAAATAACCGTAACATACTGCTGAACAATAGTTGCCAGAACCACCCAGACCGCCGGAAAATCCGCTAAAGCCATGGTCAGGATCTTTAAAACCATCTCGGCAGGAAAAAGCATGAACAAAAAGACAAAGATACTGCAAAGAAAAAGGCTGGCCGAGCTTGAAAATCCGGCAAGCTTCCGCAGATAACGCCTGACCCCGTATCCCATGGCAAAGGAAATATACAGAAAACTCAGCCGGATTGACCAGAAAGCAGCAAGCAGGATCAGAACCACAACCGAAAGATTGACAAGCCCCGTCAACAGATCGGGACCATTAACACTCTCGACAGACCCGGCATCGACCGGAATCTCGGCAGCCATACGGCTCAGCCCCCAAAGCATCGTCGCAACCAGAATCTGAAAAACATAAAAGATGACAGCGCCTTGTATGAGAGCCTTTCGGGGTCTGTCAGCCATCCGTTGTGTATAAAGCGTTTGAAATTCACCGATTTTCGATGAACGCGCATAACCCCAGAGTACAAAAGGCTCGTTATAAATCACGTACCGGACAAGCTCGCACAGAAAATAACCTTGCGCAAAAGTAGCTGGAAGTTCCAGCAAACCCCGCCTGAGAATATTTTCCTCCATACCCGACTGGATAACGACAAGTTCGCAAAAAACCCCGATAAAGACGACAGGGAACGAAAATTTAAACAGCTCGGCCCCGTGAAACCAAGCAAATTGATAGCCTTTGATCGCGGCTTTTAAAAAATCAAAACTTGCCATGAATCTGATCCGGGTTTAAGGCTTAAATGCCGCCGAGAATACAGGATTTAAAAGGGGTTTTAAAGTGGCGTCCGAACAGAAAATAAATGAAAGCCTGATCGGCCTGTCGTCAGGAAAATCCTTATCCGCACAAACACAAAGGAAGAATCTCGCCAAATGGCTCCTGATCTGCTGTTCTTTGGTCTTTGTGATGATTACGGTAGGCGCGATCACGCGTTTGACCGAATCCGGCTTGTCCATTGTCGAATGGAAACCCGTAATCGGGGCAATCCCTCCTCTGAGTGAATCGGCCTGGCGCACAGAGTTCGAAGCCTACAAACTCTCCCCGGAATTTATGAAAAAAAATTTCTGGATGACCGTGGACGATTTCAAGACAATCTATTTCTGGGAATGGTTTCACCGCTTCCTCGGACGCCTCATTGGTCTGGCCTATGCCCTGCCGTGCCTGTATTTCTGGTCTAAAAAACGGATCCCTCAGGGATACCGGATCAAACTCCCTGCTCTGGTTCTCTTGGTCGCCGTTCAGGGCGCTATGGGCTGGTACATGGTCAAAAGCGGTCTGGTGGACCAGCCGGCCGTAAGCCATTATCGGCTTGCTGCCCATCTCGGTCTGGCCCTTCTGCTTTATGGATTGTCGTTATGGTACGCGCTTGACTTTTGGCGAACGGAAAAAGAAAACGCCCCCCGGCCCAACCATACCCTCAGCAAATTCGGCTGGGGAACATTTGCCCTGATTGCAACAACAATCCTGTGGGGAGCCTTCACTGCCGGGCTGGATGCCGGGCTGGTTTACAATGATACTTTCCCGAAAATGGGCGAAAACTGGATTCCATCGGAACTCGCCAATTCCAAGTCCTTAATCTTCGGTGTTCTGGAGACTCACGCCGGCGTTCAGTTTCTGCACCGCTGGCTCGCCATGACAACCGCGCTGACGGTAATTCTATATGCTTCCTTTGCCATACAAGCGGCAAAGCGGGAAGAACTCGTCTTCCGGTTCCTAATAATAATGGTCGTTCTTCAACTGGGACTGGGCCTGACCACGCTTTTTACAGGCGTGGCAATCATTCCGGCGGTTCTGCATCAGGCCGGAGCCGTCATTCTCCTGAGCCTAATGCTTTTAAGCCTCCACAGCCTCAAGCCGCTTGCTGGGCAACCGCACGGTTAAACTGGCTTTTACAGCTTCCTTTTTCGGGCTTGCTGAACGTGGGCGGAACCACCGGAGAAGCGGCGGGCGGCGGAGAAACCGGAGCAGCCTCCGGCGGGGCATCTGGAATAGATTCAGGCTGAGAGGCTTCAGGAATAGGCGCAGCCTCCGGCGTTTGCACTGGCGGTGGAGAAACAGGAGGAGCAACCTGTGGGGAGTCAGGCTTAGACAGGTCGGTAGCCTGCTCCTGAAGAGGTTCTGAAGGCAATTCCGTTTGCGCGGGCGCTTCAGGACCCTGCGCAGGAAGAGCCGCACCGGCATCAATGGGCCTGACTTCATCAGGAATTTCAACAGCCGAGACAGGCTTGACTTCCGGCGCACGCGGGGGCCGGCTTCTGGGAACAGCGCCCAAACTCTGGGCTTTGGCGCGGATCGCTTCCTCTTCTTTCAAAGCAGCCTCAGCCTCCTCCTGCTCTTTCTTCTTGCGGGCTTCCTCCGCCTGGGCAAGCAACCCCGGCCTCACCCGTTCAATAATATTGTCTGCATAAACAAGGCGTGATATCTCAATGCCATATTTTTCAATAATATGAGAAACATGCTCAAAAATAAGAGAGCCGGACTTTACGCTCTTCTCCTCGATATCGGCAAGAGTATGCTTCAGCTCGACACGCCGTTGCTCTGCCTCTTCCTCTAAGGCGTTGCGATATTCGAACTCCTCCGGGCTAGCACCGTAAGTATCTAGCTGTATGAGATCCGGTCCGAAAATATAATCCGCTGCCGAACCCCATTTATCCATGAACTTAATACGGCCACTGATATTCTTCTTGATATAAACAAGACTAAGCGCATTTCTGAAATCGTTGAGTTTATCAGAAAAAGCCTTTCTGGAAGTATCGTCGTTGGAATTCTTAGGCTTGTTAGGCTCGCTCATTTAATACCCCAGAATGTGCCGCGCTTAATCAATCACCGAAACCTGACTGGCAAATACTATACCATACATAAAAGTCTTGCGACGGAAAGTCTTCATCTTTTTTAGCAGACTCGAAAGTCGTTTCAGAAAAAAAATGTTGCTCGGTTTCGTTTTGTACGTTTCTATAAGAACCTGATAAACAATAGACTATGCGTTTTTAAGGATGAGGCATGAATAACTTTCTCGACCTGATTAATTATGCCGCTCAGCGTCCGGAAATGATCCGTTCGTTGGCGGGGCAATTCGGACTGGATCAGAAACAAACCGATAATGTCAGCAAAATGCTGATTTCCGCAGTAGCAGGCGGAATGCTTAACAACATTCAGAACGGCGGCCTTGAAAACCTGATGGGAGCCCTGGAAAACGGCCAACACGAAAAGCTTCTTGAAAAGGCTAAAGCCCCGGGCGCAAATCTCTTTAACGTAATCCAGGAAGGCAACGATATCCTCGGCCATATATTGGGAAGCAAGGACGTCAGCCGCCAGGTCGCCGGAGCCGTCGAACAGAAAACAAACGTCGAAGCGGAAATCATCAAGACCATGCTGCCCATCATTGCCGCCGTCGTTATGGGAATGCTGGATCAGACAAGACGAAAACAGGGCAATTCCCAATTCTCGGGCAGCTTGCTCAACATGCTTGACATGAACCACGACGGCAGCCCGGTCGACGATATCATCCGGTTGGTCGGCTCTCTTAAATAAAAAATTATCGCCGCAGACGAATGATCTCAGGCCGCTTTGGCCATCTGCCCTTCCACATGGGCTTTGAGCGCGGTGTAATCCGTCTTACCGCTGCCCAGAACCGGTAGTTTATCCATGCTCAGGATGGTTTTAGGTACCGAAAGTTCGGACATCCCGTTCTCCCCTGCATACTTGGACAGATCCTCGCGTTTGATATCCGCACAGGTACTCACGAGAATAAGCTGCTCGCCCTTACGTTTGTCGGGGATAGCCACCACCGCGTGTGTAAAATCCGGATAGACCTTCGAAACCATCGTCTCAACGCTGGTCAGCGAAACCATCTCGCCCGCAATCTTCGCAAAACGCTTGGCCCTCCCAAGGATCGTGACAAAACCCTGCGCATCCACATCCACGATATCGCCGGTATCGTGCCAGCCCCCTTCCGGAGGTTGAATGACTCCCGGCTGATCGTGAAGGTAATAGCCGAGCATGACATTCGGCCCGCGGACAAACAAACGCCCGCCATGCTCGACCCCCGGCACATCATCCAGCCGGTATTCGATCCCGGGCAAGAGGCGGCCCACCGTCCCCGCCTTCATCTGCATCGGCGCATTCAGGGTAAGCGCCGGCGAAGTCTCGGTCGACCCGTATCCTTCAAGAACACGTACACCGAAACGGTCCATGTAAAGCTGCTTGGTTTCGTCCTTCACCTTCTCGGCCCCGGCAAAAATATAGCGCATGCGATAGAAATCATAAGGATCCGCCATACGCGCATATCCGTTCAGGAATGTATCCGTCCCGAACATAATGCTGGCATTGCTGGAATAAACCATCTCCGGGACGATCCGGTAATGCAGCGGGTTAGGATAAAGGAACGTACGGATTCCGGAAAGGATTGGAAGCAGCGTCCCGGCCGTCAGCCCGAAGGAATGAAAGATCGGCAGACAGTTAAAAACAATATCCTGACGATTGAAATCAACCCGGCTGGTCATCTGCACGATATTCGCCATAAGATTGGCGTGCGAAAGCACGACTCCCTTCGGCAACCCTTCCGAACCGGAGGTAAAAAGGATCACAGCAGGATCATCTGGAACGATTCCCTGACGTTTATGAGTATATTCTGCCGTAATCGGCGAATAAAACCCGCGAATCCTGTCCAGAAAACTGATTTTTGATCGAATATCCTCCAGATAAACGAATTTTACCTGAGATTCCATCTCTTCAACCAACTTTGTCAGCCGGGCAAATTCGATAAAGCGTCTCGAACTGATCACGGTTCCGATTTGCGCGGACCGACAGGCAGAAAGAACCGCTTGCGTGCCGGAAGAATAATTCAGCATCGCCGGAACGCGCCCAAACGCCTGCAATCCAAAAAACGTGACGGCGGCGACACAGCTGTTAGGCAACATGAAACCGACATTTTCTCCTTTTTTGGTAAAGCCTGCAATTTTCCGCCCCAGCACCACCGATCCGCGCACGAGTTGCTTGAACCGCATCGGCTTGCGTTCGATATCCTCAGTAATGATTTCATGATCGCCGTTCACATGGCGGGCTTTCATCAACGCATCATAAAGCGTCTGCTCACGGTCCTGAGTCAGGAACATCATATCCTCCATCAGGTTATAAAGCTGCCGGGCGGCAATACGGCGGCGCGCTCTCCCCTTGTACTCCTCGGAAATCTTGAAACTCCGTGGCTCCAGAATAGTAATGGTGATTTTCGGAAAATTCCGCAGCGGCACTTTTCCTTTCAGACGCGCAAATGGTGTATGTTGAACCCCGTCCAGCCGCACCGGGATAATGACGGCCTCGGATTTATCGGCGATCATCCCCGGCCCCTCGTAAATTTTCATCAGCGCCCCCGTTTCCGTAAGGCGCCCTTCCGGAAAAATCACACAATGTTTGTCCTTTTTGACTTCCTTGATCAGCGACTTGATCGCAAACGGGTTGGTCGGATCCAGCGGAAACGCGTCCACCAGCTTGAGAAACGGCTTCACCCAGAACCATTCGGCCACGAAACTGTTAACGGCAAACATAGGACGGCCCGGCAGAAACGCGGCCAGAAGCGGCGGGTCGAGCAACGAAACATGGTTCCCGACGATAATCGCCCTCGGTCCCGCTTTTTCATAATTATCAAGGCCGCGCACCTCGACCTTATAAAGAAACTTGAACAATCCCTGAAGAAGCGACTTGAACAGGTAATCGGGCAACAGCATGCACACATACGCCGCAACCCCCAGACCGGCCAGCGCGATGAGTAAAAACAGATGCTCGACCTGAAAACCCAGCCCCAGAACTACAATCGCGATCACGGAAGAAAGAAGAATAAACAGGGAATCGATTAGCCCGCTTCCTGCCAGAACTCTCGCCTTGTGATCCTCGGGAGTAAAGTGCTGAATGATCGAAACCAGCGGAATGACATAAATCCCGCCCATAACCGAAACCATGAAAATATCGAAAGTAACCCTCAAACCGGAAAAACTCGGCAGGAAAGAGACCAGTGAAACATAGATCGGTTGCCCTTCTGGCCCGGCCGCAGGACCGGAAAACCCTAAACTGGCAAGATAAAGATCAAGGGAAAACAAGGCGATGCCAAGCGCGGCAAGAGGCACGTACGTCGCCTCGATCCGCGAACGCAAAAGCCTGTTATTAACAAGCCCGCCCAGCGCAATCCCCACAGAAAACACCGTCATGAAAAAGACCAGAACGAGTTGATCGACGCCAAGAGTCGTCTTTGCGAAATTCGGGAATTGGGCCAGCATGGTCCCGCCGACAAAGTAAAACCATGAAACACCGAGAATTGCGAGAAAAACGCCTTTGGGCTGTTCGGAGGCGTACTTGATAATGCGGAACGCCTCGACAGGTGCATTATAATTAAGCTTCAGCCCCGGCGCAGGAGCAGGAGCAACGGGAATAAAACGGCTGGCGATATATCCCGCAACGGCACAGCCAAGCATAATGACGGAAACAGCCACAAGCCCCATAGGCATCATCGCCAGAACACCCCCGAAAATCGTCCCGGCAAGTATGGCAATATAAGTCCCGGTATTTAAAAGCGCATTGCCGCCGATCAGCTCGTCTTCACGAAGATGCTGGGGCAAAATGGAAAACTTGCTGGGACCGAAAAACGCAGACTGGGCACCCAGGGCAAAAAGCACGAATAAAGCCGGGAAGACCGGGGGACCTGAAGCCCCGCCGCCGGTCAGCAGGCAAAAAGAAGCGGCAACTGCAATGCCGATTTCCGCGATTTTCGTCCAGCGGATCACCGCGTCCTTATTATATTTGTCGGCCAGCTCGCCCGCTAAAGGCGCAAAAATAAGAAAAGGAAAGATAAACAACCCTGCCGCAAAAGAAACCAGCACTTTGGGATCGAAATGCCCGACCGACCAGATTTCATAACCGACCAGAACGGACAGAGTCATCTTGAAGATATTATCGTTAAACGCGCCAAGAAACTGCGTAATAAAGAGCGGCAGAAACCGCCGGTCTTTCATCAGGTCAAACTGGTTCTTCTCCATGAACAAAAACCTCTGGGAATTGAAAAACGGCAACAAACGCTGGCTATAATACATGGCTTTTCTGGAGATATCTTCACAATTTATAATTACTCTTAGATCTTATTGACCTAAACTGACCCGATTCACGGGACGTCACATCCTGAAAACTCCAAAAGAACACAAACGAATAACAAATATTCAAGATTGCAATTTGTAAGGTCTATGGCTTCAGGGCTCAAAGAGGCCTCGCCATGAACCAGACAATAAACCTCGTGAATAAGATATTGTAGTTACGCACAGGTCAAAAAATAAAATTGCTTGTGCTCTATTTCTGAAACTCAGATTTTGATTCAACAAAAAAATGCTATAAACAAAACGTATAGAATATAAAATATACAAAACGGTATGATCTATTTTTATAAAACAAAAAAATTATAAATAACAGTGAGATAAAAATATATATCCCAAAAAATAAAGAACAAAAAAACTGAAAATTTTTTCGCTATTTCCTTATTCATAATTAAATGAAAAATAACACAGATATTTGCGATAAATTTTGTAAAGAAAAACAGCTAAATCACCTGTAAATAATTATCCGGATTTATATAAACAGACTTAAGCACAGGATTTTTATCCTATACCCTTTCTTTTCTGACTGCGTCCTGAAAGCGCTCGGCAAAAAACATCAAAAATAGATACATTTATAAAATAAAAAATACACCTTATAGATGTGCTCATTTTGAGAATCTATGATAATTATCGAGCGGATGAACCGGCTAAGTGATCTTACATTCAAAAGAACTTAGATAAATGAAAAGCCCTTCACCCATTCCGCATTGACGAGACCTTTAGCCTGCCCTCTCCACAAAAGTTAAAAAAGTAACGCTCAATCCAATTTATTGCTTTTAGGGAGGAAAAGAGTTAATATAGGGACCAATCAAAAAATGAAGGTCATTCCAAAACCTTTTTAAACGGAAGCAAAGTAAAATTTACAAGAGTTCGTACAGGGTGTGATGAAGCAGGGCGTGTTATCCGGAACCGACCAGGAAGAGATTTATAAAACCGCAAAGACCATGCTCGATTCTGAAATCGAGTCCATGGGTCAGTCGGGCCAGCTGCCCCTGCGGGCCGTTCTGCTTTACAATAATACTGAAACGTATTTAAACCAGCCGGATGCCGAACAACGGTTCCTTGCTGAATTTCAAGATATGACTCAGGAAGAACGCGACGCGTACTCGAACCTGAGACTGGCAGATCACCTTCTTGAAAGCGGGTCTTACATCGTAGAACACCGCAACCGTCCTGATGACGGCAACCATAATGCATACAATATAGAAGAAATGCTCATTATGGCGCGCGAGGCGGGTTACACCGCGCCGGATCTTGAGGAGTTTCTCTCCGATGTCCGGATATGGAAAGCGATCACCCCGCACCCCACGGAACACTTGAACGACAAGGGTATTGAACTGTTCAGGCAATTGGTAGGCATCTCCGAACTGGAAGATGAAAAGCGCGAAGAAGCCCTTCACGGCATTGTAAAAGGACTACTGTCCGGCGACATCACACCTCAAAGACGCCTGAACACCTTCGAAGAAACCGACTTCGCACTCAAACAGGCGAAAATCTACCGCGAAGGCCAGCGCGAAATGTTCCGCCGGGTCAACAGCGCCATAGGTAAAGCCTTTGACGGATACGTCTTTATACCTGATCTTAAGCGCTCACAGGCTGGAATTAACACAGGAATGCGGGTCTGGCACGCGGGCGGCGACGCCGATGGAAAAGCAAACGCAGACCGCTGGGCTCTGCTTTATGGGATGTTGAGTCTGACGCGCGGCGCAGTGGAAGACCACCTGAATGATATTCAAAAAGCTTCGGATCTCATCTCAAAAGGAACCACTTCGAGCCTGAGGGATGAATGGCAACGCTCTCAAAAGCCTTTCACCTACGTTCAGGAAGCCCTCGAACAACTCAGGGGCAGGATCGAACAGCTGGAACGGCGCTTCATCCACACCGACGAACAAGGGAACCGGAGTATCAAAGAAGGCGTGAACTATGACGTCATCAAGGAAGACTTCGCGAATCTTTTCAACGGACTGAAAATCGGAAAAATCACCTTTGAGACACGCAAAGGGTTTGAACGCGAACTCACAAATAATTTCAAGTTTTTAGCCCGGAATATCTGTAGCCCCGAAGCGCAGGAGATTCTCTCGGAATCGGTCTTCATGATGCGCCAGTACGGTTTGTCCGCAGCGATCATTGAAACCCGTCACAACGGCATTATGCTCAAACAAACGGTCAATAATATCTTTGACCCTCAAAACAATCGGACATTTATTGAATCCCTGAACTTACCTGACGACATGGCTGAGCTTTTAAAGAGCAAGCCAAAATTCGTAGGGATAGAAAACGAAGCAGAAGGCCTAAGCACGGCCGATCAAAAACGCATTATGGATTACGTTCTCCACAACACAACTCCGGCTCAGCGCCGGGAAGCCTTCCTGAGCGCAAACCCCAGAACCTTGGATGACAACGGCTACCCCGCGCAAAACCATGAAATTTTTGAACGTTACAGCCTGATGTCCATGAATCCGGGACAATTTGGTATGGCGATTATCGCGGAAGCGGATGAAATGTCGACGGCCTACCAACGCTTCCTCTCAGAACCTTTTGGTGCCACCACCCTGCTCCATACGCCTCTCAACGAGGAATATGAGACGATTATGAATATGCCTGACTATCTTGAACGCCACCACATGGACGGCGGCCAGCAGGATATCAGGGAACGGGCCCTGATGGGCGGTAATGGCGAGTGGTTCGGTCACAACATGACGCACGGCCAGATGGTTCCGTGCAGCGACTCTCTGAAGGAACACGGCTGTCTGGTGCGCGTGCTGGAAACAGAAGGATTCCGCCAGGCAGCCGCAAGGTCAATTTCTCTGGGAATTGCAACCTTGATTAAGCGCGGGAACGGCCTGTCAATCGAACGCGGTGGCGGCGATGAAATGATCTATACACGCTACATCGCCCAAATCTTGCAGGAACAAGCTGAAAGAAGAGGAAAACCTTTTGATCCCAAGGATCCGAAAGACCGCGTTCTGCTTCAGATGGCGAGCTTTTTCTCCAACACGGAACAGGGTCGCGCAATCCGGGTTCACAGTGCCACCCCAGACCAGGTGGCGGACGATCTGTGTGAGAAGATCGGCGAAATGCTTGGACGGCGTATGGAACTGCAGGGACTGGTCCACAAAGGAACTTTTATTCCGCCCCGCGGAATATACAGCCCGCCGACACACGCAATCTTGATGAAAAATGCGTATGAGATGATGCAGCTCTATAGCGCATATCGTCATGCCAAGAGCGAGAAAGGCGAAGGCAATGTGCTCGACAACTGGGCAAAAATTGTTTCAGATCCCGCCTTGGCCGGAGCCGCGAACAACAGCGCAAGAGCGCAATCCAAAAGCACCGGGAAAAGTGCGGAACGCCTTACAAAACAAAGAGCGATCGGAAGCAATATATGGCTTGCCATGGCCAGAACCCGTCACGACGGCTACTTCACCTGCGGCGAATTTCTGGAGCGCCTTCATAAAGCCTATAATGACGGCCAGCTTAGCAAACAGCATTTAAAACAGTTCTCAATGGATTCTCAGTGGTGGCGGCGGAATTTCTTCCTGCGCGCCTTAACACCGGCGGTAAGATCCGATATGTCCCATGGTTTTGAAAGGCTGGGTGTTCCCGACATGACCTTTGACAAGGCCGTTGAAATCGGAAAGACGGTCAGGATTGAAGACGGTGTCTTCAAATATGACGACCGGCAAGGAACAATAACGGAAGAACAGGCGCTGCACGCAGCGATCTTCAAAGATCAGGTTCTGTTGGCCGCACTCACCGAGGCAGGCCTTGCGATCGACGAAACGAACGACCAGGGAATGTCCCCCTTCGACCGTCCCATAGAGGAATTGATCCAGACCGTGCGCCCCGATGACAACTCTACCAATGTTCGCTTTGGGTCACGCACACTCAAACGCTGGCCGCAACTCGTCACCGGTATGGAACAGGAACGACACGCTCTTCCGGAAATGACGATGGTCGACTTCTACGAAGCGCAAATCAGCAACGGTGAAAGTGTCGAGGAGCCGGTAAAACGCCTGGCAATCTCCGCCGCGCGGGCCGGAACCATGCCCGATATGCGCATGAGTCTGGGAAGAACCGCTTATGGAAGACGCCAGCAGCCCGTATGGGGAGCCGGAGCACTGATTGCCCCGCCGAAACATTTCCGCCCTGAAACGGAAATCGAGCCTGTTCACGAACAACCCGGCCAAGACGCCCTGTCATAAAAAGACAGTTGGATCAGACAAGATCCAGCGTACGAACGCCTGAACTTCCCGGAAGAATATTTCGGTCGATGATCTGATTGGATATCCCGAAATGATTGGTAAGAATGGCTTTCGAGGCGGCCCGCAAATCCGTCGTCGGTCGAAGGTCTCTGTTTTCATAGAGCTTGTTTTCAGCAAGTCCCGGCCAATCGGAAATCACACGCCCGCCTTTAAGACGCCCGCCCAGAACCATGGAAAGCCCGGCCGTACCGTGATCTGTTCCGCCCGAACCGTTAGGCCGCACCGTCCGTCCGAACTCGGTGACAATATAGATAATCGTATCATTCCAGACGGCATCGGGGGTCTTCTGCCGGTAACTCGTAACCCCCTCGGAAAGAACCTTCAAAAGACCGGGTAGCCGCCCGCCTGCCCCGCTGCCCTGATTGGCATGGGTATCCCAACCGCTCATATCCACAACGGCAACCCGAGGCCCGCTTGGCTGCGCAAGAAACTTGGCCGCCGCTTCCATCGCTGTGATAAAGGCACGATCTCCTCGCGCCGCCTTACCCTGAGTATCCGCAATACCCATATTTTCCTGTGCGATCTGCAAATTCTGATGAAGCAACGCGTCCTTCTCATACATGCGCGTAATCCGGCCCAGCAAATCCTCGTCAACAACCCGCAGATACGAAGGCGACCATGATGTCACTTTCCCTTCCCCGCGCAGGATCGTCTGCGTGCTCGGCCCGATTGACAGGCCAAGCGCGGTTGAACGGCTGCCCCCCATAGCCTGTATGGCGCGGTTCAGCCATCCCGAATTACTGCCGTTCGGCTTGGTAGTTCCATTCTCCAGTAAATCCTGCGCATCGAAATGCGAACGCTCACGATACGGGGTGGCGACAGCGTGAATAACGGCCATCTGCCCTTTCTTATAATAATCATGCAGGGGAGCAAGATTCTTATGAAAGGCAAAAAACCCGTCCGCATCAATCATCTGCCCGTCCCGCTCCTTGATCGCGAGATTTTTTCGGATCGAGGCATAAGCGGGATCGGCGTAAGGAACGACAACGCCAAGAGAATCCATTCCCCCGCGCAGGAACACAAGCGTAAGCCTTTTGTTGGTCGGAACGTTAGCGAACGCGACGCTCGAAAACCCGCCGAGGAAAGTCGGCAGACTCACCGCTCCTGCAGAGCCGAGAAGAAAAGAACGCCGTGTGAATTCATGACACATGATACACCTACCGTCTTTGGAATTCCGGGCTCATCAAAAGCAAGGTCAACCCCTGTTTCTGGCTTTCCGCACCCTTAAGCGCAAACGCCGTTTCGGCGGACATGACAGGACCGAACAAGCCTTTCCCGAGAGCAAAAGGATCAACCTTCTGCATGATCCGCATCGCGACTTCCTGCGCCCACTCGGTACGCTTGATCAAGGCCCCCGGTGCGGCCCAGTATTCATTCTCATCCGAAAACCCCTGCGGGGACGAAGCCTTATAGGGCTTGTAATCAAGACTGTCGAGCGAAGTAATCGTATGAATTTCCTTGGGCGTAAAATTGATAGCCCGGAATGTGGAGACAATATAATCGGGCGTCGTCTTGACCTTGGAAAGAGGTTCGGCCCAGCTTTCCGGCGCATCCAGCATCGCGCGGGTCATTGCACCCAGATTTCCCCCGCTCCGCAGATAGGCGCTCTCCATCTTCCGCACCAAACGCTCCGGCGGCTGATCGCTGATAAAATGAACAGCCATTTTTGTGGCCAGCCTGCGTGCCGTTTTGGGATGCGTCGCCAACATCTTCAGCGCGGCAATCGCCTCGTTCATTCCATCCTCTTTATAGGTTCTGCCAAGAAGAGTTTTCGGCCCCGGCTCATGCCCCTTATCATGAAACTGGAACTTTGGATACGGCTCTTTCCGGTTGCGCATTTCAATGCTCCAGCCCGTCAGCATTTTTGCCAGCTCGATCACATCCTGCTGTGTGTATCCGCCATCGACCCCCAGCGTATGCAACTCCATAATCTCGCGCGCAAGATTCTCGTTAAGGCCTTTGCGCGAAAACTTCGCAAACCATGTATTCGGACCAAACGACTGCCAGTTGTCGAGATAAGCCAGCATCGCCGGATGTTTGACCACGGCGATCAAAAGATCCTCGAATTTTCCGGTGATATGGGGCCGGATCGCGACATACTCATAATCGCGCAACAAGCCGAGAATAGCCGGCTTGTCGATCGAGACTGTAAAATGATTGGACCAGAATGCGACCAGACGTTCGACAAACGGCTGCTTGGTTTGCATACGCTGAAGCACAATATCGGAAACGAAGGAAGTGTAATCCTTGATCATGTCCTTGCGGACAATTTTCTGAACATCCTTGGCCTTATTTGCTCTGACGGCGGTAAGAAAACGATGCGACAGCTCAATTCCAGTCTTATCGGCCAGATGTTTTGGAATTTCAGGATGTTCGAGCTGACTAACAAGAAACTTCATCGAACTGGCTTTAAAAGCGCTAAGTCCTAAAGAATCAGGCCCGTAACCAAAACGGTTGAGAACAATAAAACTCTCGATCTCCCGACTCATGAATTCAAACTCTGTTTTTTTATTTCTTTAAACTGATACGTAATCAGTGTTTGTTTCCTTTTCCATTTTGTCAACTTTTTGCGGCGATTAAGAATTTGACTTATGTGGAACGGCTGCCTAAACTTTGCGCACTCTAAAAAAAGATAAGGAAAATCATGCGGATAGGAATATTAACCACAACGCAAAAAGAAGAAGATGAAAGACTGATTGAGGAAGGAAAGGCAAAAGGACACGATGTCATAGCCCTGCCCCTGTTCAAATGCAGTATCAGCGCGTGTACGGATGATCCAATACTATACTTTGAGGGAAAACGCGTGGAAGATTTTGATGCGATTATCCCGCGTATCAACGTAAGTTACACCGACTACGGAACAACGATCCTCAGGCAATTCCAGGCGCTGAAGTATTACACGACCGACACGGCTTATGCGATCGAGGTAGGCAGGCATAAACTCAGATGCCTCCAGCACTTCATTCGCGGGGCAATCCCCTTTCCCAAAACGGGTTTTGCGTATTCTAGGGAAGATTTCGACAATATCATCCGGACTGTCGGCGGAACCCCCATCATCATCAAATTGATCGAGGGCACCGAAGGTACAGGCGTTTTCCTCGCGGACGATATCAAACACGCCAAGAACATTCTAAAAACCTTCAAACAACTCTCCGCCCCCCTGATCATTCAGGAATTCATCGAAGAATCTTCAGGCAACGATCTCCGTATCTTTGTTGTAGGAGATAAGATTGTCGCATCGATGGAACGCAAATCACAGGATGGAGATTTCCGCGCGAATATCGCTCTGGGAGGCGCAGGTTTTCAGGTAAGTATTACCCCTGAAGAAGAAGAGCTGGCGCTGAAAGCCTGCCGAACGATCGGGATCAATATCGCCGGTGTCGATATTATCCGTTCCAAGCGCGGCCCGCTGGTAATTGAGATCAACGTATCACCCGATTTCTGCGGTGATCAGGGGCTGGAAAAAATCGCCGGAGTCAATGTTGCCGGCGAGATTATCGACTACGCTGTCAATGGCAAATCCAGATTCGATCAGGGAATCGATGTGTGGATGGAAGACAAGGTCCCTTACGCGAACGCAGGATAAATCCCGCAAAACTCACTCGGCGGAAACCAGCGGCTGAGGCTTTTGTACGGGACGGCCTGCGATTTTAAGCGCAATCGCAAGAAAGACCAGAGTGGAAACGAAAGCAATAAGCTGGATGGCCGAAGGCTGGGCGGTATAGCCGATCAGGGCCTTGAGACTTCTTCCAGCCAGGTTATCCTCGGACAGAAGCCATGACGTATCCCAGAGTGTAAAGGAGAGGCTTTCGAAAGCCCCGGCAGCCGTTAAAGACCCGACGCCTTGCACGATCATCCCGGCAACGACCAGAGCCAGAAGCCAACTCGTAATCTGAAGGAAAGCGCGGGGCGAAATCCGGATCAACCCGAAATAAAGCAGCGCACCGACAAAGCTGCCCCCCGCAACACCGATGAAGGAGCCTGCCGCCAGTTCGGCAACCGTGGCAACATGCGAAAAATATTGGCCGGAGAGAAAAAGGGAAATTTCGGCCCCTTCGCGCAGGATAGCCAAAGCAATAACAATCGATATGCTGATATAGGGCAGACGGCCCTCGGCCACAGCCTCACCGACACGGGTGAAATGCGCCTTCATTTCTCTCGCGTGCCGCTTCATCCAGATAAGCGTCCACCCGATAAAGGCCGCAGCAGTAAAAAGAATCCCGGCATTGAAATATTCCTGCCCAAACCCTTCGGCGAACTCGGAAATCTCGCCGGTAAAAAAAGCAACCAGCAGAGAACCGAAAATTCCCAGCCCGAAACCCATTCCTACAGCCATCCACCTCCGTGGAACGGAACGCGTCGCCGCAATCACGATCCCGACAATCAGAACGATCTCGAAAACTTCACGAAAAACGATGATCGCAGTAGAGAGCATGACGCAACAACCCCTTATTTAACCTTTTTGGGATTCGGTAAAGGCTGGAGAGGAACAGGAACGGTTGAATCGCTTGTTCCCAGCGCACGTTTCAAATCCTCAGGCATCTCTTCTTTGGAGGATTGAGATTCACCCGCACTCGGAGAAATATCACTTTCGTCGGGCAAAACATCTTCCGCAGAGGGGCTTTTCGCTACGATCACGCCCTTGGCGGTCTCCTCGTTAAATTCCCCTACAAATGCATACGATCCCTCTTCCAATGGACCGATCATAACAACGCCTTGACCGTTTCCTTTAATCACTTTTTCGCGCTTCAGCTCATGGCTCTCAAACTCTTCTGGAGTCGGATCCTGATTATCGATAATCAGCTTGACTCTTTCTCCTGCGGGAACCTCGACAGTGGAAGGTTCGAATTTGTGATCCTTGAGAACGATCGTAATGTCACCCTCGGCAAACGCCGGGGAGGAAAAAAGCGGAAAGACGGCAAGAGAGGCCAGAAAAGCCAGTCTGTTCAACGATTTCATAATCTAAAACCCCATTAAAAGCAGATGATGCATTTGATAATCACTCTCATCTATCCGATGTCATCTGTCAAGTCAATAGAATTGATCAGGAAAAAAATGAAAATCCGAACGTTAACCCGTAACGGATATAAAGCGTTATTCCAATTGACAAAAATGTAAACAACAGAAAAAGAACGATCCCCAGAGCCGTACTGAAAATCTTCTGGATCAGAGAAAAGATAAGTCCAAAAAGCAATGTAAAAGGCCGGAGCATAAAAAACCTTTACCCTGAAAACGAAAAACTGTTAAGCGCCCACAGGCTGCGGCTCGAAATCACCCTCAGGTTTCACCGGACTGATATAGTTCCCCAAGCGCACTTGTTCCATAAATTCATGGACGGCACGATTATCAACCTGTGGAACCAGCCCCTTGGAAACACCTTTTTTGGCACAGATATCGTCGATCATTAAATTCGCTCGGTCGACAGCATGGATAAGCTGCGCTCCTCGGAAACCGTCCTCGTAAAGCATTTCCGGGATTGTTTCGACAAACTGGGTGATGCGAACCTCCGCTTCTTCACGCCATTTATCATAGACGGCATCGAAAAATTCCGAGCCGGCTTCCCGCCCGTCCCCATCGACTATAGGACCGCCGTTCTTGTAATGGCTGCGCTTTTCGATATCCAGAGCATCCTGAGCAACCGCCTCAAGAGCGGCTGCACCGCCAATCGCTTCCGCAATTTCAAACTCCCACCGGATCGGTTGGCCGTTTCTGTAATGACGATCCGGGTTTCCGTTCGTCGGATCAACCAGATACCCCGGAAGCTGCGGCGGAGCGATTTCGACAAGCTCACCTCGAAACTTTCTGCCCACATGAGCCAGCCCGGTCCCGGCATGATCCGACCACATGGCGACTGTAAGAATATCCTGTGTAGAGGGCTCAACAAGCCCCAGATCGATCAGCTTCTCCCGTGCCTCAGCCATTCTCGGTTTTAGAAGTGACGCGGGCCTGACATCGATCACCGCATCCAGCCCTTCGAGTTCAAGCGCCCGCTTGACAAGCTCGACATCGGGATTCCCCGGAACCCGACCCAATTGTCCTGTTAAATATTGTCTGATGGCAAGCGTAAGAGACGAATCCGAAACGTCCACCTTGCGGATCAAATCCATTGCGGCTTCTGTTGTCGTATTCTTCGCATGCGGTGTGACCTGCATGGGATGTCCCAGCCGTTGCAGAATTGCCGCCTGCCTTCTGTAAATGGCGATCTGCGCCTGACGCCAGCTCATCCCAAGAACCTTAGTAAACTGGACCTCCATCATGGCTTTGAGAGTCGAAGCTGCGCCGCCCGGCCCCTTTGCTTCAAACAGAGCCTCGAAAACTTCGCGGTCAAATACAGGTTCTGTATTCCTGTATTTCAGACGCAACGCAAGTAGCGACTCCATATCCGCATCAAGCGCCCCGATATTCAGATAGGGCGCTCTTCGGCGAATACTCGAATTCGGATGATTCTCAATAAGCTCCAGCATCCGAAGAGCCGAGGGCTGCGCCACATTTTCACCCATCGCCGGATGCCCGACATCTATGGCATCCGCCCCGGCCTCAATCGCAGCTATATAAATAGCATAGGCTAAGCCATGGGTATTATGGGCATGGACATAAACATCCTTGTCATACTTGTCCTTCAGACGACTGACAAACTCATGAACAGTCTGAGGGGGGACAAGCCCGCAGGGATCCTTCAGATAGAAATCACGAACATCCATAGCCGCAAGTTCAGCGGCGGACTGCATATACATATCCATCGAAAAAGCCGGAGTATGCCCCATACAGATTACGCCTTGGGAATAGACATTCGCGCCCCGATCGCGCCGTTCATGGACAGCCCGGATGGGCATGGCCTGATTTCTCGTATCATTCAGCCCGTCAAAAATCGTAAAACCGTTAATCCCCAGATCAACCATTTCATTGATATAGGCTTCAATCACGTCGTCGGGATTCACATCGTACCCGACCAACACATCGCCGCGAACGAGAATGCTCATCGGAACATTCGGATAAGCCCCCCGAACAATACGTTGTTCAGTCCACGGATCACGGCCGCGAAGCATGGGCACGTGAAAAAATGTCCCGCCGCCGCCTTGCACAGAATGCCAGCCGACCTCCTCCATATGGGTTTCCGCCTGAGTAATCTCCTTGGCAGAAGGCTGCATCCCCAGATTGGACTGATAGGAATCCCGGAAAGTGTTATTGAAGAAAACAGGCTTACTCATAAAAACACATCCCACTTAGAATATTATTCTACTTCAGGTGCCTGAAGCTGACAAAAAATTACCCAAGTGTCAAAAACTATGCGCGCTGCACTGCAGCGTAAAGCCTGGTATGCCTTAAAGCTCCCCTTCAAACGGGCTCAAAGTAAGGAATTCCTGGTTCACAAGGTAGTACTCAAGCGCTTCGATAAAACCCTCATCCTTACGCCCGTAAACATAAGCCGTGTTAGCGACCTTTCGGACATGAAATGTATTCATGCGGTTAACCCTCTCGCAGACTTCTTCAAGTGTCCGGTCAGCGACCTCGGTCTCGGACGCTACGACATGAAGCTTTCCTTCTGCATCCAGCCCCAGCCCACCGACTATTTCGGAATCTTCTTGCGAAATAAAGCCGCCTGAAACATCCCAGAGTTTCAGAAATTCATTTTCTGCGGCCATCAGGAATATCCATCGGGCTCAGGCATGGGAGGATGATGCCTCCAGGGAACATTTTCAAAACCGCGACTTAAATCCAGATCCTTTCCTCTCGGATCCTCGAACATATCTTCCAGTCTTTGACTGTATTCCTCCTGCTGATCCCTGTTTGCCAGCGCGATAAAAAACGAAACGCCGTTACCCATGGCAAACGAGTCACGCTCCAGAGCATTGTTCCGGTAATGCGTCCTGTTTTGTTTAGGATTGACATAGATATATCTGGCGATTGAAAAATAGCGCGCCTGCTCATACAGGGGAGAGTCAGGTTTCAAAAACCCTGATTCATAGCGCCGGGCAAGGTGATCCTGAAAAGCATGCTCTGCTTCATGCATCGCAGTGTTAAGGGCCTGAAAGAAATTTTCCAGCCCCCCAACCTCTTCATTTACGTTTATAGCCAGTTCCGGATAGCTCTTGGTCCAGTCATACCATCCTAGACTGACCGATTTGTTTCTGGTCGGATCGTTCGGATCGGGTTCAGGAGCTTCATCGACCGCAACCACAAGGCTCGGGCGATACCCGAAAACATCAGCATGCATCTTGGTCACACGCTGAAGAAATTCCAGTTTCTGATTTTCGTTATAGGTATGCCAGTTAGCCTTAGCCTCAGCGACCTTGGGATCCAGAAGCATTCTTTTTAAAAGCCTTGCCTGCTGTTCGGCCTGAAATTTTCTGTATTCCCGCGTAAGAGGATAGCTGGAGATGATTTTTTCAATCGCATTGTTGAGTTCGGGAGGAACCACCTCTCCTTTTTTATGAATTTTTTCAGCAAGATCCACAACGGCGGATTGCGCCTCTATGCTGATATTCCTGATGTGTTTTTGCGAAATAGGTGAAATGGCATGCCAGACGTCATGAGGGACAAGAACTTTCATATTGCAGGCATAAAGCACTTTGGACGAAAGATAACGGCGGTATGCCGCTTCGTTTAACTCACGGATAACCTCGTCGGCGATTTCCGGGTCTTCCGAATCTCCCGTCACAGCGCGCAGAGCCGAATCTGCAAGCCATGAAGCGTGCCTGCGGGTCGGCTGTCCCATGAAAAACCTAAACTCATCCGAATCCCAGAACAGACTGGTAGCAGAGGGAACATCCCCGTGACACCTCCATGCGAGATCCTCGCGATCGCTGCCAGCCTCAACTTTGATCTTTCCACGAGCCAGCCTTTCCTGAAAAACACGCGCTGAAGCATAGACGGCGGTATGAAAAACCTTCAAAAAATTCTGCTGAACGGAAGGATCCTCTTGAAAAACAAAATCTTCCGAGTAGTCCGCAACATCGCCGGGCATGATGACGGTATCGTCATGTTTAACTTTACCCCCACTGATATCCGCGCCGAACGCTTGGCCAAAAGCCCGCTTGATTTGCAGGATAATACCCCTTCTCTTAAGGGGATCAGGATTTTCCCAGGCCTCTTGCCACTTCTTGAATGTCCCGCTTTCAATAAGATTTTTACCAAAGCTTTCGATCGCCGCTTGGTCTTCGGGATAATAAATAGGTTCTCTTGCATCGATATTATGAAGATCGCGGAGGATCATTTCCTGACGAATAAGCGCCCTGTAATCCTCTGCAGTTGTGGGAATCAGATTATTCACATACTCCTGCCCAACAGCATGCATAACCGCATAACGGTCATAATAACCCAACTCCTCAAGATCGCTTCCCCGCGCATCCTTGACTTGTTTCCATATCGGAGGATTTTCAAAATCGATGCTTAACATCCCGCCTGTACCCGCAATGGCTTAAGCCATATTATGCCGCGCATATCTTTGCGCCGTTTTAAAGCGCTTATTATAATATTCTTGAATAAAATAGGGAAGAAAAACCCCAGATAAGACCAAAAATCAAAAATATTCAGTGATTTCAGGAAGTTGATTTACTTAAAATGCGTCTCCAAAAAGGCCAGAACTCGCCGTTTGTATTCACTCGGTCCGAACAGAAAAAAATCAAGATGCCCGCCCCCCTCAACCAGCCAGAGTTCCTTGGGCTCAGGTGCCTTTTCATATAAAACTTTTGTCTCTTCCTCCGTAACATAAGGGTCCTTTGTCCCTCCGATAATCAGGACAGGAGCTTTCAGCTCTGAAACCGTTGCAATCGGCTCCAGCGCATCCGCACTAAAGCCCAGCCTTAACCGGACTTGTGCAGCCAGTAACGGCGCCAGCCAGTGTGCAATCCCCTGGCCTGTAATCTCTGCCAGCCTGTGCTCTCCTGTTCGCTCCAGCGAATAGTATACTCCTTCAAAAATATAAGCATCGGCAGGAATGACTTGCCCTTTTACGAGGAGTGCGGCACCGCCAAGCGATGGACCGATAAGAGCGATTTTTTCTTTTGGAAGACGGGATTTCAATAAAGCAAGGGCTGCCCGGACATTTCGGGCTTCTTCATAACCAAGAGTGACGGATTTCAATTGGCTCTCCCCATGACCCTGAAAATCGAAAACAAAAACGCTGTAACCGGCATCATGCAAAAATCGCACACGGCCAAGAGACATGCTTTTATTGCCGCCATGCCCGTGAAGAACAACGACGACACCTTTACCCGGCTGCCCCTTAATCAGCCAGCCTTTTAAAAACGTCCCCGCCTCATCCCTGAAAGAAAGAACTTCGACAGGAAGACCTGGAGGGATCGGTTGATTAAGATTAGGAAACGGCCCGAGAAAAAGCGTTCCGAAATGCCACAGAAAAATGCCGATAAATCCAAAGAAAACAAAAAAAGCGGAATAAAACCCTCGGCAGTTGCAGCGCTCTTTCTTTCTATTTGGTTTTTCCATTTCAGTGCCCCCTATCCCGAAGATGCTTCTGCTGCTCCCATACGCCGCTTCCACGCAGATACATTTGAAGAAAAGCCAGAACCTTTTTTTCATACTGATCGGAAACAGTATGCGAATAGTCACTGTGGTCCATACCATCAATAATCCAGAGTTCCTTGGGTTTCGGAGCAAAAATATAGAATGATTGTATCTCCGGCAGGGTAATAAACCTGTCTTCGCGCGCAGCCACCAGAAGCAGAGGTCCGGTAAGAGTCTTCAGCCCCTCTCGGGGTACGAAATGGTCGACATCAAACCCGACCCTCATATCGAGCAGCGTCTTAAAGAAGAAAAAAAGAACAGGGCTTTTGACCCCGTAGAAATCAGATAACTGTACCGAGAAATATCTGCTGAGGATTAAAAAGGGGCTTTCAAGAACATACGCATCGGCTTGGGCAGCTTTCCCGTCTGCAAAAACACTGACAGCCCCCATCGATGTCCCGATAATGGCAAGTTTCTCTCCTGGATATTTCTGGCGAAGCAGACTCACCGCAGCCTTGACGTTATGAGACTCCCGATACCCAAAAGTGACATAATCCCCGGAACTCTCGCCATGGCCCTGAAAATCAAAAAGCATCACCGAATACCCTTCGCGATGTAAAAAACGGGCGCGCCTGAGGAGGATATTTCTGTTTCTGGTATAACCATGCAGGATAAGAACGACGCCCTTCCCCTTTTCTCCGGGAACAAGCCACCCTTTAAGAATTGCTCCAAGATCATCCTGAAAAGTAATATCGTACACAGGAATATCTGTCGGCCTGTAGATTTTCTCACTATGAAAGGGGCCGATAAAAAACGAAGTCAGCTTCCAGAGATAAATCGCTGGGAACAGGGCTGAAGCGAAAAGAAAGAAAAACACGAGCGGGTAATAGAGCTTCTTCATGAAAGTTATACTATTGAATTTTTTCCTGACCGATAGATTTTTTTAAAATCAGGGCATTGGCACTCCTTGCTCAGGAGTGCCAAAAATTATTGACTCTTGGAGCAGGTTGTGTATAGTAATAGAGACATAACGGATGCCTGATTGGGTCCGTAGTTTATTGAAAATGTTTGTTAATCTTGCTTTGAAAGGAGATAAAAATGACAAACGTCTTAGCACTCACCACACCCTTAATGCGTCAAACTGTTGGCTTCGACAGATTTAACGACCTGTTCGAATCGCTTTTACGCGACACGAGCGAAAGCTTTGACAACTACCCCCCTTACAACATCGAAAAACTGGGCGAAGACGACTATCGCATCACGATGGCCATAGCAGGTTTCCAGCAGGAAGACCTGAACATCGTTCTGCAGGATGGCGTTCTGACCGTTACAGGCCGCACCAAGAAACAGGAAGCGCAGGAAGGTGTGCAGGTTCTCCACCGCGGAATCGCGACACGCTCCTTCGAACGCACTTTCCGTCTGGCGGACTATATCAAGGTCAAAGAAGCGGATCTGAAAGATGGTTTGCTGACGGTTTCTCTCACGAGGATCGTCCCCGAAGAGAAGAAGCCTCGCATGATCCCGATTAACGATAAAGCCGGCAAGTCTGTCATAGATAAAGCAAAAAAAGACTGACCCGAGAGAGCCGCCAGAAGGAGCTTTCTGTCCGCTCCCACCGGGCTGGGCTTCTCTGGCGGCACCACTTTGCAACAAGATCGGCGTACCAGGAAAAGTACTGAAAAAGCCGGCGAATATCCGGCAGATCGATCAAGAAAGCGAGCTGAAGTTTTAACTCACCGACTCTAAGCCTCTCCCCCGCCTGATATCTCGTATATCAGGCGACTTTTTTACTTATTTGCATTCACCGCAATAATAAAGAACAGCAACAGAAGGGCGGAAATATACGTGCCGATCTTTCCCGGCTTGGTCTTGAACTTCATGATCCCGGTAATCAGGGCCATAGCCTCACAAATAAGAAAGAAAACGCCGCCGATATCCTTCCCCTGCCCGCCCGATGCATGCGCGATCAGGCCGATAAAAAGGGCAATGAAAACCCCCCCGATACTGGCCCGCGCGCTGAACTGCCCGACCCAGGCCGTAGGATCGCGGTTCGGAGAAACTGTGAGCGCAACCTGTTCCCCAAAAGCTTCGGGTGCATCGAAATTACCGAGAATTTCCTCAATGACATCCTTCCCGGCCTTTTCTTCCGGCTGTCCGACAATCTCCAGCACCTGCTCCTTCAGGCTCTCGACAACCGCCTCGATTTCCTCCTTGTCCGCGCCCTTGCGTTTCATGGCGCGGCTGACTTTCTTTAAATATTTCCTGAGCCGTTTTCGTCCGGCGCGGGATAAATGCTCCATGCTCAGTCCTCGACTTGCTCAAGCAACCGGATGATTGCCTTGTTGGTATCTTCCCAGTAGTGCCGCATATCATGCAGCCGCCTTTTCCCTGTTGCAGTCAGCTTGAAATAACGCCGCGGCGGCCCTGATTCGGAAGGGCCTGTCCGCACACTGACCAGCCCTTCTTTTTTCAAACGCCCCAGAACAAGGTAAAGCGTACTTTCCTTAAAGGCCAGCCCCGGATACTCCTCCAGTTGTTTTAGGATGGAATAACCGTAAGCCTCCCCGCGCGACAAAATTGCGAGCACGCAAAGCTCGACCAGACCCTTTCTGATCTGTGCAATCCAGCTATCGACGGAAAGTTCGCTCAACGCCCTTTTTCCTTAAATTTTTTAGATTTTACAAAGGGTTTTAACTGACCCGATAGCTACATTATAGCTCGAAAAACGGTACTCTGCAACGCATTACTCTGCATAACAGTACTATGTATTGACAAGTACCGCTATACAGAGTACCGTACAAAAATAGCCAATCAACATTATGACAATAGGAGTACGTAAAAATGACGACTAACAAACCTAGTGCGGTGGTTCTCGGAAGTCTGCTGAACGACCTGCTTCTCGGCACAGCCGGAGCGGATCTGATTGCCGGCGGTTACGGGAATGATGCGATCTTTTCAGGCTGGGGCGACGATGTCGTGATCGGTGGGGCCGGCGGCGACCTTCTGGTAAGCGGCCGCGGTCAGGACTTTCTGGCCGGACAATGGGGCAATGATGCTCTTTTTGGAGGTCCGGGCGATGACGTCTTAACGGGGGGGCCCGGAAATGACGCCCTCTTCGGCGGACACGGTAATGATCTCCTAGTCGGGGGCACAGGGCAGGACATTCTGGCCGGAGAAGACGGCAACGACGCCTTGTTCGGCGGAGCCAACGATGATCTTCTGGCGGGCGGGGCAGGAAACGACTTCCTTGCCGGAGAAGCCGGAAATGACGCCCTTTTCGGCGGCACGGGAGATGACGTTCTCTCCGGCGGCTGGGGCAATGATTTCCTCGCTGGTGAAGAGGGCAATGACATTCTCGACGGCGGCGCAGGCAACGATGTTCTTGCAGGCGGAGATGGAAACGACCTGCTGCTCGGGGGTATTGGAAACGATGCACTCTTTGGCGGCAGTGGAGATGATGTCCTGAACGGTCAGGCCGGCAATGATGCCCTGTTCGGTGAAGACGGCAACGACGTTCTGGCCGGAGAACTGGGCGACGATTTCCTTGCGGGCGGTGCCGGGCACGATGCCTTGTTCGGCGGCGCAGGAAATGACATCCTCGCCGGGGAAGACGGAAACGACCTTCTGGCAGGCGAAGACGGCAATGATGGCCTCTTCGGAGGGGCCGGAAACGATGTTCTCTCCGGCGGCTGGGGCGACGACGTTCTCGTGGGCGAGGACGGCGATGACGCTCTGGGTGGCGATCAGGGCAACGACGCCCTGTTCGGCGGTGCGGGTCATGACGCCCTGTTCGGCGGAGATGGAAACGATGTTCTCTACGGAGGCGCGGACTCAGACATCCTCTTCGGAGAAGCGGGCCACGATGCCTTCCTGTTCGATACCGACAGCATTGCCTCCGGTCCCGATATCATCGGCGACTTCACCGCGGGTGAAGACGTAATCGTTCTCTCGGACGTGCTTGACCTTGGCTCTTTCAATCCCGCTACGGAATCGATCAACGACTACATCATCACCGCAGAAATCGACGGTAACACCGTCATCGGAGTGGATGCGGATGGTGCAGGAACAGCCGCCGGCATGCAGCTTGTTGCCGTTCTGGCGGGAGCAACAGGCCTTGGCTCAGGCGAAGATATGGTCGCGGACGGTCACATTGCAATTGTCTAAGAAATCCCTTCTCTAAACCAACAAAAAAGGGCGACATTTGTCGCCCTTTTTAATCCCTGAAAAAAAACTCTACTTTTTCCCTGCCTTCTTTTTCTTTTTAGTTTTTGGCAAGACCAAGTTCTTTTCAATATGCTTGATCATCAGCCCGGCAATATCGATCCCCGTCGCCTTTTCAACACCTTCAAGACCCGGCGACGCATTGACCTCGAGAACTTTCGGCCCTTCATGCGAACGGATCATATCCACACCGCAAACTTTCAACCCCACAAGACGTGCAGCTTCGATAGCCATCTTCTCTTCCTGTTGCGTAACCTTGGCTTTATGCCCGGAGCCACCCAGATGGATATTGGCACGGAACTCGCCCTTGGCTGCTCGCCGCTCCATCGAGGCCACAACCTTCCCTTCGATCACGAAACAACGCAAATCTACGCCCTTGGACTCCTGTATAAATTCCTGCACAAGAATATTAGCCTTCAAACTCTTGAACGCATTGATCACGCTCTCCGCAGCTTTCTCTGTTTCGGCAAGAACCACGCCCTTACCCTGAGTTCCTTCGAGAAGCTTGATAACAACGGGCGCTCCGCCAACCATCTTGATCAGGTCCTTTGTATCCAGCGGTGAATTGGCGAACCCTGTTTTTGGAATATTGATATGCTTGTCGCTGCAGAGCATCTGAAGCGTTCTGAGTTTATCCTGAGCGCGGGTGATGGAAATCGGCCCGTTCAGGCAATAGGAACCCTGCAATTCGAATTGCCTTAAAACGGCACATCCGTAAAACGTCATGGACGGACGGATACGGGGAATAATGGCATCAAAACGTTCCAGAATTTCACCCCCGCGATAATGAATCTCCGGCTTACGCGCCGTGATATCCATGTAGCAGTTCTTGATGATGATAAAACTCATCTCGTGCCCGCATGCCTCGCCTGCTTCCATGAGGCGCTTGTTGGAATAGAGCTCCGGGTTGCTCGCAAGAACGGCAATTCTCATAGGGGGCCCCTTTCTGTGGGATCAGTCGTAAAGAGAAGATACATCGGACATTTTACCGAGAACAAAAGCTTTCGAAGGATCAACGATAAAACGCGCGCGCTTGAGCGCCTCACGCCCCAACAACATGCGGAACTGCATTTTATGGCGCGACGTTAGCGTAACTTCGGCAGGAAAAGAAAGGCCGGAAAAAACAAACATCGTTTTAATTACACAACGTTTTTCACGCTCTCCGTTAGAACTGATAACGTCTCGCTGCTGGATCAGTGGAGCTTCACATTCTCTGACCAGATCACTGTTATGTTGAAGAGGATGAATTTTGAAGCGAACAAATTTCTTTTCCTCTTTCTTGACAATTTGAATATCGAACGCATGAAGCGCTGACGTGCGGGCACCCGTGTCGATACGCGCTTTGACGGCAGGAAGCCCAAGATCGGGTAAAGAACACCATTCAGAACGCCCGATCAAGGTCTTAGAAGGCTTGGATGCGCCCGCGACCTTCCGGATTTGCTTCGTTTTCTTTGTCAGTCTCATAAGTAGAGTTATTACCCAGAAAACGGCAGAAGACAATAAGCTCTATAAAACAAGAAGCGTTACTTCCGGCCCAAAATGGCAAAAATCATCATCCCTAGCGCCGCCAGTCCCAAAACCGCCATCATCCGCTCGGGTCTTGCAATCACATGCGGATGAACCTTGATCCCCTGCGCGATCAGCCCCGTCCGGGCTTTGTCCGCATCGGCCAAAACTTCATGGGGCCGGGTTTCCAGAAGATCGCAAACCCTGACCAGCAGCTCCATCGACAAACCCGACTGACCACGCTCGATCCGTGACCAGGCCGATTGCGTCAACCCGAGCATCCCCGCTACATCCTGCTGCTTGAGGTTCCTCTCCTTCCGCAAATTCTCCAGCAATTTCCCCACAATAGCAGGATAGGATGTTTCAGCTTGCATTACGTCTCATATATGCGTAAAATGAATATATGCAATTCTAACAAATAAGGGCCCCTCATGAAACTAAAAAAACTGAACCCCTTCAGAAGAAAGCGCGCCCACCGGAACGAATTAAGACGAGGAGATATTATTTACACTCCGCTATTGGGAGTATGGCGCCACTATGGAATTGTAATCAACGAATGCCCCTTCGGAAACCATACGATCCGGACAGTTCTCAGGGAATCCTTCTCCCCGGTAAACCAAAGCTATGACCAGTTCTCTGCCGGACAACGTGTATATATCCTGCCCTATCCCTCGGACGCAGCCAGAGAGGAAGTGGTTCGCAAGGCGCTCTCTGAAAAAGAGTTCGACTACAACTTACTGTTCAACAACTGCGAAAATTTTGTTCGCCGCGCCCATGGTTTAAACAATGTAAGCCTTCAGGTCTTAACCGGTGCGGGCCTTCTCTCCGCAACCATTATCCTTGCGATCCTGCGCAGAAGATTCCCTTCGATTTAAGCAGCGGATGAAAAATCAGGGCGCTTGTGAAGATTTTTTCTTCTGGTAGTTCTCGAGCCATAAGCTGGCGGGCCGGTAATTTTGATCTGAAGACAGCTTCACCCACAAAATACATTCTTCATCAGAACGTTTCCCCCAATCGCCCGCAAAACACCCTTGTGCGAGCCTGAACTCATTATACCCGTTAACACAGCCCTGTATCCCCTCACAGGAAAACCACTGCGTAGCAAACATTTTATCTCTCTGAGTACCCATTCCAAACGCGGTCATTGCACCAATCATATATCTGGACTCGCTGTCCCCGCTCATGGCAAAAGGCATGATCTCCCGGTAAGCTGTGGCATAATCCTTATCATAAAAATAGGCAAACGCCTCCCGCTTATGCTTTAATGTAACCACATAATCAGCAACGCCCCATAAAACATAAGGAATGAAAACCACAGCCAAGAACAAAAAAATAACATTCTTTTTAAAAAGACCTTGCGGAACCTGAACATCGTTTTTGGGCATAGTCATCAAAGACAATAATTGCATAAAAAATTCAGAATCAAGTTAATAAATCCATAATCCTGAAAGTTCTTAACATGTCATACAAAAACCGGGCCCCTTATACAAGGAGCCCGGCTAAAACTCTCTAAAGTATATAAGAAAGCGCTTAGAACCTGTAGGACACACCGGCCCCGACGATCCACGGATCCATATCAACATCGGCCCGGATTGCACCGTTATTCAGCTTGGCATCCACATTCAGCCAGAGCTTTTTAACGTCAAGATTCACGCCCCAATGGTCGTTGACCCAGAAATCGGCACCGGCCTGCAGACCATAACCAACTCCGTTATCAACCTCCAGATCAGTAAAGCCGCTGGCGGCATCTTCTGCATAAAAGATCGAGTAGTTCAAACCTGCTCCCACATAGGGACTGAACTGATTATCCGGAGTGAAATGATATTGAAGCATAAGGGCCGGAGGAAGAACCCACGCATCCCCTAACGAGACATCCCCTGTATAATTCAGATCATGCTTCGATGTCGCGGCAATCAACTCCGCGGCGATATTCTCAGTAAAGAAGTAGCTGAGATCGACCTCGGAACGACCGCGTAATCGGCATCTACTTCACCGCCGATATTGACGCTGGAATTCACATCCGGAATCACATCAATCGCGCGGACGCGGACCTGAAACCTTTCCTTCGACCACGGACCCCCAAGTTCCTTGGCCATAACGGGTGTTGCAAAAGCCGCCACCGATACAGCAGCAGCAAGACTGAGAGCAAGAGTTCTGTTTAACATAACTGCATCCTTTTTATTAAGAGAGGCTGTTTTCCACCTCGCAAAGACTATCACCCAAAAATACAACCAATAAATTGATTTACGTCAAGAAAGCTTGTTTTCAAGATTTTTTTCAGGGGTGTTTTTTTCGGCCTGTTTTACAGGCTCGTCATCATCCATAAGGATGCGAAGCGCAGCCCCTTCAAGATCGTCATATTGCCCGCTTTTAATACTCCAGATAAAAGCCGCAAGACCGATCAGTCCAAGAAAAAGAGCAATCGGAATCAAATAGAGTAAAACGCTCACAGACGCCCCCTTAAACGGAATGAATTGGCAATAACGATCAGCGAAGAACCCGACATGGCCAAAGCCGCAACCATCGGTGTAACCAGCCCTACAAAACCAAGGGGAATCGCAACGAGATTATAAACCAGTGCCAACATGAAATTCTGCTTTACGAGTCTTTGTGAAAAGACAGCAACACTGCGCGTATCATAAACAGGAGAAAGAGCCTTCCCCATAAAAACGATATCCGCAGCGCTCTGCGCCATATCCACCGCTGTCCCCGGCGCCATGGAAACATCCGCCCCGGCCAGCACGGGTGCGTCGTTCAGACCGTCCCCAACCATCAGAACATTGTGTCCCTTGCTTTTGAGATCCTCCAGTATCTGGAATTTTTCCGGCGGTGTTTTTTCCGCATAAACATGATCGGCTTCAATGCCCGCTTTCAAAGCGATATCAGAAGCCACATCCTTCCTGTCCCCGGAAAGCAGGACAACTTTCAACCCGTCTCGCCTCAGCTTTGCGATCGTCTCCGCCGCATCCTCCCGCAAAGCATCGGTAAACGTAAAAACAACCGGCTTGTGCCCTTCAAAAGCCAACCACAGTTCCGGTCCCTTGGCAGCGGAAGCATCGGCGAGGCCGCACCATGCCCGGCTTCCGATCTTCACTTTTTTGCCCTGAAAAGACCCCGAAAGCCCCTGCCCGGGAAACTCTTCAACATCAGTAAGTGTAGAGACCGGCCCGTCATACGCCTCGGCCAATGCTTGTGAGAGGGGATGACGGCTGTGAGAGGCCAACGATGCCGCCAGTTTCAAATCTTCCGGATTTCCGGCACTCTCCAGCTTTGGATGCCCCAGCGTCAGTGTTCCTGTCTTATCGAAAATCACAGCATCCGCTTTTGCCAGACGCTCAAGCGCATCCCCGGACTTAACAATCACATGGGTCTTCATCAAGCGCCCTGTCGCCAGTACCTGCACGACAGGAACGGCAAGACCCAAAGCGCAAGGACAGGTAATAATCAAGACCGTAACGGAAATCATCAGCGCGTCCTGCCACGCTATTCCCACGACTCCCCACCAGAGAACAAAAGCTGAAACAGCAAGCAAATGCACAACAGGCGTATAAAGACTCGCCACCCGGTCGGCCAGCCGGACGTACTGGGCCTGCCCCTGCTCCGCTTTTTCCATCAGCCGGACAATATCTGAAAGCAGAGAATCCTCTGCAGCCTTGGCCACCCTCAAGGTCACAGGCCCGGATAAATTCATCGTCCCCGCATAAACATCCCCGCCAAGAGAAACAAGACGGGGCAAAGTTTCCCCCGTTACAAGAGAAGTATCGACCTCCGCTATACCCTCCACAACCTCTCCGTCTACGGGAAATTTCTCACCCGCGGCAACCAGAACAACCATCCCTTCCTTCAGATCCCGGATAGGCAGGTTGCGGGTCTTCCCGTTCTCCACTACACGGGCAAAGCCCGAAAGCGTGGAAAGAAGATCCGTTGCCGCGCTGCGCGCATGACGACGAGCCCGAAAATCCAGATACCGCCCGATCAAAAGGAAAAAAAGCAGCATGACAGCAGAGTCGAAATAGACATGCTCTGCATGACGCAAAACCTCGCCAAAGCTCATAATGCAAGCCAGAAGAACCCCCACCGAAATGGGAACATCCATATTGCTCTGCCCATGCGATAAGGCCTTGAATGCCGAACGGAAAAAAGGCCGGCCGGAAAAGATAACGGCAGGAATGGCAATCAGCGCAGAAATCCAGTGAAGAAAATCGTGGGTTGCCATCCCCATAGTCTGCGTATCGGTGCTCCACAGCCCCACTGAGAGCAGCATGATGTTCCCCATCGCAAAACCCGCAACGCCAAGACAAATCAGAAGGAACTTCTCTTCTTCGCTTTCCTCCTGATTAGCCCGGGCATCAAACGGTCGCACGTCATAACCAAGCTTCTGGACCAACGCGACAAGTTCGTTCCCGCGTTCAGGAAGCCCGTGCCACCGGATGTTCAGACGCCGGGTGGAAAAATTCAAACGGGCGGATTCGACATCGCTTTGCGCGGAAAGAGTGGATTCGATTTTCTGAATGCAAGCGGCACAATGAACACCGCCGACAACGACATCAAGAGAGCAGGCTCCTTCGGACGTTGGACGGACCAGAGCTTCATACCCGGAAAGAGCGCTGCCTTCCCCGGTATTTACTGTGTGACCATTTTGTAAGTCGTGCGAAAGACTTGGCCGTCCCATTGCGCCTCCATCTTGGCAGTCCAGGCCCCCGGCAAAGGCGGGTGAATGTCGGCAGCATAGACCCCGCCGCCGTGCGGCGTCAACGGAACCTCAAAATCATACCCTGCCTGCACAGGCCGGATCATCTTGGCAGTCACATGAGCCCCTTCGATCGGATGGCCGTCTCTATCTTTCAGTTCCAGTCTCAGAACCGGCGCTTCATATCTGGCCTTGTGCTGAATGCCCATCTCCGCCTGCTCACGGCTTTCCTCAAGCAGAGAATCATAAGCCAGACCCTTTTCATAGGCTTCGTCCGTAACAACACCGGTATAGCTCTCAAGCGCGAGATATATAAAAATACCGTTCACAACAAAAACAACGAGAAAAAACAGCACGAAATACCAAGGAATCAGCTTGTCGCTTGGCCGTATGCCCGTCTCTGGTGCCATGGCCCTACCCTCTGGGGCGTTCGGAGATAAAGACGCTTTCATAAACATCCTGCTTTTCTGTTGTATTGTCTGTCAAGGTAAAGACAACCGGGCGCGCTTCTCCGGGCTTGACCGGAGCGCTGACAAAAATATGAAACTCTCCCACGCTGTCAGCCTGAACATAAAGGGAATCAGGGGTCAGATCCCCGGCCCCCTTGACATCAACCTTCGCATTTTCAAGCCCGGCGACCTTAATATTATAATTCTTGTGATCGTGGGTCTTGTTCAGGATTTTCAATATGTAACCGTTACGGATTTCCCCGTCCGAAAGCTGGACGTAAAGCGGGTTCCGGTCATGCAGGACATGCAATTCCAGCGGAGCGCGGGTAATAAGAGCGTAAAGCATAATGCCGCCGACAACGGCCAGCACACCCGCATAATAAATCGTGCGCGGCCTGATAATCTTGAACTTCTCCTCGATCCCCTGAGCACGCAATTTCAGATGCCGTTCCGTATCGTATCGCACGAGTCCGCGCGGCAGCCCGACCTTATCCATGATTTCATTACAGGCATCAACACAAAGGCCGCAGGCAATACACTCCATCTGCAACCCGTCACGAATATCAATCCCCATCGGACAAACCTGCACGCAGGCCGTGCAGTCTATACAATGCCCGCGCCCCTCCCACGGATCGCCCTGTTTGTGCTTTCCGCGTTTTTCTCCGCGTGTCTCGTCGTATCCGATAATCAACGTATCATTATCGAACATGGCAGACTGAAAACGCGCATAGGGACACATGTAGGTACAGACCTGCTCGCGCGCAAACCCGGCCATGAGATAAGTGCTGAAGGTCAGCCCGCCGATAAACGCCAATACGGTCGACGATACATTGAATTCAAAGAAACTTTTCACCAGTGTAGGAGCGTCGTTGAAATACAGAACGAACGACCCCGCCGTACACCAGGCAATCACCAGCCAGAAAAAATGCGTAACCGCAATCTTCCAGACTTTTTCCCATGTCCAACGACCTTCATGTAATTTTTTCCTTTTGTTTCTGTCCCCCTGAACGATCCGTTCGACCCAGATAAACAGGTCCGTCCAGACTGTCTGCGGACAAAAATACCCGCACCAGACCCGCCCGAACAGGCTGGTCACGAAAAACAGGGCAATAGCGGCAAGAACAAGGATCCCGGTCAGGAAATAGACTTCCTGCGGCCAGATTTCGATAAAAAACCAGTAAGCCCGTCGATGAGGAAGATCAATGAGAATGGCCTGATCCGGTGCGTTGGGGCCGCGATCCCACCTGAGAAAAGGGGCCAGGTAATAGATACCCAGCGTCACGGCCATGGCAACCCATTTCAGTTTCCTGTACCGACCCCAGACCCGCTTGGGGTAAATCCGCTTCTGTTCAGCAAAAAAAGTGATCTGCTGCTCGCTACTCTCCGTCATGTCCGTCTTCTTGGCCGGTCTCTTCGCTTTCGTTCGGTAACGTTATCATGGGCTTGACCGGATTTGAATCGTCTTCCTGCACGGGTGCAGGGGTATTCTCCGGAGCCTCTTCGTCGGGCATGGCTTCATCTTGGCCGTTCTCCTGCTCCTCCGGTGCCGTTACAGACTCCTCGGGAACACTCTCGGTGGCCTCGTCCGGCGCCGTCACGGTAGACGCAACTTTTCCGGTCTCGCCGCCACCCAGCTCGTGAACATAGACAGCCAGTTCCCGGATCGTATTATCATCCAGACGCCCAACCCAGCTCGGCATCACGCCTGAACGGGCATAAAACACGGTCTTGAACACCGTTTCGCGGTCGCCGCCATAAAGCCAGATTGAATCGGTCAGGTTAGGCGCGCCAACCTCACGCGATCCCTTTGCATCTTCGCCATGACAGGATGCGCAGTTCAGCTCAAAAATCTCCTGACCTTCGGATAAATCCTTACCGGCAGCGCTTTGCGGATCAGAAAGGCTCAGAACATAATCGACGACCTTTTCGATCTCTTCCTTCTCAAGCAGCTTCTCAACACCGAACGCAGGCATTTGAGACACGCGTGTATCCTCGTGCTTGGAGCGGACTCCATACCGGATAGTCTGGTAAATGGTGCCGATATCGCCGCCCCACAGCCAGTCATCGTCGTTCAGATTAGGAAAGCCTTTTCCTCCCATACCGCCTGTTCCGTGACAGGTCGCGCAGTTATCCTTGAAGAACGCGGATCCCCCGGCAACGGCGAATGCATACAATTGCTTGTCCTGTAAGATTTGATCAAACGAAGCCTTCTCGAATTTATCGAGATAGGCTTTCTGCCGATCCTTGATCTCCTGCTGTTCGGCCGCAAGCTTCTTATACTGCGTCCAGCCATAAGCCCCTTTCGTGGCTCCGCTGAATGTAGGCCACGCCGGGTACACAACCCAGTACCAGACCGACCAGATAATGCTGATATAAAACACCCACAGCCACCACCGCGGCGCAGGATTGTTCAACTCTTTCAGACCGTCCCATTCATGGCCTGTCGTTTCCACACCCGATACGGTGTCGATTTCTTTTTTGGAATGGCTGTGTTCTTTTTTCGCGTCAGTCATAGTCGCTCTCCTTGAGGGGGATGCCCGCGTAATTTTGATACTTGTCCTTGGAACCCGGTCGGTAGACCCAGACAGCCATCAGGACAAAAAACGTAAAGAAAAACAGAAGACCGATAAGCCCGCCGTGCGTAGTGATAAAATCCATCATGGTGCGGCCTCCTCGACCTCTTCGGTCGCCTTGAAATCAACCATCGTTCCCAGAACCTGAAGATAAGCCACCAGCGCATCCATCTCGGAAACAAGGTTAGGTTGGCCATCGAAATCGCGAGCGTTGACATTTTCGCCATAACGCTGGGTCAGGCCTGAAATATCCATCTTGGCCTCGCCGTTCGCCTGAGCGATCGCATCCTTTTCGGCATTTTCGATCATCTCGTCAGTATAGGGAACGCCGACCAGACGCAGCGTTCTCAGATGCTGGTCGAGATCGTCAATTTTTGCCCCGTTACGCGCGAGGAAACTATAGGAGGGCATAATCGATTCCGGAACGACATCACGCGGATTCTTCAGGTGCGCCACGTGCCAGTCATCGGAATACTTTCCGCCAACCCGTGCCAAGTCAGGCCCCGTCCGTTTCGATCCCCATTGGAACGGGTGATCGTACATGGACTCCGCGGCCAGTGAGTAATGCCCGTAACGCGCCACCTCATCCCTCAGAGGACGGATCTGCTGTGAGTGACAGTTATAGCAACCCTCGCGGATATAAATATTATACCCGGCGAGTTCCAGCGGTGTGTAGGGCCGCACACCTTTCACCGGTTCGATCACCGTCTCCATCCGGAACAGCGGGATGATCTCGACGAGCCCCCCGATCAGAACCGTGATAATGATCCCGATCAAAAGAAGAATGGAGTTTTTTTCCAGTTTCTCGTGTTTCTTTATAAAGCTCATGCGACCGCTCCTTTTAATACGCCGTCGGTTTGATATTCTTTCTCGCAGACATCGCCTTTGATCGTCCGGTAGAAGTTGTACGCCATGATCAGTGCGCCGACGATATACAGCGCCCCGCCCAAAGCCCGGATCAGATAGAACGGATGCATGGCCATCACGGACTCAACGAACGAGTATTCGAGGAATCCCATTTCGTTGTAATCGCGCCACATCAGGCCCTGCATGATGCCCGAAACCCACATGGCCGCGATATAAAGCACGATTCCGATGGTCGCGACCCACAAATGCAGGTTGACCAGCTTCATGGAATAAAGCCTCTCCCGGCCCCAAAGCACCGGAACCATAGAATACAGCGCACCGAAGCTGATGAACCCAACCCAGCCCAGCGCACCGGAATGCACGTGCCCGATGGTCCAGTCTGTATAGTGGGAAAGCGAGTTCACCGACTTGATCGACATCAAGGGACCTTCAAAAGTACTCATCCCATAGAAAGCCAACGCGATAATCATAAACCGCAGGACGGGATCTTCGCGCAGCTTGTGCCAGGCGCCCGAAAGCGTCATGACCCCGTTGATCATCCCGCCCCAGGACGGCATCCACAGCATGATCGAGAACGTCATCCCCAGCGTCTGCGCCCAGTCCGGCAACGCCGTGTAGTGCAGGTGGTGCGGTCCGGCCCATATATAGATAAAGATAAGCGACCAGAAATGCAGGATGGAAAGACGGTAGGAATAAACCGGACGCTCCGCCCGTTTCGGCACGAAATAATACATCATGCCCAGAAACCCCGCAGTCAGAAAGAAACCGACCGCATTATGTCCGTACCACCACTGGATCATCGCGCTCTGAACGCCGCCGAAAACTGTATAGCTCTTGGTTCCGGTCCAAGAGACGGGAATAGACAGTCCGTTACCCAGATGAAGAACAGCGACAGTAATAATAAAAGCCAGATAGAACCAGTTGGCCACGTAAAGATGCGGCTCTTTACGCTTCATGACAGTGCCGAGATAAACCAGCAGGTAAGCAACCCAGACAATCGTCAGCCAGATATCGACATACCATTCCGGCTCCGCATATTCTTTACCCTGAGTCACGCCCAGAACATACCCCAGACCGGCCATCACAATGACAAGCTGGTATCCCCAGAAAGTAAACATAGCCAGCCCGTCGTTCCAGAGCCGGGTTTGGCATGTTCTCTGAACGATGAAATAACTGGTCGCAAACAGCGCGTTACCGCCGAAAGCAAAAATAACGGCAGAAGTATGCAGGGGCCGCAAACGCCCGAATGTCAGGTAAGGCTCAAAATTAAGCTCCGGGAACGCGAGCTGCAGGGCGATCAGCAACCCGACCAGAAACCCGACAATCCCCCAAAAAACCGTCGCCAGCGTAAAAAGCCGGATGACATGATAGTTATATTCCTGATGTTCTGTTACGGCCTGTGCACTCATCTTGCCATTCCCTCTGCTTTAGAAAACAAACGCGCCGGCCAGAAAAACCAGCCAGAGCGCGCTGAAAACCATAAAACCCTGCTTCACTTTAAGAGTGTTCAGGAAACCAAAACTTTCAATGAAACTGCCGCCCAGCGATACCGCAAGAAGAGCAGGCACCGTTCCCAGACCGAAAGCCGCCATCGCGCCGACAGCCTGAATCATGGTTGGCGCGGTCGCTGACGCCATCAGGGCGGAAACAACCAGCCCGCACGGCATAAAACCAAGCAAGACCCCAAGAACGTAACGGGAAGCGACATCGCGCTCCCGGACCAAGGGCTGATAGAACCGGGAAATCCACCGGAAAGGAATCGACAACCGCACCCTCAAAACCCATGGAAAAACATCAGCAATCGAAGGAAAAGCGCTCACCATAAAAATCAGGGCCGCAAGTAAAAGCAGGGGCACAACCAGAAAAACCCGTAACGGCTGGAAAAGAAAAGCCAGATTGACCACACCGCTAAACAGGGCCGCAAGAAATACATACGTAGTCAGGCGACCTAAATGATAAGGCAAAAGCAAAGACTGTTTCAAACGCGAAAACACACTCAAGGGACGCTCAAGCCCCCCTCTTTGAGCCAAAACGAAAGGCGAGCACATTAAAGTACAGTGGGTAAAACCGCCTGCAAGCCCGGCCAAAAACAGGCTCAGGGACAGGCCGTATCCGGTGACAAATTGATGTATACACTCTCCGAGCATGAATATCCCACAGATGAAATCCGCGGCTAGTGTGATCTTAAGAAGAAGCGTTTGCCTTGACCTTAATCAAGTAAATCTTATAAAACACACAGATGCAACAAGTCAAAGCCATAGACAACCATACGTCATCTAATTCTGGGGACTTCTTGAAGTCAGTTCAGCTATTTGGAGAATGTACGGACAAGGAAGTGGACCTTCTGCTCGAAGGTCATATTCTCGAACGCTGCACAAAGGGCAAGATGCTTTTTGTCAGTGGAGACAATGCCGAGCGTTATTACGTGATCAAAAACGGATGGGTAAAGATCTTTCGCGAAACGCTGGATGGCGCGCAAGCGATTATTGATATCCTCACAGAAGGCCATACATTTGGCGAAACGTCGATTTTCGAAGAGAATACTTACCCCTACAGTGCCGAAGTTGTCGAACCGTCCGAGATTCTCTCTTTGTCCCTGAGAAAACTGAGATACCTGATCGAGAACAACCCGAAATTCGCTCTTTCGATGCTTAGCTCAATGGCACGCTACCGTCGCCAGCAGGATACGGAAATCGAGCACCGTTCTCTGCAAAACGCACCCCAGCGCATCGGTTGCTTTATTTTAAGGCTGATGCCCAATCAAAACGAGGCTAAAGGGCGCCCGATTACGATCCACCTTCCATACGATAAAACCTTGATCGCATCACGCCTGGGTATGCAACCCGAAACCTTCTCCCGCGCCCTGTCCAAACTCAAGGACGCCACGGGAATAAATATAAAAGGTTCGACTTTGGAAATTCAGAGCATCGACCCGCTCATCGATTTTTCCTGCTCGGCATGCACGTCGGAGTTCCCGTGCAAAGATCTTGGCTGTAAATCCTGCGTATGAAATAAATTATTCACTGCTCTGGCTGTTCAGGCTGTAAAGCCACTCCCAGTCAATCTTGGCTGGATTATTGATGTACTCCCCCGGGTTACGGATAACGTCCAGAAGATAACTCTTCGTAACCTTCCATTTCCTCTTCGGCAGGGAATTAAACTGCTGATCGGCCACAACAGCACGATCTTCCCTGTTATAGGTGATACAGAACCCCTCTACAGGCTGATCGTCGATAATCAGAACTTCAACGGCTTTCCCGTCGGTGGTATGCTGACCAAGCCCCTGCAAAATCTGCTGAAAAGGAAAACGCCTGGAATTCTGGTGCAGGGCCTGATTACAAACACGAAGATAACATTCAAAAAGCTCGCGGTCGTCCCCTGGATGATTTTCTTTCACGGTATAACCCTCGTATGAATGAATAAATTAAAATATAGACACCCACAGTGACACAAAACCCTTCTACATCATTTGATTTTTATCAAAACGGGATTGCGCGCCCCCCCCCGGCAGGCTTTTTTCATCGCGTGAAAATAATATTGGATAGACCCGACAGCCCTGCAGGAGCACAAATAGATTTATACATCCAGCTTATGGCCACTGAGATCATCGAACGCCAGCTTGGCCGCTTCACGTTCGACAACTTGGAAATCAAATTCTGCGTCTGCCGGCATAGCCTCATAGATCTCGGCAGCATTATCAATAAGGGCAAGATTATAGTGCTCGGCATTATCGCCTAGATAAACCGGAAACTTATCCAAACGGCTGTACAAATTGTCAGGAAGCCTGAAACGGGCATACGTCCTGACAGCATCCCAGGCAGCCTGATATTCGTTCAGAAGCTCCTGGATGTAAAATAACGATAACCCGATATCGTAAAGACCGTCGTCCCGGATCGCCTCATATAGTTCGGCAGTATCTTTTCCGGCATAATGTTCATTAATCTTTTGCACCATATAAGCATCCAGAAACAGCGGCATACGGTCGGCTGTTCCCGTACGGGTATCAAAAGCCACACGAAGCGGATAGAGCGCATCTTCGGTTATCAGGGAATAGGCACAGGACGCATAAGGCGTTTTGTTCCCCGCGCCCGCCACGGCCTCACGAATACTGAAATCCCGCGGCGAAACAACGAAGCTGCTCGGCCCGTCATTGCCCTGATGGATATCCGCCGAAATAATATCGACATCATACTGGTTTAAAGCCCTCACCACCTTACACAGATTTTTCTGTGAAACCGGGTCCTGCTCAAACCGCGCCCCCAGAAGACGCACCTGCTTTTTACCCGGCGGCAACGTTTCAAAAATGGTACGGATCGAAGACACATCCGTTTCAAAATCAATGTGCGCGACCGCCGTCACGGAATGCTCGTGAACATCCGCTCCGGGCATAAGGCTGTACACCATCAGCGCTACGCACGGCCCCACATTATCCGTTCCCAGCGGCTGGTCGTCAGAAAAACCGATTTCCTTTTGCTCCACCCTCAGAGCTTGAGGGTCGATCACGCCCTGCATGCGTTGGGAAGAATAGGCAAGAGCCTCCGATTCAGGACCGAGCCGCTCGTAAAAACGCACGGCCCCCTCAAGAGCAAGCCCGTCAGGGACGACACCCTTCCCCAACGCGCGCCGGTAAAAAAGCACCGTTTCCGCAACCGCGTTATAGCGCTTGTCGCGGTCACGGTATGAAAAATCCTCGTGGCCCTGCTTGTCATGCAGGGTAATAGCCCGATCGAAATACGCGACGGCGTGCTCGCTGGCCGGGCGCCCGTCGATCAGAGGATTGTCGGCAATCTCCATAAAACCCTGCGCGGCCAGAGAATACATATTCGCCGCCGGCTTTTCCAACCCTTGCGCGACATAGGCCTCCGCCGCCTGAATGTATAAACGGATCGCCTCCCGCAAACTTTCCGTATTTTTTGTCTCGCGGGAATTGTTGTATCGCTCATAAGCGGCAAATTCATGCTCGGAAGCCGGGGGAGTCGGGTTATAGCGCCAGTCGGTAAAGATGCCCGTTCGCTCGGCAAGACCGCTTGGAAGAAGCTTCATGGCAACAAGAATTTCGTCATCGGACGCAACCTGGGCATTAAAAGGTTTACCCCCGAGAAGGAGTGAGCTTTCGTTCGTCTCTGTCCAGTCTTCTTTCAACGCAGCAGCCCCGCTTACTAAAACCGCGCCTCAACGCGTCACCCTGATAATACCAGCTTTTAATTTGACGTAATCTGTTTAAGATATTGTTAGGCGCGCGGTATAACAAAGCCGCCGCTAAACGTCCAGAAAATAATGAATTTTTTTGATTTTGGCAGGGGGAACAGGCCGAAAGGCTTAAAATCCGGGCTATGCCTTCTTCCAGACAACCTGCGTCACATAGGACGCCCCGGTATGAAATTCGCCCTCAAACACCTCGCGCTCCCTCTCCGCGCCGTGAAGAAAACCGGAGGCCTCAAAGGCCTTTTTGAATTCTTCCAGTGCGGGCAGGAAATCAATGTCCTTGGGCCCGCCCGTTCCATATTCCAGCTGCCGGGGATGATACGCCTCGACGATAAAAATGCCGCCGGGTTTCAATCCCTTCTGAATGCGCTGATAAACGAATTTCCGGGCCTCAGCATTCGGACCGATATACCCGAAAATAGAAACGATCGCATCCCATGCCCCCGCGCCAAGATCGAAATCGTCCAGATCGGAAATGGTATAGGAAACTTGCACGCCGTTTTCGGAAGCCAGCGTTTCCGTTTTTCTCTTTCCGGCATGGGAGATATCAACCGCAGACACATCAAAACCGTTCTTGGCCAGAAAAACAGCATTCCTCCCTTCGCCCTCGGCAATACACAGAACCTGCCCGGACGAAGGAATGAAGGACACGGACTCCTCCAGAAACACATTGGGTTCGGTCCCGTAGGCATAGCCTTGCGCACCAAAGCGCTCATCCCAAAACTCGCGGTCATTCATAACAACAATCCTTTTTAATAAAACTAATCCTCGCGGATATAGGTGGCCTTGGGAAATTTCAGGCTCTGCACAAACGCCGAAGACGTTCCGTCATCCTGCGGTTTGGTCGTGTCGAACTCGAACGCGATCCCCGAAAGCGGCGGCGCATCTATTCCGAACAGATCCTTGAATGTCTTCTTCAGATCGAGCCGCGTAGTCACCGCCTCCCCCGGCTTGGGATGCGCGGCGCAGATAAACCGCCCCCCTTTGTGATAAAACCGTCCCATAAGCGGCGCGCCGATCGGGTCGTTCTCACACAGATGCAGGGCGATAAAATACGGGCTGTCGGGAATGATAGGGGACCCGCTATCGATCATCTCTTTCCCGAAAAAGGCATAAAACATAATCGCTTCGTTCCTGTGCCCTTTTTGATAAGAAGCCCCGGCAGGAAACTTGTTCACGCCCCAGACGATCTCGACGCTCTCATCCCCGGTCAGTTTACCCTTCTTGAGCGCGATAAGAGATTGCGCAGACTTAAGCGCCTCAATCGTCAGCCCCTGATCCGTAAACGAAAGGCGCGTCTTCTTGCGGTTATCCGCGCTGCGCTCAAGAATAAAGTTATGCTCCGCCAGCCACGCATACGCGTCCTGCCCTTTGAAGGCGCGAAAATCGACCTCGGCTTTGTCCGCAAAAGCGCCGCTGGGAAAAGTCAATAAAAAGAACGAAAACAACAAACAGCGTAAACGACGTCCCATTTCAAAAAACCTTGCGCGATAAATAAGGAAGTCCAGTAAACAGAAAAACTTGAGCAATTAATAGTCGGGTTAAAATTATTTTTCTCCCGAGCAGCCTCTTAAGGCGGGCCAGAAAAAATAAAATTTTGATTGATTCAAAGTTTTTACTCAATAATATGCTCCTATGCGCGAATCGAACGCCGAATTACTAAAAGCCCATAACCTGAGCATAACGCCTGTGCGCTTGGCTTTGCTAAAGGTTCTCTCGAAACACCCCCACGCCGACGCGGAGCAGATTTTCAGGATCGTCAAAAAAGATATTGCGACCACCTCCAAGCAGGCGATTTACAATACGCTGAACACCCTTGTCGAACACGGCCTGCTTCGCGAGATTAAACCCAAGGGACGCGCGTCATTATACGAAACCCGCGTAGGTGATAACCACCATCACCTTGTCTGCCGGAAATGCCAGTTGGTCATGGATACAGATTGCTTTGATTCCGCCCCGTGCCTGACTCCCATGGATAGCCACGGTTTTGCGATAGACGAAGCCGAAGTCATTTTCTGGGGCACATGCCCCGCCTGTCAATCAACCAACCCTAAAGAAACGGAGAAAAAGCATGACCAGTGCAAAGAAAAAACCCATGAGTAACGAGAACAAATGCCCCGTGATGCACGGCGCGAATACGGCCAGCGAGAAATCGGTCATGGATTGGTGGCCCAACGCCCTCAACCTCGACATCCTGCATCAGCACGACACCAAGACCAACCCGATGGGCAAAGACTTCAATTATCGTGAAGAGGTCAAAAAACTTGACTTCAAAGCTCTCAAGAAAGATTTGCATGATTTCATGACGGACACACAGGAATGGTGGCCGGCAGACTGGGGACATTATGGCGGCCTGATGATCCGCATGGCATGGCACGCTGCAGGTTCCTACCGCGTGGCCGATGGCCGCGGCGGCGGTGGCACCGGAAACCAGCGTTTCGCGCCACTGAACTCCTGGCCGGACAACGCAAACCTTGATAAAGCACGCCGCCTGCTCTGGCCGATCAAAAAGAAATACGGCAACAAGATCAGCTGGGCCGACCTCATCATCCTTGCAGGCACAGCTGCTTATGAATCCATGGGCCTGAAAACTTTTGGCTTCGGTTATGGCCGTGAAGACATCTGGCATCCTGAAAAAGACGTGTACTGGGGCTCCGAAAAAGAATGGCTCGGAAAAGACCGTTATGACGGCAGCAACAGCGAAGCCCTTGAAAACCCCCTCGCCGCCGTTCAGATGGGCTTGATCTACGTGAACCCGGAAGGCGTGGACGGCAAGCCGGACCCGCTGAAAACCGCGCAGGACGTTCGCGTGACCTTCGGCCGCATGGCGATGAACGACGAGGAAACTGTCGCCTTGACGGCGGGCGGTCACACGGTCGGGAAGGCGCACGGCAACGGCAAGGCCGAGCAGTTAGGCCCCGATCCTGAAGGGGCTCCAATTGAAGAACAGGGACTGGGCTGGCTGAATAAGAAAAGCCGTGGCATTGGTCGCAATACGGTCACCAGCGGCATCGAAGGCGCCTGGACCACCCACCCGACGAAATGGGATAACGGCTACTTCCACCTTCTGCTCAACTACGAATGGGAACTCAAGAAAAGCCCCGCCGGCGCATGGCAGTGGGAACCGATCAATATCAAGGAAGAAGACAAGCCCGTCGATGTCGAAGACCCGTCCATCCGCTATAACCCGATCATGACCGACGCCGACATGGCCATGAAAATGGACCCGGAATACCGGAAAATTTCCGAAAAGTTCTATAAAGACCCCGAATATTTCTCGGAAACCTTCGCCCGTGCGTGGTTCAAGCTGACCCACCGCGACATGGGGCCGAAAGTCCGCTATCTCGGACCGGACGTGCCCAAAGAAGACCTGATCTGGCAGGACCCGGTTCCAAAAGGAAAGACCGACTACGACGTAAAAGCCGCCAAGGCAAAGATCGCGGAAAGCGGCCTGAGCATCAGCGAAATGGTTGCAACCGCGTGGGACAGCGCCCGAACCTTCCGCGGGTCCGACATGCGCGGCGGCGCCAACGGTGCGCGCATCCGCCTCGCACCGCAGAAAGACTGGGAAGGAAACGAACCGAAGCGTCTCGCGAAAGTTCTCTCGACCTTGGAAAAAATCGCGGCCGATACGGGCGCAAGCGTCGCTGACATTATCGTCCTCGCTGGAAATGTCGGGATCGAAAAAGCCGCCAAGGCTGCAGGTTTCGACGTCACGGTCCCCTTCTCACCCGGTCGCGGCGATGCGACGGACGAACTCACCGATGCGGACTCTTTCGAATATCTGGAACCAATCCATGACGGATTCCGCAACTGGCTGAAGAAAGACTACGCCGTCAGCGCGGAAGAGCTTCTGCTCGACCGGACCCAGCTCATGGGCCTGACCGCCAATGAAATGACGGTCCTTGTCGGCGGCATGCGCGTTCTGGGCACCAACCACGGCGGCTCGAAGCACGGCGTGTTCACCGATAAGGAAGGCGCATTGACCAACGATTTCTTCGTGAACCTGACCGACATGGCCAACACGTGGAAACCGGCGGGCGAAAACCTCTACGAAGTCGTTGACCGCAAAACCGGAAAGACCAAATGGACGGCCACCCGTGCCGACCTCGTCTTCGGCTCGAACTCCATCCTGCGCGCCTACGCGGAAGTCTACGCGCAGGACGACAACAAGGAAAAATTCGTGAAGGATTTCGCCGCCGCATGGACGAAAGTCATGAACGCCGACCGCTTCGATCTCGACGCTCGGTCGTAAACCAACACCGACAGGTTAAAAAACTGAAAACGGCTCTCCATCTTTCTGGAGAGCCGTTTTTAAAAATAAAATCCTATATTGCTATCCTCTTACTCTCCGGCGGCAAGGCTCTCCATAATGTCCTGTATCTTTTTAACGTGTTCTTCCGTTAATGGCTTGACGAGAAAATCCTTCACAAACGTATACTGCATGGAAAGATCGATATCTGTTTTCTGGTCCGACGACGTCAACATAATAATGATGGGAATACGACCGTCATGAGTTCTTGCAAATTCTTTCAGAAACTCATGCCCATTCATGCGGGGCATATTAACATCCAGAAGGATGATCTCGGGACAAATCTTATCTTCTCTTAAACAACTCAGAGCCTGCTGACCATCGTAAGCTTTATGAACGATAATATCCTCGCTAACCGAATGAATTGCGTTTTCGCTCAAATAGTGATCCAGCTCATCATCATCAATGCACAATATCTCTTTCATAAAAATGACTCCTTTAAATATTTTTGCCCGGAAACGTTAAAATAAACTCCGAACCGTCTGGTCTTGGAACGTAACGGATATCTCCCTTTAAAGCTTTTACACTCTGCTTTACCAGATACAGGCCAAGACCGCTGCCAAACGACTTTTGAGGATGAAAACGCTGGAACATCTGAAAGAGCTTGTGCCGGAAGTCCTCGGGAATACCAAGACCGTTATCGATAATCGAAATAATGTATTTTTTATCTCTCTCGTGCGCGCTGATTTCCAGTTTGCTGACTTCTTTCTCTGGGTCGTAATATTTAATGGCGTTGGAAATCAGGTTCTCGAGAATTTGCCTGAGAAGAAGCTTCTGCATGACGCAGGAATGCTGGATATCAGTATTCACGACAATTTGAACCTTATCGTTCGCAAGGATATTTTCAACAGCCTTAACCGATTCATCGATAACCGCCGGAATAAACACTTCTTCTTCTGGTATATCGGCGACGCTCATTTTATTGAGCTTAATGATATCCTCAACCAATCGCTCAAAATTCATTAAAGCGGGTTTTATTTTTCGAAAAGCCTCGTCGGCTTTTTCACGATCACCCTTCTCGTTCGCCTTTTCCATGATACCAACTAAACCCAATACCGACCGGATCGGCGCCCGCAAATCATGTGAGATGCGGTACGAAAACTCAGTAAGTTCCTTGTTTCTATTGCTGAGCGTTTCGGTTTTATTGACGATTTCCCGAACCATCGGCCTGAAAATTAACAAAACTTCGCTGATCAAAACCAGAACCCCGAGCACAAAGAAATAAATCTCATATGTGCGAAGATTCTGAAGATTGCCCGGCGCCTGCTTTTCATAAAGGCTTACAGCCCGGTCAAGCTTTTGCAGGAATCCGTCCGCGGCGATAAACGTGATTTCATTGCTTAATGATCCTGCTTTTTCCGCATTGTAATCCCCCGCCTTGTAAAGCTTGAGAAAATCAGACGCCAAACCAAGATAGTGCTGCATCTGTGAATCAATTCCGTCGTCTTCAAAGTAAAGCTGATATAAATCGCTGTTCTGGCTTTCAGAAATAATACGAGACTTAAGTTCCTCGTGGTTCTGCCGCATCCTTGTCTGGGCTCCTTCAAGCTTTTCAAGATATGGTTGCGTTTTCTGATTGTTCGGGTTCTCTGCGATTTTAGTAACCATCAGCGCGACACGCTGGGAAAGCATACGCTGCATGCCGCTGATATTGATGATCCGCGCATCATGCTCTGCGCGGGAAAAGTTATACATATTAATAAGATACGTTGAGAACAGAATAAAAAGAATAAAAATCAGGGCAACACTATAACGGAGTGTCAGGGATAGATTTAACGAGGGCTTTAATGAGCGGTCCATCTCAGTGAATTATGCCCGCTTGGAAAATTTATACAACAGAAAACCAATTTTTGATTGTATCTCTTGTTACCAATATATACCGACCATTAATCAGGCAAATCGCGCACGATATAAGGTCAAAAACAATTTATTTTATGAAAAATGGTGCCGTTGGGGAGATTTGAACTCCCGGCCCACGCATTACGAATGCGTTGCTCTACCCCTGAGCTACAACGGCGCACCAAGTGATGAGGCTATGAACTACACAAAACAGCCTAAAAATTCAACGAAAACTTGCAAACCCGGCCCCCGCCCTATATACCCGTAGCCGGAAGGTTGCCGGGCGGATGCTTGTTCGTATCCGGTCAGGTCCGAAAGGAAGCAGCCAGCGTCGAGTTTTTCGGGTCGTGCGACCTTCCACTTTTTCAAGCCCTCTCCCGCCATCCCGCGCTCACCCTGCCGCTCATCTTGCAGCGCAGCATTTTCTTGCAATTTTTATCCCGATCAGTGATGATGACCGCGGTTTAGAAATTTCTGCGTAATTAACGTCCACGGAAAATGGTTAGAGTTCATGGAGAAGGTTTTTCTTCCGGCTTTGCGCGAGCCGGTGTCTTTGTTTGTGTCGGACACCCACCTCTTTCATCAGCATAATTCGGCCCTGCAATATCAGGGGCAGATGATCGAGCAGGTCAACCCTGACAGGCTGTTCCTGATCGGCGATATCATCGACTATGAATATATCATGCACATCATCCAGAAACGGATGAAGGCGGGCGGCAACGGGCAGGAAGTCACCCTTCCCGCAAATTTCGAGGATTTCCTCGAAGAGCTGGATGTTCCCGCCTATGAAGCACACCTGCGGTTTATGGATGTGGTCATGGCCCAGATCGACCGCGGAACAGAAGTCTATTTCATTCCCGGAAACCACGACAACACTCTGGACATTTTCAACGGCCAGACCCTGAATGGCATCCATGTCCGCGATCACATGCTTGAGCGTTTCGGCGGAATCATCACTCACCTCGAACATGGCGATGAAAACGATCCCGCCTGCCTTGCCAATTATGAAGGCCTTTATTCCAAAGGCTCGCGCATATTGGACGCGGGTCTCCATATAGACCATCGCCTTAAAAGAGCCTTTGAATCCGTCTCCCCCGGCAGCATCCACTACCCCTTCCCGATTACAAACAGCCTTAAACACATAGGAAAGTTCTTTATCGCCAGTTTCCGCAGGAATGCGGCCCTAAGAGCATTGGAACGGGGAGCGGCAGCAACGATCACCGGCCACATCCACAAAGCCGATATACGCATGATCACCGATATTTCCACGGGCAGACCCATGGAAATGCCAGGCACGGTAGGGGCTCAATTCGTAGGCTCGCCCCCAAGCCGTCCCAAAATCAATGTGAAATATATGAACACCGGCGACGGCCTCACCCACGGAACCGCTCTTCTGCACATGGGACGCGAAGTCCCGAACCTCAGGTCGATGGACGGATGGGTCATCCTCACCCGCCATGACATTCAGAAAAGCCGCACCTTCGACCCGGCAGCGGAAAACCCGCACGCCGAGTACAGAGACGAAACCATAGACTTCCTGCAAAAAGGCTGGGAGGCGTTCATAGCCTCAACTGAATTCGACAAGGCATGGGACCATACAGGGAAAAGAATCCGCTGGTATACGGAAAATATCGCCGCAAATAGTCAGACCGAACACGGTGAAGAAGAACCGCCCCGATGGGAACATGCTGTCTAAAATCATTGCAGCCGTCCCTGAATCGCATTAAGAATCGGGGATGACTTCTGACAAACAGCAGGCTTACCGCGTACTGGCGCGTAAATACCGCCCCCGCAATTTCGACGAACTGATCGGACAGGACGCCCTCGTGCGCACGCTGAAAAACGCCATCAGTTCCGGCCGTATCGCTCACGCCTTTATGCTGACCGGCGTGCGGGGAATCGGCAAAACCACGACGGCCCGTATTATTGCAAAAGCCTTGAACTATAAAGGCCCGGATGGAAAATCAGGCCCGACCGTCGGCCCGACGGACGATTGCCCGCTTTGTCAGGCTATCACCGAAGACCGCCACCCGGACGTTATAGAAATGGACGCGGCCAGTCACACCGGTGTGGACAACATGCGCGATATCCTGGACGGCGTGCGCTACGCCCCGGTCGAGGCGCGTTACAAAATCTACATCATCGACGAAGTGCACATGCTCTCACCCTCGGCCTTCAACGCCCTGTTGAAAACGCTTGAAGAACCGCCGGAACACGTCAAGTTCATCTTCGCGACAACCGAAATCCGCAAGGTTCCGGTGACCGTCCTCTCCCGCTGCCAGCGCTTTGATCTGCGCCGCGTAGCCTTTGAGACGCTCTGCAAACATTACAAGGATATAGGCACGAAAGAAAACGTCACAGCCGAAGATGCGGCAATCGAGATGATTGCCCGCGCCGCCGACGGTTCGGTACGTGACGGGCTCAGCCTTCTCGATCAGGCGATCGCCCTTTCCGGTGACAAAATCACTGCCGAACTGGTGCAGAGTATGCTCGGCCTCACCGACCGGATGCTCACCTTCGACCTGCTGGAAAATGTTCTGACAGGAGAGCTGCCCGAAGCGCTGAACCTGATGGACGATATTTATAAAAAAGGCGGGGCCCCGGTCATGGTCATGCAGGACCTGCTGGAACTCACCCACCTGCTCACAAAATTCCGTGCCGTTCCGAATATCGGAAGCGAATCCGAATCCCTTTCCGGATTGATGCTCAAGCGCGTAAAGGATCTCGCCAGTCGCCTGACCATGCCGACCTTGGGCAAATCATGGCAAATTCTGCTTAAGGGTCTCAGCGAAGTCCATGAAGCCCCTGACCCTCAGGCCGCCGCCGAAATGGTGATCATCCGCCTGTCCTATGCCGCCGACCTGCCTGATCCGGCAGACCTGATCCGAAGCCTGAAAGACGCGGATACGCAGTCACCCAAATCCCCGCCCGTCGTAAAACAAGCCGAAAAAACAAAGGAACCCGTTGCGATTCTGATAGAAGACGAAGCGAAGATTGACCGCCCTCCGGCAAAAACACGCCTGCATACTTTAGAGGACATGGTTACCCTGCTCGAAACCAGCCGGGAGGCGCTGATCGCCGGAGAACTCTACCACTATGCCCATCTGGTCAAGCTTGAACAGAAAACGGAAGGAGAGAACCCGATCGGTCATCTCGAATTCCGCGCCAACCCCGAAGCATCGCCAAAACTGGCGCAAAATCTGGGAAAAATCCTTCAGGAACTCACGGGTCACCGCTGGCTGATTTCACTCTCCGAAAAGCCCGGCCAGCCGACCTTGTCCGAACAAAAAGAAGAAGAAATTCGCCGTGAAATAGATAAAGCCCGCAACCATCCCGTGGTTGCCGAAATTCTGGAAATATTCCCTGATGCGAAAATCGTCAGGGTTGAAAAAGCAAAAGAAGAGCAGGATAATACGCCCCCGGACCGGAACGCCCAACAGAGCAAGGAAAAACGAGGATGATGAACTTTCAGCAAATGATGAAACAGGCGCAGGACATGCAGCTGAAAATCCAGCAAATGCAGGAAAAACTGATGGATGTAGAGGTCGAAGGTGAATCCGGCGGCGGCATGGTCAAGGTCGTTATGACCTGCGCGGGAAAGCTGACACGGATTACAATCGATAACTCTCTGATGAACTCCGATAAGGAAACGCTCGAAGACCTCATCGTTGCCGCGGTAAATAACGCAACCGAAGCCAAGGACGGCAGAATTAAATCCGAGACCCGCAGCATGATGGAAGGCCTCGGTCTCCCCTCTGACATGAACCTGCCGTTTTGATCGCCAATAATGAGAATTCTCACCTGGAATATCAATTCTGTGCGCCTGCGCATTGGCCTGCTCACAAAGCTGTTGCAGGAAGAAAAACCCGATCTGGTCTGCTTGCAGGAAACGAAATGCCCTGACGAACATTTCCCGGTAGAGAACATCCGCTCCGCCGGATACGCGCACCAGCATTTCCACGGCATGAAAAGTTATAACGGAGTGGCCATCCTCTCGCGCACACCGTTCGAGGACTCACAAATCCACCACCGCGTGGGCAAGGAAGACTGCCGTCATATTTCCGTGCGGCTCCCCCGCTTTGAACTGCACAATCTTTATGTTCCTGCCGGAGGAGACGAACCCGACCCCGACATAAACGACAAATTTGCGCACAAGCTCGATTTTGTTGATGAAATGGGAAAATGGTTCAAGGACCGCTACACATCAGACATGCCCTTGGTCTCCGCAGGGGATTTCAATATCGCTCCCTATGAACACGATGTCTGGTCCCACAAGCAGCTCCAGAAAGTAGTTTCGCATACTCCCATAGAAATCGAAAAGCTGGAGAAAATGAGAAAATCTTTGGACTGGACGGACTCCAGCCGCCATTTCATCCCTGAACAGGAAAAATGCTACACATGGTGGTCCTACAGAAACCGGGATTGGCGAAAATCAAACCGGGGCCGGCGTCTCGACCATATCTGGGTCACCCCACCCCTGAAACCGGCCCTCAAAAAACACAAAATCCTTACGGACGCGCGGGACTGGGAAAAAGCCAGCGATCATGTCCCCCTGATTATTGATCTGGCGGCGTAGCAACCGCTCCATCAGACACAGACGTGTTTGCATTGTCGCCCGGTGGTAAGGATTTCGGCAACGAAGCGCTTTGACTTTTTGCTTCATCGGCAAAGGCTGCGCCTTCATTCAGATCTCCGACCGCAAGGACAGGACCCGACGAACCGCCCTCATGGAGCACGGCAACATACCCGAGTTGCTCCGGGCTGTACCCGGCAGTCACAGGCAGGGACGTAATCGGATAAGACAGGCTGAACGACCCGCCGGACCAGTCTGCAATTTTCTGCATGCTGACAACCGGACGAAAAGGAATAATTTTTGCCGCAGTTCCGATATAAGTGTCGCCTTCTATTTTTTCCGGCTCGGGAGTTTCAACGTCCATAGCCTCAGGATTGAGAAGATAGCTGTAAAGATAAACTTCCCCCGCACCTGTTTCCGACGGCGCATCAGGCATGCTGACTTCAAGAACACCGCCGTACCGCACAAGATTGATGGATTTGATTTGGTCCAGAGAATATGAAGCTTTGAGCGCCGCGTCGATTTTTGTCAGATTGGCATCATAACGCCCGTTAACGACAACCATGGGCGTGGGAATGATCATTGTATCAAGCGCTTTATAATAACCCAGACGACCATCATTGCAGAATTCATGACTGTAAAGCTCAATTTCCGGAATATTGGGAGGATTCTTCAGTCGGCAGTTAATGAGAACAAGATCCTGATTATCCTCGATCAGTTGTTGGATCTCCTTTTCGACCTGTCCGTTGGCCTGACACTTATAGGTGCTGCCGAACATCTCTATCAGCGCAGCCTTGCCCGCAAAAGCAGACCGGGAACTAAGAACCCCGGAAACGGCAAGAACGGTAAAAAAAAGATAAGTCTTCAAATTCCGTGTCATGACTCTTCCTTGCTTCATAAGTCTTCTTCTCTCCTAAAAATCGCTGCAGCGTCCACCGACATCCCAATCCCCGTAGCGTGTCGGTTCGGGAAGATTTTTATCCGCAAACCCTCCGATCTCAGGAACCTTCTCCTTCGTACTGTCAGCCTGCCTCTCTTCCTTGATCTTCTTATTCGAAAGTTTCGTCATCCAGCCCGCGCTCCTTCATCATTTTCTGCGTTTCAAGACGAACTATTTCTTCCTTCGCCTCTACAGCATTGTTCAGGGCGGTCAGTAACAGGTCTTCAACCACCTCCCGGTCCCAGCCGACGATTGTCGGATTCAAATCGACGGAAAGCAGCTTTCCTGCCCCGCTCATCTTTACTTTGACCAGTTCGTCACCGGAATCCGCTTCAACATCTATATCCTCCAGCTTGGCCTGCAACTCCATGGACATATAATGCATCTGCCGGAGACGTTTGAACATTTTTTGCGGATCAGGCTCTATCACGCTTGGTTTTTCTCTTTCCATACATAATACTAATGCGAAATGTCAGATGGGTACAATTTATAATGACGGCGCAAAAAAACAAAGACAGTCTGCAACCCCCCGACCCTTCGCCTGAGGATAGGCCTTCGGGCGAATCCGTTCTCTCCGCCCGCCTGTGCGCACTTGAAATTCTCGACCAGGTTCTCATGCAGCGTCAGATGCTCGATCATGTTATTGATAACACAGAAAGTTTTTCAGGTTTACCCCCCAGAGACAGGGCTTTTGTCCGGATGCTGGTGGCCACAACCCTGCGCCGGATGGGCCAGATCGACGACCTGATTACCAAGGCCCAGGAACGCCCGGATTCCCTGAAATCGCTGCAGCTAAAAAATATTCTCCGCCTCGGCGCCTGCCAGTTATTCTTTACGGAAGTCCCCGATCACGCGGCTGTGGATACGTCTGTCAACCTCGCCGAGCGTATTGGAATGGACCGTCAGAAAGGCTTCGTGAACGCTCTTCTGCGCGGGCTGATCCGTAACGGCAAGGAATGGATCGCAAAACAGGACGCCCCACGGCTGAACACGCCCGAATGGCTGCTTAAAATCTGGATTGCCGATTACGGCCTGCGCGAAGCCGCGGAAATAGCCAGCGCTAATCTGGCCGAAGCCCCGCTGGATATTACCGTAAAAGACAACAAGGACTCTGCCTACTGGGCCGCCACGCTTAAAGCCTCCGTCCTTTCCACGGGAACGCTCCGCCGCATGGCCGGGGGCAATATCCGTGAACTCGAAGGGTTCGATCAGGGTCAATGGTGGATTCAGGATGCCGCCGCCGCTCTTCCCGCGATGCTCCTTGGCCCTCTCAAGGACGAAACGGTTATTGATCTCTGCGCCGCGCCGGGCGGAAAAACCCTGCAGCTCTCAGCGATGGGCGCAAACGTTATTGCACTCGACCGCTCTGCCCAGCGCCTCAAAAAGCTGGAGGAAAACGTCAAACGCATGACTTTGCAGGACCGGGTGGAAGTTATCGCCGCCGACGCATCCGTCTGGGAACCGGCCAAAGGTAACCCTGCACCCCAACGTATTCTGCTCGACGCCCCGTGCAGCGCAACGGGAACCATCCGCCGCCATCCCGACCTTCCGCACCTGAAAACGCCAAGAGATCTCGAAGGGTTGATCTCCGTGCAATCCCGCTTATTGGCGCAGGCCGGAAAAATTCTCGGAATCGGTGGATTGCTGATTTATTGTTCCTGCTCTCTGCAGAAAGATGAAGGCGAAAGACAGGTTGAAGCGTTCCTGAGCCGCAACCCGAACTTCCAGCGCGTTCCGATCACGCCGGAAGAAATCGGCAATTACGCGGAACTAATCGACGAAAACGGCGACTTGCGCATTCTCCCTTACCACCTCGCCGCACAGGGCGGAATGGACGGGTTTTATATCGCAAGATTAACGCGCATTTCCTGAAATAGACACGCTGATAGCGAATTTTGTAGGCTACATAAATGTCGCCCGAAAAAGATAATCTCTGCTCATGTTATTGGCCCGAAAAAATCCTGCTTTTACCGGACTCTCCGGCAATCCTTGATGAAATTACAGGCGAATTCCGCTGGAAAAACAGTGATGACGAGGGCTATATCGTCTTCAAATTCTGCCCTAAGTGCGGATATGAAATACCAAAAATTTCAAGAGATTGTATCGACGGTATACCCAAAGAAGAGTACATCGAACTTCAAAGTACTCTGAAAAATATTCGCAGTATCAAGGAAATGACTAAGACTTACGGGAAGCCCGATAAGGAAGTCATCCAAATGAACTATTTAAAAAAATCCGAAACCGTGACTATTCATATTTTTAAGGATTGTGACGAAAAAATAGAAATTCTCTTACGCCCAAAATCTGCTGATCAAAAGAGAAAAAAATGAGAAAAATAAAGCTACCGGTGGAATACTATCCCTGTAAATGTCTAAAGCCTCAGGAATACAGGGATCAGGGGAATACCTGTATAAAATTCCACCCGGAAACTGGAGCTTTCGACATACTCTATAACGATATATCTGGGGAGATATGGTCTAGAATTATGTTTTGCCCGTTTTGCGGTGGCCGCTCGCCGCAGGGAAAGTACAAGCCTCCAATAACAAGACCTCTATCTCAGAAGGAAAAATTACAAGAAACGACGCTCAAACAAAAAATAAAATCGTTGGAGGATGCTTATGGTTTACTCGGCGAACCCGATAGAATTTTCACACAATATAAATTTAAAAACCCTTCACAAAACGCAGTGCTCCTAGCTTGTGAAGTTATCGACAACACTCAGGAAAACGAAGAACACTTTACTGTCTTTATTCACCCCAAAAAAACGTGAAACAGATAAACAAAACTTAGACACACCTGATTATCCGTAACTCTTCTGTATATGTTCTTTTAAAAATCATATGCTTCTATACCCCTAACCCCAAAAAAATGTTACGGTAATTAAGTGATTCGCCCAATCTGGGCATGTCTTGTCACATCTTCTCGAATCTGATTTGTTAACCTTGCTTCCAGAAGCAAAAACCGTTTTAACCGAAACCTTATGCCCGCTGCCCGTTCTGTCCGCATCGCCCCGTCCATCCTTTCCGCCGATTTCGCGAAATTGGGTGAGGAAGTCCGTGCCATCGACAAGGCGGGAGCGGATTACATCCATATCGACGTCATGGACGGACACTTTGTCCCGAACCTCACCTTCGGCGCGCCTGTGGTCAAATGCCTGCGCCCGCACAGCAAGAAGATTTTCGACGTCCACCTGATGGTCGCCCCGGTCGATCACCTGATCGCGGATTTCGTGAAGGCCGGCGCGGATATCATCACGGTGCATCAGGAATCCGGTCCCCATCTCCACCGCACACTGCAATCCATCAAATCGCATAAAGTGAAGGCGGGCGTATCCCTGAACCCTTCCACCCCCGCCGCAACGATCGCGCACGTGATGGATTTGGTGGATCTCGTGCTGGTCATGACCGTCAACCCCGGCTTCGGCGGCCAGAGCTTTATCCCCCTGCTCGATAAGATCGCTCAGGTCCGCGAAATGATTAATGCGACAAAGCGCCCCATCGACCTCGAAGTTGACGGCGGCATCACTCCCAAAACCGCAAAAGACGTCATAGCCGCCGGAGCCGACGTTCTGGTTGCGGGGACAGCCGTGTTCAAGGACGGGCCGGAACACTACGCCAAGAATATCAAGGCCCTGAGATCGTGAAGGAGGATACGCCATGCCTTTGCGCCTGATACAGAATCTGAAAAGCAAGGCCGGCCAGATGGCCTGCGGTTCCGTGCTCTATAACTGGAGCCTGAGCGAAAAAGCCCCTGAACGTTTGATCGTCAAACCCGCAGACGTCTGGGAGGGCAACCCCGAAAAAGGCCGCCATTTCCTTGAATCCTGCGGAGCAACCGAAGACAGCGGCCCCGTCTGGTACGACCACTGGTGGCACTATGACGGCGACAACCCCGTCCAGATCGAAATCCTCAACAGCTTCGAGTGGCTGCGCGACCTGCGCGCACAATGCGGTTCCCTTGCCCGGAATCAGGGCCAGCAGATGATCTGCAGTTGGGCGCGCTCTTACCCCAATTGGGACAAGGAAACATGGCGCGGCGATATTACGGGCCGCCGCCTCGCTATGTGGATCTCTCACCACGAATATTTCTGCGCCGGTCTGCCCGAGGAAGACGAAGACCTGTTCTTCACATCGCTGATCCGCCAAGCAAAACATCTCTATAATACCCTCGGCACGCTTGAGGAAATTCCCTTCCTTCAGGCAGCCAGGGGCCTGATCTACGCAGGCCTTGCCATTGAAGGGCGCGAGCGCTGGATCGAAAATGCCCTGAACCTGCTCGATCAAAGCCTGAAGGAACAAGTCCTTCCCGATGGCGGCCATGCCTCCCGTTCACCCGCCCGCCAGTTGCAGGCGCTGCAACTCCTTCTGGATATCAAATCCGCCCTGACCGCAGGCGATTATCCGGTCCCGGAAGATTTATCCGACACGATCGCTCGGATGAGCACGGCCTTGCGGTTCTTCCGTTACGGGGATCGCCGCCTTGCCACCATGAATGCGTCTCAGGAAGGCGAACAGGAAGAAATTGACAGCACGCTTGCTCAAGCGGGCCTGCGCAGCAAACCCCTTCAATCCCTGCCGGACAGCGGCTACGAACGCATGGAGATGGGCCGTTCCCTCGTTCTCTTCGATTATGGCGCCGCACCGAAATATCCTTATGACCGCTACACGCACGCAGGCCCGCTCTCTTTCGAATTCAGCTACGGCAAGGAACGCCTCTTCGTCTCCTGCGGAACGCACCCGACATCCCCGGAATGGTGCGAAGCTTTGCGCGCGACTTCCGCGCACAATACGGCCAGCCTCGATTACCGGAATGCCCATGAAATCCGCAAAGACGGTCACTTTGGTCGGCGGTCCGCCTCGGCACATTGCGAACGGCAGGAAACCCGTGAAGCAATCCTCATAGATGCGTCCCATAACGGCTATGTTTCTCTGAACGGCATCACGCACATGCGCCGCCTCTACCTGACCGACGAAGGTAACGATTTCCGAGGCGAGGACACTTTCACAAGCTGCATCGACCTGACCCGCCCGGTTGAAATCGCCATACGCTTCCACCTGCACCCTCGCATCACGGTCTCTCTTGTAAATAACGACACCGAGGCCTTGCTCCGCATGCCCGGCGGCATCGGCTGGCGCTTTAAATTCGGTGCGGGAATTCTGGTGCTTGAAGACAGCATTTATCTCGGAGATGAATCCGAAGCCCGCAAAACCAAACAGCTGGTGATTTACGGCCATACAACCGGAGAATACGCCAGCGTTCAGTGGTCGCTGAAAAAGGAAGGATAGAACCTGAATGACGCCTGAAAGCCTTTATCCCCGCATCGAGGATTTGGCGGAAAAGATCAGGCTTCATCGCGCCCACTCCGAAAGCGAGGAAGACGAGCGTAAATCCGGCCTGATGGAAACCGCGGTAAACGCGATACACAAGATGGTGGAGAGTTATTCCCCCTTGTTCGGGACCGAACCATGGCACTCGTTAAATCTTGAAAAACACCCCGACTCGCCCACCGAATTTCTCCTGCGCCTGCCCGATGGAAAGGGTGAATATCTCCCGCCTTACGACATCATCATGGCCTTTTATGATTGCGGCCTGACAGAAGCGATCGACACGCTCCTCGTCCTCTGCGCCTTGCGGCAGTTCCGCCAGAGCGCCGAACGGCAGGTTTCGATCAACATTTCTGCACGCTCTCTCCTCTTTCCCGATTTTATCAAAACCGTTCTCGGCGAACTCGAAAAACTCCGCATCGACAACCAGATCCGCGAGGGAATCATCATTGAAATCCACGAAAGCGCACCAACGCTGGTCATGAGTAAACATATTCTCAGTCTCTTTCACCGTTTTGGCGCACGCTTCGCGATTGACGACGTAGCCCTCAGTCTGGGCGATGCGTTCCGCTTCTCCGAATTTGATGAGATTGCAAGCTTCATAAAAATCGACCGCAAGGTTGTTTGCGCCCCGCCGGAATCCCCGAATTCCCTTCCTGTGGCGATGTCGTTTATCCGCTCTGTCCTGCCCGAAACCTGCATCGTGGCAGAAGGAGTTCTCAGCGTTCAGCAGGCAAAGGAACTTCACGAACTGTATCCCGACATCGACTACGTTCAGGGCCTGCACCTCCCCGACCGCGTAACATTCCGTAAACTCTGGAACGAGCGTTCATCCTCCTCTCAACTGCCCCTCAAACGGGCAGAGAGTTGATGGTTTATCCTGCGGCATCTATCCCGTAAAATAACCTCATCAACCGGAGATTCGCGTCCATGGCCAAACCCCAGAAATCTTTCGTCTGCCAGTCCTGCGGCGCAATTACGTCCCGCTGGGCCGGGCGCTGCGATTCCTGCCTTGAATGGAACACGATCACAGAAGAAACGGCGGCCGCCTCCGTGCCCAAAGGCATGAGCACCAGCAAGAAAGGCCGCATTATCGACTTCGTGGATCTCCGCGCCGGAGCCAACACGACCTACCCGCGCTTCATCACGAAAATCGGCGAATTCGACCGCGTGACGGGCGGCGGCCTCGTCCCCGGCTCGGCCAGCCTGATCGGCGGCGACCCCGGCATCGGCAAATCCACCCTGCTCCTGCAGGTCGTCTGCGCCTTAAGCCGCAACGGAATCCCCTCCGTCTACGTCTCGGGCGAGGAAGCCGTGGAACAGATCCGTATGCGCGCCGAACGCCTCGGCCTCTCCGACGCCCCCGTTGCGCTTGCCGCCGCCACCAACGTGCGCGACATCATCGACTCCGTAAAGGCCGCCCAGACGCCGCCCAAAATCCTCATCATCGATTCCATCCAGACCATGTATATCGACAATATCGACAGCGCCCCCGGCACGGTCACACAGGTCAGAACCTCGGCGCAGGAAATCATCCGCATGGCTAAAAGCAGAAACATCGCTGTCCTCTTTGTCGGCCACGTGACGAAGGACGGCCAGATCGCGGGACCAAGAGTGCTCGAACACCTTGTCGATTGCGTTCTGTATTTCGAGGGCGACCGCGGTCACCAGTTCCGCATCCTCCGTGCTGTAAAAAACCGCTTCGGCCCCACGAACGAAATCGGCGTTTTTGAAATGGCCCGCGAGGGGCTGGTGGAGGTCGAAAACCCCTCCGAACTCTTCCTCGCCCAACGCAGCGAGGATGCCGCCGGAAGCGCGGTTCTGGCCGCTCTGGAGGGCACGCGCCCCCTGCTGGTGGAAGTGCAGGCGCTCGTCGCCCGCTCATCCCTCGCCGCACCCCGCCGCGCCGTGTTGGGGTGGGATCAAAACCGCCTCGCCATGATCGTCGCCGTGCTGGAAACGCGCTGCGGCATTTCCCTCTCCGGCCACGATATCTTCCTGAACATCGCGGGCGGAATCCGTATCGCCGAGCCCGCTGCCGATCTTGCCGTCGCCGCCGCCCTTATCAGCGCCTTGAAAGACGAACCCCTCCCCGCCGATACCGTCTTCTTCGGGGAAATCGGTCTGGCCGGGGAAGTCCGCCCCGTCTCGCAGGCCGATATCCGTCTCAAGGAATCCGAAAAACTCGGCTTCAAAAAAGCCATCATCCCGAAACCCGGAAAGAAAGCCGACAAAGAAAAAGACGGCAAGATCACCCGCCGCCCGCTCACCCACATCCGCGAACTCGCGGATTTTTTGAGATAGATTATCATCGCATCTTGCTGATCCCCAATATCGCTTGCGCGCACAGCGTATCCGAAGGCATGGCCGTTTGCTTGCACTGCGCCTCCAGTTCCATCAGACGCCCGAGGATTTTATCCAGCGATGCCAGCGACCAACCGTTCAGCTGCGCCCGGAACGCATCCTCGACCTTGTAAAAAACAGGCGGCTTTAAATCCTTCATCGCCTTGCCGGTCTCCTCCCCGCCCGCAACCTCCGACTTCACGCGGTGCAGCCGCCGGAAATGATTCTGCAGTGAGCGCAACACGGCCACGAACGGGATACCCTCCGCGCTCAAAACGGCGTAAGCCCTGAGCGCGGCTTCTGTATTCCGCCCGCCCACATTGAACACCAGATCGTCAAACGATTGCGCCCCCGCAGCGCCGCACGCCGCCATCGCATCGGCAACGGTGATCGGCGTTTTCTCTTCGCCCTTGTAGATGGAAAGCTTTTCTAGCTCACTGCGCACCTTCGCCCGGTCGCCCGAAATATTCGCGGCCAGCCACTGCACCGCCTCCGACTCGATGGTATGACCGCCATCGTGCAAAGTCTGGCGGATGATCCGCCCCAGATCGCGGACATCATCGACATAACAGGGCAACGCAGCGGCGTTCTTGCTCCCCTCGCAGAGCATCCGAAGCTTCGAATTCTTCCCAAGCTCCCCGGCGATCAGCAGAACAAGGGAATACTGTGAAGGATTCTCCAGATAGGTCTTCACGAACGTGACAATTTTATCCGCTGCATCCTCCACACGGATCAGCCGATCCCCGCCCATCATCGAAAGCGCGCTCGCCTCATCCGCCAGCCGCGCCGGGTCCTCGATAATCTGGTCGCTCGTAAGCACCGCCACGTTAAACGGATCGTTCAGATCGGCCACAACGGTTTTCCCGATCAGCGCCGCGCGCTCTTTCACCAGCCCGGCATCCGGCCCGTAAATCAGGATCACCCGAGCCGCAGGATCCGGCTTCGCCACGAAAGGCTCGATTTGTCGGTAAGTAAGCTTCATGAATCCTTATGGTAAGCCAACGCCGGGATTCGTCAAGCGCAACGCGCAGCAGTGCCCGATCCCTCTCCCATGCGCGAAAGATCTTTTTCAAAAAGCATCTTGGCGCAGATATTCGGGTCCCTGAACACGTCGGGATCATAGAATTTCTGGTAATCGAGAATATCCGCAAGCTCTGGAAACAAAATCCGGTTCACCTTTCCATCCGTACACCCGCTCCGGCAGATCGTCAGAAGCGGCAGCATCTCGTTTTCAAACCCCATCGCATCCAGCGCAGGCTCAATGATATCCGCGAACTGCTCGGCAAACTCGCGCAGGCTTCCGGTGCCGTATTCGATATCAAAAAATTTCCCGTCATGGTTCCGCGCGGCGTCATAAGCCCGGTCCAGATGCTCGCGGGCCGCCTTCGGATCCGCGGGATCGAACCCGAACGCACTCAGCAAATCATCAACCTTCTGCCCAAGGAATGCGTCTTTCGCCAGCGCCCCCACGATCAGCAGCGCCGTCTGATGCTGATGCAGCCCGACCCCGAACATCCGCGCCTCATAACGGTGGGCGAACACCTCATCCTCTGAAGTGCGTAGGGCCGCAATCTTCACGTCCGGCCACAAAACCGTCTGTGCGAAGAAATAATTCGTCGCCGTATTTAACTCCTGTTCCTTGAGGGCGTTAAAGCTCGTCCACTCTCCCGCGGGAACGCGCACGATTTTCCCCTCCGCATCGTAATAAACGTAAAGCGGGTTATTCATGACATGTGCAATATGCGAAGCGATATAGTCTTCCCCGCTTTTCGCCTCCAGCACATAGGGCGGAACGCCCCCGCGCCCTTCCTTCAGCCCCTTGTGCCGCAGCACCATCCCGTTATGCCCGGTAAAAACCTGCCCCTGCGAAAACCCTGTGCTGTTATCCGTCAGCAAAAACAAAAACGGCGCCAGCAGGTAAAGCCGCCGCACATTCGCAAGCATATGATCGGGCGAAGAATAACTCACCGACACCTGATTGGATTTACACACGGAAAAATACTCCGCGAACCCGCGCATATCGCTGCGATAGGGCTTGAAGAACGCATGATACCGCTCCACATCCACGATGCGCGAAAGCAGATCATCGGCGGTCTGCTCCGGCAAATCCTGAAAATAAGAACGCTTGAACCCGTTCTCCCGCGCGACCGTCCTGACCGTTTCGAACTTCATGTCCAGATCGTCCATGACGGACCGAAGCTGGTCCAGGGACGCGGCGATCGAACTCACCTCCACCGTTTCGCTGGTCGGCTCGTTATGCACCCACACGCCCTGCCCGTGCAGGTCGTGTGCCCTGTCTTTCAGCAGTGTATTTTGTGAAACGCCGATCGGCTTCTGCGTACCCTGATCGAAAAACGCCAGTTCGACCTCGACCCCGGCCTTGGCGTCCTCCCCCACACCGGTGTACAGGGAATAAACATCCGCCGGATCGGTAATCAGCCGCGAATCCCCGGCATTGACATCAGACATGGAAAACGACCCTCTCGTTTTGGAAAGCAAGTATACCCCCAAGCCATTCCTTTGCCAAACCGGGAAAGTTACAGAGTAACGATTATTGAAAAGACTTAACGCTTGAGGTAAAGCCCCACCTGCAGTTCGATCTGCCGCGCGAGATCGTTCAGGGCGTTCTCGCGGGTATTCTGTTCCGTCACGCGGTTTGCAAATTCGCTGCCCAGAATATTGTAACTGCCGATGGACGTCACGTTACGCTTCAAAACAGCCTCGCCGCTCGATACGTCGACAAGCACCATGGACGTACTCAGCTTGAGCTGCCCGCGTGTCGCATCCGAGGATTTCGTGATATCAAGATCGGTCTTGGATTCACGAATCGGCTGGACCATCAGCCTGTACTGGGGCTGCACGGGCCGCCCGTCCCGGTAAAAACGGTCGATCAGCGCGTTCCGCAAAAACTGCCCTTCCCGGTCCGGAATATTGCCGATATCGACCTGCGCCAGATCGCTCTGGATATCCCCCGATTTCACGCCGCTGTTACTGTCCTTCGCATACATCGGCTCGAACCCGCAAGCCCCAAGGGACAGCGCGGAACCACACAGCAGGACAGTCAGAGCAAATCGTCTCATCCGATCACCACGTTCACAATACGGCCCGGAACAACAATCACTTTCCGGACCTGTTTCTCACCGATCGCGCGAACCACGTTCTCTTCCGCCAGCGCGATATCCTCCGCCATCTTTTGATCGGCATTCGCGGGCAGGGTAATGCTCGCGCGAAGCTTGCCATTCACCTGCACCCCGATCGTAACAGTATCCGCCACCAGCAGCGCCGGATCAACCTCCGGCCATGCTTCATCCACCAGAAGTGTGGTGTGCCCCAGCTTCTCCCACAATTCTTCGGCCAGATGCGGCATCATCGGATTGATCAGGATGATAAAGACTTTCACCGCCTCCGCCAGCGCCGCCTTCTCGTCCGCCGCGCCCGCTTGAAATGCGGTAAAACCGTTATAAAATTCGCGGATTTTCGCCACCGCCTTGTTCATGTGAAACGCTTCTATATCCTCGCCCACACCCCTGATCGTCTTATGGGTCAGGCGCCGCAGCTCCAGCGCCTTGGGCGAATATTCACCCGAAAATCCGGCTGCGTCAGAAACATCGAGATCGCGAATGACAGAGTAAGCCTTATTCACGAACCGCCACGCGCCCTCGATCCCGCTTTCCGTCCATTCCAGATCGCGCTCCGGCGGAGAGTCGGACAGAATGAACAACCGCGCCGCATCCGCCCCGTAAGTCCCCAGAATATCCTCGGGATCGACCACGTTTTTCTTGGACTTCGACATCTTGATCGTCGCGCCGATTTTAATAGGCTCGCCGCTCTGCGCATGAACGGCTGCCCCGTCCTTCTTCACGACATCGGCGGGAAACACCCACTTGCCTTCGGAATCCTGATAGGTCTCGTGCGTCACCATCCCCTGTGTAAACAACCCGAGGAAAGGCTCGTCGCAATCCACATAGCCGCAATCGCGCATGATCTTCGTAAAGAACCGCGCATAGAGCAGATGCAAAACCGCGTGCTCCACCCCGCCGATATACTGCTCGACCGGCATCCAGTATTTTGACTTCTCACGGGCAACAGGCAGGTTTTCATTCTTCGGATCGCAATACCGGAACTGATACCAGCTGGACTCAAAGAACGTATCGAAAGTATCCGTCTCGCGCCGCGCGGCTTTCCCGCATTTCGGGCAATCGACATTCTTCCAGTTCGGATGATGCTCCAGCGGGTTCCCCGGCTTATCAAAGCTCACATCTTCAGGCAGCGTAACGGGCAACTGATTTTCCGGAACGGGAACCACTCCGCACCCCTCGCAATGAATGACCGGAATCGGGCAACCCCAGTACCGTTGCCGCGAAACGCCCCAGTCTCGCAGACGGAACTGCGTTGTGCCAAACCCTGTCTTGCCTTCTTCGCACCGCTTGATGACTTCCGCTTTAGCCTCCTCAATCTCTTTGCCATTCAACCATTCAGCCGAGTTGTATATTGTTCCCGTCCCTGTATAAGCATTCGTTTCATGAGGATAAGGATCAGGCACAGGCTCATCATTTGATGTTTTGGGCCAGATAACATCAAAAATCTCCAAACCATATTTCTTAGCAAAATCCCAATCCCGCTGGTCATGTGCCGGAACGCCGAAAATCGCTCCCGTCCCGTAATCCATCAGGATGAAATTCGCGATATAAACCGGAACCTCGCGCCCGAGTAGCGGATGTGTAGCCATGAACCCGGTATCGAACCCGATCTTCTCCGCCTGCTCGATGGCGGCTTCCGAAGTTCCTCCCGCGCGGCATTCCTGCTGGAACGCATCGAACCCGGATTTTTCACCCGCCAGCTTCGCGCTTAAGGGATGATCCGGCGCGAGTGCAAGGAATGAAGCTCCGAACAGCGTATCCGGCCGCGTCGTAAACACCTCGATTTTTTCTTCCCGCCCGACGATATCCCACTTGAATTGCAAACCTTTGGATTTCCCGATCCAGTTCGCCTGCATGATCCGCACCTTCTCCGGCCAGCGCTCAAGCTGATCAAGACAGGACAGCAATTCCTCGGCATAATCCGTAATCTTCAAAAACCATTGATTGAGCTTCCGCCGCTCAACCGGAGCGCCCGTACGCCAGCCCTTTCCATCAATCACCTGCTCGTTCGCCAGAACCGTATTATCAACCGGGTCCCAGTTGACGATGGACTCCTTCCGGTACGCGATCCCCTTTTCAAGAAATTTCAGGAACATCGCCTGCTCGTGGCGGTAATAATCCGCATCGCATGTGGCCACTTCGCGCTCCCAGTCAATCGACAGCCCCATGGACTGCAACTGCGTGCGCATGGCGGCGATATTTTCATGCGTCCACTTTTTCGGGTGCTCCCCGCGCTCGATGGCGGCATTTTCCGCCGGAAGCCCGAACGCATCCCACCCCATCGGGTGAATGACGTTAAACCCCTTGGCCGTCCGGTAACGGGCAACAACATCACCCAGTGTATAATTTCTTACATGCCCGACATGGATACGGCCGGAAGGGTAGGGAAACATCTCCAGCACATAATATTTCGGTTTCTTGGAATCCTCCGAAACGGCAAAACTGCTCCGCTCAGACCAGATGCCACGCCATTTCTTCTCGGTTTCTTTGATATTGTAACGCTCACTCATCCCAAAACTTCCGGGCCGTTAACCGGCCCGGTACCACTCCATATCATTTAAAGTGCAATATTATTATTCGCTATCGCCGAGATGGGCAACCCGCAATTGCCGTGCACGGGTCAGGATCGCATCTTCCAGCTTGCGAGTCGTATCCTCTGCAACTTTTGCGTCAGCCCAGCCGTTGCCGGTATTAACCTGACGAAAAGCCTTAACCTTAACGCCATCGGACTTCAACTCCCGCCCCATAATAAAGACATTCAGCTTCAGACGTTCGTTAGGCGTTTCCGGAGCCGTATACCATTCGGTCAGGATCACACCGCCAAACGGGTCGGCGCTGGCCAGAGGCATAAAGGAAACGGTATCCAGCGCCGCACGCCACAGGAATCCGTTAACACCGACGGCATCGGCGCCGACAGCGTCTTTGCTTTTCTTGGAGGAACCGAAAAGGCCGCCTTCCCCGAAAACGCTATCTTGCTTCTTGTATATGTCGTTTTGATCGCTCGCGCCGTCCCGCCCATACCCGGTCGGATATTTCGCTTCGCCTTGAATGCTGTCGCACCCTGTAAGGGAAAATGCGAAAAAAGCCAAAAGAAGAGTGATATGAAAAATATTTTTTTCTTTGCTGTGCATGCTGAAACCTCTGAAGAAACAATATTCCTTTAGCATGTGACCATCCCAGTCTCAAGTCTGGATTTTTTTCAGGGAAATGCTAGGGTAAATAATAAGCAAAAGCCCCGCATATATTAGGGTTTGAGGCCCTGTGGCAAAAATACAACGTTTCAAAACTTTTTACATCCCCCTTCGAGCAAAGTGCGTTGACCCTCCAGGGGATTACTGGCCTAATGGCACTGTTCACTGCTCTGGTGAGCATATTTATCCTATTAGTGATCTGACTGGATGAGGTGTGCACATTGCGGCAGTTTTTGCTCTAAGCAAAGTTTTTCAACTGGAGGAAAATTATGAAAAAACTTCTTATGACCAGCGTTGCGCTCGGCGGTTTGGCTTTGGCCTCGACCCCTGCTCATGCTGAGATCGAACTCGACGCAGGTGGCTATTTCAAAGGCTACGTGACCTACGTCAATCAGGACGAAGCAACAGACTTCGATACCAACAGCTTCGACATCATTCGTGACACGGAAGTTCACCTTGGTGGCGAAACGACTTTGGACAACGGCCTGACGGTCGGTGCCCACTTCGAAGCCTTGGCTGATGGTGATGATGGTTTCGGCATTGACGAATCCTACGTTTACTTCAGCGGCGACTGGGGTCGTCTGAACTTCGGTACTGAAGACGAAGCGGCTTACCTCCTGCAGGTAGCTGCCCCGTCTGCAGACAGCAACATTGACGGTCTGCGCCAGTTCGTTCAGCCGGTAAACTATGAAGCGATGACCGGTGGTTTCTCCGGCACGTTCATTGATCCCACGGGATCCGGCAGCATTGGTGTTAACCTTGACTACGATCAGGACATCATCGGAAAATCCGATAACCTGACCTACCTCTCGCCCGTTTTCAACGGCTTCCAGGCAGGTTTCACGTTCGCTCCTGACTTTGGTCCGGCGAGCTCCTCTGAAGGTATCGGTATTGACCATACGGACACGGCTCCGAGCGACTCTCTGAGCGATGCTGATGAAGTCTTTGGACGTGGCTACTCTATCGGTGCCCGCTACGAAGGTGAATTCAACAACATCGAACTGATCTTCGGTGGCGGTTGGTCTCTCGTAGAACTGGAAGACAAGCGTACCTCGGCTGAACTGGCTGCTCTGAGTGCAGGCGATTTCGCTTACACGGATGACATGACCGCTTGGAACCTTGGTCTTGATCTCGGAATCGGACCGTTCGGTCTTGGTGTAAACTACTCCCAGACTGACTACGGTAGCATCGTCGAAGGAACCGCGACTGCGGCAACGTCGGATGTCAGCGATGACGAAAAAGTCCTCGTTGTTGGTGCCGACTACACGACCGGCCCCTTCAAAATCGGTCTGTCCTGGTACAAGAACGACAACACCTTCGGTGTTAAAGATCTTGATACCGACCGTTACAGCGGCGGCGTGACCTACGAATATGGCCCGGGCATGAGCTTCCGTGGTTCCATCTTCTACGTCGACCACGACCACACTGACACCGCACTCGGACTGTCTGACAGCAGCCTGAATGCAACCGGTGTTGTTCTCGGTACGCACATCGAATTCTAATTCGAAAAGCGATCGTAAAGATTTCAGAAAAGGCGCTCTCGGGCGCCTTTTTTACTTACATTACTATTCTTTGTGTTTCTCGATAAAAAATATTGACCTGCTATACAGTTTCTGCCCAAATAACAAAGTAAATATTCTCGAGTATATGTACCCACTCATCATGAATCTGGCACTAAGAAGCACCGCATCTTCTTGGCGCAAGCCTATTAAGGCTTACTAATTTGGAGGAAATTATGAAAAAACTTCTTATGACCAGCGTTGCAGTTGCTGGCCTGGCTTTGGCCGCCACCCCTGCTCATGCCGAGATTGATCTTGAGGCAAGCGGCTATTTCAAAGGCTACTTGGCCTATGTTAATCAGGACGAGGCAACGGATTTTGATACAAACAGCTTCGATATAATCCGTGATACCGAAGTCCATTTCACCGGCGAAGTAACACTGGACAATGGTCTTATCGTCGGCGCCCACTTCGAAACAATGGCTGATGGTGATGATGGGTTCGGTATTGATGAATCCTACGTTTACTTCAGTGGCGACTGGGGACGTTTTAATTTCGGCGCCGAGGACGAGTCTGCATACCTCCTGCAGGTCACGGCACCCGCCGCAGATACAAATATTGATGGCATACGCCAGCACCTTCAGCCTGTGAATTACGAAGCGATGACAGGGGGACTGTCCGGAACGTTCCTTGATCCCACAGGAAATCTTAACCTTGGGCTGAAGCTGGACTACGCTCAGGACATGATGGGCAAATCCGATAATATTACTTATCTCTCGCCTGTCTTTAACGGCTTCCAGGCAGGTTTCACCTTCGCGCCGGATTTTGGCCGGGCTGATGACTTCCAGGGGATCGGCATCGACCATACCGACACCGCCCCGAGTGCAAACCTGGACAATGCGGACGAAGTCTTCGGACGCGGCTACTCCATCGCAGCTCGTTATCAGGCTGCACTCAATAACCTTATCTTCTACTTCGGGGGCGGTTGGTCGTTGATTACGCTTGAAGACGAACGGACGACGGCCGAACTGGCGGCCCTCAATACCGGCAATTTCGCCTACACGGATGACATGACCGCTTGGAATATTGGTCTGGATATCGATATCGGCGCCTTCGGGATAGGAGCCAACTATTCTCAAAGAGATCACGGCGGCATCGTCGAAGGAACCGCAGGAGCAGCGACAACGGATGTCAGCGATGACGAGAAAATCCTTGTTGTTGGTGCCGACTACACGACCGGCCCCTTCAAACTCGGACTATCGTGGTACAAGAACGACAATACCTTTGGTATTAAGGACTTGGATACCGACCGATACAGCGGCGGCGTAACCTACGAATATGGCCCGGGCATGACTGTTCGTGGTTCCATCTTCTACGTCGATCATGACCACACCGACACCGCACTCGGACTGTCTGACAGCAGCCTGAATGCGACGGGCATAGTCATTGGAACCCAGATTGATTTCTAGAATTCGTAACCTAAAGACAAAGATTTACAGAAAGGGCACACACAGTGCCCTTTCTCTTTTTCTTCTATTCATTTAACCTGCCTTCATGTCGGTAAAAGAAAACCTGAACGCGATCAGACGCACAATCGAAAAGACCGCACAGGCGTGGAACAGGTCGGCAGAAGAAATCAATCTCGTCGCTGTCAGCAAAAACCAGCCCCCCGAAAAAATAATGGAAGCGCTCGAGGAAGGTCACCGCCTCTTCGGGGAAAACCGTGTGCAGGAAGCCATCCGGCACTGGAAAGAGCTAAAACCGCTCTACCCCGGTCTGAAACTCCACCTCATTGGCCCGCTTCAGACCAACAAAGTCAGAGAAGCCGTAGAGCTTTTCGATATGATTGAAACTGTAGACAGGGAAAAACTGGCAGGAAAACTCGCCGAAGAAATACAAAAACAAAAACGCTCCGTCCCCTGCCTGATCCAGGTGAATACGGGGCAGGAAGACCAGAAAGCGGGGGTTGAACCGGAAAATCTTCCTGCTTTCCTCGATTTCTGTCGCAGGGAATGCAAGCTCGATATCCGCGGCCTGATGTGCATTCCCCCGGTAGATGAACCCCCCGCCCTTCACTTTGCGTTACTGAGAAAACTGGCGGAAGAAAATACTCTTGCGGACCTCAGCATGGGTATGAGCGCCGACTATGAAAAAGCCATTCCTCTGGGCGCAACCTATATCCGCGTTGGAACGGCACTTTTCGGACAGCGCTCGTAAAAAATCAGGCGTTGTAAGTCACGCCTTGTGAACGCCGCTGACTGGCAGTCTGTGTTTGCGCGTATTCCTGAGCGGCTTTCTGGGAAAGAACGGGCTTCTTGCCGTCAAACATGGAAAGTGCCAGATCAACCGGCTCCTTCCCGGTCCCGTCCTCGATAACGGCAGAAACCAGCCCGCTGGCGGCACCAAGCGGCCCGCCGAAAATCCCTCCCCCGATAATCTTGCTGATCGGTCGGATTTCATCCCCGGTTATGGCTCTGTAAAAAAAGCTCAGGATCGGGATATGCTGGAGCGGATTAATCATATCGAGCAGATCGAAAAACCCGAACGGCTCGTCCGAAGAAGACGGCCCGCCGCTATCAGCTTTTTGCTGGGCATCAAGCGTATCCCGGAAACTATTGCCTACTGAATAGACGGAACCCTCTCCATCCACAAGCTCAAGATCCTGGACTTTAGAGTCCTCACTGACCCACGCAGGCATGGACCCGGCGGTCCTCTCACTTCGAATCATACGGAAAACCTGAGCTTTTCCAGTATGTTGAGATGAAACGGCATCAGCCTGAGAAGAAGAAGGATCAATCATAGGACACCCTATCTACGCATTAACATAAAAGAGAGTGCAAACCCCATGCCATAGGTTCCAACCAGGGTGATTTCAGGATAAGATCGCTTCATGGAAGACGCTCCCGAATTGCAATGGACCCTTATCGCGGATCCTAAAACCTGCGAAAGCCTGACGGAATTTCTTAAGAATTCCAGATTTGAGGCCAAGATAAAGCTAAAGGCCGAGAGTCAATCTGAAACGCCGATCAAGGCAGAATCCGCTAACGGAAACTCCCTGACATTCAAAAAACCGGTCCGGCTGGGCGATTTGCTCGATACTTTATGCAAACCCGGTCCGACGAACAATAAAACCGGTCTCATCATAGAACACCCCGCCTTTATCCTGAATAAAACACTGGGAACACTCGCACTGAACAAAAACAGGAAAACAAGAAAAATAAAACTGACGGAAAAAGAAGTCGCGATTCTCGAATATCTCCATAACAACCCCGGACGCATTGTTCCGCGCAAAGAACTGTTGAGCGCCGTCTGGGAATATGCGGAAAACGTGGAAACGCACACACTGGAAACGCACATTTACCGCCTTCGCCAGAAAATCGAACAAAACCCGTCAACTCCGCAAATTCTCTGTACGGAGGAAAGCGGTTATATTTTGAGATAAAGCGAATTAGACGGGAAGATCCTGTTTGGCCTTAAGAACCGCCGCCGCAAGACTGTCGATAAAACTGTCTCCGCGCTCGACGTGCAGACGGTCAACCTGATGAGAGGAAAGAGTCCGTAAATCCCGGATCAGACGCAGAACATTCTGCAGGTCGGCTGTACCGTCCTGAACAGCTTCAGGCTGATTGAGCTTTTGGTTTTTCCGCGCAACCTTCCGGGAAACATGCGCGGCATGGGAATAGGCTTTTACAGCCTCTGCGGCTTTGAGACGCAAAGATTCCACATTTGCGGCCGGACGTTGCGAAGAGGCTTGCGGAATATAACTGTCTGCCGCCTCCTCCGCACTCAACCCGTATTGCCGGATCAACAGGCTTTCAAGAAACAACAATAGAGCTTCCGTTGAAACGGTGGCCTGATCGTCTTCAAAACTGTCCTGAGAGTGCCCTTGGCGTTCCTGCCCCCCGTAACCCAGGGATCCTTGCCCAAAAAGCCCATAGCGCGTATCGGCGTTTTCAGCCTCGCGCGGTTTGTAAATACCGATAATTTGCCCCACTTTCGTGTCCATATTGCCTCAGCAAATCCTGTGATATGCTCAAACAATACCAGAAAAAGCGGGAACTCGGCAAATTATTGGTATTATAGAAAAGACCTATTTCATCAAATCGAAAGGACTGGGATACTTCATATCCTCGGGCATATTTTTGTAGTTATACTCTTCAAGATACCAGGGCGCGACAAAATCCCACAATTGCATCATTTTCCCGGTGGCTTGGTTCTCAATCTCGCATTTCATATAGGCAATCTCGCCGATCATAATCCATTGAGCCATGGTGCCGATTTTGATTGGGGCGCTATGATCGGCCTTCGTAGGTCTGACATCAAGTGTCAGCATAGCCTCATACTGGACATTCGGTTCCGGTACGCGCTTTTTTATGGCCTCTAGATGCTCCGGTTGAACAGGCATCTCCGCAAATAACGCCAGACGGTTGATAATCAACGACACCCACTCATTATGCCCATAGGGATATGAAAACGTCGGAATATACTCATCATCCTGTTCAGGAAACTGAAAGTAGATTTTACCGGGCTGATCCCCCTCAGGTTCGGAGTAATGAATTTCCACGATCGTTTCGATATGGAGAAGATCCTTCTTGACGTCAAACTGACCGTATCCCGTACCCAAGCGAATAGACTCGCTGATCAGATACTCTTCCTGCTGCTTTTCTGAGAGCTCTTCATAATGTTTCGTGGATTTGACCCAATAATCAAAATCAGGCGACTTATCCCCTAAATGAAAAAAAGCGAAAACGCCCTTTTCAAGCTCTGATGCTTTATAGTCGCTTGAAACATTCGCAAAAACGCAATCAGCAAAAAAAATGCCAAGAGCGAAAAAGACGGAAAAAAAGATAAATACGTTTCTCATTTAGCAAAGAAAACTTATGAAACAGTTTCTGTTATACTTATTAACATGAGTGATAAGGAACACAAAGAACCGTTTTTATCCAGCAAAAACAAAGACGAACAATCTCTGTGGGATAAAGAAATCGCAGATGTAAAAAAACTAAAAAAATCGAACATATACAACACAAAAAAAACTAAAAATAATCAAAAGCTTACAAAACCAAAAGAAAAAGAAAAGTATATATCTAAGCAAAACGATACAGTTTCTGCAGATACTTCTTTTTCTTTTCATGAAAAAACCCCTCAAATCGATAAAACTCTTTCAGAAAAACTCAGGCGCGGAAAAATCAAAATTGATCAAAAGATTGACCTGCACGGCCTGACCCAGTCAGAAGCTTATGAAACCCTTGTCAAAACCATAACCGCCGCGGGCCAACGAAATAAAAAATGCCTTCTGGTAATAACTGGAAAAGGCCGAAAAACCTGTGATGGCGAACCTGAGGGCATCTTAAGGGAAAGGGTTCCGAAATGGCTCGTAACGCCCCCGCTTGCCCCGCTTGTGCTCATGTTTCAGGAAGCCTCGATAAAACATGGGGGGAGTGGCGCTTTTTATGTACTTCTGAGACGTAGAAAAACAAAGACATAACGGCTTTTCGTGACATTCTGACTAATCTCTGGTAATAAGACGCCAAGAAAAATAAAATATTAATTTTGGGGTTAACAGTAATCAGCCATGGCCGCCGTAGACGAAAACGAGTCTGGACAAGCCTACCTTGCCAACGTCTCCGTGACTGAGGCCAAGGTTTTCGATCCTGAAAAAGATGATACGTCTCATCCGGAAACTTGGGCAACTCTTGCCGCCGGCGATTATAACGAAGAAACCCACGGCAAATGCGAGTTTTACTGCCCGTGCTGCTTGGAAAAAGGTGATAAAGTCCGGCTCAGGCGGCCCTCGGGAGAATACTACCAGAACATCATGTTTGACGTGATCGACCCTGAAACGGGGGACGTGATGATCGACGAGGCAACGCAGCAGCCGGTCACCGAAAATCGCCGCTATTTTATCCCTCCGCGCTATTCTCTTTACCCGATGCAGCGGCACACCTGCGATCTAGCATCACGCCTCAATAACCTTTCCCAGGTTATCAAGGAACAAGGCGGCGTGGTCCTGAACAGCTCGGCCGGATCGTATATCGTAAACCTCAACATCCCCGCCGGACAGTCCCATATTTCCAATCGCCCCCGGATCAGACTCTCTGATACGGACGACTTCGGTGCGGCAATGGAAGGACGAACACGCCGGATCCACCGCCCTTCGGGACAATCAGGGTCACAATCTCAGGGAATCAGAGAGATTAAAGCCTTGGCGCAAATGCTCGACGATACCGAGTTCGATAAAGGCCAGCGCCAGCATGTAATCCTCAGGATCGGACAGCAGGGCATGACATTAGCTGAAGCATACCAAAGCGATCCCTTAACGATGTACCGAAACCTCTATGGGCAGGAACACCCGCAAGCCAATATGCCCCATGCCAACCATAATCACGTGGCGCTCTTCCGCTTCCGCCCGATTGGGGACCGTAAATTCTGGAAAAGACAGGAAGACGGTTCGATGACAGTCCAGGGACAGGCCGAACAAATCCATGACCGTGATGGCAAGCTCTTCTACGTAAGCGCCCGCATCAATTTCCAGACTGAAAGCGCATTTCACGCATTTGAAGAAGAGTATAGAAAAAATAAGGAACGCAGCTTTCTGGTCTACACCGAACATGCCACGGTTAACACAGCCGACTACGCCGCAAAAAAGCACCGCTTGGATCAGGACCTCGACCCTCACACCACGGTTTTCGCAGATACAGTAGTTTACAGTTCCGCACAAATGATGCCTTGGGCGCCGCGCTCTCCCCAGCTCACGCTTTTTGATGGCTTCAAATCACCCGGAGCGAATGACGACACCAGCCATCTTGATACCGAAGCCTACGAGATGTAGAAACAAGGTCAGTTAGGGCAGAGCGACCATTCTTTTCGAAATACCGTTGCCGTCGGTAAATTCTATAAATGGCTCCTGCGTTCCGGCATGCAGGCCAATCACGAGACGGTCCCGCCCGTAAGTATCCTTGAAAATCAGCATCGGAACATCTGTGGAATTGTAAAGGCGAAACAGCATACGCATTCTCTGTTCCCGGTCATGCAAACCGATCAGGGGTTGCCCTTTCTCTTTGTATCCGGGATAGCTCCCCATCTGCAATCGCACATTCTGCTTCTCGTCATACAGAAAAAACGTGCCTTGGCCGATTTGCCCCGGCCCCAGATAGGCAATCCTGTTCGCCTTGGCATTGGCAAGATCGACAACCCCCTGGATAGGCTTCGGCTTGCTTTCTGTCGCAGCCGCCAAAAGCGGGGTCGGCTGAAAAATCAAGGCTCCGGCAATACCCCCGATAAATCCCGTAAACAGCATCATCAAAGTCTGCACAAATTTTTTCATATCGGTCCCTCTTGAAAAAGAGAATACGCAAAAGCTCAAAGAATAAACTTGCTCAAATCCGCGGATTTCACAAGTTCCTCGACATTCTTACGCACGTAATCCGCAGTGATCTTGATGCTCTCCCCGGCCCGGTCACTGGCGGTAAAACTGATTTCCTCCAGCAGCTTTTCCATCACCGTATGAAGACGCCGTGCCCCGATATTTTCAACATTTTCGTTGATTTCAAAAGCCAGTCGGGCGATTTCATTAATCGCCTCTTCCTCGAATTCCAGCGAGACTTTCTCCGTCCCGATAAGGGCCTTGTACTGCATGATTAGGCTCGCCTCGGTTTCCTTGAGAATTCTCTGGAAATCCTCGCGGGTCAAGGCACGGAGCTCTACGCGGATCGGAAGCCGTCCCTGCAGCTCCGCCAACAGATCGGATGGTTTTGCATAATGGAACGCACCGCTGGCAATAAACAGAATATGATCGGTCTTCACCGGACCGTGCTTCGTAGCCACCGTCGTTCCTTCGATCAAAGGCAGCAAATCCCTCTGCACGCCTTCACGGGAGACGTCTCCGCCTTTCAGATCTTGCCGCGCGGCAATCTTGTCAACCTCGTCGATAAACACGATACCGCTCTGCTGAACCATATCCAGCGCGGTTGAAATGATCTTGTCCTGATCAAGCAATTTATCGGACTCTTCCTGTATAAGAATCTCATAGCAATCCTCAACGGCCATCTTCTTGCGTTTGCGGCGCTCACCGAACGCTTTGCCGAAAAGATCGTTCATATTGATCATTCCCATGGAAGCGCCGGGCATGCCGGGAATATCGAACATCCCGCCCATCGGGTTTCCCGCATCGCGGACATCAATTTCAACTTCCCGGTCGCTTAATTCCCCTTTGCGGAGTTTTTCTCGAAAAGTAGATCGGGTCCCCTCTCCCGCCGTCTCGCCGACAATCGCATCCAGAATACGCTCTTCAGCATAGATTTCAGCCTGCGCAATCACGGACTTGCGCATATTTTCCTGAGTCATCCGGATCGCAACCTCAGTCAGATCGCGGATAATCGACTCAACATCTTTGCCGACATAACCGACTTCTGTAAATTTTGTCGCCTCGACTTTAATAAATGGGGCTTGGGCAAGCTTCGCCAGCCGTCGCGCGATTTCTGTTTTTCCAACCCCGGTCGGACCGATCATCAGGATATTTTTGGGATAAACCTCTTCCTGAAGCTCGGGATCAAGCTGGCTGCGGCGCCAGCGGTTACGCAAGGCAATGGCAACAGCCCGCTTCGCATCCTTCTGCCCGATGATAAACCGGTCCAATTCTGAAACGATTTCGCGGGGAGAAAATGAAACAACCGTTGAGGAGTTTTGGGTTTTTGGTCTGTCTGTCATTTGAACTCTGGAGGCAAGCATAGCCTTTAACCTAGCGTTGTTTGGGTACAGTTGGAAATACCGCCATAGACGCCAAAGGTCAACAAAAACGCAAAATATGCCAGCACTAAGATTGATTTACTTTGTACGAGCATCTAAAAGCAGGCATAATGCGCTTCTGGAAAACGTTATAACTATTTATCAATATTAATAATCCTACAATATCGGTGTCATAAAAAACTGCGTAAAGCAGAAGGGGACAAGTACGGACAGAAAAATGGATGATTTTCCAATAACGTTGAGCCAGGAACTGATGATGTGGGGCGTATTCTTCATAGTCGTCCCCGCCCTGCTGATCGCCGACCTGTGTATTTTTAACAAGAAAGATCACGTCATAGGACTGGAAGAAAGCTTGAAAATGAGTGGCTGGTACATAGGCTTCGGCCTGTTATTCGGCCTCTATGTCTGGTTTAACATGGGTGACGATGATGCTCTGGATTATTACACGGCTTTCGTCATCGAAAAAAGCCTGTCACTGGACAATCTTTTTGTCATAACAGTCATCTTCTCGACGTTTTCCATTCCCAAGGAATACCAGCACCGGGTCTTGGTCTGGGGAGTTATCGGCGTCATCATCATGCGGGGGATTATGATTGGTGCGGGCGCGGCCATCGTCCACGAATTTCATCAGGTTCTCCTGATTTTCGCGGCCATCCTGCTTTTCACCGGCATAAAAATGCTGATGATGAAAAGCCACGACGATGATGTGGAAAATCTTGAAGACAAAGTCTACATTAAGTTTTTGAAAAAACATATAAACTTTACAAGTGAACTTCACGGTCACGATTTCTGGGTCAGAAAAAAAGCCTCCGAGACTTCAGATAAAATGGTCTGGTTCGCCACCCCCCTCTTACTGGCTTTATGCGTGGTTGAAGTCACGGATCTGATGTTTGCCTTTGACAGCATTCCTGCTGTGCTGGCTATCACAACGGAACCGTATGTGGTCTTTACCAGCAACATCTTCGCAATTCTCGGCCTGCGGGCCCTGTTCTTCGCGGTGGAGAACCTCATCAATCGTTTCATCCTGATGAAATATGCGCTATCGATTATTCTGATCTTTATAGGGGGCAAGGTCTTCTACAACGAATATCTTGGCGCGCATCTGGGTCATCTCAGCCCCGCAATCTCTCTGGCGATCACCCTTTTCGTTCTGCTGGCGGGCATGGTCTTCTCCGTCCTGATTACCGGAAACCGTGAAGAAGAACCTAAAACCGAAGAAAATTAAACATTTTCATCTTTTTTGCATACGCACCCTTGCACCGGGAACTGCATCAAATTTATCATGGCGGAAATAAAGCGATAGAAAGCGCGGATGGAGATAATACTAACGAATTGGGCGTTTTTCTTCGTACTGGTGCCTTTGCTCCTTTATGTAGATCTGCACTTTTTCAATAAAAACGAAGACCGGATCATAGGCTTTAAGCACAGCCTGATCCTGAGCACATGGTATATCGCAGCAGGCCTCGCCTTCGGTCTGCTGATCTGGCTTGAGTTCGGTCAGGATAAAGCTCTGAACTATTACACCGCCTATATCCTCGAAAAAAGCCTGTCATTGGACAATCTGTTCGTAATGTCGGTCATTTTTTCCGCATGCTGCATTCCTCGCGAATACCAGCACCGCGTTTTGATCTGGGGAATTATCGGGGTCATTATCTTGCGCGGGTTGATGATCGGTTTGGGAGCCGCCGCTGTCCGGCATTACACATGGGTATTGTATATCTTCGCCCTGATCCTGATTTACACGGGATTCAAACTGATCTTCATGGACGAGGAAGAAGAATCCGACCCCGAGGAATTCGCAAAAAAGCCGCTGGTCGTCTTTTTGAAAAAGCACCTGCCCTTCACTCCGAAAATTTATCACAACCATTTCTTTGCGCGTGAAGAGCGTGAAATAAACGGCGCCATAAAGACCGCCCTCGTCGCAACCCCCCTCTTCCTCGCCTTGGTGGTGATTGAAATCAGCGACGTCATGTTCGCCTTTGACAGCGTACCCGCAGCGCTGGCAATAACCACCGAAACCTTCATCGTCTATACGAGCAATATATTCGCCATTTTAGGCCTTCGGGCCCTCTATTTTGCGGTGGAAAACATCCTGAACCGCTTCGGAGAAGTGAAATATGCGCTCTCCGCGGTCCTGATTTTTATCGGGGGAAAGGTTTTCTATAACGCCTATTTTCAGGACATTACAGCCATCACATCACTTTTCGTGACATTAAGTGTTCTGGCTGTCGGGTTTACCTTCTCATGGGTAAAAACCCGCCTTGAAGATCAGTCTAAAGAATCTCAAGAATAATATTTTCGTTAGTGTAAACGCAGATATCGGCCGCAATCTTCATCGCCTTTCGGGCAATATCCTCAGCGCCAAGGTCTTCACGGTCATAAAGCGCCCGCGCAGCGGCAAGCGCATAATTACCGCCCGACCCGATCCCGATCACACCGTCCTGCGGCTCCACGACATCCCCGTTCCCGGTCAGGATCAGTGACGTCTCCTTATCGGCAACCGCCATCAGCGCCTCCAGACGGCGAAGATACCGGTCCGTCCGCCAATCCTTGGCCAGTTCGACACACGCCCGCGTCAACTGCCCCGGATGCGCCTCCAGCTTGGCTTCCAGCCGCTCGAACAAGGTAAATGCATCGGCGGTCGAACCCGCAAACCCCGCAATAATGCTATTGTCGCGCCCCAATCGGCGCACCTTCCGGGCATTGGCCTTCAGGACAGTCTGCCCCATCGAGACCTGACCGTCACCGGCGACAACGACGGTTCCCCCCTTCCGGACGGAAAGGATGGTCGTTCCGCGCCAGAGCTGAGCTTTTGCATAATCAAGAGAAGAGTCGAACATGCCTAAGGTATTGCCGCAGACTGCCCTCAAGTCAAGAGGTCAAAAATTTTCTCGCCTGTGACGGTAAGGAAGAATATGTTACGGTTCTTTAAGATTTTTGGCGTATCCAGAACCTGTGAGGGATCAAATGCCCAAGGATAAAGGCGGCCAGCGGCTCGCAACCGTGAACCGGAAAACCAAGGAAACGAATGTCTCCGTCTCGGTCAATCTGGACGGAACGGGCATATTTGACATAAAAACTGGGGTAGGGTTCTTCGATCATATGCTCGAACAACTCGCCAAACACGCCCTCATCGACCTGACCATCAATGCCGATGGGGACCTTCACATCGACGCCCACCACACGGTGGAAGATACGGGAATAACGCTGGGGCAGGCCCTGAAGCAGGCTGTAGGCAATAAAGCCGGGATCCGCCGCTACGGCCATTTTGATCTGGTCATGGACGAATCCCGCTCGACCGTGGCACTCGACCTCTCCAACCGCCCCTACCTGATCTGGAATGTGCGCTTCTCTGTTGAACGCCTCGGTGACATGGATACAGAATTGTTTCAGGAGTTTTTCAACGCACTGGCGCAAAGCGCCGGGATCACCCTGCATTGCGAAAACCGCTACGGCACAAACAATCACCACATCATCGAAAGCCTCTTCAAGGCTTTTGCGCGCGCCCTGCGAATGGCCGTGGAAATGGATCCCCGTGCGTCCGGCCAGCTTCCAAGCACCAAGGGCGCGCTCTAATCTAAAACCAACCGACTCTAAGGCTTACCAGTAGGTCTTTTCGCTCCAGCGGTTGCCGATATTCATGATTCCCCAGGCCACGGCGGCACACATCACGCCGCATTGAAGACTCACGACATTGGCCTCAAGCGACAAAAACCAGAAAAAGACATTATTCACCATACCAGCTAGAACACCGAACAAAATATAGTTAAGCAACGTCCCGGCCTTTTTCTTATCAAGAAACATCATCGCCGGAAGTCCGATCGTGAACATCAGGAGATAAGCCATGCTGCCGCCGATAAAAAAAAGCATCCCGATACTGGTGAGGCTCATAAAAGCCTCGTCCATGTTAATAATGGGCGAAAGGGCCACATAGACAAACACCAAGAGCAAAATCCCCAGAGGAGGGGCGATAAAACAGGCATAGCCCATGCGGGTCTTGATGGTGACTTCCGTCAGCCGCTCAATCTCTTTCTCTGCCAAAACTTGATTGGGTTCGCCTCTTCGCATGCATGCATTCTACGGAATCTCTGACCCCCTTGTCAGCGGGATTTTTTAATTTCAGAGTTTCCTGCGACTGAGAACTTCGCGGTGCGCTGGAAAATTCTCATAATCTGTAAGCGTCTCGACATCGCCTTTCAAAGCCAGAAATCCCTCCTTGTCGCAGCGCGAAAGGGACGTACGCTTCAGAAAATCCCACACGGACGTACAGGAGTAAGTATGCGCCCATCCGCCGGTTGGTAAAACGTGATTGACGCCAATTCCATAATTCCCAAGCGAGGAGGGGGTATACTCTCCGATCAAAATCTCCCCGGCATTCTTAAGTTTATCAAGAAGTTCTTGTCCGTTTTTAACCTTAAGGTGCAGGTGCTCTGGAGCGTACAAATTGGCAAATTCAAAAGACTCATCCAGACTGTCGGTTAAAATAATCCCGCCGTAATCCTGCATCACGTGGGAACAAATATCCTGGTGAGGTTGCGGCAAAGTTTCGATAATTTTTGTCATATTATCGCGCACATACACCGCGAGCCTTTCATCGTGAGTGACAAGCAAAGCCGCAGAGTCCATCCCGTGCTCGGCTTCGTTAAGAATATCAAAAATCGTATTATCCGGATCAGAGCTCTCATCAGCCAGAACAATGGACTCCGAAGGACCTGCGGGCATGCCGGGGTCCAGAATGTCGGAAAGAAGCTTTTTAGCAGCCGCAACGTACGGGCTGCCGGGGCCAAGAACTTTGCGGACCTTGGGAACACTCTCCGTCCCGTACGCCAGAGCTGCGATCGCCTGCGCTCCTCCGCACTTATAAACCTTGCTGACCCCGCAAAGACGGGCGGTAAACAACGTCGCGGCATCGCTCGTTCCCGCGGCTGTGGGCGGGCTGACGACGGCAATCTCCTGCACGCCGGCGATGACCGCCGGAAGCGCCAGCATATACAGAGCTGAGGGAAAAGCGCCCTTCCCCCGTGGAACATAAAGCCCGACGGAATCGATCGGCGCCACCTGCTCGCCCGCCCAGACTCCAGGCTCGATTTCAACCATCC
>JAGRIJ010000012.1 GCA_020443295.1 Alphaproteobacteria bacterium | reverse complement strand
CCACAGACTCTCCCGCTCCGTACATCCCAGCAATCGCCGCCGTCAGCGTCGTCTTCCCATGGTCCACGTGACCAATCGTCCCAATGTTACAGTGCGGCTTATTCCGCTCAAACTTCTCTTTCGCCATGATCTTTTTCCTTCCTTAAATCAGTATCGTTATCTTCGGCCGGCTTTACCTTAACTCTTGCCGCCGAGGCTGGCCCTGACCTCGTCGGCGATATTGGAGGGGACGGGTTCGTAGTGGTCGAACTGCATCGTGTATTGCGCACGGCCCTGAGACTTCGAGCGCAGGTCGTTGATGTAACCGAACATGCTTGCCAGAGGGACCAGAGCGGTGATGACTTTTGCGTTTCCGCGATCTTCCATCGCGCTGATCTGTCCGCGGCGGGAATTCAGGTCACCGATAATGTCGCCCATATATTCTTCAGGCGTAACGACTTCAACCTTCATTACCGGTTCGAGCAGTTGCGGTCCGGCCTTGGCCATGCCTTCCTTGAAGGCAGCTTTAGCGGCGATTTCGAACGCCATGACGGAGGAGTCCACATCGTGGTAAGATCCGTCAACCAGAAAGATGCTGAAGTCAACAACCGGGAAGCCCACGATTACGCCGGTTTCCTTGGCAATCTGCAGCCCTTTTTCAACGCCGGGGATGTATTCACGGGGAACGGCACCGCCGACAATCTTGCTTTCGAAGACAAATCCCGCACCGCGTTCACCCGGTTCAAAGATCAGATCGATTTTCGCAAACTGACCCGCACCACCGGTCTGTTTCTTGTGGGTGTAGCTGACTTCGGCTTTCCTTGTAATGGTCTCGCGGTAGGCAACCTGAGGCTTACCGATGTTCGCTTCGACCTTGAACTCGCGGCGCATACGGTCCACGAGAATGTCGAGGTGAAGTTCGCCCATACCTTTCATGATCGTCTGACCGGATTCGTGGTCGACAGATACGCGGAAGGACGGGTCTTCAGCGGCCAGACGCTGAAGCGCCATGCTCATCTTTTCCTGGTCGCTCTTGGTCTTGGGTTCGACCGCGATTTCGATAACCGGATCGGGGAACTCCATACGCTCAAGAACCACCTGTTTGTTGGGGTCGCAGAGCGTGTCTCCCGTCGTGGTTTCCTTGAGACCCACGAAGGCGACGATATCCCCGGCATGCGCGATGTTGATTTCCTCGCGGTTATTGGAGTGCATAAGCAGCATCCGGCCCACGCGTTCGCGCTTACCCTTCACAGAGTTCTGAACATAGGAACCGGACTCAATCGTGCCCGAATAGATCCGTGCGAAGGTCAGAGAGCCGACATAGGGGTCGTTCATGATCTTGAAGGCCAGAGCGGAGAACGGCTCGACATCGTCGGGCTTGCGGATTTCGTCCTCGTCGGAGTCAACCTTCTTACCCTTCATCTCGCCCACATCAAGCGGGCCGGGAAGGTAGTCAACAACCGCGTCGAGAAGCGGCTGAACGCCTTTATTTTTGAATGCCGATCCACACATCATGGGGATCAGTTTGAATGCAATCGTACCCTTGCGGATACATTTCTTGAGGGTTGCGGCGTCCGGCTCTTTTCCTTCCAGATAGGCTTCCATCGCGGCGTCGTCCATCTCGACGGCCATTTCAATGAGTTTTTCGCGGTATTCTTTTGCCTTGTCCTGAAGATCGGCAGGAATTTCAACGATATCGAAAGACGCGCCAAGCGTTTCAGCGTTCCAGATAATCGCGTTCATGTTAATCAGATCAACGATCCCCACGAAATCGCTTTCCAGACCGATGGGGAGAGTCAGAACAACCGGATTAATGCCGAGACGCTTTTTCACGCTGGCCACACAGTCGTAGAAGTCCGCGCCGATTTTATCCATCTTGTTGGCGAAAATAATGCGGGGTACCTTGTATTTATCGGCCTGACGCCAGACCGTTTCAGTTTGCGGCTCAACGCCCTGATTTCCGTCAAGCAGACACACTGCGCCGTCCAGTACGCGCAGGGAGCGTTCAACCTCGATCGTGAAGTCCACGTGTCCGGGAGTGTCGATAATGTTCAGGCGGAACATTTCACCCGGATGCGTTCCATTTTCCGGCCCCTTCCAGAAAGTGGTCGTCGCAGCGGATGTAATGGTAATGCCGCGCTCCTGCTCCTGCTCCATCCAGTCCATGGTCGCAGCGCCGTCATGCACTTCCCCGATCTTGTGGGATTTACCGGTGTAATAGAGGACGCGCTCGGTCGTCGTGGTCTTGCCTGCATCGATGTGAGCCATGATGCCGAAGTTGCGGTAGCGGTCCAATGGATATTCGCGTGTCATGTTCTTTAACCCTAATTCTTTTCCGTTCCGTTATCTGTTTGATCCTAGTCGGCACTTACCAGCGGTAATGGGCAAAAGCCTTGTTGGCGTCGGCCATCTTGTGAGTGTCTTCGCGTTTTTTCATCGCAGCGCCCCGTTCGTTAGCCGCCTCGAAGAGTTCTGCTGCCAGACGATCTTTCATCGTTTTTTCTCCCCGGCGGCGGGCCGCATCGATGATCCAGCGGATCGCGAGCGCCAATGCCCGGTCATTGCGAACCTCAACGGGAACCTGATAGGTCGCGCCACCCACCCGGCGGGAACGAACCTCGATGCGCGGCCTGACGTTCTTCAGCGCATCATGGAAGAGGCGCAGTCCACGGCTTTTTACAGAGATCGCATCATCAAGATCCGACGCTTTGGCCGCTTCTTCCTTTTTGTTTTCGTTGGAAGATTTTTTCTCCAGGGATTCAATTGCGCCATAGACGATCGCTTCCGCAGTCGACTTCTTGCCCTGCTCCATCACACAGTTGATGAATTTGGACAGGGTCAGATCTCCGAAACGGGGATCGGGAAGAATTTCTCTTTTGTCTGCTCTGCGACGACGTGACATCTTTTCTGTTCCTTTGTGTAAAGCTTATTTTGGACGTTTGGCACCGTAACGGGAGCGGGCCTGTTTGCGGTCTTTCACGCCCTGCGTATCAAGCGTTCCGCGGATAATCGTGTAGCGAACCCCCGGCAAGTCCTTGACCCGGCCACCGCGCACCAGAACAACGGAGTGTTCCTGCAGGTTGTGGCCTTCGCCGGGAATGTAACAAATGACCTCAAGACCTGTGGTCAGACGGACCTTTGCGACCTTCCGAAGAGCGGAGTTCGGTTTTTTCGGGGTCGTCGTATAGACCCGGGTGCATACACCGCGGCGTTGCGGGTTGCTTTTCAGCGCCCGGTTCTTTTTGCGTTTCACAGTCTTTTGCCGCGGCTTGCGGATCAATTGCTGAATGGTTGGCATTGTATCGCCCACTCCTTAAATTTAACCAAAATTAAAACCCTGCCACTGCAGGGCCTGTGTTGCGTCATTCTATGGATGGCGGCATGTAGCGCGGATTTTTGCGGATTGTCAAGTGATGGTTTCATCAATCGACCCCGCAGTATTCCGCAGAGCATCCGCCCGCCCGGTCCGCGCTAAGAGAAGATCCGAGCTATACAGCGGATGTTGCACTTTACCTACTGGACGCTTTCCCGGTTCATCCCGGAGCCTTTTCGATAAAGCCCACAGCTGCGTTTAAGCGTCTTTTACGGCCGATTCTCCGGCACAGAAAAGGCTTACAGCCAGCCAATCCGTAATCAGTGGCGCGGACTATAACGGCGGGTCAAAAGAGTGTCAAGCAAAGAATCCCTTCATTCATAGCCAGAAAATCATTTACGAATTTCCGTCCTCCACATATCCTGAAATTGTCTTGGTCTTTCAAGGTTTTGCCAATATGGATTTTCAAGAGGGAAAAGGCTTCCAAATCCGGGATTACGGGATTTTGGCGTTGGCCGCATTTTTGTGTTTTCTTGCCGTCTTTCATGGCGGCTATCCCATTGGAGACGATTATAAAAACCAGATTATCGGGTTTGAGGCTTTCCGCGAACAAATCAACCAGGGGGAGCTGTATCCCCGCTGGCTTAACAATATTAATCACGGTTTTGGCGGCGCAAATCTCTTCTTCTACCCGCCCCTGGTTTATTATGTCGAATATGGCATTGGTCTGATCTATCCGGCCCAGACTACAAGTATCCTGTGTGTCAGCGCCCTGTTGTTCCTTCTTCTTTCCGGGCTGACCTGCCGGCTCTGGCTTTCAAGTTTCTGCTCCCGCCGGGGAGCGCTTGCCGGAGCCATTCTTTACATGGCCGCACCCTATCATCTGTTCGTTGATATGTATGAACGGAACAACGGAGCAGAATTTGCCGTTTACGTCTGGGTTCCCCTGCTTTTTTATCTCGTTCAAACTCCCAAGAACGAGACGAGCAGACTGGCCCGATCTGCCAAAATCGGCCTCGTATATGCGGCTTTTTTGCTTACACATCTTCCCAGCGCCGTTTTTATTACCCCTTTTGCGGGTCTTTGGGGATTGGGGTACCGCTTTATTCACCATGACGAACCGCGCAGGGGATTAGGGCGTCTTATGGTTTTTGAGAGCGTCTTTCTTGTGTTTTCCTTCGCCCTTGGCCTTCTGGTCTGCGGCCTCTATCTGGTTCCCGCGCTAACCCTTCTGGATACGGTGCGCTCCTATGTCTTATGGGGCGGCCCTTTCTATGATTACAAACTTTGGTTTATCGGACCTCAAAATCAGTGCCCCGTCATATATAAAGCCTATTGCAATCTTCTTTTCCTTATGGCTGCTGGCGCCATATTGCCTAGCCTTGTCTGCTTTTCTTTTTTTTATGAACGTTTTGATACACTCCAGAAACGCATTTTCATCTTTCTTTTTATTCTTTCCTGCCTGTGTTTGTTTCTCATGACACCTTTTGCCTCTTTTATCTGGTATTTTGCGGTGCCTTTACAAAAGATACAGTTTCCTTTTCGGATGATTCTCCTCATGGACCTGTTTTGTGCCGCGTTTGCGGGATTTATTTTTTCACGGAGTCAGAACCAAAAAGCAAAAATGGTTAATTTTGCCGCGCAAGGAGGCGTTCTTGCCGTTTTTGCAGTGATTTCCTTTTTTACCGCCCGGTACGTGATTCAGTCATGGCACCCGGAAATGCCTTTCTTTGAATACAGAATTGAGCACCGGATCCTCACGGGCGAATTCATGCCAAAAAATGAGGAAATGACTGTAAATATCAATGATTTCGTTGAAAAGACACCGCCGCAGCCCCTCTGGAGAACCGAGGGACCTGAAGCAAAAATTTCCCTTCAGAGCCAAGCTCCGAGAAATCTGACTTTTAAAATTCAGGCAGGGGAGCCGACCGTGTTTATCCTTAGGCAATTCCGCTTTGCGGGGTGGCAGGCTTTTCTTACCCGTGAGAATGGCGAATACACTCCGCTAGAGATCAAGGCAATCGAACCCTACGGGCAGGCTTCTGTTTCCCTTCCCAAAGGGACGTATGATCTTCATTTCTCGATCCCCTTCCTGTGGCAAGAGAAAGTGGGAGCATATATGAGCATTGCCGGCCTTATTCTTATTTGCGGGCTTTTCGTCCTTTCTATCCTGAGGCACAGGACCGAGACTTAGAATGAAAAAACCCCCTGAAAGAGCGGGGGTTTTTTTAATTTCTTGTCCGGGTATGCGTTCTAACCCGCCGCAGCTTCCTTCTGGGGCTGTTCGTCTGATGCTTCCGCAGAGGCGGTCTGATCTTCCAGACTTTCCTGCTTGGGCATACTGGCCAGAACTTCCTCGTCGCGCTCGGCTGCCAGTCGCTTCATCTGGTTGATGAAGGCACCGGTTCCCGCAGGAATCAGGCGCCCGACGATCACGTTTTCCTTCAGACCATTCAGGCGGTCGACCTTGCCGTTAACGGCGGCTTCGGTCAGCACACGCGTTGTTTCCTGGAAGGAAGCGGCGGAGATGAACGAGCGGGTTTGCAGAGAGGCTTTGGTGATCCCCTGAAGAACAGGTTTTCCTTCCGGCGCGATCTTGCCGTCCTCAATGTAACGCTGGCATGCGGCTTCGTATTCTTCGCGGTCGACATGCTCGCCAACAAGGAACGTGGAGTCGCCCACAGCCGTAACTTCCACCTTCTGCATCATCTGACGCACGATGACCTCGATGTGCTTGTCGTTGATGCGCACACCCTGAAGACGGTAGACTTCCTGCACCTCGTTCGTGAGGTATTCGGCCAGAGCCTCAACCCCCAGAACATTCAGAATATCGTGCGGCACGAGCGCGCCGTCAAGCAGACGGTCACCCTTGCGGACGAAGTCGCCTTCCTGCACAGCCAGATGGCGGCCCTTGGGAATGAGGTATTCCCGGGCTTCCTCGTCTGTGCTGACCGGGCGGACGATGATGCGGCGCTTGGATTTGTAATCCTTGCCAAACTCGACGTAACCGTCCATTTCAGCGATAACCGCGAAGTCCTTGGGATGGCGGGCCTCGAACAGCTCTGCCACACGCGGCAGACCCCCGGTAATATCGCGGGTTTTTGAGGTTTCGCGCGGAATACGAGCGATGATGTCGCCAGCTTTGACCTCCTGACCGCTTTCGACAGAAAGGAGCGTGTCCACGGACAGCTCGTAGTTTGCAGGCAGTCCATTCGGCAGCTTGATGATGTTGCCTTTCTTGTCGAGCAGCGCAATGCGCGGCTTGAGATCACTGCCCTTAGGCTGCGAGCGCCAGTCGATGACGCGGCGGGCCGAAATACCCGTAGCTTCATCCACCTGATCGACTACAGAAATGCCTTCGACAAGGTCAAAGTAGTGCGCCACACCGTCTTTCTCGGTAATGATCGGCAGGGTATAGGGGTCCCATTCCGCCATTTTCTCACCGGCCTTGACCTTTGCGCCGTCCTCGACGAGCAAGCGGGACCCGTAAGGAACCCGGAAGGTCGCCTTGTCGGAACCGTTCTTGTCCTTGAGCACGATTTCCGTGTTACGGCCCATGATGATGGTTACACCTGCCGAGTTCTGGACGAGGTTCTTGTTGCGGATTTCGATCTTTCCATCGATGTTTGCATCGACATGGGAGCGTTCCGCGCCTTTTTGCGCGGCACCGCCGATGTGAAAGGTCCGCATGGTGAGCTGAGTTCCCGGCTCGCCAATTGACTGGGCCGCCATAACGCCAATCGCTTCACCGATGTTAACTTCCGTTCCGCGCGCCAGATCACGACCGTAACATTTCGAGCAGATGCCGTTATTTTCGCCTTCACAAACCAGTACCGAGCGGACTTTGACTTCGTCCACGCCTGCGGTTTCAATCTGTTCGGCGGTCACTTCATCAATGATTTCCCCTGCCTTGGCAATTAACTGGCCAGAGAGCGGGTTTTTCACGTCTGTTGCGGGCACGCGTCCGAGAATACGCTCCGAGAGGGAGACAATTACGTCCGGACCGTTCATAACCGCACTCATCATAATGCCTTCTTCGGTGCCGCAATCATGCTCTGTGATGATCGCGTCCTGGGCCACATCGACGAGGCGACGCGTCAGGTAACCGGAGTTCGCGGTCTTCAGCGCCGTGTCGGCCAGACCTTTACGGGCGCCGTGAGTGGAGTTGAAGTATTCGAGAACGGACAGGCCTTCCTTGAAGTTCGAGATAATCGGCGTTTCGATGATCTCGCCCGACGGCTTGGCCATCAAACCGCGCATACCGGCCAACTGGCGGATCTGGGCGGCGGAACCCCGCGCTCCAGAGTGCGCCATCATATAAACGGCGTTCAGCTTTCCGGTTTCGATGTTGGAGATACCCTTCATCATGGCGTCCGCGACTTCGTCGGTACAACGCGACCAGATATCGACGACCTTGTTGTATTTTTCGCCCTTGGTGATCAGACCGTCCATATATTGCTGTTCGAATTCGCTGACTTTTTCGTAAGCGGCATCGACCAATTTATGTTTAGCCTCGGGAATAACCAGATCGTCTTTACCGAAAGAAATCCCGGCGATACAGGCGTACCGGAATCCGAGTTTCATCAGACGGTCGCAGAAAATGACCGTTTCCTTCTGACCGCAGTAGCGGTAGACGATATCGATCAGACCCATGATTTCCTTTTTGGTCAGGACCTGATTGATCAAAGAGAACGGCACCTGAGGGTGACGGGGAAGCAGTTCGGATACCAAGATCCTTCCCGGCGTAGAGTCTACAAGAACCGTTTTCGGATTGCCGTCCTGATCTACATCCCGGTAGCGGCACTTGATTTTCGCATGCAGGCTGACCACGTCTTCCTGAAGCGCGTGGGAGATTTCCCCCGCTCCGCGGAAGATCATGCCTTCGCCCTGTTCTTTATCGCGGGCGATGGAGAGGTAATACAGCCCCAGAACGATATCCTGCGTCGGCACGATGATCGGTTTACCGTTCGCGGGCGAGAGAATGTTGTTCGTGGACATGATCAGACAGCGGGCTTCGAGCTGCGCCTCAATGGAGAGCGGCACGTGCACGGCCATCTGGTCGCCGTCGAAGTCTGCGTTAAACGCCGTACAGACGAGCGGGTGAAGCTGGATCGCTTTGCCTTCAATCAGGACGGGTTCGAATGCCTGGATGCCCAGACGGTGCAGCGTCGGCGCACGGTTCAGGAGAACGGGGTGCTCGCGGATGACTTCCTCGAGGATGTCCCAGACTTCCGGGCGTTCCTTTTCAACCATGCGCTTGGCGGCTTTGACCGTCGAGGCCATGCCATAGATTTCCAGCTTGTGCAGGATGAAGGGTTTGAACAGTTCAAGGGCCATTTTCTTGGGCAGGCCGCACTGGTGCAGTTTCAATTCGGGACCGACCACGATCACGGAACGGCCTGAATAGTCCACCCGTTTTCCGAGAAGGTTCTGACGGAAACGACCCTGTTTCCCTTTGAGCATATCGGAAAGGGATTTCAGCGGACGCTTGTTTGCACCGGTAATGACACGGCCACGGCGACCATTGTCGAACAGCGCGTCAACGGCTTCCTGCAGCATCCGCTTTTCGTTGCGGACGATGATGTCCGGCGCGCGCAGTTCGATCAGACGGCGCAGACGGTTGTTCCGGTTAATGACGCGGCGGTAAAGGTCGTTCAGGTCGCTTGTTGCGAAGCGGCCGCCATCCAGAGGCACCAGCGGGCGCAGTTCGGGCGGCAGGACCGGAACCGTATCCAGAATCATCCATTCGGGGCGGGTGCCGGAGGTGATGAAGGCTTCAACCAGTTTCAGGCGCTTGACCAGTTTCTTACGCTTGGCTTCGGAACTGGTTTCACGCAAATCTTCCTCGACTTTCAGGCGCTCCTGCTCCAGATCGATCGCGGACAGGATTTCCTTGAGCGCTTCGGCACCGATGCCCGCACGGAAGGATTCCTCGCCGTATTCATCCTGTGCGTTGTAGAAGTCCTCTTCCGAGAGAAGCTGCATCGGCTTGAGCGGGGTCATACCCGGCTCGATGACGATGAAGTTTTCGAAGTAGAGGACGCGCTCCAATTCCTTGAGAGTCATGTCGATAATCAGACCAATCCGGCTGGGCAGCGATTTCAGGAACCAGATATGCGCGACCGGAGAGGCCAGAGAGATGTGGCCCATGCGTTCGCGGCGTACGCGGGTCAGGGTGACTTCGACGCCGCATTTTTCGCAGATGATCCCTTTGTACTTCATGCGCTTGTACTTGCCGCAGAGACATTCGTAGTCCTTGACGGGGCCGAAGATGCGCGCACAGAAGAGACCGTCCTTCTCGGGCTTGAAGGTCCGGTAGTTGATGGTTTCGGGCTTTTTCACCTCGCCGAAGGACCAGCTGTTGATCTGCTGCGGGGAGGCAATTGAAATCCGGATCGTATCAAAGCTCTGCGGTCCGGTCGGCTGGCCAAACAGGTTCATCAGTTCATTCATCGTCTTCGCCCTTTTCTTTTCTCTCTTATAAGCCCGGCTTTAATCAACCAGGCTGAAATTCACAGTTGTCACTACACGTACTTTTTTTCTATAGAAGCCTGCTCGGCCTCTACTTCACTTCCATAAGCGGAATAAATATTAAACCAGCCCTGATCGGCGGACATGATCTTGCCAACCTTGCTGCTGGAATCCTGTGCAAAACGGGTCGCCGCATCCCGTGCATTGCGCGTTGCCTCGGTGATCATATCCGGCTTGATCTCATTAAGTTTTGTATACATGTAAACCGGGTCTGAATTGGTAAGCAGAACGTCTTGTGCAATCAGGGCAAATGTATTCTGCGCAGCCTTTTCGATTTCACGGATCTTTGTGCTCCGCACGGTTATGGTTTGCGTAATCTCGAAATAGTTTTTGTATTCCTGCGTATCGCCTGTCTGGCTGACTACATCCCGGCCCTGAAACAAGTTTATGCTTTTGCGGGCATATTCCTCAGGATCAAAGCCGTTCTGTTTCAGGAACGCTTCAATGATCTGCTGGTTTGCCTGAAGCTTCTGACGGGCTGCCGGCAAGTCCCATTCCTTAACAGTGTGAGAAATACGCCAGACGCCGAGGTCCGCCTCTACGTCTTTTTCCGCCAACCCCTTAACAGAAACCATCCCTTGCGGGGCATTAAAGCGCATCAACCCCTCGCGCAGGAAGAAGCTGCCGCTTACTATTGCGGCAGCCAATACCAAAGCCGAGAGAAAAACTGATACTGCTTTCATCGTTAGTATCTTCGAGTTGTCCTTTGCTTTACTTCGTGCTCTGTTTCATATCGACATTCAGCCCCAGCGCCTTCAGTTCCTTAGTCAGAACGTTGAAGGATTCCGGGATACCGATTTCGAAATTATCCTCGCCACGAACGATGGCCTCGTAGACTTTCGAGCGGCCCGCTACGTCGTCGGACTTGACGGTGAGCATTTCCTGCAGCGTGTAGGCTGCGCCGTAAGCCTGAAGCGCCCAGACCTCCATCTCCCCGAAGCGCTGTCCGCCGAACTGGGCCTTACCGCCCAGAGGCTGCTGCGTAACAAGAGAGTACGGACCGATGGACCGTGCGTGGATCTTGTCGTCCACGAGGTGGTGCAGTTTGAGCATATACATATAACCCACAGTCACGGAACGGTGGAAATATTCGCCCGTGCGGCCATCGATCAGGCGAACCTGACCGGAGCTGTCCAGACCGGCTTTTTCTAGCAGTTCGGTGATGTCATGTTCGTGCGCTCCGTCGAAGACCGGCGTTGCCATGGGCACGCCCACTTTTACGTTACGGCACATTTCAATCAGGTCGTTTTGCTCAAGCAAGCTGACGCGGTCCTTGAACTCGCGCTCGCCGTAAACGTCCTTGAGTTTGCCGTGCAGGCTCTTGATTTCCTGATCGGACGGCTTCTTGGCGTTTTCAAACGCGTCGATAATCTCGCCGATCTGCCTGCCGAGGCTTGCAGAGGCCCAGCCGAGATGGGTTTCGAGAATCTGTCCGACGTTCATCCGCGAAGGCACGCCCAGCGGGTTCAGGACGAGATCGACCGGCGTTCCGTCTTCAAGGTAGGGCATGTCCTCGACCGGCATGATCTTGGAGACGACCCCTTTGTTCCCGTGACGTCCGGCCATCTTATCGCCTGGCTGCATCTTGCGTTTTACAGCCACGAAGACCTTGACCATTTTCATGACGCCCGGAGGCAGCTCATCGCCACGCTGGAGTTTTTCGACCTTGTTTTCGAAACGTTTTTTCAGATCGTCAACAGCGGCATCGAAAGTCTTGGTCATGGCCTCGATTTCGGCCATACGCTTTTCACTTTCAACGGCGATCTGGCGCCACAGACCGCGCTTGATGTCCGCGAGATCCGCTTTCTTGATCGATTCACCTTTCTTCAGCTTGGCTTCTTTCGGCGCGGAGGCAATTTTCTGCCCGGTCAGCATCTGCTCCAGACGACCGTAGAACCCGTCTTCGAGGATACGGCGCTCGTCGTCGCGGTCCTTGGCCAGACGCTCGATTTCGGCCTGCTCGATAGAGAGGGCACGGGCATCCTTATCGACGCCGCGGCGGTTGAAGACCCTGACCTCGACAATCGTTCCGATCGCACCGGGCGGAAGGCGCAAAGAGGTATCTTTTACATCCGCTGCTTTCTCGCCGAAAATTGCGCGCAGGAGTTTTTCCTCCGGCGTCATCGGGCTTTCGCCTTTCGGGGTGACCTTACCAACCAGAATATCGCCGGGAGCGACTTCCGCTCCGATATGCACGATACCCGCCTCGTCAAGGTGCTTGAGGGCTTCTTCCCCGACGTTAGGAATGTCGCGGGTGATTTCCTCGGTTCCCAGCTTGGTGTCGCGGGCCATGACTTCGAATTCCTCGATATGAATCGAAGTGAAGACATCGTCGCTGACAATGCGCTCTGAAATGAGGATGGAGTCCTCGAAGTTGTAGCCGTTCCAAGGCATGAACGCCACGAGGACGTTCCGGCCCAGTGCAAGTTCGCCCAGATCAGTAGACGGACCGTCCGCAACGATGTCACCGGCCTTTACCACATCGCCGACCTTTACGAGCGGACGCTGGTTGATACAGGTGTTCTGGTTCGAACGCTGGAATTTGGAGAGTTTGTAGATATCCACCACAGGATCATCAGGATTTTCAAATTCCGTAGCCTGAATAACGATCCGGGTTGCGTCAACTTTTGTGACAACCCCGCTGCGGCGTGCGGAAACAGCTGCGCCGGAGTCGCGGGCAACTGTGAATTCCATTCCGGTTCCGACGATCGGCGCTGCCGCACGGAGCAACGGAACGGCCTGACGCATCATGTTCGATCCCATAAGAGCGCGGTTCGCATCGTCATTTTCAAGGAACGGAATCAGCGAAGCAGCAACGGATACGATCTGCTTTGGCGAAACGTCGATGTAGTCGATCGTATCGGGCTGAGCCATGATGTTTTCGCCCGCCTGACGGCAGGAAACCAGTTCGTTCTCGAACTTACCGGATTTATCAAGCACAGAGTTGGCCTGCGCAATAACATAGCGCGCTTCTTCCATGGCCGACATATAGACAACTTCATCTGTGACCTTGCCTTTTACGACTTTACGGTACGGGCTTTCGATGAAGCCGTACTTATTGACGCGGGCGAAAGTGGCCAGAGAGTTAATCAGACCGATATTCGGGCCTTCCGGCGTTTCGATCGGGCAAATCCGGCCGTAATGGGTCGGGTGAACGTCGCGGACCTCGAAGCCCGCGCGTTCGCGGGTCAAACCGCCCGGACCAAGAGCCGAAAGGCGGCGCTTGTGTGTGATTTCGGAAAGCGGGTTTGTCTGGTCCATGAACTGGGACAGCTGGCTCGATCCGAAAAACTCCCGAACGGCGGCTTGTGCCGGCTTAGAGTTAATCAGGTCGTGCGGCATATAAGTGTCAATGTCGACAGAAGACATGCGTTCGCGGATCGCGCGCTCCATACGGAGCAGACCGATGCGCATCTGGTTTTCCATCAGTTCGCCGACCGAACGCACGCGGCGGTTACCGAGGTTGTCGATATCGTCCACTTCGCCGCGGCCATCTTTCAGGCCGTGAAGATATTTAACGATGGCCAGAATATCCGCCTTGCTCAGAACACGGAACTGGTCGTCCGCGCTCAGATTCAGACGGGCATTCATCTTGACGCGGCCTACGGAAGACAGGTCGTACCGCTCGGCGTCAAAGAAGAGAGACTGGAAGAGCGCTTCGGCAGATTCGACCGTCGGCGGTTCGCCGGGACGCATCACGCGGTAGATATCGACCAGCGCTTCTTCGCGCGTATCGCATTTATCGGCCAGAAGCGTGTTGCGAATGTAGGGGCCGACATTGAGATAATCAATCGCCAGAACCGGAAGCTCGACGACGCTCATTTCCGCGAGTTTATCGAAATCTTTCTGCTCCAGCTCATGGCCGGCCTCAAAGATCACCTGACCGGTTTTTTCATCGAAAATGTCAACCGCCAGGAATTTTCCGACCAGATTTTCGCTCTCTACGCGGACCTCTTCCAAGCCGCCTTCAGCCAGTTTTCTGGCCGCGCGAGCCGTGATCTTTTCTCCCGCCTTGGCGACAGCACGTCCGGTCTTGGCGTTGATGAGATCGTGGTCCAGCTTGATCCCGCGCATGCGGTCGGGATTGAAGGCCGTTCTCCAGCCTTTCTTGTCCTGCGTATAGGCAATGACATCGTAGAAGGTTTTAAGAATTTCCTCATTGGACATTCCCTGAACGAGCAAGGGATCAATATCCTCACCTTTATCTTCGGCCTTTTTGCGCTGTTTTTCGGTATCATCGCAATCCAGGCAGCGCAGAAGCGTCGTCAGCGGCAGCTTGCGGCGGCGGTCAATGCGGACATACATCAGGTCCTTGGCATCGAACTCAAAATCGAGCCATGAGCCGCGATAGGGAATGACGCGTGCGGAAAAGAGATATTTACCGGAGACGTGGGTCTTGCCGTTGTCGTGGTCGAAGAACACGCCGGGAGAACGGTGCATCTGGGAAACGATTACGCGCTCGGTGCCGTTCACGATAAAGGTCCCATTATCGGTCATCTGCGGCATATCGACCATGTAAACGTCCTGCTCCTTGATATCGCGGATCGAACGCAACCCGGAATCGGCGTCTACATCAAAGACGGACAGGCGCAGGGTGACACGCAACGGGGCGGCGTAGGTCATGCCGCGCTGCTGACATTCATCAACGTCATATTTTGGATCTTCAAACTCGTATTTTACGAAGTCGATTTCGGCGCGGTCACTGAAATCCTTGATCGGAAAGACAGAAGAGAATACTTCCTGCAACCCGCGCAGCTCGCGATCTTCCGCGCGGATGTCCTTCTGGAGGAACAGTTCGTAGGAATTGCGCTGAACCTCGATCAGATTCGGCATCTGAGCCACCTCGCGAATCCGGCCAAAGTTGCGGCGTATCCTTTTGCGGCCTGTAAAGCTGCTGATATCGTTAGCCTGTGTCGTTTCTTTGGAGGTTTTCGCTTTCGCTGGGCACATATTTTCTCACCTTTTAAATCCAGAAGTTGCTGTTCAAGCAAACAAAAATACCCTGTGCGCCGCCTTTTCAGGGGGCGTACAGGCTTAATTCCCTAGTTTTTCCGCAAAGCGGCATCCGTTACGCGTACGGGTTTCACGTCTGTCTCAGAAATTTTGCAAGCTATATGGACCATCGTCCCGCCGTTTGTCAACCTTCATTCACCAAAAGACACGCATTTCCCACACTGCAACCAGGCGTGCGGGAAATGCGCTATATTTCGAAAGAAGATTACTTGAGCTCGACTTTGGCGCCTGCAGCTTCGAGTTTCTTCTTGATTTCTTCGGCTTCAGCCTTTTTGGCGCCTTCCTTAACGGTTTTGCCACCGGCTTCAACCAGATCCTTGGCTTCTTTCAGACCGAGGCTGGTAATTGCGCGAACTTCCTTGATCACATTGATCTTGTTCGCACCGCCGTCAACGAGAACGACATCGAAGCTGTCTTTCTCTTCTGCGGGAGCCGCGCCAGCAGCACCGCCAGCAGCGACAACAACCGGAGCGGCAGCCGCGGCAGTCACACCCCACTTCTCTTCGAGAAGTTTGGAAAGTTCCGCAGCTTCCAGAACCGTCAGAGCAGAAAGTTGTTCAACAATTTTATTCAGATCAGCAGCCATTTTTTCCTCCTTAGACTTAAATCTTCATAATTTCCTTAAAACCAAAAAACCTAACCTTGTTTCTCGCCGTAAGCCTTTGTTACGCCAACCATATCGCGCGCCGGAGCTTGCAGGATTCCTGCCAGCTTGGTCGGGGCCGCAACCAGAAGACCCACGAGCTTGGAGCGGATTTCGTCGAGGCTTGGCAGTTTGGCCAAAGCTTCAACGCCTTGCGGGTCGAGAACCGTTTCGCCCATACCTGCGCCGATAATGATCAGCTTCTGGTTTTTCTTGGCGAACTCAAAGGTGACTTTCGCAGCGGCGACAGGGTCTTTCGACGTCGCGATCCCCGTGGGGCCGGTAAACATCTCTTCGAGTTTTTCAAACTTGGTGCCTTTGAGAGCGCGCTGGGCCAAACGGTTTTTGATGACCTTGAAGCTTGCGCCCTGCTTGCGCAATTCGGTTCTCAGTTCGGTAATTTCCTGTACGGTCAGGCCGGAATACTGCGTTACGACGACCAGCTCTTCATCGTTAAAGCGCTGGTTCAACGTAGTGATTTCCTCGTTTTTTTGTGCCCGGCTCATGCCCATGGTCTTTTCTCCACTCTCAAAGTTGAATTCCAAAAACAATTAAAGCGGCCCTTGGCCGCCTGTCAGGATCAGTCTGAAAGAAGAAAAGCGGCCCGATGAAGGCCTTTATCTTTTATTCTTCCCATCTGTGCAGGCTTTTTAAGCATCAGCCCCTGCGGTCTCTGACAGGTTTTATAAAACTAGGGCAGGTCTTATAGAAGGAAGACCTGCCCGTCAAGCTTTTTCTGGCGATTTTTACTCCGCCCAGATGATTTTTCCGAAAACGCCGTCAGCCTCGTCCGCCGGGCCTGCCGTAAAGTAAAGCGCATTTGTGGCGCCAAGGCTCTGGCCGTTGCCGAAGACCATGCCCCAGAGCCCCTCGACCTGCAGCGGTTGGCCGTCGGCGCGCTTGAGAACACCTTTTTGTTTTCCCGAGTCCAGATCAAAGGTCACGATCTGCCCGTCGCCAAAATTTCCGACCAACAGGCGGCCTGAGGCTTCGCCGAAGTCCTTTGGCGCGACCGCAAGACCCCACGGGGCATCAAGATCTTTTCCGCCCTCAAACTCCCGAAGCAGTTTTCCTTCATAATCAAAAGCCGCCAGATAGCCCAGCCCCCGGCCCTGCTCTTCCTCGCCGGCCTCTTTGGTCAGTTTGGCGTATGTTACATAAAGCGTGCCGCCCAGTTCCTGAATGTTGAACGGGGCATAATCCGCCGGAATGCCCGCCGGATGGCTAAAAGCGTCCTTTAATTCAACGGACTTGAAGGCGGTATCAAAGATGTCGATGCGGTTTTTGCCGAAATCCGCCGCGTAGAGGAGATTGCCGCCGTCCCGCTTGACCGAGACGGTCAGACCCTTATAGATCGCGCCCTGCTTCGAACGATCCACGGTGATCACCCCTTGGGCCGGGCGGATGAACGTGCCATCGTCATTCTTCTTTTCCGTCCAGCCGATGATCGTGCCCTCTTCGCTGCAGAAAATGAACTTGCTCGGCCCCGTGATCCCATCATGGGTTACGATAAATTCGTTTGCCTCCCCGTTGAAAACCTGCCCTGTCGGCGCCGAATGCTCCGCTTTCGGGTCCGCAGGGGGCAATGTGATGAGTTTTGTGTCGTCCTGAAAAAGCTTTTTATCTCCGACATCCCCGATATAGAGGCTGACCGTCCCGGTATCGGTGTTATTGATCCAGAAATGTCCGCCCGCTCCTGCCGGACGGATCGCAATACCCCACGCGTTGACCATGCTCGGGTCAATCTTTTCAGGCATATATATCTGACGGTTTGCCACAAGGTTTTGTAAAGCATAGCCTTCGGCCTTTGCCTGAGTGGAGCAGAACAATGCCGACAGAGCGGCGCATGACAGGAGAGTCCATTTTGTAAAATTCATTCTAGCCTCGTATGATAGTGAGAATTATTCTTAATTGAGAACGATTCTTAATGTGACTCTTTTTCTTTTGCAACCCCCTAAAACAAAAAAACAGGCCCGGAAATTTCCAGGGCCTGCTTTATGCGATTCTTTTTGTCTTAAGCGGCGTTTTTGACGCTTTCCGGATCAAGCTTGATGCCCGGCCCCATGGTGGACGAGACGGAAATCTTGTTGATGTATTTGCCTTTTGCGCCTGCCGGTTTGGCCTTGATGATGGCATCAACGAAAGCACGGATGTTTTCCACCAGCTTGGCTTCATCGAAGGAGGCTTTGCCGACACGGGCGTGAACGATCCCTGCTTTTTCGGCGCGGAATTCAACGGCCCCGCCCTTCATGGACTTCACAGCTTCGCCGATATTCGGGGTCACAGTGCCCAGCTTCGGGTTCGGCATCAGGCCCTTGGGACCCAGAATCTTACCGACGCGGCCGACCAGAACCATCATGTCCGGGGTCGCCAGGCAACGGTCGAAGTTGATTTCGCCCTTCTGGATTTTTTCAGCCAGATCCTCGGCGCCAACAATATCCGCTCCTGCGGCTTTGGCTTCCTTGGCTTTTTCATCCTTCGCGAAAACGGCCACACGCACCTTTGCGCCCGTACCGTTAGGAAGGCTGAGCATTCCACGGACCTGCTGGTCGGCGTGCTTGGTGTCGACCGAGAGGTTGATCGCAATTTCGATGGTTTCATCAAATTTGCGGTCTTTTGCCGCCGTCTTGAGAATGCTTACGGCTTCTTCAAGCGGGTAGAATTTGTTGCGGTCCACCACAACCTGCTGTTTTTTCGGCTTTTTGGCCTCGGTTTTCTTTTTGGTTTCAGCTTTAGCCATGACTTATCCCTCCACAACTTCGATGCCCATCGAGCGGGCCGAGCCTTCAATGATCTTCATCGCCGCTTCAATGGTATTGGCGTTCAGATCCACCATTTTCTTTTCAGCGATTTCCTTGACCTGCGATTTCTTGACCTGTGCGACCGTTTCGCGACCGGGAGCATTCGCGCCCTTTTCACGTTTTACGGCCTGCAGCAGGAAATAGCTCGCCGGCGGGGTCTTAGTGACGAAGGTAAAGGAGCGGTCCTCGTAAACGGTAATGACAACCGGGGTGGGAACACCTTTCTGGCTTTCCGTCTTGGCATTGAACGCCTTACAGAATTCCATGATGTTCACGCCCTGCTGACCGAGGGCCGGACCGACGGGCGGAGACGGGTTAGCCGCTCCACCGGGGATAGTCAGGTTAATGTAACCTGTTATTTTTTTTGCCATTGTAAACTCCTTAAATGTTAAGGTTTCGTGGTGCGGCGCCCAATGGGCTTTATGAGAACGCCTCCCACAACAATGGGGGGGACCATAGACTTTTGGCCAAACCCGCGCAAGAAAAAAATAGCCCTCTCCCCTGCGTCCCCTTGCCGTTATCCGAAAGCTGGACTATAGAGGTCTTCCGGCACAAAAACCCCTAAATAACTGGACAATATGCGGGCCGCCCATGAAAAAAGACGATATCATCACCCTTAGCGTCGATCTGCCGGAGTATGATCTTGTCAGCGGCAAGCACGGGTTTATTGTCGATGTGCACGAGGAGCCGGAGCCTTCCTGCACTGTTGAATTTCTGGACCGGGTGGGGAATACGCTTGTGCAGATCGTTCTTAAACCCGAGCAATTCAAGATTATGTGGAGCGGGTGATGGGACGTTTTTTTGTTCTGTTTTTCTGTTTGATTTTCAGCTTCCCGGCGCTCGCGGCTGACGGGCTTCTGAAGGATCAGAGACTGATCTCCGGAGGCATAGAGCGTTCGTACGATCTTTTCATCCCCCCAGCCTTTCAGAACAAGAAAAAGCCGCTTGTGATCATCCTGCAAGGGCATGGCGCCCGTGCGAGCATGATTACGGGATCCATGGGCAAGCGCAATCCTTACAATGTCTGGCTTGATATTGCACAGCGCGAAGGGCTGGCGGTCGTAATTCCCAACGGGGTTAAAGGCTCAGACGGGTTTCGCGGTTGGAATGATTGCCGGGAGGATGCCCGTACCAACCCGGATACCGACGATGTCCGGTTTTTACGCGACCTGACCGCTTTTCTGGTTCACAATTATGCCGTCGACCCCTCCAGAGTTTATGTTACCGGCACTTCGAACGGGGGACACTTGACGATCCGCATGGCGCTAGAGGGGCAGGACCTGATTGCCGCCGCCGCTCCCGTGGTGGCCGCCATGCCTGCAAAGAGCCAATGCAGGGCCGGCCCCGGAAAGGTGCCTATTCTGTTCATAAACGGGACGGAGGATCCTATTATGCCTTACGCCGGGGGGCTTGTCGGGAAAAAGAAAAATGCCCGCCAATCTGACCGGGGCAGCGTTTTTTCGGTGAATGATTCCGTTCTCTGGTGGATCAAACATAACGGCGCAGAGTCCAACAAGCCAGAGATATTCTCTTTTCCCGACCATGATCCTGATGACGATAGTACGGCGGTTAAATATATGTATCACGGGCCTGTTCCCGTGGCACTGATCAAAGTGACCGGCGGAGGGCATACGGAACCGAGCCTGAGCCACCATTACCGCTCTTTCTATACGATGTTTGTCGGACCGCAGAACAAGGATTTTGAAATGGCCGAGGAAGTCTGGGCTTTTTTCAAGGACAAACGCAAAAATCCGTAATGTTGCGAATCAGAGTTTCTCGACCTGGCTGAATTCCAGTTCGACGGGCGTGGCCCGACCGAAGATGGAAACCGAGACCTTGAGCTTGGCCTTCTCCTCGTCGATCTCTTCCACGAAGCCGTTGAAGGAGGCAAACGGTCCGTCGGTGACTTTCACCTCCTCGCCGATGTCGTAGATGACAGACGGGCGCGGACGTTCTATGCCGTCCTGAACCTGTTTGAGAATTCTCTGCGCTTCCGCTTCGCTGATCGGGACGGGCTTGTTACCGCCGGCGCCCAAGAAACCGCTGACTTTCGGGGTGTTCTTGATCAGGTGCCAGACATTATCATCCATATCCAGCTTGGCCAGAACGTAACCGGGGAAAAACTTGCGTTCGGCATTCACACGCTGTCCGCGCTTGACTTCGACAACCTCTTCCATCGGGACGAGGATTTCCTCGACCATATCCTCGAGGCCCTGTTTTTTTGCCTTTTCGCGGATGGCGTCGGCCACCTTGCTTTCAAAGCCCGAGTATACGTGCAGAACATACCAGCGCATGGCCATTTGCGTTATCCTTTCCCAGTTTAAAGCCCTATGCTCATAATCTCACGAACCAGATAGGCAATCATCTGATCGGCGAAAAAGAGGAAGGTCGAAGCCATAAAGACCATGATGAAAACCGCAATCATACTGACCGTGGTTTCCTGACGGGAGGGCCAGGTCACTTTTTTCATTTCGTTTCTGACCTGCCGCAAGTATTCCACGGGTCCCGTTTTTGCCATTTCTTCCTCTAAAATTCCCTTGTAATCCTTGATAAACGCTTGCTTATCTCCTCCCCTCATTGATCTGTGTCGCGGCGGCTTTTGCCGTTTTTTACCAGATCAGTTTTCAGGGGATAGACGTTCGTACACTAAAAGAAACTCAAAAACCAGCAAAAATTTGCCGTGCGTACCTATTTATGTCAAAAAATATTCTGTTTGTTTGCCCGGTATAAAAGTTATAATAGAAATGCTGCAGGCCGTTAGCCTGTTAGGCGTGTATGTCTCCTGAGTTGGTTCCGCGTTTGACGCCATTATTATAGGGAAACCCTCGGTGAATGGTCCTGACAAAGATATAATGAAAATCCTTATGATCGATGATTCGGAGACGGATTTCATCCTTACAAAGATGAGTCTCGAAACCGGGCAGGATTTCCGTCATCAAATTGACTGGGCCGGTTCGTTCGAGGACGGCTTGCGGGAAATGAAAAAGAACGAGCACGATATCTATATCGTCGATTACAAGCTCGACCAGGGGAAGTCCGGCCTTGATATCGTTCGGGAAATCCGGCTGATGGGGATTACCACGCCCGTCATCCTTCTGACCGGTCTGGATATGCGTAAAATATCAAAGGAAGAGTGCGACAAGCTGAATATCTCCCGCTGCCTGTCCAAGCATGATAAAGACCCGACCCTTCTGATCAGCATTATCGTCGATACGGTGCTGCACTATCAAAACGAAAAGCAAAACTGGCAGATCTAGCTACGCCTGATCTTTCCATTTCAAGACCGGATTGCGCGCGGCCTGTACCTCGTCGAGCCTCCGGCGCGGCGAGGAGAGCGGGTAGTCGTGGAAGATATCCGTATTCCCGGTGCGAACATCCGCGGCGAAATCCTTCATGACGGTGATAAAGCGGTCCAGAGAATCCTTGCTTTCGGTTTCAGTCGGTTCGATCAGCATCGTGCCGGGAAGCACCAACGGGAAATAAACGGTCATCGGATGGAAGCCCCGTTCTATCAATCCCTTAGCAATATCGAGAGTGGTTACGCCTGCCTCTTTTTGCTGTTTATCCGTGATCATGCATTCGTGCATGCACGGGCCGGCGAAGGGAACGTGATAATCGTTTTTAAGCTGGCTTAGGATATAGTTCGCGTTGAGGACGGCATCCTCCGAAACCTGCTTCAAGCCGTCGGCACCATGCGAGAGCATATATGTCAGGGCACGGACATGCATTCCGAACTGGCCCTGAAAGGCTTTCAGGCGGCCCAGAGTTTCAGGCCGGTCTTCTGCGGTTTCCAGCCTGTACTTGCCGCCCTCTTTCAGAACGGTGGGTACCGGCATGGCCTTGGCCAGCTCGGCCGTGCAACAGATCGGCCCGGAACCGGGACCGCCCCCGCCGTGTGGCGTGGAGAACGTTTTGTGGAGGTTGATATGCATGACATCGACACCGAAGTCACCGGGACGGACCTTGCCGACGAGCGCATTAAAGTTCGCTCCATCGCAATAGAAGTAACCGCCCGCCTTGTGCAGCAGGTCTGCAATTTGCAGAATTTCTGTCTCAAAGAGACCGCAGGTATTGGGGTTTGTTACCATCATGCCCGCAATATCGGCGCCTTCCGGGTCGGTTTCATAAAGCGCTTTTTTGAAGGCTTCGAGGGTGAGGCGCCCGGTTTCCTTGGTCGGAATGTTACGGACCGTGTAACCGCACATGGTCGCCGTCGCCGGGTTGGTTCCGTGAGAAGAGTCGGGAGTGAGAACGACTTTGCGACGTTCCTGACCGTTCAGCTCATGGGCGCGGCGAATGGTCATCATGCCTGCCAGCTCGCCGTGCGCCCCGGCCGCAGGAGCCAGACAGACGCCCGGAAGCCCCGTCAGCTCAGCCAGCCAGTTTTGTAATTCGTGGAGGACTTTCAGTGCTCCCTGAACTGTGCTTTCGGGCTGCATGGGATGGATATGGGCAAAGCCTTTCATACGCACGGTCTTTTCGTTCAGGCGCGGGTTATGCTTCATGGTGCAAGAACCGAGCGGGAAGAAACCGTGATCGATCGAATAGTTCCACGTGCTCATACGAACAAAATGCCTTAATACCTGAGGCTCACTGAGCTGCGGCAATCCTATGCGCCCCCGTTCTTTCATTCCCGTTCTCAGGGGCAGCCCTTCGGTTTCGGGCAGATCGACGCCCGGACGGTCGCTAAACTCCTTTTCCCAGAGGAGGTTTTCCTCATAATGGAGTCCTTTATTCTCGGCTTTTGCCTTCCCCGGTGATTCCTGCATATCCGTTACCGCTTTCGTTATTTTTGCTTCTGCGCTCACTGTTACGTACTCCTAAAATTTTTGAACCACGTGCGCGCACGTGAATTGTTGCATGCTGTCCTGCTTGCCTGATTTTCCCATTTCGGCAATTTCCAAAATTCCAGTCAGCCGATCCAGATTAACCGAGGTTGATCCCTTGCTGTGTTTCCATTCGGCGTAAATCAGGGATTCTGAAAATGTCTTGATCATTTCAGGATTTATTTCCCGTCCTTCCAAGGTTATAACCCTGTTTTTTTCATCTATCATAAGACCGATTTTCGTTTCTCTTCTTTCGGTTTCACAACGCAAATATTTTTTCGTCGTCTCTTTGGGCGCAAAGAAATTGACCGCTCCGAATATGGACAGGCCGAGAAGAAGGCCAAGGAAAAACAAAATAAATCCCTGATAAGAGCTCATCCGTTATTCCTTCCCATCCGGTACCGCGTCAAGCCAACAGACCTGACGAGCGTTCCGGGCCAGGGCCGTCCCGACCATGCTGAAGAGGAAAAGAATGCCGTCATAATGTTCATAGACTTTCTTTCAAGGCTTTTGCAAAAGACCTGATGTCCTCTGCCGTCGTCATTTCCGTGGCGGCAACAAGCAGTCTTTTCTCTTCCAGAGGATACCCGGCGATTATGTTTTTCCCGGCGAGTTCCTCAACCAACGGCTTCGCAGGTCCGGGCAGTTCGATCACGAATTCGTTGAAGAAGGATTCGTTTTCGATCTTTACTCCCCCGACCGAGGACAAAGCCTCCGCCAGCCGGCAGGCCGCTTCGTGGTTCAGGCGCGCGAGACGGCGGAACCCCTCTTCTCCCAGCAAGGCCAGATGAACCGTAAAAGCCAGAGCGCAGAGACCCTGATTGGTACATATATTCGAGGTTGCCTTGTCGCGGCGGATATGTTGCTCGCGCGTTGACAGGGTCAGGACAAAACCGCGCTTTCCGTCCGCGTCTTCGGTCATGCCGCACAGGCGACCGGGCATCTGGCGCAGATACGCCTCCTTGCATGCAAAGAAACCCAAATGCGGCCCGCCGTAGCCCATCGCCAGACCGATTGATTGAGCTTCGCCGCACACGATGTCGGCCTGGGCGGGAGGCGGCAAAAGACCGAGTGAAACTATTTCCGTCACCAGTACGACGAGAAGCGCTCCTGTTTTATCGCAGAGTTCGCGCCATTTCTCATACTTATGGGGCGTTCCAAAGAAATCCGGCGACTGGACGATAACGCAAGCGGCCTGATCGTCCGGTTCGCCATCGACGATCGTCACATCCCCGAAATTGCCCATATAAGCTTTCAGCACCTCGCGGTAATGCGGATGCAGGGCCGTGCCTACCGCTATTTTCCTTCGTTTGGTAACCCGCATGGCCATCAATGCGGCTTCGGCCAGAGCCGTCGACCCGCAATACATGGACGCGTTGGCCACGTCCTGCCCGGTCAGGCGGCTGATCATCGTCTGGTATTCAAAAATAACCTGCAGGGTTCCCTGCGCGATTTCAGGCTGATAGGGTGTGTAGGCGGTCAGGAATTCCGAGCGCTGGATTACGTAATCCACCGTTGCGGGCACGTGATGGTAGTAGGTTCCCGCCCCTAAAAAAAAGGGACCGTCAGGAGCCGCATTATTCTGATTGGCATAGGCTCCCATCAAGCGTTCAACCTCGATCTCGCCCTTGTGGAGCGGGAGGTCGGCAAGGCCCTTGATAAACGCCTCTTTGGGGACGTCCTTATAGAGGGCATCCACGTCCTTGACACCGATGCTCTGGAGCATCGCCTGCCTGGAGTTTTTGGTCAGGGGGAGATAACGCATCAAGACAGTCCTTCCAGATATTCATTATAGGCCGTCTCGTCCATGAGTTCTTCCAGCGCCGCCTTGTCGGAGACTTTTACCTTTACGATCCAGCCATTGTCATTCACGGGCTGGCGGATCAGGTCAAGTTCACCGGCCATGGCCTGATTGACCTCCACAACCTCTCCTGAAACGGGCGAATAAACTTCAGCAGCAGTCTTTACGGATTCGACGACAGCGACATCGCCGCCCTTAGCGACTTTTTTGCCGATTTCCGGCAGATCCAGAAAGACGAGGTCCCCTAATGCGTCCTGCGCATATTTGGTTATGCCGATCCAGACTACGTCGTCCCTGACCAGAATGCATTCGTGATCTTTTGTGTATTTTAATGCGCTCATATACTCACCTCATTGCCTTTCGCATTGTATAAATTGGTCTTACAGAAAGCGGCAGTTTCAGGCTGCGTCTTTCTTTTTCATGGATTTCGTGCGGGGTTTTATAAAGGGCATGTCCGCGATTTCCGCCGCCAGTTTTTTGCCCCTGACCTCTACGAGCACTTTATTCCCGGTTTTAACCAATCCGGACCGGATGTAGCCTTGCCCGATCGAGGCTTTCAGCGTGGGGGACGGCCCCCCGCTGGTCAAAGAGCCTATTTTTTCGCCCTTTTCATTGAAAATATCCGAACCTTCCCGCGCGACCCCCGGATCGATCAGCCGTATTCCAACGCGCAGACGAGAAGGGCCTTTTTCCTTATCCTCAAGGACGCGTTTTGCGCCGATGAAGCCGGTATTGTTCTTGCCCATGACCCAGCCGAGGTCGGCTTCCACGGGCGAAGTGGCTCCGTCTATGTCGTGGCCGTACAGGCAATATCCCATTTCGAGGCGCAGAGAATCACGGGCGGCCAGACCAACGGGTTTTAGCGCCTGATGCCCCGAGAGCTTATTCCAGACTTCAAGAGCATCATCGTTGGGCACGCTGAGTTCAAAGCCGTCCTCGCCCGTATAGCCGAGGCGGGAGATATGAACTTTCTCTCCCAGAATATCGACATCCGGCATGATAAACATGTAGGGCATATCGGACGTATCCACACCGAAGAGTTCGTTAAGAACCGCTTCGGCTTTGGGGCCCTGCAGAGCGATCAGGCTGCGGTCCTGCAGGTAATCCAGAGTTATGCTGGCGGGCATGTGGTTCTTGATCCAGGCGATGTCTTTTTCCTTGCAGCCTGCGTTCACCACGATAAAGAATTTTTCCTCATCCAGACGGGTGATGATCAGATCGTCGACAATGCCGCCTTCCTCATTGGTCAGGACGGTGTACTGGGCGCGGCCGAACTGCTTGTTCTGAAACGAGGAGGGGGTAAGTTTTTCAAGGAACGCGGCAAGGCCCGGCCCTTCCATGATTAGCTGTCCCATGTGCGAAACATCGAAAATGCCCGCTGAAGAGCGGACCCATTCATGCTCCTTGAGAACGCCCTCCTTGTAATAGAGCGGCATATCGTAGCCGGCAAACGGACCCATCTTGGCTCCGAGTGCCCCATGCGCCTCATGCAGGGCCGTTTTCAGGATCATTGTTTCTCCCACGCTTTAAATGAACAATTCTAGGCATAGCAAATGTTTGCCGTGACTTTAAGCGAAAAAAGAGAACAGCACAGCGGAATCTTTTGCGCGTTTGTTACGGTTCGCGCAGGGCGTTCTGCTGGAGGCGCAGCAAGGGCTTGAAGATCGCCCTTAGAATGGACGTTTTGCCGGAAAGAATATTTGCCTCCACGCTCATGCCGGGATAAATCGGCTGGAATCCTTTCAATGATTCCGGATCGAGGGTGATTTTCACGCGGTAGAAGACCGCACCGGAATCATCCGTCAAACTATCGGCGCTGATTTCAGTGATCGTGCCCCTGATGCGGCCGTACATGGTGGAATCGTAGGCGGTAACCTTGATGCTCGCGGGAAGACCGTTCCAGACCAGGCCGCGATCCTTGGTCTGCATGCGCGCCTCGACGATCAGACTATCCTCAAGAGGGATGATTTCCGCCAGAACGGCACCGGGTTTCACGACCCCGCCTACCGTATTGATATAGATCTTATTCACAAGTCCTGTAACAGGTGCAAAAAGCGCCGTACGGTCGACCTGATCCTTTTCAGCCTTAATTTTTTCCTGCAATCTCTGGCGGTCGAGTTCAACCTTGTTCATCTCATCGATGATGTCGGTCTTTTGCTGTTGAGAGAGTTCCTTAACCTGCCGCCTGACTTCCTCAAGCTCCGCCTTGGTAACGGGGATCGATTTTTCCAGACTGCCGATACGGGTGTTAAAATCGCTGACCCGGCTTTTTGAATCTAGGTATCGCGATTCCGAGATCGCGCCTGAACGTTTGAGTTTTTCGTTTATCGCGAGCTGATCCTGCGCGATTTTGCGCTCCGCTTGCAAATTTGTGAGTTGCGCTTTCAACTCATCGAGTTTGAGAGCTTTTTGATTTTCGCGTTCCTTAAAAACACCGACTTTTTCGTGATAGGCCTGGCTGCGGGATTTAAACAGCAGGATTTCGTTTTTGGCAATTTCCTCCAGCCCGTCCCCCAGTTGTCCGTCGTCCAGAGAAAAATCATCTTTTGCGTCCAGTTCAGCCTGTAAGCGCTTGGTGCGGATATCGAGAGCTTCGAGCGCAATACGGCTGCCCTCCAGCTCCGAGGCGGCTCCCTGATTGCGGACCTGAAAGAGCGGGTCGCCCTGCTGTACGCGCTGGCCTTCCTTCACAAGAATGCGGTCTACGATCCCGCCTTCCAGATGCTGAATCAGCTTGGACTGTCCGGAGGGCACGATGCGCCCGACGGCGCGAACCTGCTGGTCGATCTCGGAAAAGGTCGCCCATGTCAAAAAGCAGATCATCAGAGAAATCACCGTGTATAGCAAAGGACGGTAATTCCAGTTCTCATTGTCGAAGTTATCCAGCTTGAATTGGGTCATGCCCGTTCCCCGAATTGCCCGGGCTGTGCGCCCAAACGGCGCAGAATTTCATCCCGGGGACCATCGGCGGTCAACCGTCCCTTGGTCAGAAGAACCAAGCGCTGAACCAAGGGCAGAAGCGTCGTGCGGTGGGTTACCATGATGAAGGTCTTATCCTTCAGATACACTTTCAGATTCTGATGGATCGCCTGTTCAAGAAGGTTATCCATGCCCGTTGTGGGTTCGTCAAAAATGAGAATCGAGGGATCCCGGATCAGCGCGCGCGCGAGGGCTATTGCCTGCTGCTGCCCGCCGGAGAGCCTTACGCCGCCCTCCCCGATTTCAGTGTCAAATCCCTGCCCCGTCTGGTGGATATACATGTTCAGCCCCGAGAGTTCGGCGGCCTGGGCAAAATCATGCTCGGTCAGATCTTCTGCGCCCATAAGAATATTGTCGCGGATCGTGCCGGAGAAGAAAAAGGACTTTTGCGGGACATAGCCGATGGAGCGCCGCAATTCGGAGAACAGAATCGTGTCATGGGCAAATCCGTCATAAAGGATTGTTCCCGTCTGAGGCGTTATCAGGCCGGCCATCAGCATAGCGAGCGTTGATTTCCCCGCCCCGGTCTGCCCGATCAGACCTATTTTTTCGCCCGTACTGATCGAAAGATTGACGCCCTGAACCGCAGCCAGACTCTGCCCCTTGTATTTGTATGACACATTCTGCAGGTCCATGCGGCCTGTGAAGGGTCCTTTTGCGCTAAGATTTGCGACACGATCGCTTTCAACGGGCACTGAAAAAATGCTGTCTATTGTTTTGAGAACGTCTTTTGTCTGCCTGAGCCTTGCCACGACCGCGGCCACCCCTGTTACAGGCGCGAGGGCGCGTCCTGAAAGGATTGTCACGGCAATCAGGCCGCCCACGCTGAGATGGCCGGCATGAATGGCATAAACGCCAAAAAAGACGACGAAAATATTCACCAGCGTCATGATCAGGTTCGAGAGGTTGGCTCCCGCATTCATCAAAGACTGGTTGCGCTTTACACTTTTCGCCGAACGCTCGGCGGCGTGATGCCAGCGCCGCAAACGGGCCCCGGATACTCCGAACATACGAATTGTCTGCAGGCCGCCCAGCATTTCCACCATCAAAGCGGATTTGGACTGAGCGGAGGAGAACATTTCCTTGGTTCTTCGGGTCAACAGGCTTTGTACCCCTAACTGCAAGCCCAGGATCAGCAGGATTCCGACAACCGGAACAAAACTAACGGAGGGAGCGATCAAATAAATCACGACCAGAAACATGAGCGTAAAAGGAAGATCCACGAAAGCCGGAACGAGGCGTGTTGAATAAAAATCCCTTAACCCCTGAAGTTCCTTGAAGATATTCGCTTTTTCGCCCACGGAAAGAGCGATGGCTTCGGGCGGCAGATCTATCAGCCGCGCCATCAGATCGCGGTCGAACCGAACGCTGAGTTTTGCTGCGATCCTTTCAAGGATATAGGCGCGAATTGTCCGGAACAGAAAATCGAAGATGAAGGCCATCGTGATCCCCAGAGCCAGAACATGCAGCGTCTCGACCGCAAAGTTTGGAACGACGCGGTCGTAAACGTTCATCGTAAAAAGGGGAAAGATAATGACGAAGAGGTTGATAAAAAACGAGCAGGCAATAATCTCGGCGTAGCCGGGCCAGTATGCCCGGATTGGTTCCCAGAACCAATCCACCGCTCCCTGCTTCCACATATGCTCGGTTTTTTCGTGATCCTTGCCTTTTGGTGCGACCAGAACCGCGTGACCGAGATAAGCATTGCGAAGATCTTCGAGATTTTCATCCGATAAACCCGTTTCCGGTGAGTACAGCTTTCCGGGTTCTTTTCCCCCGGGCAGGTAGACCACGGCCTTACGGTCCTGCATCAGCAGTATCACGGGGGTTACCAGCTCCTTGAGAAGCCCGAAAGGGATCTTCTTAATACGAATGTTTACATTCATTTTTTCGCCGATCCGGTGGAGATCGGAGGGTTCGATATATTCTCCTGCGGAAGGCATAGCTTCAAGCAGGGATGAGAGGTCGGGAACGACGCCCTGCAAGGATAGAGTGTAGCGAAAACATTCAAGAAGCGGATCGCGGCCTGACTTTGCCTCCACTTGCGGGGGTGTGCGGGGCTTATCCCTTGCCCTGTCCTGTGTGCTCATTCTAGCCATAAACGGAAAATACGGCGTGAACACGCCGTTACATACTGCAACCGGTTAACTGTCTGAGATTAGCAGAAAACGTTAAAGCTCACAACGCAACGCGGCCAGTTGTCCCTGCAGTTTTAAACTGCCGTGACGTTCACGGTTGTCGTGCCCCACTTGTACACACCCCCGCCCATGTTGGTGGCGCCATTGATATACAGGTCGAACGTAGTGCTTACGGTCAGATTCAGCGTTCCGCCCACGCCGACCAGAGCTTCGACGTTGGCCTGGGTCAGATCAAAGTCGTCGGCATCGTTGGACATCGTGTAGTCCGGCCCGTCGTAATTGCCGTCGACGGTCGCGCCGGTCAGGTTTAATTCCTCGATATTGCTGAAAACCCCTGCAATCGTGTTTCCGCTGATTCCGTTATCGGTCAGGTTATTTCCGCTCAGGCTGTCATTGATGTTCAGACGGTCGGAGCCTGCGCCGCCGTTCACGGTGCCCAGCAGGGAGATCGCATCGGTATTAAACGTAAAGATGTCATTTCCGGTTCCGCCAACGAAGCTTTCGAAGCTGGTCACACTGTCCGTCGTTACCGCCGCACCGTTGGTCTTGTTAATCGTTCCCGTGATCGTGGAGCCGAAACCGTTCAGGTTGGCCGTTATTCCCTGGGTGGTGAAGGCATAGTTCAGGGTATCGGTACCGAGGCCGCCCAGCAGCGTGTAGTTATTATGGGCGCTGCTGATCGTGTCATTGCCGGTCGTTCCGATAATTGATTCAATCGATACAAGCGTATCGGTACCGCCATCACCGTCGTTACTGACAGCCCCTGTGGCGAGGTTAACGGTAATGGGACCGGCAGCCGTGGAATAGTCCGCCGTGTCAAAGTTTGCGCCCCCGTCCAGCGTATCGTTCCCGGCACCGCCAATCAGGGTATCGTCGCCGTTGCCGCCATACAGGAAGTCATTCCCGCCCCGGCCGTTCAAGGTGTCACTGCCATTGTTTCCGGTCAGGCGGTTGTCGTTGTTATCGCCGCGCAGGACGTCATCGCCCGAACCGCCGTTGATGTTCTCAATGTTTGTAAGGGTATCGTTACCAATACTGGTTCCGGTCGCGTTCACGCCGACTACACTTAGGTCTACCGTCACGCTGGTGCTCGATGAACTATAGTTCGCAGTGTCACCGCCCGATGCTGCACCTACAGCGTTATTCGTGCCCCCATCGATTATGTCGTCGCCTGTGCCACCGACAATCGTGTCATCGCCGCTGCCGCCCATGATGTTGTCATTGCCCGAACCGCCGTCGATCGTGTCGTTGCCTGAGCCCCCGTCGATCGTGTCATTGCCCGAACCGCCGTTGATCGTATCGTTCCCGGCATCCCCGTTGATCGTGTCGTTCCCGTTATTGCCGTTCAGGACATTATTACCCGTGGTTCCGGTAATAATATCGTCAAAGCCTGAGCCGTTGACGTTTTCTACGTTCGAGATCGTTTCCGTAAAGCCGAAGCCGTCATCTATCACCTGGCCGCTTCCCAGCGTCATATTGATATTCACGCCGTTCGTTGCGGTCGAAAAGTCATAGGTATCCGTGCCGGCTCCACCGTTGAAGCTGTCTATGCCCGAGCTTGCAAAGAACGTGTCCGCCCCGGTTCCGCCCGTTACAAGGCCGTCTGCTCCTGCCGATCCCGTGATCGTGTTGGTGCCGTTGCCGAGCTGGTAGCGCTCGAAATTAGCGAATGTGCTGGTGTAAGCGCCAAAGGTGGCCGTAGAGGCGGAAAGGTTAAGGGTGGTATTCGAACCTGTGCCTGTCAAATTCAGCAGGTCGCCACTGACTTCGCCGCCGGACCCGCCATCGAGGAAATGGTTGCCGTTGCCAACAATCACGGTATCGTCTCCGGCGTTTCCGTATATAGAGTTATTGTTTGTTCCGGTCGTCATCGTGTAAATGGTGTCGTTGCCTGCCGAGCCGATCACATTTTCAACCTGAATTCTGGTCAAAAAGCCGTTGAACGAGAAGAACGCGCCGCTGGACTGCACGGTCAGAGCGCTTAGCAGCGTAATCGAGTCCACGCCTGCGGTTCCGTATACGTGTGTTATGTTGGAGAGCGTGTCTGTTCCACCTGCTGTTTTCGTCACCGTCAAGTCAGAATTGACCGAAATCGTTCCCGAGGGCAGCGTCGTGTAATAGACGGAGTCATTTGCGCCGTCCCCTTCGAGCCTATCGTTTCCGAGCGTACCGTAAAACGTATCGCTTCCGGTGTATCCGGCGAGGTAGTTATCTCCCGCATCGCCGGTCAGGAAGTCGGCATTTGCAGAGCCGAAAACATTTTCGATGCCCGATAAGGTATCGACAAACCCCCAGCCGTCATTGGCGATACCGGTTGTCAAATTAACGGTCACAGATCCGGGAGAATCAAAGTAATCCACCCAGTCCCCGCCTAAAGCGACCCCATCCTGCGTACCACCAATCAAGGTATCTGCGCCGCTTCCCCCATAGAGGTAATCATCGGCAGCGCCGCCATCCAGGGTATTCGCATTCGCATCCCCGACCAAAAAGTCAGAGAAATTGGATCCTATCGCGTTTTCAATACCTGAAATGGTTTCCGTGTGTCCGAAACCATCGTTTTGAATTTCTCCGCCGGGCGAGAAAGACAGATCAAAATAAGCGCCTTGCGTTGCCAGACTGAAGTTCATCGTGTCCGTTCCGCCGCCGCCATTGAAGGAGTCTATCCCGTCGCTGCTGTAGAAGACATCATCGCCGTTTTCGCCATAAACCCTGCCATCATTTCCGGCGGAACCGTAAATCGTGTCTCCGCCAGACCCCAGATGGTATTCCTCAAACCCGGAAAAAGTGTTTGTGTAGGACGAGAAGGAGGCAGTTGAGGAAGTGAGGTCAAACGTAATCGCGGCTGCGGTGTTAAAGCGCAGGATGTCCGTACCGCTGCCGCCGTCGAGCGTATGGTTGCCGTCGCCGCCGTAAATCGTGTCGTTGCCGCCGTTCCCATGAATGACATTGTCGATGGTGCCCGTGTTCATGGCGTAGATGGTGTCCGTTCCGCCGGAGCCTTCGACATTTTCAACACCGATCAATGTGGCCAGGCCATCGGGCGAGAAGTATGCGCCGGAGCTTTGGACCGTCAAGCCCGCCACGAGAAGCGTCAGGGTATCGGTTCCCAGGCTGCCGTTAATTGTCTGCACACCTGTAAAGCTATCCGTTCCGCCCGCGCTCTTGTTGACGGTATTAGTGGCGGCGCCGCTCCACTGTACATCCACGGTTCCGGAAGGGAGTTCGGAATAATCGAGCGTATTTGTGCCGCCATTGCCGGTAAAGGTATCATTGCCAAGAGATCCGTAGAAATTATCCGTGCTTGCGCCGCCGGTCATCACGTTATCAGAGGCATTCCCGCGTATCGTGTTGGTGCCGCTACCGCCCCACACGTTTTCGATATTGGAAACGGTATCGGAACTGCCCGCGCCATCCTGAGCAACGATTCCCGTTCCCAGATCAACGTCCAAGACGCCGGATTCCGCGCTATAATCCACCGTATCGCCTGCAGCGGTGTTCGTACCGCCATCGATTACGTCCACGCCTGCGCCACCGCTGATCACATCATCTCCGGCATCGCCAAAGAGCATATCGTCGTCGTCTCCGCCGCTGATCGTATCATCGCCGCCGCCGCCGCGGATCGTGTCGTTGCCTGCCAGGCCAAGATAAATATTATTGCCCGCATCGCCGGTGATATTGTCCCCCTGCGCCGTTCCAGTCAGATTTTCAATATTTTTCAGGCGATCCTGCTCAGCGATGCTCCCGAAGGTCAGCACGGAAAATCCATCAACATCCAGAGTGCTGAAATCGACGATGAGGCCACCCGTACCGGCGCGTCCGGAGTAATCAATGATATCGGTTCCCGTGCCACCATCAATATCGTTATTCAGCGAGTTTCCAATAATCGTATCGTTGCGGCTGGTTGCGATTACGTGTTCTATCTGATCGCCCAAGGTGTCGACATCCCCGGCTCCCGCGTTGACGATGCCTGCTGCCAAGTCTATTGAAATACCCGCGCCGCTGCCCGTGATATAGGCATAGCTGATCGTGTCAATATCCGCGCCACCGATAAGCGTGTCGTTGCCCAAGCCCCCCATCAGGAGGTCGTCTCCGGCCCCTCCGGACAATATGTTGCCAAAAGCATCATTGTCGCCAATTATCGTATCGTTTCCATCACTCCCTGTGATGTTTTCAATATTCTTGATCTTATCAACTTCGCCGGACACCCCGACCGTGATGTCATAGTAGCCGTTACCGTCCGCAACCGCCCCGCCAGCGCCGAGATCGACGCTTATAGCCTCGGCCCGTCCGGTATAAACAATTGTATCGCCGCTCGTTTCACCGCCTTCTCCGCCGTCGATCTGGTCGTCGCCGCCGCCGTCTCCGCTGTCCGCGTAAATCGTATCGTCCCCACCGTTGGTTTCGATGATATCCGTTCCCATACCTCCATAGACCGTGTCGTCTCCGTTGCCGGTGAATATGCGTGTATCGTTCGGCATGGTTTCAAGATACCAGTCGAACGTCCCGCCTTCGCTCGCGTAATCGCTGGTAAATTTGACAGTCTGGGTTGTGCTTCGGGTCTGGACAGGTTCGTCAGGCACTGGCGAACCGCTCAGGAAATCAAACTCTGCTGTTGATTCAAGAACGATTTCGAACGTATCTCCGGCAAAACCCTGATCATAGACCAAAGCGATGTTAACGTCCCCGCGCCCATCCGGTTGGATGGCCGCCAAAGGGAGAGAGAAAGTCCCCGTCATCGGATCAAAGGTCGCCGCCACTTCGTTAAAACCTGCCCCGTCATGGAGAATGCCGTAGACGGCGAAATCTGCGGGCGTGACGGTTCCTGTGATATTCTGAATGGTAATCTTGACTTCCGTGATGTTGTAATCATCGGGCAAGCTTGGGGAAAACTGGATGTTCCGTGCGCCGTGCGTATTGTCGAAAAAGGTCGGGTTATCAGCATAGATTGTCAGGCCTGAATTATCCCCTGACTTGTCAATTGTTTCCTGCGAGAGATATTGCGCCGCATTCCCAGGATCGAAGGCCGAAAGTTCGGATCCGCCCCCGCCGAGAACATCCGCCCCGGATGAGGGCTCCACGGCCGCAAGCTGCAAGATACGCGCATCAAAATCAAAGCGCGTGCGCGCCGAACCATCGGGTTCCGGACCTGGTTCCGGGGGCTGTTGCTGGGCCGAGCTTTTATCGAGCGAAACTTTCAAAGGGGAGAGATAGGGGGTTCCGTGTGCATCGTCGTTTACGGTCGAACGATAATCAAGAAGCGTATCGATCTCCTCAACCTCTTTCTTGGCCATTTCAGGGTCAGCCCCCGATTTCTGGGGCTGCTGGAGCGATTGCACCATCACGATCGCCAGATCATTATCTACTAGGAGTTCTTCCTTGGAATCCTTGTTGCTCTTATCGTCGTTAACGTCATGTTTTCCGGGGTCAAGGTCGATACTTGTAAAGCTGACATAGTCCTCGGAGGTGATGTTATGGACCCGCCCGACTTTGCTCAAAAGCTCCTGCGCGGTCAGGGTTTCCCCCCGATCAAGCATAACGGGCGCATCATCCTTCGAAAACAGAATGAGGCCCAAGCTTGGAAAGATCAGCTTCGCGCCAGTTTGCCCGTCGGTCACGATGATGTCAGGACCGAGGATATCGACAAACACTTTTTCCAGAGCAAGATCTTTAAAGTCGATTGTATCCCCGGGGCGCACGTGAAGCGTCTTCTTTTCAGAAGGGCCGGGCATAGAGGCGTCTAAAATGAGTGTCATGGGAAAAATCCCCTAAAACATGAACGTTCCATCCCTTATTTTAGGTTTCTAAGTTAAATTTTATCTTAATTTTTAGGGGTTTCCCGTTTTTTGGCCCTCAAAGAATTCTGGGGAAGACGGGTTGATACTTTTTGTCTTTGTCCCGGCGCGGGCCTATCATGTTTCAAGTACATGTTTCTGCTTTGCTTTTTCTGTTTTTCCCGACCTAAGACCCTGCCCTTACCAATTTCGAAGATACTCCAATGGAATCAGATACTTATAACTCCCACTCCAACAAAATTCATGTGGCCTTCTTTCATCTGATTACCCCAGCCATGGTTTTGTGCGTTATCGGCTTCTTTACACTGGGCTACTTGCTCAGGGAGAGGCTTTCCAGCGGGTTTTTTACGGCGCCGGAGCTGAATTCAACTATTTTTCTGGTCATTTTTTGCGCGATTTATAAAGCTTTTTCAAATAATTACGACCTTTACCGGACCCTGCATTACCTTAAAAAAATAGAAAAAATCGAGGATTCGGGGGAAACCGGGCCAGAAACCGTGGAAAGACTGAAGGGCGGCCTGAAAGCGGACGGGTCCATGCTCAATATCCAGAACATGCATTCCGCGCTGGAAAACCTGTCGGTTTACGGGCACCTGAATTTCACCGATAACGATGCGCGGCTGATCAAATCCAAGTTCGGGTCCAGAATGAGGCACGAACGCAACGTCGTGAGTTACCTGTCGGGGATTCTCGTTATGCTCGGGCTGATCGGGACATTCTGGGGATTGCTGGGCGCGATCAACAAGGTTGGCGAGGCTATGGGCGCGGTCTCACAGTCCTTTGACGCCGCAGGGACCGATTCAGGAGGGCAAGATCTCGGTTCTTTTATCGGCAGTATCAGCGCTCCCCTGCAAGGCATGGGAATCGCTTTCAGTTCGTCCCTTTTCGGCCTCTCAGGTTCGCTTTTTCTGGGCTTCCTTAACTTTTTTGCGGGGCAGGCCCAGAATAATTTCGTTGAGGAAGTCAGCCGCTGGATCGATTTGAGGATCCCCAAGCTTAACCCCGTGCTGCAGGAAAAAACCAAAGGCCAGAAGGTTCCTAAATCCGACGACCTGAAGGCCTGGTTGGCCGGTTTTGTCTATCTTTCGAGCAAGACCAACCAGAAAATGGGGCAGATCATGCTGGCGCTCTCGAAGTCAACCGAAGCGATGCTGAAAAGCGCTTATCAGACCGAGAAGATTTACGATTACCAGAAAGATATTTTCATGGCGACCGAGCGGATGAGTACCCGGATGGGAGTTGTCAAAGAGTCCATTCAGTACATCACCAAGAATATCGAGCCTTCGATGCGCCTGAATTCGAGCATCCGGGACACGCTGGTTGAAATCAACGCCCATCTGGCCAGTTCGAGGGCGTCGGGCGACCAGATTGCCATGCAGCAAATCGACCGGCTGAGCAGACTTACCAACCAGATGCAGGAAGTGAACTCAACATTTCAAGTTCTTAGCCAGGTTCAGTCCAGTCTGGTCGTGGAAATTGAAAAATTACGGGAGAAGAGCCAGAAAGAGGACAATGTGGCCGTTTTCTCGAACCTTGTGTGGGAACTGAATTCCATTCTGGAAGAAATCCGCCAAAACAATGTCGGCGCCTATATGTCAGTCTTTGAAAACCATGAAACAAATGGAAGCACAGAACCGAGAGAGCCGGGATCTGACGGCTCTCCCACGTAAGGAGTTAACCTGCAATGTCCGGAGATCGCCGCGACGATGATGCCGGCGCGATAGCATGGCCAGGCTTTGTTGATATTCTTTCTTCCGTGATGATCATGTTCCTTTTTTTCATGCTCATCACGTCTATTGTTATGTTTGCGCTTAACATCGAATACAGGAAAAAGCTGAAGGAAGAGAGCGAGAAAAAATTTGCGGAGATCGTTTCTACCGAGTTGAAAGACAAGCTTTCCGAGCTTCTATCCGGGAATATTACGGTTGACCAGTTAAAGGATAAGCTGGAATACGAGTCAATTGTCGATGACCTCTCGAACAAGACAGAAACCCTGCAACATCAAAATACCGCCCTTAATATCCAGATTGACGAGCTGGAAAAAGTTCTGGAACAGGTTCGATCCGATACCGTGCAGGGAACCGAGCAAAGGACGAATGTCAGCAAGGATAACAACCTGGTTATCATGTTTAACAATAACGATATTACGCTTTCCAAAGAAACCATTGCTGTCGTCGAAGCCTATATGCAGGCCGTGCTCAAACACAGTGATGGTAAAAAACTTACTTTTCGCCTGTTAACCAGCGATAACCCGAACGCGCAGACCATCTCCGTTTCACGGGAGGTGAGCCTGGCGCGTTCCCTGAATGTGCGCAACGTTCTGATCCGCGGCTCCATCCCAACGGAACAAGTCAATATTGAGTACTCCAAGCCTGAAAGTATTGATGACAGTTATAACTGGCTCAAGATCGTGGTGGAAATTGATGATTCATAAATCTTTCATTCCGCTTAGATTTTTGTGGCGCAGGGTGATTCCGGCGCTGGCGTTATTGTGTTTGGCCAGCCCGACACCGTCTTTTGCCGAAGGCGATACGGTTGAGTTATCGCTTCAAAGCGTGATGCTGTTTGCCCTGCACAATAACCCAGAAATCAATATCGCGCGGGAACAGGAAAAGCAGGCTGTTTTTTCGACACAGGAGGCGCAATCCATCCTTTATCCGCAAGTTGACGTTACGGTCAAAGCGGGAGACGAATATAACGACCCCGCCAATTTCGTATCCCCTGACGCCGTTGTCGGCAGCAGCAATACCAATCCTTCGGCTGAATTTATCCTTTCGGCCAACCAGTTGCTTTATGACGGCTCGACCAGCCACGAAGAGGTGAAGCGCCGCCAATCGCTGGAAGAATCCTCCAAGCTGCAGACCGAGTTGATCCAGGAACGGATTATCATGACGACGATCGAGGCCTATGTCGAGGTTTACAGGCTTCAGAATACGCTCAAGGAGTATGACGCCTTTATCGAAAAGCTTGGCAAGATCTGCGAAAAAATCGATCTGATGGTCGAAGCCGGGGCTGAAAGCAAAGCCAAGCAAAAATACGCGCAGTCGCGGCTTGCCTTCGCCCGCTCTGATTACCAGAATACGCAGGCCGCCCTGAACAATGCCGTTATTGATCTTGAATTTCTGACCGGGAAGCTTCCTGAATTCCGCGCAAAATCCCCGGATGTTGCGGACCTGATCGAGATCGAGCTGGGCCGGTACACGGATATGGCCGAGAAAAACAATACAAATTTCCTGATCAATGCTTCCGACAAGCAAGCGCTGAAGCATCAGCTTGAAGGGGTCAAAGGCAAATACCTGCCCACAATCAATATGATTATCGAGATGAGCCAGTCGCATGATTCCGGCGGAGAAGTCGGGCGCGACCGCAGCGCGATCGCCCTGCTTCAACTGAGCTACAAGATTTTTGACGGACACGCCCGCGATGCGTCCAAAGGCAAGGTCGAAAGCCAGCTGCACGAGATTGATTACCGGCGCGAGCGGGCGGAGCGCGATGTCATGCAGAAATTAAAGCTCGCCTATAACCAGTTGCTCGCCCTTGAAAACGAGTATCACGTCGTTCTGGACGAGATCGACGCCAATACCGACCTGCAGAGCCTCAGTACCGAGCAATTCCAACTGGGCGAAGGCGATATAATCAACCTGATCGAGGGGGAAGAGCGCCTTTTTACATCCCGGGCGCGGCAATACCAGATCGAGTCGGACCTTATCAAAAACAGTTATGCCCTTTTGCGCCAGATCGGTTTTCTGGACAAACAGGGTTTTTGTGAAAGTTGTTAGCGAAAGGAGAAAGGAGGCCCGTAGCAGTATAAGAGTTTCTTTCTGTTACGTATCGTGAAAATGGGGATATGTGAATTCATACTGCCTCGTTTTTGTGTTTTTATATTATGAAAAAGTCAGTAGCGCTTCTCGGATGGCTTTTGCTGGCGCTGTGTTTGTCTGGACACAGCGTGTCGGCGTTTGCCGCCGATACGGCTTGCGTCGATGACGATACCCTTCAGGGGTTTTATGAGAAATTCAGCCTGCTGGAAAAGGAAAAAGAAGCCCTTCGCGACCAGCTTGCCTCCTGCTCCACAGCCAAGCCGGACAACAGTCTTTCTATTCCGCTTTCGCAAAAAGAAGGGCGGCAACTGCGTTATCTTGAGAGCAAGATCACCCAGTTGGAGGAGGAAAACAAGACGCTCAAGGATAAGCTTAAAACTTATGAACCCGGGGCCGCTGACGATAATAAAGACGGGGATTCCGAGCCTCAAAAAGATGACACCGAGGATGAGAGCGAAAGCGAAGAGAAAAGCGGTGATCCGATCGACTCCCCTGTTTTGCCGGTTCCAAGGGAAAAGCCTGAAAACCACAGTTCTCCGGAAATTTCTCCTGCGCAGGAGCCGCCGGTGATAGAGTTTGCCCCCGAACCTGCGGACGACAAAGAAACCGGCGAGAAGAAAAGCGGCGTCGATCGTTTTGATAAAATTGAAACGGGCAGCGGCGCAAACACGGACTCCGCCGCCTTCCCCGCTCAGGATACGCCTTCTTCACCGGTACAGGAAATCACTGACAGTGCCGAGATAACGGCGCTTACCCAACGGTGTACAACTCTTTTCAGCGATTTTGGTAACGACGTCTCGCGCGGCGCGCATTCCGAAAATGAACGGAAAACCTTCGCCGACCTTATTTCCTCTCTACAAGATGTTTTGATTCTCCACGCCTACACATCTTTGCCTTTGCCGGCAGCCAGCGGCGAGAAAGTCCTATGCCCGACGAAAGAGAGCGCCGATTTTGCCGAGAGTACCGTTCATGCCATCAAGCAGCGGCTGAAATCTGCGCGATCAGCGCAAGAGAAAATCCAGATTCTCTATCAGGAAAAAGTCAAGCTGGAAACCGAAGCCCGGAAACGGTCCTGAGGCGTAAAGTCTTTCGGGCCGCCGTTTGATTACTGGATATTCAAATTAAGCTTTTTCTTCTTTTCTTCTTCTTCTTTCCGGTTTTTCATAGCCAAAACAGGGTATGTGATATCCAGAAAAAGCGAGAAGTTCTTTTTATCCGGGCCGATAAAATCATAGATGTTGTAGTAAGCGCCGCCCGTTTCAACTATCTCGTTATTTTCCACGCGCCCTTTCTGTTTTGCCACCATGTAATTTTGTTCGGCAAAGGTCGTGATTTGTATCGGCTTGTTCAGATCCAGCCCGGTATGATTCACATCCTCCAGACTGCCGGTAATCATTTTTCTGACGTCCCGGAAAAAGTCCGGATTGCCAAAGCGCGAGTCATCCTTGCTTATCTGCAGGGCCATCTTCACCACATCCAGATTTCCCAAATGCTTGCGGACAAGGGCCTTATAGTCTTTCATCGCATCTACCGCCGCCATAGGGTCGTCTCCCTTGGCCGCCTCGACAAGTTTTAGCATCTCTCTTAAGGTGTCGTCGCCATAGGGGTCGTAGTACGGGCATCTCGTATACAGCAATCTTACAGGTATCATAAAATTCGTTGCATGCTGGCCCTTGTATATCGCATCCACTTTTTCTTCGTAATTCATGCAGGCGACCTTCGAAAACGGCAACACATCGGGGTAGCTTGGGGCTACTAATATCGGGTTTCCCGGAAGAGGAGCTGACTTGTCCTGCGCAGCCGCAATTCCCGCCGATACCGTGAGTGTGCAGAGTGTCAGAACAGCCAAGAGACTTAAGCGAATAGGCATTTTTTCCTCGTTTCGTGTTGCGCCTTAGCGTTTTTCAGGAATTATAGCAGTAAAAAGCGGCTTTTCAGACCAAAAAAACAAACCCCGCCATAACTGGCGGGGTTCATTTCATTTCTAGGGCTTTTGCGCCTTATTCAATAATTTTGGAGACGACGCCTGCGCCGACGGTGCGGCCGCCTTCGCGGATCGCGAAGCGAAGACCTTCGTTCATCGCAATCGGCGTGATCAGCTCCACTTCCAGATTGTTGATGT